>CAZSZB010000009.1:0-1517 GCA_964611205.1 uncultured Candidatus Saccharibacteria bacterium | reverse complement strand
TAGGATTATTATCAAACTCCCACGTAACATTTACGCGGAAATAAAAAGAGTTCTTTTGTGAACGTTTTCAGTAATGTCAGTTTTACTCAGGAATTATTAGACTTAACAGAGCGTGGTTTTGTGAAGATTGTTAGCTAACCCTTAAGCAAAATTAAATTCTAGTTTAAAACTGATAAATGATCGCCTCAATTCAAGAATATGTATTTATTTGTCAGCTTATACCGCTTGCATTGATATTACCTGCTTAACAATCTCGAGTGTTTTTGGAATTCGTTCAATCAGTAGTGGTGCAGCTTGCACTATTCCAAGTGGATCAGCATACTCTGTAATCGCTAAAATGCCATTCGGGTATCGGGTATAGTTTTCATGAGCATAAGTGATTAAGCCAAAAAGATAACATTGCCCTGATGCCTGGCCCAAAACAATGGTAGAAAAAGAATCAATGTATTCAGAGTATTCAGGTAAATAGTACATAAACACGTTTTTAGCCGCGGTTTCTGTTTCTTCCAGTTGAGGATTAGCTGCTAATAAATTATCAGCTAAACAAATTAGATCTTCAATACCTACTTCCCGGTCTGTTGATTTCATACTTAGCTTTGCCAATTTACTTGGCTCACTATTAACAAGCCTATTCGCTTGCTTTAATAAATCTCTATAGTCTTTATTGTGCAAGGATTTTAAAATATTGGCCATCTCAGTATTCAAATGGGTTTTTATCATTTGCAATAGTATTCGAGGAGCACAATGTATACGTAGTTCTTCCAAAGTTGTAACTCCAACCGCAGCACAGAACGCTTTTATGGCTTTCTCGTAGGCCTGTGAAATGTGGTATATACTCGGTGCGACTTCACCATTTCTATAAAGCAGCTTTGCCGCTTGAAAGTCCCGATAGCCATATTCAATGTACTCAGTAGCCCCAGCTAGAGAAAACTCGTTTGGTTTTATAACAATATTTACTAGAGTTTGTTTTAACGCAGATTTATACTTCATAAGATCGATAACGGTAGCTTTAGGTATTAATTGCTTGATACCAGGTTCGATTCTTAAAAACAGCGAATCTACTAGCGCTTTTTGATCTTTGCTCAAAATGTTATCTTCCATGAAGCTATTTTATCACACCTATTGGGCAATTCTTGTCACTTGACTTACCATATTCAACTATGTTCTCTTAAGTCGCAACTGTACAAACCCTGGCGTCACTACTTTGCCTCTGACGGATAACAATCTGGCAGCCCCTGAATAGGTACCAGCCGCCTTATAGGCCTTAACCACCTCACTGGTTTCAATCTTGTGAGCCGGCCGGCCGAGCTTCTTTCCCTGGGCTTTGGCCCTAGCCATGCCGGCTGCAACACGTTCACCGATGATCGAACTTTCGAGTTCAGCGATGGCAGCCATGATCTGCAGGATAAACCGGCCGGAGCTGGTAGTGGTATCAATCACGTCTTCAGAGAGGCTTTTGAAGGTGATGCCCCGTTCATACCAGTCTTCGACCAGGTTGACACACTCTTTCACTGACC
>CAZSZB010000008.1:0-18495 GCA_964611205.1 uncultured Candidatus Saccharibacteria bacterium | reverse complement strand
ATAGCAAAAATAAACAAACCTCTTTCGAGCCTGCCCGTAAGCAAAACCATTTGCTTACTTCCCAAGCAGTCGAAAACCCGCTCACGCGGGTTTTCTTTGTGCTTGGGAGCAGGCTCGAACTGCTGACCCTTCGCTCTTCAGGCGAATGCTCTACCAACTGAGCTACCCAAGCTAATGAATATTACTTGCAAAAAAATATCACTTATTGAGCAAGTGGCGAATATAATAGCATATTATAAAGATTTTTTAAGCCCTTTAAGCTATTGTTGCAACTCTGTTATTGACCGAATGATTCCAGCAAAGTATCTAAGCCTCTAAGACCTGGTATTTCCCCAATCCCTGCCTTAAAAACTTCATAATTCGAACCCAGCGCATTGAAATATGGTTCTAGTATGTAGAAATACAAAGCAAATGGCAAACCGATCAAAACTAAGTACCAAACGATCCTAAACCAAAAACCAATCGCTCCAGTCCGGCGAATTTTCTTTAATAGAAAATTATTTTCTTCCAGCAAGGCTTTATTCTGTTTCAGTAAAGACTGTATTGTATTATCATCATTCCCTGTTTCCATAACGGTAATTATATCATCCAGTCTGATTAAAAATGAATTTTATCCAATGTTTATTTGTGGTCACGAGTTACTAAGTATAATTATTCGTTACACTCTAATTCTATTAAGTACTCTTGCACTCTACTGAAACAAGTGAGTATTTATTTAGAAGTTTCACTTATAAATGTAATACGAATGTAGTTTTAGAAAACTTGTTTACAGTTTCAGTACAGGTTATCGCGATTTTTCATACTTCAAAATCGCAGTTAACCTCTTCGACTCCTGCCTCATGGCAAAATTATAGTCTATTAAAACTCCAAGTATTCGTTTTGCGTTCTTTAATTTTGTGCCCTGAGTAGGAGTCGAACCCACATTTTCTCCTTAGGACGGAGCTGTTCTATCCATTGAACTATCGGGGCGGGATGGTTTGATTATTATACAGTTCGACTCATTTCAGTCGAACCATCTAAAATAGTTTCCCAAACTATTTTAGTCCCGCGGACGGAGCTGTTCTATCCATTGAACTATCGGGGCGGGATGGTTTGATACTTTAACATAAAAATAGCCGGGGCAAAGCCCCGGCTATTTTTATGTTATTTTCTATTAAGCAGCTAGTAGTTCTTTGATCTTTGACTCATCAAAGCCAATCACCACATCATCACCGATACGGATAACTGGCACACCCATCTGGCCTGTCATCTCAATCATTTCAGTTCGTTTTGCTTCGTCAGAAGCTACATCAAATTCAGTATACTCTACGTTATTTTCATCGAAGTACGCTTTTGCGGCATGACAAAAGTGACAAACCGGCGTACTGTAAATTGTTACTTGTTTTGCCATAAGTTATATTATAACGCAGATAAATTATTTTGTCAGCGGGTCTGAAAAAACAAATTAGCGCCAGAATTGATACCATTTTTTTACTTCTTTCGGTTCTTCCTCTGGCGGTGTTTCTTGGTAAGTTTCACCTAAAAGTATGACCACCTGCTCCCCTTCTTTAGCAACATCGAATTTTTTCCGTAATTCCTCTTCAATACCACGTTCCGCTTGCAAGTAATCCACCTTCTTTTGTATCTCATCCTTCCGGACAGTCAGGGCTTTCTGCTCAGCTTCTATTTCACTGCGACGATGAGACATTTCTCTCTCAATCGTATAACGCTCATACACACTAATAGTTAAAAATATAAAGATCAAAAACAACACCAGAATAACAGGTTTAGTATAGAGGTAATCCGTGAATTTCTTCTTTCGTCCAAAGTTTGCCATGTGGTATTATTGTAGCATTATGTCTTTTCTTTATAATAAACGTACCAAACAAGCTATCAAATGGGTTTGGGTTATAATCGCAATTTTAATAATTATTTCAATGATCTTTGCTTACTCAGGAGGTTTAAGCGGCCTTACCGGACTACTGGCATAATATTTTACTCTTCTTTAATTACCTTCATAAATACTTCATGAGGGATATGAACCTTACCTAACCCTTGCTCCAAAGCGCGCTTTTTACCGCGCTTTTGCTTTTCGCGTAGTTTCATTTTACGGGTTATGTCTCCACCATAGAGATTAGCTGTCACGTCTTTCTTTAAAGCAGATATTTTTTTAGCGGCTAATACCCGACCCATTGCTTTAGCTTGTAGCTTTAAGACAAACTGTTGTCTGGGTAGAGCTTTATATAATTTATCTATCACTGCCTTACCTTCTGTCTCTACCCTTCTCATTCCGACCACCCTAGAGAAAGCAGGAACGATCTCATCAGCTACCAAAACATCAAGACGAACCACGTCGGCTGGTCGCATTTCTGCTATCTCATAAGATAGCGAAGCGTAGCCAGAAGAGGCGTTTTTTAATTTATCAAAAAAACCTCTCATCAACTCCCGCAACGGCATCTCTATCGACAGAAGAGTTCGACCGTCACCGAAAACTTCGGTATCAATAACGCTGGCTTCATGCTCATAGAGCAAAGTCATAACATTACCAATATAATCACCTGGCAAAATAATCTGGCCTAGTATCCACGGCTCTCGGATCGAAACCTTGTCACCATAATCAGGAAAACGTGAGGCTGCATAGACTTCATCTATTTTTCCTTCACTATTGGTTATTTCGTATGAAATAGAAGGAGTAGTAATAATTAATTCCAAATCAAACTCTCGTCGTAGACGTTCGGTAATAATCTCAAGGTGCAACATACCTAAAAAACCACAACGAAAACCACGACCTAACACACCCGAGGCTTCTTCTTCGTACGACAGTGATGAATCAGATAAGCTTAGTCGATCAAGGGCTTGCTTGAGGAAAGTAAAATCATCCTGACTAGCTGGAAAAACAGTAGCCCATACAACTGGTGGTGCTTCTTGGTAGCCAGGCAAGGCTGGCGTCTCGCTTTTGGCTTTGATCAGCGTGTCACCCACCGCTGCCACTCCTGGTTCTTTGATACCGGTCACAATATAACCAATCTCACCCTCAAAAAGTTCATCGGTAACAACTTCTGTCGGTGACAGAATCCCAACCTCAAGGGCAGTGAAAATTTTTCCGCTCGCAGCAAACTTCAGTTCGTCACCTTTTTTAACCTGACCATCAAAAACTCTTTGGTAAATAATTATTCCGCGGTGATTAGAATACTGAAAATCAAAAATAAGTCCGCGGAAAGAATCAATTTCAGAAGGTTTTGGTGGCGGAATACGATCGACAATTGCATACAGAAGATCAGATACTCCTTCACCAGTCTTGCCAGACGCAGCTAAAATATCTTCCCGTGTACAACCAAGCAAGCTAATCAGCTCAGATGCTACTTCCTCCACCCGTGCGTGCGGAACATCAATCTTAGTTAGAACTGGAACGATGGTAAGTTTTTGGTCTTTAGCCATTTGCAGAACCGAAAGTGTTTGTGCCTGCACACCTTGAGTACTATCAACCAACAACAATACTCCCTCCACGGCCTTAAGAGCTCGAGATACTTCATAAGAGAAGTCGATGTGACCAGGAGTATCTATTAGGTTAAACTCATATTCGACTCCATCGTGATCATAGAGCATACGCACGGGTTGCATCTTGATAGTAATACCTCGCTCGCGCTCTAATTCCATAGAATCAAGCATCTGATTTTTCATCAGTCTGGTTTCGACAGTTTTTGTCTCTTCGAGCATACGATCAGACAAGGTGGACTTGCCATGATCAATATGGGCGATGATGCTGAAATTTCTAATATGCTTCATATAAAATGAGACTCAGTTATAACACAGCCGCATTGTGCATACCACTATTTGAGGCAGATATTTCTATTATAAAGGTTATTTATATAACATCTTCCTGCGGGGCTACGACATCAACACAGAACAATTTGCCTCTAAAAGCCTGAACTACTTCTTTTAATTCTGGTGTTCTTAGTAAATAATAAGCCATTACTACTCCAACCAAACCGGCTAAACCAGCGAGAAAACCTTGTATAAAGATACCTATAAAAGTCTCTTGATTGATACCGACCACAAAGAAGTTCAAAGCTGTATAAGAAAACATACTTCCTACCACTGCGGCCATCGTCGCATGTAATAAATGCTTGCCAAACCAAGCAAAAGGAATAGAGAATTTGTAAGCAGCAATGATTGTTAATACAATAGATTGCAGTAATAAAGCCAGACTGTACGCAATCGGAAGAATCAAAACCTCAGACCCAGGTACTGAACCTAAGCGCATAAAATCGGTCAAATAACTAAATACTGCCAAACTCGGATCATAAACAATATATAAGTAATACAGAGAACCTATCGCTACCAAAGAGCCGACGAAGGTAACTAGGAAAGGAATTTTGGTGTAACCACCAGCGTAAAAAGTCCTGATGATGAGGAGATTAATAGCTTGTGCACAAAGTGATACAACCAAGATAGCTAAAATAGCAGCGGTTAATTTGGTATCCGCCCAGTTGAATTGCCCTGATCCAAGTACCACACGCACTAGCTGCGCTCGCAGTACGATCACCAATCCAATGATAGGAATGGCCCAAAACATAATATGACGAAGGGTGGAAACAATATGGATTCTAAATTTTACATACTGCTCTGATGCATACAAACTGGCCAACAGAGGGAAAGACGCAATCGAGTAACTAGCCCCAATAACCGCTAATGGGACCGCTTGAAGATTATAGGCAAACTGAAAAACAGCGACCGAACCAACTGACATCAAGCTAGCTATACTGACAAAAACCAACAGAACAACTTGGGACATAGCTAAGGTAGCCGCTCGTGGTATAGATACCGCAAATATCTTCTTCAACATCTGAAAATCAAGTTTGAAAGTAAACCTAAAAGCCAAAGCACTTCCCCGTACCAGTGGCCACTGAACTAACATATGCCCAAGCGCACCAAGAACAACACCGTAAGCTAAGCCGGAAAGACCGAACAAAGGATACAGGATAATAATACCGGCAATAATACCGAGGTTATAGATAAGTGGACTGATAGCATAGAGCACAAAGCGGTGTCCCAACTGCGTAACCACTCCAAACAAACTAGAAATACCTAAGAACAATGGTTGTAAGAGCAGTATTCTAGTCATCGTTATTAAACTATCAGAATAAGAACTCAGGCCAGGAAATAACCAAGGTAAGATAACCGGTGTAAACAAAATCAATAAAGCAGCCAGCAAGACATAAATAATCAAAAAGATACTGAATACTTGACTAAGGAGGTTTCTTGCTCCTTCCCCATCTTCATGCCGTTGTCTAGTACTAACAAACGGTATCAATACATAGACTGACAAAGTCGAGGCAAACAAAACATAGAGCAAATCAGGGATACGGAATGCAGCGTAATAGAGATCCATTTCTACTCCGGCTCCAAATTGGTGAGCCAGAGTCCTGTCTCTAACTAAAGCTAAAAGTTGTGAACCGAAAGTAAACAAGGCCAGTACGTACGCAGCCTGGTGCAGGCCACGAACTTCCTTGTACATCATTTTGATTACTTTCTTAACCATTTAGCTCGATATTATCGTATCGGTAGATTATTCGTTAGAAGAATTTGTCTCTGTATCAGAAACTTGTTCGTTAGCTGTCTCACCTGTTACTGGGTTCACTGATGTCACTAAAGGTGACTCTAGATCCTCTTTAGTTATTCCTGGCTTTTTCTCGGTCGCTCCTTCTTCTCCATCTTCAACAGGTTGTCCGTCTGAATAAGCATCACCACGACCAAACTGACCGGACTTAACAGCTGCAATAGCCTCCGCTACCATAGCGTTATCTGGGTTAAGTTCTTGTACCTTTGTTAATTGCTCTAAAGCTTCATCATTTTTATCTAGACGAGCAAACGCTACAGCCATAAAGTATCTTGCGTTGGCATAATCTTTATCTAAGGTAACAGCTGCTTGAAATTCTTTAACAGCCTCAGCTAAACGATCAGATGATAGATAAAGTACACCAAGCTGGTAATGACTAGCTGGATTATTAATGTCGGACAAAACTATTGCTTCAGTCGCCAAAATGGCTTGGTCTGTATTTCCGGTCGCTATTTCTAACTGTGCTATCAGGGATAGAGCATTTATGTAGTTGGGCTTGAGTTGTAAAGCTTGATCTAACGATTCACGAGCCTTGTCCTGATCTCCTCCACGCAACCAGATTTGAGCCTCCAACAGATAGTACTCAGGATTGGTTGGGTCATACTTACGGGCATTTGCGATTGATTCTAGAGCTTTCTCCATAGACCCTTCTACACCAGCGGCGGCTAAGTTTCCATAAATGATTCCTTGAATAGCGTAATTGCTGGCATTGGTACCATCTTTACCAATCACTAGGTTAATAGCACTTAGGCCATTAGCCGCAGCTTGTTGGAAAGATTGTTGTTCGGCAGGAGTTGGTTCTGGAATTTGTAGTAAAGAACCCATCATAATTGCCTGATATCTAGCCAATTGACTAAGGTAAGAATTGTTATTGTATATATTGTACGCTTCAACGATATTAGCTTGTACCTCTTCAAAATCAGCTCCTGCTCCTAGAGAAACAACAGCTCGGCTGTAAGTCGCTACAGAAACATAGTGCTTAGCTAAGAGATACATTCCTGCTGTTGAAGCAACGATAGTAACCATAACTAAACCAATCATTAAGATGATTGACCATTTTTTATTCATTACTGAAAGATTTAGAGATTTAGTTTTTACTATATTTATATAAGCGACACTAAAGACACCAATGAAAACCGCCAAGAGTAACAACATTGTTGTAGCTGATGTGTAGAAGAATGACATCAACAAAATATAAGTAGCAGCGACAAAGGAAGAACTAGCTGTAAAAGACCAGAATTGGTCCTCCTTTTGTGAGCTAGTAAATACTTTCACACCTGCTCTGAACCAAAACGCCAGGAAGATAATGAAGGCGAAGATACCTAGCAATCCAGTTCCAACAAAGAGAGTTGGTAGATGGCCGCTACCAGCAACAAAGTCTGAGTTCCAGAAGATAGTAGCGTTCAAACTCGGATCTTTGTACAGTCTCCAAGCATCGACGAAGTTATTAGGACCATTACCAACGATTATATTCTCCTTATAGACATTTTTAGCAATATCTACTGTAGCAGTCAGCGATGGTCGTACCTCTGTGTAGTTTATATCTGTCCATTTAGTTATTTGAGTGCCGATAAAAGAGCCCCAGAAGATAAATAACAGCGAGAAGATAAAAACCAAAGTCAAAGTTATGATTGATTGGATAGAAGTTCTTGATTCAGTAGAACTTTGAGCCTGGCTTGAGAACCGGTCTTTGGTCAGACTAAACATCAACATCACCAAACTTACTGCCGCCAAGACAGTCCAAACGGGTGTAAAGTTTACTATCGCGAGGATTATCAATGACAAGACTGTTAAAACTGAGAAGAAGCTCTTACCCCACTTAGTAAGAGGTAGCTGTTCAACAGCCATTAACGATAGCAATATCACCAGACCGAAAAATAGACCTAATTGATTCCATCCTCCGACAGTGGAGCTAATAGCATTACTAAGCGGTCCAAAATACAGTAAATCAGAACCGACAAATAATCGCACGATATGGAAGATTGCTAAAACAAAGGCACTACCAGAAAGTAGTAGATACAGCTTCATAATACCTGTCTTAGATTGACCGAAAAGCACCAGAACAGTTGCTACTACGGCAGTAATGACTGCAAAGATAGAAGTATAGACACCAAAATAATCCCCCAAAATAGAATCCCTGATATCACCAGAGAAAAAAGACGCAATGATGGCTACCGCAGCAATCCCCCACAAAGCCAAGAGTGGTAACGGGAAAGATAATTTCAACTCTCCGGAACGTAATATTGAAAGACAGAAGAAGATTATAGACACTAATACAGCGAACGAAACGAAAACAATCTTACCGTAATCAATTGGCAGATAAGCCAAAGGTATGAAGATGAGTGGTAATAGACCGAAAATGGCAATGAGTATATTTTGCGAGATTGTGCGCAAAACTGATTCTACTTTGTCTTTTTTTAAAGTGGTTTGAGGGCTGTAAGTGATATTATCCATACTATAAACATAAACTATAAAGTACTAATAGAATAGCATACCAAAAGTGACTTTAACTAAATTATGCAGTTAATATTGTCTATATTAATGGTAATAAGCAGCTATATTCAGTAGGTCAAAAACCTACAGAATAATCACTGACCCAGTAATCTGTTCGATATATCTGGAGTTAATAAATCAGACGGGATATTTATCTTCTCACCTACATTAAGTTTGTAAGAGGAAGCAAAAAAGGCCTTCGTCTCAAGAATGTAACGAGCCGGCTTAGGCGGTCCGTAAATAGTGTCCGGATAAGAGCTTGGTTGTACATTACTTTCTATATGAACAATTTCTAAATCATTATCTATCCAAATCACATCTATTGGGAACAACATATCTTTCATCCAAATACCGTGGTAATCTTCGTCATCAAAAATCAGTAATTTGCCTTGCAGATCCCTTAAACCAGCAACGTTAGATAACCCTACCTTACGCTCTGCTAAAGTATCAGCTACAGTAACCTTCATTGCTTGATCCCCAATATAAATAGTAAACTCAGATTCAATCCCAAAAAGTGAAAACAGAATATCGTCCCAGTGATTTAGATAAACATAAAATATACTAAAAACGATAATGAACGAAACTAATAAATAAGATAATGCTTTCATAAGTAAAATTATAACATTATGAAAAAGCTTTAATACGATTTTACATGTAAAAAACAATCTTTTGTGCTAATCTGAACACAAATTATGGCCAGACACGTAAAAAATCAAAAAAAGAACCGGCGCGGGACTGCCTTTTGGGACCAGGAATACACTAAAGCTGAACACTTAGCTCTATCTGAGGAAGCCAGTGGTGACTTGATGAAGTTTTGTCGTTGGTTAGAGAAAAAAACAAAACGAACGATTCTTAACGTTACCAGTTCGGTTATAGATCTCGGTTGTGGTAATGGACGTAACTTAATATATTTAGCTAATAATTTTGGCATGCACGGGATTGGTTACGACTCTTCAAGCGCTGCTATCAAAGAAGCTAAGCGGTTAGCAGACGGAACTAACTTAAAGTTTGAAATAAGATCTATGGTCGGAGAAATTACAGTACCGGATAATTCTCAATTATTAGCTTTGGATATGATGTCTTCTCATTTCCTAAAAAAATCTGAGCGTGAATTTTTGCGTAATGAAATATATCGTGTTCTCAAGCCAGGAGGTTACTTGTTTATGAAAACCTTTCTTAAAGATGAAGATCTGCACACTAAAAGACTAATCGAAGAGAATCCTGGAGATGAGCCAAATTCATATATCCACCCAGTGATTGGAGTCCAAGAATATGTCTATGGAGAGGAGGAGTTAATCAATTTTTTAGGGGAGAAGTTTATAATCCATAAAGTATACAGCTCTCATAAACACCGGCTAAAGGGCAAAGCCTGGAAACGCCGCACTATTTCTGTTTATGCAGAAAAAGATCCTTACGCAAAATAAAGCTAATTAGAAATAGAAATAGAAATAGAAAAAACACGAACCCCTAGGGGTTCGTGTTTTTTCTATACACTATGAAGTGTCTAGGTGTGCTAGGTAATTACTTGAATTACGCAGCTGTTTCTTGCTGAGCGCGTGTTACATTTTCTGCTGCTGGTCCTTTTGGACCTTCTACAACATCAAAGTTTACAGCATCGCCGTCTTGGAGGTCGTTGAATTCTACATCAACTACATCCTTAGCATGAAAGAATACGTCTTTCTCACCATCGTCTGGGGTAATGAACCCGAAACCTCGGTCAGTAACACGTGCAATTTTTCCTGTCATTGTGCTTTGTTTTATTTGATTAATGACAAAACCTTCTTCACCTGATCAACTTCCGTTTGAGAACGAATCTCAAGAGGAGAACTGCTTTGTTGACGCTATTAAAGCACGAATCAAACATTTTGCCAACAGTAAAAACAGAATTTTTGTATCTACTTATTCTTTATTAGAAATCTTCTTCCGGTCAGCTTCTTTAAGAGCTTGTTTTCGTAATCGTACAGACTGAGGGCAAACTTCTAAATATTCGTCCGCTTGCATAATTTCCAAACCAATTTCAATTGAAAGCGGTCTATGAGGTGTTAGTTGGATAGCGTCATCACTTCCCGACGCTCGCACGTTGGTAAGGTTCTTACCCTTAGTTGGATTTACCACCATCTCTTCACCCTTATTAGTGTTACCAATCACCATTCCTTCATAAACTTCCGTTCCAGGACCAACGTACAATTCTCCACGGTCTTGTAAGCCAAACAAAGCAAAACCTAACGCCTTGCCTGTAGCCATTGAAGTCATTGAGCCAACATGTCGTCTTTTAATCTCTCCCGCATAAGGTCGGAACTCGAGAAAACGTGAGGCTAAAATCCCTTCACCCTTTGTATCAATAACAAACTGGTTTTTATAGCCCAACAATCCCCGGGTAGGACCCTCAAAAGTAAGTCTTACTTGGTTTTCGTGAGTCACCATATTCTGCATAATAAAACCTCGGTTACTTAATCTTTCGATTATTGAACCCTGGTATTCACTTGGTATATCAATCGTTACTTCTTCAAACGGTTCAAATTTCTTTCCTCCTTCTTCCTTGATAATTACCTTGGGCTGACTCACTGATAATTCATAACCCTCACGACGCATATTTTCTAGCAGAACCGATATATGCATTTCTCCCCGACCACGTACTTCAAAAGAATCACCCTGTGACTTCACCTGTAAACCAACGTTTATTTCTAATTCCTTATCTAATCTTTCTCCTATCTGTCGACTAGTCACATACTTTCCTTCTCGCCCAGCAAACGGTGAGGAGTTAACCAAAAACTGCATAACCACGGTTGGTTCATCAACTGAAATCGCAGTCAGAGGCTCTGCTTGTTCATCATCGGTAATAGTCTCACCAATATTTATATCCTCCAGTCCAGCAATCAAAACAATATCCCCGGCCTTAGCTTCATCCACTTCTGTTTGCATCACACCTTTATAACTAGATAGTTTAACTACCTTTCCTTTTCTGGTTTCTTCCTCGTCTGATTTGATGAAGACTGACTGACCTTTACCTATCTTTCCTTCATAAATACGAGCCACCGCTAAACGGCCGAGAAAATTATCATAGCCAAGGTTAAAGACCTGAGCTCGCAATAGCTCTCCTTCTTCATAACCTTTGGCTGCTGGTACATGCTCCAAAATAGTATCCAAAACTGGAGCCAAGTCTGTCATTTCATCTTCCATCTTACGCTTAGCCAATTTATCGCGACCAATTGCGTATACTACTGGAAATTCACTCTGTTCATCACTAGCTCCCAATTCCCAAAACAGCTCCAACACCTGTTCTTCACAACGATCAGGATCAGCGGCCGGTTTATCTATCTTATTGATAACTACGATCGGTTTAAGACCTAATTCGAGTGATTTCTTTAATACAAAACGAGTCTGAGGCATTGGTCCTTCCTGAGCATCCACCACCAATAATACTGAGTCGATAGACCGCAGAACCCGCTCTACCTCAGAACCAAAGTCGGCGTGACCAGGCGTATCAACTATGTTTATTTTTGTTCCTTTATACTCAACTGAAGTGTTTTTGGCATATATAGTAATACCCCGCTCCTGTTCGATAGCGTTGCTGTCCATTGATGAATCCCCTTCACGAGCACCGGTAAATTCCATAAGACCGTCTGTTAGAGTGGTCTTGCCGTGGTCCACGTGAGCGATAATTGCTATGTTTCTGATTTCCATATTTTTAATTGAAAATGGCCGCACCTTGACGCACGACCAAAAAGCTCCGATAGTATGCCTTTTAATTCGTTTTTACGCAAGAGTTAGAACGTCGCAAACACCCTCCTCTCCTTAGCATCTATTCTAATTTTAATATTCAAACAACTTAATCATTAGTATACAATTCGTATTTTTATAAAATTTTAAAAAGAAAAAGCCGCTCAACCGACTCTTTCCAGAGAATTGTGAGCGACTCGTTGAGGAGTGTAGAAGATCATACTTCTTGTCGAACCGTAATCTTGAGACGACCGGCTCCCCGCGCAATATCGGGATCGACATCTTCAGGATAACCATCGACTTTGAAGCGAGAACCTTCTCTCCTCGCAGATTGTCCAACGACCATTCCTTCCCCACCGCGCAGATGCAGAGCATAGCGCGGGATAAAGAAATCGACAGTGTTCGGCTGGTCGTTTTTTGAACCGAAGTCGCCAAAAAAGAACAGTCCGCCCACCGCGCCGAAGATGGCATTTTTCTCATAGCGCACAATACCTTCGCAGATATCATGCACAAAGCCAACATCCTTCGCGTCGAAGATGGTGCGCATTTCCACAGCCACGCGACGCATGACCATCATCTCTGGCGCTGGAATAGATTGTCCAGACCAGTTCACAAGATACGTTCCGAGCATCTTTCCTCTCCCCTCATTGGTTTGTTTAATTCAAAAACTTTCTATGAGGAACAATAGGATAATTATCAAAATTTGTCTAGCTACGTAGGTTAATTTTTCAGACTTACACTCAATTAAGATTACACATATCTAAATAGTTATCCATGTGATTAATTACTTAAAGGAACCAGATTATCCCAACTCATTCTCCATCTCCCTTCTTTTTATTATTCAACCACCTAGGACGAAGTTAGAGTCCTTTATTTTTCTAAATTACCGATTTATTAAAAATCCAATGTTCCCATATTAGTTTAACTTAAACCCTTTTGTCATCTGTGATTACTTTATAAATGTATTTAAAAGATTTATGTATTCATCTTGAAGATCCCGAGCTACTGCATCATATCCAAAGGACTCAATCTGACCCTCTTTATCAACAATCGATCTAACTGATTCAAAATAAAAACCAGTTGGAGTAACTATGAATAAATAAGAAGGATCCCATGAATTAATCATTTTTTCAGCTGCAGACAGAACTTTAGCTGTAGTCATATTGTACATATACTTCACTTCGACAAGATATACTTTATTAGTTGCATGCTTAATTACTGCAAAGTCTGGAGCTCTTCGTATAATTTCCATCGTTCTCTCAGCCTCAATACTAGTTTGCCTTCGAGCTAACTCAGGGATTATTTTTTCATACCCAAATCCTAAGACAGTAAAACCTCCCGCATCTCTCAACATTTGTTCAAATATCATCTCTGCTACCCTCCCTTTTATTAATTGTTTAGAAAAGTTTAATTTATCCATACTTATATTCTAACAGAACCAGGCTAACAGCCTGTCACAAAGGTGAGTTTTTAAGAATTTTTTGATTTTGACTTAGGTTTTGATTTCTTATTGTTGGTAGTTTTTATCTTTTCTATTTCGCTGTGGAAAATATCAGACAATTTTCTGTTCCAATCTATAATCAACTTAAGCTCTTCGTCTTTATATTCAGATAAAATATTAGGCAATTTATTTTGAAAAACATTTTTTGTAAACTCTAAATTATTTGGGTGGTTGGCTGTCATTCTTACTATGATTTTTCTCCTATCGTTACTATCGGCTTCACGTTTTACCAGTCCGATTTTTTCTAACCTATCTATAACAGCTGTAATGGCACCACTTGTCAGTCCGGTGATCTTGGCCAGTTCACCAGCTGTGGCAAATTTTACATCACTTAAAAAATCTAAGCATTTTATATCTGTCGGATGCATCCCGGTTAATTCCGACATCGTGTGGACAAAAAGAGTCGCCGCACGAATCTCTTTACGAGTTGATGCCATCAAATCACTGACTATCTCTTCACGTATTTTTGATTTTTCTGATGACATGATTAAGATTGTTATGTTACTAACGTATTTTCTCGTATTTCTTTATGATAAACTATCTTAATCGTAAAGAAATTTAACATTTTCATTAGCTTAATGTATCAGTATCATTTGTAGATGTCCATCTTTCTATTAATTAACCAAATTTTATGAGAAAAAGAACTTTATTTATTATTATAGGAATTGTCGTTATCGTCAGTATCATAGGTGTTATCACGATTTCTAGAAAAAATAACATCTCGACAGATTTGGTTTCAGTGGAAAGAGGTACCCTATCGCAAGATGTCTTCGCTAATGGAAAGATTGAATTCCCCACTAAAATTGATTTACATTTCAAAGGTAGTGGAAAAATAGTCGCTATCAATACTGGGGTTGGTGAAACAGTTTCGGCTGGACAGGTGCTTGCCAAACAAGACACCACCGAAATCGATGCCCAGGTTTCTGAAATGAAAGCTGGTATAGAATTACAAAAAGCAAAATTAAATCAATTACTTGAAGGAGCTTCAGCTGAAGACATTAGGTTAACCGAGATTAAAGTCGAAAATGCCAGACGAAAGCTTTATTCTGAAAACTTGGTGGCCGTATCAGATGATGACGCTAGAAAAAACATTGCTCCGGTCATCACTGGTAGCTATAACGGATTGCAGGAGGGTCAATATCGATTGTTTTTTAGTGACTACAATGAACTAAATAATACAAATAAAATATCTTACAATGGCATTGAAAAAGGTAAGAGCAACAAAGATGAGCTATCACAACCATTGGGAACAAAGGGGCTACTGATAGCATTTCCAAGTAACAGCTATCAAACTAATGATAGGTGGACTATCGATATACCAAATAAAAATGGTGCCAACTATGTCTCAAATCTTAATGCCTACAACTCTGCACTAGCTGAATTAACTTTAAAGAAAGCGCCCAGCCGTTCATCGGACATAGCCGTGTATCAAGCGCAAGTTAATCAAGCTGAAGCATTGCTGCAAAAAACCATATCGCAAAGAGAAGATTTTATGATCTTAGCTCCATCGTCAGGACTAATAACCAAAATCTACGGCGAAGTCGGGGAAATTGTAAACTCTGGAAAGCCCGTTATGTCGTTTGTCGCAGAGAACGTTCTCCAAATAAAATTAAACATTATTGAAGACAGGATAGTCAACGTCAAAATCGGACAAGAAACTGAAGTAACATTTGATGCCATTGAAAACCAAAAATTTAGTGGCCGAGTCGTCTCTATTGACCCGGCTGAAACTGAGATTCAGGGTGCAGTTTATTACGAAACCACTATTGTGCTTGATGATGTGGATGAGCGTATCAAATCCGGAATGACGGCTAACGTTCTCATCCGTACGGCTGTTTCAGAGGACACTTTGTATGTACCGATAAGTGCCATTGTAAATAAGGGAGGTAAAACATACGTGGAAGTTTTAGAAAATAAAAAGTTAGTCGATAAAGAAGTGCGGACGGGGCTTAAAAATTCTACCGGTATGATCGAAATTACTTCTGGCCTTAAAGAAGGAGAACAGGTGGTTATTTCTACTAAAAGCAAAGTTTAGCTTATGGATGGCACTGATATAAAAACGGCCTTCTTCATAGCCTACAAGACTATTACCAAAGGGCATAAATCAACCATAGCTCTAATCATTTTCATCCTATCACTTTCCTTTTTCAACCTTATGTTTGTTTCCGGTTTTCTCTACGGATTTTCAGACGGGGTTATGAAGTCGATGATAGATAATTCAACTGCACACATCATTGTTATGCCGCAAGAAGAACCAACGGTTAAATCTTTTGTCTATGATCAAGATAGGGTACGAGCAGAAATTGAAACTATTCCTGGAATCGTCGGAACAGCCAGACATTACCAGCTTCAGGGCACTTTAGCTTATGATAAAGAAAAAGACGGCAATTTTAAATACGTTTCAGCTCAGATAATCGGTGTAACCCAAGCCGAGGAAAAAGAAATCCTAACAGTTAACGAATATATGGTAGCAGGGATCTTTCCCGATAACCTAAAAGACGATGAGATAGTTTTGGGAGCTAACTTATCTGGCGGTTTTGATACAAAACAAACTAAGGATTTGGGTGGTGCTACCGTCGGAAACAAAGTACAAATCACCTACGCCAACGGAATCACACGGACCTATACAATTGTTGGAATATTTAAACTCTCTATGGTTGGCTCGATTGCTAGTGCCGCTTTTATTTCTACTTCTGAAGCGGAAAACTTACTATCTACCTACAACAGCGCTTCAGAAATAATGGTTAGAGTTAATCTTGAGAAGAACACACTCGATGAATATACTAAAAAGATTAAAGGAATAGTTCCTAATTTGGAACTCGAAAAATATACCTCCCGACTATCGACCGTCGGTATCCTGGTCACAGCTTTTAACCTCATTGCTGTTATTGTGAGCTTTATTAGTATCATCGTTTCAGCCATAACTATATTCGTGATGATCTATGTCAATGCGGTTAGCAAACGTAGACAAATTGGTATTCTGAAAGCTATCGGAATCAAAGAAGGTATTATCGAACTGTCTTATATTATCCAATCTATCTTTTATTCTGCTCTGGGTATCATTGGAGGATTGTTGGTTATATTCTTGATGGTGGTTCCGCTCATGACCATTAGACCAATTGCCATGCCTTACGGAGATGCGGTTTTAGTCTACACAACCCTTGGGATAATAATAAACATTAGCAGTCTTATTGTGGCTGGGATCTTGGCTGGGTACATTCCTGCGAAGATAGTGGCCAGGGAAGATATTCTTAAATCTATTTGGGGCTAACTAAATGATTATGATTAAAGTAAAAAATCTAGTAAAAACATATCCGGGAGAAGTTCCCACCCTAGCATTGAGAGGAGTTTCATTTGAAATCGCTGAGGGAGAATTTGTCGCACTTATGGGAAGAAGCGGATCCGGCAAATCTACCCTACTACACCAATTGGGACTCCTTGATATGCCAACCAACGGCAGTATTATGCTTAATAAATTTGATGTTTTGAGCTTAACGGATTCAGAGAGAACTAAATTTAGACTTCAACATTTAGGTTACGTTTTTCAAGAATACGCTTTAATCGCTGAGTTTACAGCACTCGAGAATGTCTCTTTCCCAGCTATGGCTTCGGGAGATAATAACGCCAAAGACCGAGCTGAGCACCTTCTGGATTTGGTTGGGTTAAAAGAAAGAATGAGACATTATCCAAACGAGATGTCCGGCGGAGAACAACAAAGAGTAGCGATAGCCCGATCATTAATAAATAACCCTAAGGTACTTTTTGCCGATGAGCCAACCGCTAACCTTGATACCGTTTCTTCAGAAATTATATTTAAGCTCTTCCAAAAACTTAATAAAGAATTAAAACAAACAATTTTAGTTGTGACTCACGAACCAGAAGATAAAAAATATGTAGATCGAGTCATCTGGCTTAAAGATGGATTGATCGAGAACGAGGAATAGAAGAAATGATTATTACCGAGGCTAAAAATTCATTTTTATATTAAAAACGAATACTATCAATCATTTGATCTAAAATATCCTTCCCCGTGTTGTCACTACCTTGCATATATAGGACATAACTTGGTCGTTCTATACATACCGCAATTCCTACAGCACCAGCTCCACTCTCCTCACTTTGCCAAGCTTGACCTTTTAGTAAGTCCGTACCTTGCGAGTTGGTAATCATATTCCCGTTAACTACATTTTGTTCACATGAAATATAACCTTCTGTGTCAATAAAAAATTCTAAATAGTATTTACCTTCCAATCCTCGAGAAAATATATTAGGATCATAGTTCTGAAAACGCAAAAGACGACCGAGCATTGAGGGTTCAAGCTGTATGTATTCAGATTTAGGATACTTGAATGAAAAATAATCACTTTTTGAATCATCGCTAAATGCTGGCACATTAACTGAATACACTGCCCACTCAATTTGATTATTAGCAGCTTGTTTTTCAAAAACTAACCAGTACAGAACACCCCCGAAAGTCATGACGACAATCGTTACTATTAAAATAATATATCTATATCCCGAATTTTGCATAGAAAACATTGTAAAATCACTCTAATCGAATTATATCAAATTTACCAACTGTGACTGTATGGAACGATACTAGAACCTTTTACTTAATGAAAAGATACCAAACAGCAACTATTGTTAATATCACTACAATACCGATCGCTCTTCGCACAAAAAATTTTCTTGGATTCATTTCTTGAGTATAGCAAAGTGTTGTAGGACAAAGAAGTCACAGTCATTACTAAACCAAACGAACGATCAGACAAAGGAATTAACTCTTGGATTAACTCCGGAGTTAATCCAAGAGTTAATATGTAAAATCAATTCTAACTTCGATTGCAGCGACGGCAGAAATCGAAGTCTACAACTTAAGTACCCGTTGTCACTCTTTTTGCAAAAGAGCTGGCAACGGCTTCGAGTCCCTGACGTGAGTGACATTAAGTCACTCACTTCCTGGCAGCTCAAAAGCAAAATCACCCTCATCGGGTGATTTATGCTAAGAGCTGGCGGACAGGGACTCGAAACTTACAGTTTCAGTACACCTTTCGGCTATATTGTTCGCAAGCTCACAATCTAGCTCTAAAGCTTTTCGAGTCGCGCAACGCTTTCTTCGAAAGCTACGCCCTGTCCGCCAGCATGAGAAAAAGCGCCCAAGGGCGCTTAAACTCTCATGCTG
>CAZSZB010000007.1:0-19084 GCA_964611205.1 uncultured Candidatus Saccharibacteria bacterium | reverse complement strand
TGCTGGCGGACAGGGACTCGAACCCCGATAGACGGCACCAAAAGCCGCAGTCCTACCATTAGACGATCCGCCAATATTATTTCAACAGAGAAATCTCTGTTTTCGTGAACAATAGATTACCATAAACTTACAAAAAAATCAGCTCTCTTAAGATCAGCTAAGAAAGATAGAAGTGACTTAAGCTTTACTCTTCTTAAAACAGTCTAGGCACTTAAGATTCTCCGTGTTCTTAGGTTGGAATGGAAGTTGTGAAATCTCCCCTCCACAGCTAGCACATTTCCATTGTCCTTGAATCATTTGTCTTTCAGCAGCCGGTACTGCACCGTCCAGAGAGTCTGGTGGCGGTGGAGCTGGTTCGCTAGAGATTGAACCAACAGTTGGGTCGAAATCAGGAATATCTTCGCTGGCACTCATTTCTGGAGCAGACTCGACAGGGGCTGGAGCATTACCATCTTTTTCTTTGAAGTAGCATTCACGACAAGTTAGACCGCTGTTACTACGCGGTTCAAACGGCAGCTCTTTAATCGCTCCCCCACACTTACTACAAGTCCAATTCCCTTGAAACATACAATTAATTTAAAAATAATAAATAAAGTATAACCTATACTGAACTAACTGATAAAAAATCTAATTACTTAGATTCGTAGGAGGCTTTAATGAAAGCTGTAAACAGTGGGTGCGGGTCAAGTGGTCGAGCTTGTAATTCTGGGTGAAACTGCACTCCGACAAAGAATGGATGAATTTCTGATGGGAGCTCCATAATTTCCATCAACCGTCCATCTGGAGATTTGCCAGAAAACACAATCCCTCCTTCTTCCAACTGCATTATATATTCTGGATTCACCTCGTAACGATGACGATGGCGTTCCATAATCTCATTTTGTCCATAAGCTTTGCGAGCGATACTACCCTTCTTTAGAACAGCCGGATATTGACCAAGCCGCATGCTGCCACCCATCTCACCTTTGGCTATTTTATCTTTTTGATCTGGCATAATACCAATTATCAACTCTTTAGCTTTAGGATTTATCTCTTCCGCACTAGAGGATCCTTTCTTTAATACATTCTGAGCATATTCAAGTACTGCTAGCTGCATACCATAACAAATACCGAAATATGGAATCTTATTCTTGCGTGCGTATTCAATAACTTTTAATTTGCCAGCTATGCCGGTTTTGCCAAAACCACCCGGTACTAAAATGCCGTCAAATTTCTTCAAATCTTTTAATTGTTTTTCATCTTTTTCGAAATCACTTGAAGATATGTAAGTTATTTCTGGTTTTAAACCTAGCTTATACGATGAATATTTGATAGCTTCCAAGACTGAAATATAAACGTCTGACAAAACAAAATCACCAGAGTTAAAATATTTTCCTATTACCGCTATTTTAACTGTGTCTTTAGTGTTTTTTGATTTGGTAACAAAACGCTTCCAGTCTGTTAAATCGGTTTTTTTAGAACATGGTAGGTTTAACATCTGACACAATCTGTCTGACAGATTGTCTTTTTCAAAATTGAGAGGAATATCATAGATACTGTCCACATCTGGTGCTGATATAACATTCTCGGCCGGTATATTACAGAATTTAGAAATTTTTTCTTTGCGCTTTTGATCTACCGCCACTGGTCCACGAGCAATAATAATATCTGCAAAGACACCCGCACTATTGAGTGTGCGCACCGCTGTCTGAGTTAACTTTGTTTTCATTTCTCCAATACTGCCCGGCACTGGTAGATAAGAAACCATCACCACACTAATATCAGATGGCATTTCTGACTTCATCATTCTAATAGCTTCGAGAAAGAGTACAATCTGGTATTCACCAACTGTTCCACCAATCTCAGTTAGTACCACATCAGCGTCTGCAGCCTCTCCTGCTTGTTTAATGCGGCTTATAACTTCTAGTGGTATATCGGGCACAACTTCAACATTACGACCCTTGTAGCCAAGATTACGCTCTCTGGCAATCACTGTTTGGTAGACACTACCTGTTGTCATGTAGTTTATTGAAGGAAGATCAATACCCAGGAAGCGTTCATAATTACCCATGTCTTGATCCGTCTCTAAACCATCTTTAAGCACAAAAACTTCCCCGTGTTCAGTGGGGTTCATAGTGCCTGCGTCGACGTTGATATAAGGGTCAATTTTTAGGGCGGTCACTTTAAGACCTCGCCCTTGGAGAATTTTAGCGATTGATGAGGAGGTAACACCTTTACCAACTCCGCTCATCACACCGCCAACTACAAATAAATACTTCCTCTGTCTGCTCTTAACAGACTTAGTTTTTCCTTTAATTGTCATTTCGGTAACTAATTATACTCTTAAGTGTCTTGCGACTGCAAGCAAGCTGGAGACCATACCCAACATCATTCCGGATACAATCATTATCACAAATATTCGACCAAAATCAGAAACAAAGTAATTGAAAAGATTAAATTGGAAGAATTCTTCAGTACCTGGACCAATCCAGATTAAAATCGGATACAACATTATTAAAGCCAGGACACCCGCCACTACACCATAGATAACTCCTTGGAGCATAAATGGTCCACGGATAAACATGTTACTAGCTCCAACCAAACGCATCACTCCAATCTCCTCACGAGTCGTGTAGATAGCCAGGCGTATAGTATTGAAGGTAATCATAATAGATGCACCCACTAAAATAAACATAATGATGAGCGATGCTCGCTCTACTGCATTTATAATAGCTGTTAGTTTATTGATAGCTTCCTGGTTGTCATAGTAGTTTATTTTATCAATCAGCGGATCATTCACTGATAAACCTTGTTGCTCAGCTAAGAAATTAGCAATACCTTCATACTGTGAAGTTTCTTTAGCTCTGATGGAGAGCGAAGCTCCTAGGGGGTTATCCCCTAACTCATCTAAGCCCTGCATTATAGTATTGTCGTTTTGGTGCTGTTTCCTAAAGCGCTCCAGAGCCTCGTCTCGTGAAGTGAATTTTACCTCTTCCACATCAGTCAAAGCTTCTAACTGAGTCTTAAGGGCGGCCATTTCAGCATCGTCAGCAGTAGTTACGAAATAAACATTAATATCGACTTTTTCTTGGATATTCTGTAGAGAAACACCTAATAATTTATCCAACATCATTGTAGAGCCAAAGACGAATAGAGCGACTGTCATTACGAAGATTGCTGCCAATGAAACAAAGGCGTTACGCCAGAAACCCACAAAACCAGATCGTACTATTCTCTTAAATGCTGTCCACATAATAAATAAAGATTGAGTAAAAATTAATTATAAAACGTATCTTCCTTCTGAGTCATCGCGTACCACTCGTCCTTCGTCCATGGTAATAACTCTTCTGCCTAATTCATCGATAACTCCCTTATTATGAGTAGTCATAATAACAGTAGTTCCTAGATCATTAATTTTCTTAAGAATTTGTACTACTTCATAAGTAGCTATTGGGTCTAAGTTACCCGTTGGTTCGTCAGCAATGATGATGTCTGGCTGATTAACTATCGCCCGGGCAATTGCTACTCGCTGCTTCTCACCACCAGAAAGTTCGTGCGGGAAATTCCAAATCTTATCTTCTAGATCCACTAGCGCTAAAGCTTGCGGTACGTTCTCAGCAATCTCTTCGTCACTACGGCCATTGGCCTCCATGGCAAAAGCAATGTTTTCAAAAGCCGTCTTATGTGGGAGGAGTTTGAAGTCTTGGAAGACTGTACCAATCTTGCGACGATATTTAGGTAGCTTGGTTTTAGGAATTTTATGAATATCTAAAGATTCAAAAAATACCTGACCGTCAGAAGGTCTATCCTCAGCAATTAGCATTTTTAATAAAGTGGTCTTACCTGCCCCTGAGTGTCCGACTATAGAAACGAATTCTCTTGATTCAACCTGAAAAGAAATACCTTCTAAAGCTATGGACTTTCCGTCATTATATATCTTCGATACGTTGTCAAAATAAATCATATGTGATTTGCAAAATTCAATTACTCTATTTTATCCTATGTCACGAGTACTGTCCAAAAACAACTGAATATCTCCGGCTAATACTTTATCAACTTGGCTAGTTTCAACGTTGGTACGGTGATCTTTAACCATTTGATAAGGGTGTAGGACATAAGAACGTATTTGGCTTCCCCACTCTATTTTAAGTGATTTCTCGACTGCAAGGCCTTGTAATTCACGTTTGTGCTGTGCTTCTTTGAAGGCAAAAACTTTTCCTGCTAGGAGTCGCATACCTTTTTCTCGATTTTGCTGTTGCGATCTTTCGCTTGAGACATGAACCGAGATATTAGTCGGGAGATGAACTATCCGAACAGCCGTCTCGCGTTTATTTACATTTTGTCCGCCGGCTCCACCCGAACGAGCAAAGCTGATTTCCAGCTCTTCTTCTGGCAGGGCTGTTTCTTTAAGGTCGTCAATTTGTGGTGAAACTTCAACGAGGGTAAAGGATGTCTGACGTTTGTTATTAGCATTAAAAGGCGAAAGACGGACTAGACGGTGCACCCCTGATTCTGTCTTTAATATGCCGTATGAACCTTTACCAACCACTTCTAGCACTATATTGCGATAACCATTTTGGTCATTTGAATTACTATCTAAAACCAACACACTCCAACCCTGGTTTTCCGCATACTTCTGATACATCTCTACTAGCATACGGGCAAAATCTTCCGCATCGTCTCCACCAGCGCCAGCTACGATTGTAATGATAGCGTGGTTACGATCAAATTTTCCCTTACCATCGGACTGATCTTTAAGCTCTTGCAGCTCTTTTATTAGAGCCTGTGCTTTAGTCGAATCATTCCAAAAGTCTGGTTTAAGCATCGCTTCTTCGATTTCTTTGACACGCGGTGAAACTTCCCTGTTTTCCATAACAGTGAGTATAACAGAAAGTGAAAAGTATCAATATATTAAAGCTTTGTAATAAACAAACTATTTGATAGGATACTCTCACTAATATAATAATTGTAATTTATGTTAGTAAACGCCAACGTAGCTCAGTCGGTAGAGCGCACCCATGGTAAATCGTAAGATTTTTGCCCCATAGTATGGAAACTACTATGTGAACTCCGAATAACGGTTAAAGGCCAGCAGTGGTTCAGACCGTGGCATACAGTTATTTATTGTAGGCCCGAACGACTGACAAGGAGAAGCTAAGTACAATTTGTATAAGCTTAAGATACAGTCTAGTCCCTCGATAACTATTTTAATAAACGAGGGTGTAAACGAAGGGTGAGGTCCACGGTTCAATCCCGTGCGTTGGCTCCAATTTTATCCGTTAGAAGCGTTGCAAAATTCATCTAAAACTTATATACTCTCGGTCAATTGCGCTGGTAGCTCAACTGGTTAGAGCACCCGCCTGTCACGCGGGAGGTTGCGGGTTCGAGTCCCGTCTGGCGCGCATAAAATAGCGACCTCAGTCTGGATAGACTGAGGTCTTCTATTTTAGTGCGCCAGGGGACGAGAACCGAGTCGCGACGAAGTCCACAGGCGCTAGCCGAGGACCGCGACGAGTGGAGGTAAATGGAGTGCGGTATTTTGTGAACGGAGTGAAACAAAATACCCACGAGAGTGACCGAGTCCCGTCTGGCGCGCAGTTAGGTAAAACAAAAGCATTCCATTTTATGGAATGCTTTTGTTTTAGAAAGCAAATTTATTTGCTTCCGTGCCTAACTGCGAAGCGGAACTATATGAGGAGGAACGACGAATAAGTGAGCTGGGTGAGAAGCGCAGGTAGCGCTTCGCAAGACCTTGTCTACTACCTTTGAGAGAAGCGAAAAGTGGTGACAAGGTGTACAGAACTCGTAGAGTTCGAGAGTACTTAATAAAATTGGAGCAGAGCGAACAATTATATTTAGTAACTCGTGACCAAAAAAATAAAATACCCTAAAGGTGTACTGCTCCTGTAAGGAGAGAGTCCCACCCAGCAAAACTCATTCGAGACCAGGTCTTGTATTTCTTGTTTAATACCTGACAACCTCTTCAATTCCTCCCGAACAGTCCCCCGGACTTTTCTCCGTCGACAGTTGAAGCCGCCCTGGTGGGCGGCTTTCTTTGTGTCGACGGGAGGAATTGAACCTCCGACCTCAACTTTATGAGTGTTGCGCTCTAACCAACTGAGCTACGTCGACATAAGTGGGCAAAGGATACTATACCTTGTCAGCTTGTTCAAGCTTCTTAAATAACGGAATGTTGTTCAAAATCTTTCTGGCGAGCTTCTAAGATTATTTCCGCTCTTGTAATATCTTCAGGATACGCAATTGGTATCCATAGTTCTTCCTCCACGACTGCTATCGGGTACTTTTGTGCATACTCGGCTATAACATCAGTTAAATAATATTCGCCATTTGTCTCTTTGGTAACAGAAAATTCAAAGATATGTGTATCAAGAACCATAACACCAGTGGAAGCTAAGTTAGAAGGTGGGTGTTCTGGCTTCTCCACAAACTCAGCCAGAGTTCCGTCAGGATGACGAACAACAATCCCGAACCGCTCTGGACTACGGGTTGGCATAGTCAGCATAGCCCGACTGTATGAGGTAATACGCGCAATATCATTAGCCCCATGAATATCATCAGCAAACATAAATAAGAACCGACCTTTTAGAAGATCCTGGCATAGCCACAAAGCATGAGCAGTTCCCTTTTGTTCTGTCTGGTGAACATAGGTAACTGGTCGACCCATATATCTAGATCCACAATGTTCTTTTATTTTGTCTTCGAGATAACCAGTAACGATGATAATTTCGTCAACAGCGCTCGGCAAAGCTTCAACAATATGATCCAAAAGTGGCTTGCCAGCCACTTCCACCAAAGGCTTAGGAACTGAGTCTGTTAATGGTTTTAGGCGAGTGCCTTTTCCAGCTGCTAAAATGACACATTGCATATAAGTTACATAAATATAACATATTCTAATTAGAAATAGTTTCAATTATTTAAGGCTTCACACAATAACAAAAAGCTTGTAGCTGATCCTTTTCAGATTCTTTAATAATCTCAGATACTCTGTATAGAACCCATTATCTGTCGTCTCATATTAGTACCTTTTCTAACTTTCACCCTTAGTGTACCCATATGTAAGGAAGGATCTTTATAAATCTTTCTGCTTTTAGCTATAATGAAACTGGGTTTTGTAAATTGCGAAGCTGGGACCTTCAGGAAATTAACCCAAAATGATTCTACCTCATCTATTCGAGATTTATGCCTTTCATTTATACTAATACGAAATATGAGGTCAGAGTTCTGCACTTCAAAAACAACTCTCAACCATTTAATATAAAAAGCAATCATAGCTGGGTCACTATTTGTAAAACCAAACTCTTGATTACCATTTTTGTATCCCTCCCCCCAATATAATCCTAAACCAATACAATATATATCACGATCAGATAAACGACCAAGTTTATTTTTACCTTCAATATAACTATTTCGAGTTTCTGTCTTACGTTTCTGTCTTAATTTTTCAGAGTAATTCAACAAACCTAAAACACTTTTTTCTCTACCTTTCTTAGCTATTCTAGACATCGCTTCATCTGTTAGAGAAATATCGCGGCACCATACACTTGCTGTACTCTTCGATACACCAAGTACATCAGCAATCTCACCAATACTACTGCCTTCTTTTCGCATACATAATGCTCTTTCTTTTAATTCTATTTTTGCCATAGTTCGCAGGTATTATTACTATATTCTATACCTAGACAACCTAAATTTAAAGTGCTAGAATCCACCGCACAGTTGATTGAAAAAGCGGGGTAGAGGAGAGGTACCTCGGGAGGCTCATAGGAAACTGTGACCTATTGCAGTAATGCAGTAAGGAAAATCTTCGAAATTGCTGGAACACCGTTAAGTCTTGCTTGCTACAACGTGACTCGAGAGGGTGAGCGTGAACGCTTTAAAAAAGTAAGAATTCGGCAATCGGCAGCCAAGCCCTTCATAATTATTATGAACGGAAGGTTCAGAGACTATAATGAAGAATTCCCACGGATGTATACTTACATCCAGGAATATGGGATAGTCCATGCGCGTGTGAAAGCACGAGAATAACAGAACCTCCAGACCCCGGTTCGATTCCGGGCCCCGCAACAATGAACAAAAAACTACTCGGTAATCAGAGTAGTTTTTTGTTTTAATACATCTATAATCCCCTGTCTAATTTAGAGGAAATTAGATTACCTTAAATTCAAGAAAAACCCGCTCGTATTTTATGATAGCTTCTTGAGCCATCCGTTGGGTTAAGACAAAATCCCCTCCTTCGTGAGCAATTCGGTTGCGTATCAAATGGGCGTCCCAAGCATCCTGTAAGCTTCTAAACTGAGTAACTGAGGCACTTTTAAGTTTATCTCCAATAGTATTCCCCGCGTAACCCAAACTCTCTAAGGTTTTGCCGAGAATAATATCCGCTTCGATAATAGCCAACTTCCAATCGTTAGGGTTGTTAGACTTAATGTGAGTTTGTACATCATGCCAGGGTGCATTACCTGAACTTTTTCCATTATGAGTTAAGCGCCAAAGCTTTTCTGCTTCATTTATTCTTTCTGTTTGTAAATCTAAAAATTGATTAGTCCTAATAGAAGCGTAGATAATCCCGAAGATCAAAAGTGCCGAAATAAGAAAAGCCAAAAAAGAATAAATTGTCCACAGTTGCCCTAAAAAAGCTTGGATCTGAACCCATACAGAACCATCTCCTAACCAAGAAAACAGATTAGAAAACAAACCAAGCAAATCTGGTCCATAACTATTAAAGACTATGTCATTATCGTCAGGCATAGAGATAAAATGATCAACACTGACACCTAGAGTTTACTGTCGTAGATTTTTTTACCAAAATCAAACAATCGTGCATCTCCGGCGTGTGGTGCTATATATTGTACCCCAACTGGTAGGTCTTTTCCGTCTCGTTGTACCATTCCAGCTGGCAAAGAAATAGCCGGTACACCAGTGAGATTAACTGGTACGGTAAATATATCTTGTACGTACATAGCTAATAAATCCTCTTGTGAACCAAATTTAAAAGCCGGAGTTGGTGTCGTCGGGGTCATAACCAAATCTACATCTTTGAAAGTATCCTTGAGTTCCTCTCTCATCATATCTCGCAAAGCTTCCGACTTGCCGTAATAAGCATCATAGTAACCAGCAGATAAAACGTAGGTACCGAGTAAAATACGGCGCTTAACTTCGGCGCCCAGTCCTTCAGCCCTAGAATTTAAATAATCGCCCAGCAAATCATCACCTTCCACCTTCGTACCAAACCGAATTCCGTCATAGCGAGCTAAGTTTGAAGACACCTCTGCCGGCATAGAAATATAGTAAGCGGCCAAACCTTTAGCAAATAATGGTAATTCTATATTAACTACTTCGTGACCAGCTTCTATGAGGTCTTGAATGTTCTTTTCAAACAACTCCATCACGTCAGCATCAATTCCCTCTTTTAGAAAGTCTCTTGGTATTCCGATACGATATTTATCTTTTATAATAACCTCAGGATAAGTATCTGGAGTAATAGTGGTCGAGTCCATAGCATCGGTCCCCGCCATTGTGTTGTGTAAAAGTTCTGCGTCCGCAACAGAGTTTGTAAGTGGCCCAGCTTGATCAAAAGATGATCCCATGGCAATCAAGCCAAAACGAGAAACAGCACCGTAAGTAGGCTTAAAGCCAACTAGCCCACAAAAACTAGCGGGCTGACGAATGGAACCACCAGTATCTGTCCCAATAGCTGCTGGCACTGCCCCCATAGCGACCGCTGCAGCCGAACCACCAGAAGAGCCACCTGGTACACGACTTGAATCAAGTGGATTTTTGGTTGGACCAAAAGCAGAATTCTCGGTAGAAGAACCCATCGCAAACTCGTCTAGGTTAGTACCACCAACCAATACCGCTCCGGCTTCGCGTAATTTTTTGATGATAGTAGCATCATAAGTGGCGTGGTAATTCTCAAGTATTTTAGAAGCGGCAGTAGTCCTTTCTCCTTGTATTAAAATATTATTTTTTATCGCTAACGGAATACCACAAAGTAACGGGGCTTTTTCACCCTCAGTCTTAAAGCGCTCCGTCGCAGCCTTTGCTTGGTCTAAGGCCGCCGAAAATAATTCCAAGAAAGCGTGTATATCTTCGTTCTCTTTTATATTAGATAAAGTGTCATTTAAAGCATCAACTGGGGTGTACTCACCGGTTATGAATTTTGCTCGGAGTTCTTTTATAGTCATACTATTCATCGGTATTTAATATCTTTTTTACCTTTACAAAACGTCCTTCTTTATCGGGAGCTTCTTTTAGCAAAGCTTCTGTGTACTCTCCCGGCGTGTTAGTGATTTCATCTGTGCGAAAAATGTTATAGACTGGACCTACCTCTTTTTTTAACTCTCCGCTTTTAACGACTTCGTCGATAGCACCAACGTAATCCAAAACCGAGCTAATCTCAGTAGCTAGTTTTTCTACTTCATTATCAGTTAGTTTGATACGCGCTAATGTGCCGAGATGTTGTATTTGTGCTTTATCCATAATTACGTCGCATAATAGCAAGCAGAACCGCAGCTGTCGAGACAACGTAACTATTTAAGTAACTGCAGAAATTCATTCTCGTCTATAGTCTTGACCCCTAACTGTTTAGCTTGCTCAGACTTGCTACCAGCATTTTCTCCCAACACTACATAGTCTGTTTTCTTCGACACTGTATTACTCACTTGGGCCCCGGCTGTCCGGGCCATTTCTTTAGCTTCATCTCTATCTAAAGTTGGTAAGGTACCGGTAAAAACTAAAACCTTACCAACCAGAGCACCTTGTTTGGTGCGAGATTTTTTTGGTTCTAAAATCACAACGTAACGTAACAACTCATCCAACAGTTCTTTGTTTTTTTTCTGTTTAAACCAATCATAAAGTGACCGAGCCACCTTTTCCCCCACACCATTTATAGCTTCCAAATCATCTACGCTAGCGGCTTTTATTTTCTCTAAAGTTCCAAAGTGGTTAGCAATCAAAACCGCCGTCTCCTCGCCAATATGTCTAATCGATAACGATATCAAAAATCGATAGAGTGGTACCAGACGAGCTGCCTCAATAGCAGCCAGAGCTTTAATAGCTGATTTTTCTTTAAAACCAGGCAAATCCTGTATATCTCCTAATTTCAAAGTGAATAAATCATAGGCTTCGTTGATTAGATTATATTCCAACCAGAGATCGATTACTCGTGGGCCTACTCCATCGATATTCAAAGCTGCCTTAGAAACAAAGTGATAAAGTTTCTCCCGGTGTAAATGACCAGAATCTAAGTCCACACAACGATAAGCGGCTTCACCCGGGATTCTTTCGATGGCACCGTCGCCGCCGCAAGCGGCGACGGTCTTAGGAAATTTAAAAACCTTAGTCCCCTTTGGTCTTAAGCCAGTTACAACTGATACAACCTCGGGAATAATATCGCCCGCCTTTTGTAACACAATCGTATCCCCCACTCGCACATCGAGTTTTTCAATCTGATCTTCATTATGTAGGGTTGCTCTTGAGACAGTTGAACCGGCAATCAGAACTGGGCGCAAATGCGCCACCGGAGTAACCACGCCAGTACGCCCGACTTGTAACTGAATATCCTCCACCACAGTAGTGGCTTGTTCGGCTGGGAATTTCAGAGCCACTGCAAAACGCGGTCCTTTACCAGTATAACCAAGTATTTCTTGATACTCAGCTTCGTTTACTTTCATCACTACCCCGTCTATTAGGTAATCATATTTTTCTCTCTTATCATGCCAGGCGTGAAAAAAAGCTATTGCTTCATCTACACTTCGGCAAAGTTTGTATTCTTGATTTACTTTAAAACCAAGTTCTTCTAATCGTTTTAGCTCTGCTACCTGTGAAGGCTGTGCTTCTCCAGCCGAAATATCATAGATGAAAGTATCCAACTTACGAGCGGCCGCTATCTTTGGATCTAGTTGACGTACCGTACCGGCCGCCAGATTACGCGGATTAGCATAAAGTTCTTCTCCCTGTTTTTCTCGTATGACATTTATTGCTTTAAGTTGTTTTTTTCCTAACCAGACCTCACCTTCAACAATACAATCAACTGAATCTTTAATTTTTAAGGGAACTGAACCAATGGTTCTAATGTTGTGAGTAACATCCTCACCCACCTTACCATTACCACGAGTAGCTGCAGTTTGTAGTAAACCAGCTTTATATTCTAGAACAATATGAAGTCCGTCAATTTTTAATTCACAAGTATAAGTTGGCTCTACTTTATATCCCAGTTCTTTCTCTAACATTCTCTTAACCCTAATATCAAATTCTTTTATCTCTTTATCGGTAAAAGCGTCGTTAAGTGACCATTGTGGTACCTTGTGTACTACTTTTTTAAACTCTGCCAGCGGTTGTCCGGCTATTCTTTGCGTTGGTGAGTCGGGAGTAATGAGCGAAGGATACTCTGCCTCGATCTCAGTAAGTTCGTGCTTGAGCGAGTCCAGGGCCTCTGGTGAAACCAACTCTTTATTTTCTACATGAAAAGCATAACGATATTCATCGACCGTGTGTTTCAACTTCTCATATCTGGAGATTATTTCGGGAGGTATATTTTTAGCCATTTGGATACTAAGTGTACCTATAAAAAGGCTTGTCTTCAACGTTAAAATTGTGAGGTAATTTCGCGCTCTACCGTTAGTAAGCTATCAGCCGACACATCAGAACAAGAGCGGTTATATCCTCTAGTGATAGCGACAGTACAAATATCACCTGATTTACAAGTTTTATTACCGTTTACATCACCCACAGCATTACTAATGCCGTGAGTTTTGAAGTTATAACTATAATCATTACTTTCAGAAGCTACCATCAAATAAAGATCCATTTCTACACAAAGGTCTTCTGCTCCAGCAGTCCAGTCCATTTGGTACCTAAACTCATTTAAATAGCCATTGCTGTCTGAATGGATTTTTTGGGCTTCACTTATGTTTGCTGCAGACGAACCAAAACAGGTAACTGCTGGAGCTGGTGAAGAGGTTGGAGTATAAGAGCTTTTTGTGTATTCATTCGGTTGTTCCAAGCGCCAGTAACGAGCACACTCCAAACCAGCGGCGGCGGTAGCGAAGGAAATACTAGACTCGCGAGAAACAGAGGAGAGAGTTAGTTGTTTAACGGTGATACTAAGCATAGTTAACCCTACCGCCAAAACAATACTGGAAACAACAATCGCCAAAAGTAAAGCAAAACCAGATTTTTTGTTTTTTGTTTTATCTATCATGGTGTTTCGTATAGTTTAAATATAGCACTGGTAAGTGTTACATCTTTTGTTTGCCCACCTAAAACTTTCGAGCTCCAGCTAACCGTTGAGGTTATCTTCAGCTCGTTGCTGTTTACTTCAGAAATTTTTATCACTCGGGTAAAAATACTGTCGTCACTTGCTGTGCCATCATTTACCCGGTATGGAGAAGGATTTTCTGAGGCCCTATAATCCAACAAACAATTATTCAAATTGGAACAACTAACTAAACTTCCGCCAGCAATTACGTTCTCACTACGGAAATCAATGTTACAACCAGCGTTATCAAAACAATAACTAATCCCCGAACCACCGCTTGTATGATTGGTCCAATTCCAGACGTTATCCATATTCCCAGCCCGGATACCTTCGATAATGGCTTGGTTACGCACCGAGACGAAGGCCTCGATACCCTCTTGTGCTAAAAGAAAAGCCGCTATCTGATCTTTAGCATATTGTGCGCTCTGTAAACCTTTTGCGGCGATAGTTAGCGGCCCAGCAATAGCCAACATTAAAATCGAAATGGCCACCATTACTTCAACTAAAGAATATCCTTTTTTGTGGTGAGAAAAATTCATATATTAAATATCTAACAAATATTGAGAAACCGTAGTTTGCAATCCTAGTTCTGAAGTCTCGCCATGCCGGCCTGGTACTTTACCTCGCAACTGAATAGTTACTACTGGTGTTTTACTATCAGCGTCAGAGCTACCAGTAACAGTAAAACTCATATCTTCAATCACAACGTCAGGAGAAGTCATGGTGTACCAACTACCATTACATAAACGTCTTTCTATAGATTTGTCTGTGGCGTTATAACGATAACCAATCCTTTTACTACTACAAGAACTGGTGATACTGTTCCCTCCTTCGATAAAAGAAAAAGCGTGACGATTACTTTCAGTAGCCAAACAATTTCTGAAAGGATCACCGGTGACTGGCTTATCAACCGTTGGCAGATTATTTGAGCTACCGCCACTTTGACAATAGTAACCAGAACCAGTTCTAATTTCTCGGGTCATACTATCTAATGCAAAAGAGAGATTGGTCATTATTGATTGAATATCACGGGCTTTCGCACTTGCACTAACCATCGTTAACAATACTGATACCGCCGTCACAACCACCATAGTAAAGATAGAAAGAGATACCAAAACCTCAACCAGAGTAAAGCCCTTCTTCGCTGTCATTTTTATGCTGTTGTTTGAAAGAAATAAAGACATAAATATTACTCTACCGATATTTGACCACTAGCCGAAACGTTAACCAAGCGTTCAATCTCGCTGTTATTGTTTGGCTGTAAAACAATCGTTACTGACTGAATATCAGAAACATTATTACCACTAGTATTAAACCCCTTAAACCTAGCGTCGAAGTTTGGCCTAGCAAAACTAATGGAAACATTACTTAAAATTGTACCAGCCGCACAATCGGCCGTAGAATCGTTGGCACAAATATTCACAATCGAGAAACGGGCGTCTAAAATGGAAACTTCAACCTCTTCACCAGCATCGTACTGAGCTGGCATAGTGTCACCATTATCACGGAAGTAAATATATTGACCAGGTGTAGTCATATCTAAATATACTCCAAACTCTTCATCAAACGGACTATCTCCAGCGCCTCCTCTAACACTAACCCCAGCCACTTGTGCTTGTCTAATATCTAACGCTAGTTCATATGATTGGTTATTCAAAAGAGCCGTACTATTGAAAGAGTCATAACGAAAAAGTAAGATGGTGGTAATCAGTGAAATGATGGAAATCGACACCAATAATTCTGGCAATGAGAAGCCAGCTTTTTTATTAAAATATTTTTTGTCCTTAGAAAAGATCATAGATGACTGTATTCACCAACTCCAGAGCATCAGCTGAGAAAAAATAAACTAGGAGGAAAGCTCCTATGATAAAAGGAGCAAATGGTACCTCGCTTTTAATTGTAAAATATCTAGGATATTTTTCTACTACTAAACGCGAATGAAAGGTCTTAAAAAATCCTCGCCGTGTATCATTCACTTTAGTAATTGTAGCAAAGAATGCTTTGAATAAAGAGATTATAAATCTAATTACTATCGGCCAAGCCATAATAGACAAACTAATTACTGCTCCAAGCCAAAAAGAAAAAATAACAAACGAAACGGCCGAGAGTGGAGCGAGTATAAAAGCTAAAGGTGCAGCTAGCTTGGCGTCCCCTAATCCTATCCACCGACCACCGGAAAATAACCACAAGGAACCATAGAAAGCAAAGACAGCTAAAGCAGTGGCAGCAGAATACAAGAGGCTGGTCCCTAAAGATATTTGTGTTCCACCGACCAGCCAAATAGCAAAAGCTACCATTGTCAGCAGCAAAACAAACTCATTAGGAATTATCAGGTGCATCACATCATACAAAGTGATTATCAAAAGTATTGAAACCAAAATCCAGTTTAAGAATAATAAAGTCCAAGAGCCAGACATAAAAAAGACAAGTGTGAAAAGTCCACCAGTGATAATCTCTGTTACCAGTAATCGTTTTGGAATGAGAGCATGACACCCCTGACAACGACCACGCAGTAGCAAGAAAGATAAGCACGGTACTAATTCATACCAACATAACGTCCGACCACAAGACAGACACCGCGAACGTCCACTAAGTGACGCTCCGGCATGGAAGCGAGTCACTACCACATCTAAAAAACTCCCGATAATAGCACCCAAAGTAAAAACGAAAAAGATGACGAGCCAGAGTGGTAATAAAGCAAAAATCGAAGTGGAAATCATTATCAAGATTAATTACAATTAATAGCGCCTGGAGTTAAATCGTTATCGAAAAGACCAGGGCTAGTCCGAGCCTCTACACAAAGATAATCTGTCCCGGAAGAAGTAGCTACCTGGTTTTGTACCTTCAGTGGTACAGAAGCAGCAAAGCCAGTTACACCATCGTAGCATTTATAATTACTAGCTGAGTTAGTGCTACGAGCAGCCGCCTCCTCTAAGGATCTGATGATATCTGACTTACTACACCAACCCTCATAATCTCCATTATCATCCAAATATAACTCCCCTGCTTCGGTCAGCACACTCATACTGGATCTAATATTGGCATCGACGGCTTTAGCTCGCACCACATTAAAGCGAGGTATCATTACCGAAGCCAAAATACCGATGATAGCGATGACTATCAAAAGCTCAATTAAGGTAAAACCTTTTGTGGTTTTTGGACTGAATTTCATTCCTCAAATTATAACAAACAAAAAAGCGCCAAAGGCGCTTTTTTGTTTGTATGTAGATTGGGTTAGTTACAAACCATATCTGTGTGAGGCGTAATAGTAGTACCTGATACTACTCCAGCAAAACCAGTTGAATCTACACAGAAATAATCAGTAGTGCTTTTCATTTGAATTTGAGCGCCAAAAGCATCTGCTGTGTTAGCACATGTATTACTGTTACCGGTCTCAGCATCAGCGGCTGCTAGTAAATCTGCTACATCTGTATCAGCACAAACACCAGCATAACTTCCACCAGCTGAATCGTATTCAATTTCGGCGGCGGCACGGATGCTACTCATACTGGCTTTAGCACTAGAGTCATTAGCCTTGTCTCGGGCGTTGTTAAGAGATACCAACACAACTGAAGCCAAAATACCGATGATAGCGATTACCACCAAGAGCTCAATCAATGTGAAACCTCGTTTTAGAGTCGTTTTGAACATATATTATTTTATGTGAGTAATTAATAACGAAGGTAACGGTTTAAATCACCAGCTGAATGATTCAATATCCTTTACCAAGCTCCACGTTGGAATAATTGTGGATACCTTAATTATACGTAGTATCACCAAAAAAGATTTTTCACGTGTGGACAAACCCTTTTACTTTCTTGCAATTTAAGTCATTAGCTCTAACCAAAACAAACTTAAGACAACGAATGTCTTAAGTTTGTTTTTTACTCTAAGGGCAATCTTTTAAGTCTCTTCAATCACTGGCAGAGCTAGGACGCGGACAGAAGCCTTTCCTCCCTCACAAGTAATGGTGTAGGTAGACTCACCAGTTACCCTGACCTTCTCTGAACCAGGGAGAGTAACTGATGGAGTGCTAGATCGGCCTTTAGCAGGACTGCCAGCACTAGTTTGAGTGTTGTTAAACCATCTACCAGTGTCTCCAGGAGTTTCTCCGGAGGAAACACTGGTACTAGATCGGCCTTTAGCAGGGCTGTCGGAGCCAGGTAGTGCACCAGAGGTATTACTGGTTGCCGGGTTAGAGATATCGGTTGAGAGGTTGTTAGACAACGAACAACTCAAGTTACCATTAGGGTTCCAGGCAATCTCGACTTCTTTGCCGTACGGAACGATGGCTAACTTAGTTTTACCATCAGCGGTAATGGTTGGGGGTTGGCCGGTGAAGTCGGTGATGCCGGTTAGGGTAACAGAGTCAGTGTCACTACCGTAGTCATTGAAACACTGGACAGTGTAGGTTTTTGATTCGCCGTTTTCTAGGCCTGGGTACGGAGTACCACGACCGTCGCCTTCTTCGAAGCTGCCTTTGGCAGCGTTACCGGGGGCAGTGTAGTCTTCAGGGGTAGTACCGATGCAGTAGTTGGCGAGTTTGCCGTTGCTTTGGACGCCTTGCCAGCGGAGGTAGATTGGGTAGTCGATGCCTCTCGCAGCGTTGCTGGCGGCGATGTAGCGGTCGTTGCCACTATAACCAACCAGACCATCAATCAGTGGTGCTGCTTCGATAATAGCAGTCACTACTGGATTACCGCTACCTCCTGCAGGATAAATACAACTGCCTGTTTCTAAATAATTAGTAGCGTCTGCATCGGTACAAATATTTTCCCCCTCACCAATCGTGACATTAACCGCACAACTATCACTGCCATAAGCGTTCGAGGTCTTTAGTTCAAAGACGGTGTCCTTAGTGACATTAACGGATGCACTACCAACTCGTTTGTTGAAAGCTCCTGGTTCAGGAGTGATGGTACCACTCTGGGCGTAGTTGACTTGCCAAGAGAGAGTGACGGGGCCGGGTTCGGAGATGGTGACGTTGCCGGCTTTGTTGTTGACCAAGAGATACGTACAGACAGCCGCTGGGTCATCATTATTTTCCGGTGGCCAGTTGCTGTCTTCGTTTGCTGCAGGCGGATTAATGATTTTTGGATCGACAACTTCCCAACCACCACCCAGACCATTAGAGCAAGACTCAACGTCTATACTATTACCTCTCACTACAGTGGTACGACCAGTGTAGGCACCACGAGCAATTTCAAAGGCTAATTTCTCTGACCCGGTTAAGCTTCGCGAATAAGCCAAAGCCTGAGCAGATGTCATACTGGCAGCCCGGTCGTAGTAGTTTTGCCAAGTAGCCAGAGCGGCTTCTTTTTGGGCGGTCGTTATGGTATTGAAAGCTCCTCCACCTTCGCCAGTTCCACTCACATTACAAGGTCCACCGCAGCCATCCTCACTTTTACTAGAAGAGTCTGATGGCCAATCACTAGTATCAGCGTCTGGTGGTCGGTTTTTTGTCTCTCCGGTACCACCTGAGCTTTGGGATTTTGAAAGAGCTTCGGCACTGGACAAATTGAAGCCACTGTTAGAGGTAATGAAAAATGGAGTTAGACATAAACCAACCGCCAGCAAACTCAATATCGTAATTTTTCTAAAAGTCATAGGCATAATAAAATTAATAATCCCACTCGTCTAAGAAGGCTCTCCTAAAATCATAACCAGCAATCGATATGGTACGTACAACTTCGTCAGTTAACAGATCGATGATACTCATTCGTTGGTTTTGTTGTTCATCACTATTCTTAATATCAGCCGTCTGTATTGCTAAGAACTCACCATCAGGAGAGAAGACAGGCCAGTAGTAGGCTTTCGGGAATTCAC
>CAZSZB010000006.1:0-20850 GCA_964611205.1 uncultured Candidatus Saccharibacteria bacterium | reverse complement strand
ACTTGCATGCCTCATCCACGCCGCCAGCGTTCACCCTGAGCTAGGATCAAACTCTAAGTTAAGACAGGTTCAGCAACAATAAATGTTACTTACCTGCGTCCACATTTTTCCTAGGTAGCGTCGTACTCTTTGACAATTACCTATCCTCGCGAACGAGGGTACTTATGTGGACTTCCTAAAAGGATAAGACAAAAGAAAATATAAATTGTCTTTCGTCTATGCTGTGATGCGTACCGTCAAATAAACTTTTGTTTATTCAACATGTACTTCTAACCAGTATTTGGAGTACTGGTTAAACTTATGAAAATTTTCAAATAAACTCTGTTTCTATCGGATGTATAAGAGGGACTCACCCAATTTATCAAGACGCTCTAAAAAAGCGTCTCTAACATCCGTCAACAGTGGCCAGTATTATACAGATTAAGGATTTTAATGCAACCCCTTTATCTTGATTACTTTATGCAAACTGGCTTTGATTTTCTTAGCCAAGCTCACCGGGATTTAGACTCGTTTAAAACAGTCTAAAAACACCACCAAACCCTAAAATTCTATGCCCCCATTAACATAAACAAGCAATCCTATTGCAATTAAAAACGGCAGAATAAATATAAATACTAACAATGCTTTTAAGCCACGATAAAGACTACGATCGAAAAGTTTTTTATTAAGATTTTGCACCTTATACAAAATATTGATAGCGGTTGTAAGAGTAGCGACAAACCAAGACATTATTAAAACCATAAATAAACTAGCGATGGCTGGTATCAAGATTCCAGACGAAGTTGCCATAAATACCAGCCAAGCGATTAGTAGAGGGAACAAGACAATCAAAATTAATAATAATTTGACCGTTAACAAACGGTAAACTATTGACCAAAAATTACCCGACATTAAATCAATACTGCGAATAATAGCTGAGAACCCTTTCTGTCCCCCGTTGGCTAAGACCACAAAACTAAACACACTATAAGCTGCTAAAATCAAACCCGGAATAATAAATAACAAACTACTGACAGAAATGACGGTTAGTAAAACAAGACCTAACCAAATAATCGAAAAAATATTTTGCATCGACCATTGCAGGCCATGAATGAAACCGAGTTCACTATCGTCATTGACAACTACATAAAACAAAGAGGTCAGACTGGTGAGAGTGTTTATGATTATAAACAATATGACCGCCAACCAAGTTAATGAAAAGGCTAATCCTGAGAGAGCTAAAGTCGGTTCAGTTGGGAGGATAAAAAGTAATAAACCTGGAACCATTATCACCAAGGCAGTTATGATAGTAGTTAATATATTATGAAAAGAACCCGTTAAAGATTTTAGCAAGAGCTCCATTGGCCCCGGGAGATTAGTGTCTTCCTTAACCAGACTGTCGGCTAAAGCACTGTCGGCTTTACCTTTTGCGATATCAAGTCTCATGTCTTCTATACCAAGCTCTTTTACTAACTCTAAATAAGTTTTCTCAAAACCATCAGAGCCATAACCTAAAGAAATTACTTCCCGCCAAATGTCATCATGACTTTTCCCAGTTTTTAATTGCTGACGCACATAATCTCGAGCTTCTTCATTCATAACTATAACTATACCCTCCAATTAGCTTTCTTAAAACCAAGATAACCACAAATAAGAAAACCCAACCAGTTGGTTGAGTTTGTTTTGGCCAGGCGACCCTCGGTCGCCTGGCCGGCTGTTGATCTCCGTGGTCTTTGAGCTTCAAAAACCACAAATGGACGATACGCATACGGTTACCTCCGTACACTTAGGAAAGTACATGAATCCTTCCCCAGCGCTTGCTTGCAAAGTTGCAAGCGCCGTATCGAAGACTTGTCTGAAGTGCTGGCTCTGGCCCACCAGATACAGATGGGCTTCCTCACCGGTTTGGTATACACGAGGTACACCCTCTGCGGTCAGATCGATGATCCGACCATAGGCGATTCGACAAGCTTGTACCAGTTCGTACTTACCAGGCAATAATCCACCCATTACTTAGACTCCTACTGCAAAGAAATGACGCTCCCTTAAGTTTCCCCAAGAGAGCGTCGGAATCCGCCAGCGTGAAATTCAGATACCCACGCCAGCACCCGCCACCGCCACCGCCTGCGATACTGAAATCGCATTGGCGGTAATGTTGGTTCCGCCGGAGAGGGCAAAACCCAGGACACTGCCGGCAGCGCTTATCAGTGCCACGCACTGTCCATCACCACCAACCGTGCCATCGGCGACCGGCTTGAGAGCCGCACCACGCGGAGCGTGATAGGTGACGAGTTGGACCACCGTGGGTCCGGTGCAGTTCTTATCGTAGACGGCGGCCATGACGGTCTGTTGGACAGACCCGTCGTAGAGTTGGACCGGTTGCATAGCCGCCGACTGGGCAATCGGCTCGTAAGCACAGCCTGCCAGAGCGATAGTTGCGAAGGCCGAAGCCATCACTGATTTTTTGTAGAACATTTGAGAACTCCCTTTCCTTAGGGTTGACATCATTAGGGGTTATTCCCTTTTGTGACTCCTATCTTATACTGTTTGGCTCAGTTTAGATTAAAAATCTGTACATATTCCCTATTGTGATATCTAGCTACAAAAAGTTACAATGGTGCGCGATATGTCACAAAAAGAAACTATAATTATGTCAGTCGGCGGATCACTTATCGTACCCGGTGAGATTGATACCCATTTTTTATCATCCCTTAAAGATTTAATAGAAACAGAGACGGCTAATGGCCGTCGTTTTATTATCATTGCTGGTGGCGGTCAAACTGCTCGCCATTACCAAAACGCAGCGGCCAAAGTAGCTCCCATGGAAAACGAGGACTTGGACTGGCTTGGACTACACGCCACTAGACTCAATGGACATTTACTACTAACAATCTTCCGTAACTTAGCCCACCGCGTGATGATAACTAATCCGGATGAAATATTGGATGTCCCTAAAGACGCCAAGCTCGTTATTGCCGCCGGTTATAGGCCAGGTGCTTCTACCGACTTGCGAGCCATACAGATTGCCAACCTGATTGGTGCCAAAAAAGTGGTTAACTTATCAAATATCGAATACGTCTATACTGCTGATCCTAAGAAAGATCCAAACGCAAAAAAGATAGAGGACATCACCTGGTCAGAATTCCGCAAACTTATCCCCGAAGAATGGGGACCAGGGCTAAACTCACCCTTTGATCCGGTAGCAGCTAAAGAAGCAGACAAAAGAAATATCGAGGTTGCTTCGATAGATGGTACGAAACTAATTTCTTTGAAAAACTACCTAGAAGGAAAACCTTTCACTGGAACATTGATACATAATTAATAAATAAGAAAACCCCCACCGCAAATACGGAAGGGGTCATTTTGCTGTACGCGGCACGCTTCTTACTTCGAAACGGCCACAGGGGGCGTTACGGGTACCGCGCAGACATCATCAGGGGTCTGTTCAAGAACTTCAACAACCTTATACAGGTCGCCTCCAGTCTCACCGCAGCCTCCAAAGCTGTCGGGAGTACCCGTCATAGACAGGCCGCCGACAGTTAGTCCGGCGCAAATTAGTGCGCCGACTACAGGTCGAGCGATCATAGTGTGGATCACGGTACTTTCAGCACCGCAAAGGACAGGGGCGGACATTTTTTGTTTACTCCTTTTTGATCTGGATGAGAACTGCCGACACTGTGTCAGCAATCAGGTTTCCTTTTTGCATCGTTTCGTGAATGCACTGGGCGATGTTTTGAAATTGCTCGGGGGATATAGTATACGGGCCCCCTGCAGGTCCAGTAACCTGATGAAACATAAGGACTAACCACTCCCCACGCTCTACTGCCTGTACCATACTGCAGACTGCTTCTGCCGTCAAGCTCTCATCAATGTTAACCCGCTCGATGAGGAAAGGATCAACATTTAACGGATTAATCCCATCTTTATCACCCCAAGCACGGACGTGTGATCGATAGTAACGCGCAACGTGTGCCAGAATCTGTTCATCATATTCCCCGAAGGGTGATGCGAACGCCTTTGGAGGACTGCCGATTTCGGCCTCGATACGATCACGAGACAGAGCAAGTTCGCCAACAATTTCAACATCCTCCATGTTTGTAAGGGCTGGATGAGTCACCGTGTGGGAACCAATCTCCCAACCAGCCTTGAAGACAAGACGAATTTCGTCCCAACTCATGAAGAAAGGGTCGGCCACATCGACAACCTTGGTGTTCACGTAAAGTGTAGCCGGAATTCCGACCGCAGACAGAATCGGGAACGCTTCCTCAAACTGAGACTGTGTAGCGTCATCAAAGGTAACGCTCACATATCCAAGCGATGGTGGCGTTAGCCATTTTGCACCTTCTGATTGTGCCCACGCACTAGTCGAGATAGCAATTCCCAAGAAGGTTGCACCTATCCTTGCTTTCAGATATTTCATACTCAGTGTCCTTTCTGCCAAACAGTCAACGTTTGCCCAAGAATGAGCTCACGCACGGCTGCTCGACAATAGAGAAAGAGGTTAAGGTATGGGAGCACAAGAAACGGAAGGAGTCCCCGAACCGCATCACGCATAATCCCAAGACGATACGCTACGTACAGCGATGGGAGCCATATGAAGATAGCATTAACTCCCAACGCAAACGCAACGGATAGCAATAGATTGCCCGACAATATATAGAAGTAGCCGGGCAACAACATCGCGCTGAAGGCAAACCACACCAAGTAGGTATAGACCATGACGGCCATAGCTCGTTTATGTGGAAACACCTTGAAGTTACGTACTTTGAGATTCTGCATAAACCCACGGTACCAGCGATCGAGCTGACGCATGTAGATTTTCCCGGTCGGAGGATCCACTGGATAACAGATTGCTCTGGTAGCATAGTAGACACGTCCACCCTCATCTTGGATCTCCCAAGTGAGATCCATATCTTCAGCAAGAGTACGCTCGCTGAACCCACCAAGACGATGAACCGTCTCTGTTTTGAAAACAGAAAAACAACCTGAGGCAACCAGCACCAGACCATGATGGTTTTGTGCTGGTTTCATAATAGTTTGAGCATACAGATACTCAACCAGTCGTCCTCTCTCCCAAAAATTACCGCGCACCTGAGGGATGACGGTTCCGCAAACAACCTCACAGTTGGGGTCGTTGAAGTAACGCATAGCCTCGTAAAGCGCATCCTGGGCCAAAACTGTGTCAGCATCAACTGTCACGAATAGTTCAGTTTCGACCATATCGAGTGCAAAGTTTTGCGCTTGTGATTTGGTCCCGCGGTTCTTCGGTGTTTTCCGTACAGTTACACCTGGATACCGGCGAGCAATGTCGCCGGTACCATCCGTAGAGCAATCATCAATTACGATGATTGCAGTCAACGGATATGTCTGGTCAAGAAGTGCTTCGATAGTCTTTTCGATGCACGACACCTCATTGTAAGCCGGCACGATGGCCGTCACTCGCAACTGCGGTGGTTCTCCGGCGAGAATAGCTGGACGAATACCCAGCCACCAGCGCCATGAAAACAGATTTTCTTTCCACATCTTTGTGATCCTTATATGTTTATGTCAAGATTACTTATCCTTGTGTATTATAACATAAAATTTTTGAAAAGTAAATACGCCACAGTTGTTTCCAACTGTGGCGTATCCTAACTCATGCATAGGACAAGACCACAACGTTTAACTTATGGTGCCTAGCTACCTCCAGGTTCAGCCATTGTGCATCCTGATAGAACAAACCAATACAACCGTGTGTCTCATGCGAGCCCTTGATATAACGAGCATGCATTCCCACACCACGACTAGTCAGTCGCATGTAGTAAGGCATCAACGCACCTCGTCCTTCAGCAGCCTCTATAATCGGGTATGAGCTTGAGCGGCGGTGCGGACCGGCTACTTCACTAACAGTAAAGTAGCCGGTCGGTGTCTGACATGATCTAGCCACGTCTGAACACCAGCTTCCTCCACATACTGCTGATCCCCAGCGAATCTGTCTGCCTTTGACATAAAGAGCCCACGCATAATCAACAGGATTGATAACAACGAGGTAAGATTCGTCAGTCTGCCACCTGCTTGGAAAAGGGCTCAAGGATTCCATAGAACTGTTATTTGGAGGAATCATATAGTACTGACCCGGCTCTAGTTGTACATTCTGGCGATTGTACTGCCGGGCTAAGTTAGCCCTACTACCAAAGATTGATTGCCAAGTTTGACTTAGTTGTGCAACCCTGGAATACACTCCGATGCTGTCTCTCTGCACAAAAGTATATTGATTGAACGTTGAGGGTGACGCAGAAACAGAAATTGGAGTCAGACATACTCCCATTCCCATAAAGAACTCTCTCCGATTGATCGACATTTGCTTTTCCTTTTCAAAGAATCTTCTTCGAAGATACCCCTATATTTAAAAAAGTCAATAAACCAACCTCTTAAATAGCAAGAAAGAAAGCGGCCATCGGCCGCTTTCTTGTTTGTTCTCTTTATACTTTAAAATAAATTACTACATCCCAGACTGATCCATAGAATCTGAACTACTTTCGGTCGCTGTCATAGTTTCTGGCGTACTGTTCTCTGCCTGACCTGGCACTGGTCCATAACTGTTAGCTGTTTCATCTCCTTTTAGGGCACATAACACTATTAGTATTACGGCTCCAACGAAAGGTATAAGACCAACCAACTGCCACCAACCACTTTTATTTGTATCATGTAACCGACGAGCAGTGATTGCGATACTAGGAACAATGATGGCAATCATAAATAAGAATCCTATAATCATTGTGCCCAACATATTATCGACAATCGAGATGGCTATTTGCAACAATATTGAAACTAATACAAACATCCAAAATGCTTGCCGGCTGGTGCGTCCTTCAAAATCAGCGTACTGATCTTTAACAGGTTTAATAAACCAGTTTAAGAAATCCATAATTTTATTTAAACTTTAACAATAATAATAATTATATCATTAGAAAATTAGGCTGACTAACTAATTTTTCCAATCTTGAATAATTATTCGTTTATTTTTCTCGTCTACTACTAATTCTAATTTTTGGCGGCGTTGCCAACGGAAAGCCCGTACCACTTCAATTGGTAGAGTGATACCATAACTTTTTCCACCTGAGGTTTTGTTCAAAGAACGTACTAAACGATTTTCTAATTTTCTTCTAGCCATATAATAAATAATAACAGATAAAAAAGAATCACCGCATTAATGCGGTGATTCTTTTACTAGTCAATAAATATCAAATTCACACTACAAACCTTTCATGCGAATGAAAGGTTTTTTTAACTTTGGTGTTTGGCTAGAAATTCATCTACTTTTTTATATAAATTTGGCAAAGTACTTTGATTAAGCAGAACCACGTCAGACTTTTTTAGGGCACCATAAATATCTTGCTTCGTTGGATCATCAGGATTAGATTCTTTGATTTCCTGTTCCCGCCAATCAGTAAAAGAGATATGGTCTGTCTCACTCCCTCTTTTTACAATTCTTTTGTAGCGTACCTTTGGGTCTGCATCTACTCCAATTATAAAACCACCTTGTTCTTTAATAAAGTCTGCTTCGGCTACAGCTCTAACACTCTCCACCACCACATCACCACCAAGCTCTTTGGCAGCCGTTACTAGCTGTTCAAAAATGTAAGTCGGACCATTTGTTTGTCGCAAATCATTGGCCACTTCTGCCATAGAATCTCGGTTTATCGGCAGACCTCTTTTTTCAATCTCTTTTATTATAAAATCACGAGCCGATAAATGAGCAAAGTTTTTCTGCTTAACAAGATAATTGGCAACCGCTCCTTTTCCTGCCCCAAAAGAACCCGTGAGACCAATTATCATAATTACTCAGTTTTTTTCAACTTTCTTTCAGCTATATAAGTCAGCAGAGGATTCGCTAAACAAATAGAAGAGAAAGTACCAGCTATAATTCCAACAATCAACACTAGAGCGAAGTTAGCTACCGCTGCTCCGCCCACAAAATAAAGGGCGATTAAAGCTATTAGGGTAGTGCCAGATGTATTGAGAGAACGAGTCATGGTTTGGGACACGGACATACCAACAATTTCGTTGAAAGGTTTAGTGAGGGTATATTCGATAGTCTCTCTTTGTATATCCCCCTCTATCTTAATTTTTCTTTTCTTCTCTTGTCGATAAAGATCAAGATTTTCACGTACCCGGTCAAATATAACTATCGTATCGTTTACCGAATAACCGAGGATAGCTAGAATCGCCATCACAAACAAGACATCTATCTCTACCCCCATAAAGTATCCTAAGAGAGACATCATCGCTGTTGGTACCAGAACATCATGAATTAAAGAAACGATAGTGATACCCCCATAAACCCATGAGCCCAGAGGATAAGAAACTCGTCGGAAAGCAAAAGCTACATACAGAATGATCATAATAACAACGGCCACAATTGCCCACTTGGCTTTCTGCTTCAATTCTTCTCCGATTACGGGACCGATAGATGTGTAGCGGGTAATTGTCCCATTAGTACCTGAGCTGGTTAAAACCGAAGCAACGGTTGTCCGCTCAGCTTCACTTAGATCACGAGTCCGCAGAATATAACCAGCCTGTCCAGTGTCGGAAACTGACTCACGTAATGAGTAACCTCCTAAAGACAGAGTATCGATGGTGGTTTCTAATTCTGCTTTATCTGGCTTTTCCTCATAGGTAACTTCTGTTAAAGCACCACCGGTAAAGTCTATACCTAGATTTAAATTTAGTGTGAAAATAATCAATAACGACGCCACAGCAATGATGGCTCCCAACGCAAGAAAATATTTTCTGAATTTAATAACAAACATAATTTGGTTTTATAACCCCGATTTATATAAACGACTGAGTAATGTTTTATCCGACTCCTTAGCAACCGGTAAGGCTTGCAGTAGAGTTTTTGTGATAACCAAAGCTGAGAACATTGAGACGATAACACCAATACCGAACACTAAAGCAAAACCCTTAACTATTGAAGTGCCAAACCAGAACAGAATGATGGCTGAAAGCAGACTGGTAATATTACCGTCACGGATAGCACCCCAAGCGCGATGGAAGCCTTCTCGAGCAGAATTCAAACTATCGTTTCCGGCTTTATACTCTTCTTTGAGTCGTTCAAAAACTAGTACGTTAGCATCTACCGCCATACCCAGAGACAAAATGAATCCAGCCAAACCAGCGGCTGTTAAGGTAACCGGAATAAACAAGAATAAAGCTAGCATAATAACAACGTATCCAACGAGAGCGACGGCGGCTACTGCACCAGGTAGGCGGTACCACAGTAGTAAGAAAGTAACGACTAGAATAAAGCCTAGCATTCCTGCCTCAACTCCTTTACCAAGAACTTCATTACCTAAAGAAGCACCGATAGTCTGAGTACTAGCAAGCTCGATTGGGACCGGTAGAGCACCGAAGTTCAAGTTGGTTGCTAAACTCTTTGCTTCCTCAGGAGTAAAACCACCAGAAATAATTGCCCGGCCGCCAGAGATAGACTCATTGATACGCGGAGAAGAAATCATTTCCCCGTCTAAAAAGATAGCGAGATTTTCACCGACATTATCACGAGTAATTTCTTCGAATAAAGTAGCTCCTTCGTTATTAAAGACAATAGACACTATCGGCTCATTAGATAGAGTGCCTTGAGCTCCAGAAAATTCAAGAGATGCACTTTCTAAATAACGACCAGTTAACCCCGTATCAACAAAAGCAGCTGTTAACTCGCTAGAAGTAGCGGAGTCAGTTAAGGAAGAAACTACTTGTTTATCAATTAGCTTAAATTCTAACAAAGGAGTTTTGCCGATTTCAGCTACTGCTTCACTCACATCTGTTACTCCTGGCAATTCCACCACAAGTCTCTGAGTATTAGCGTCTGACACAAAACTACCCTGTTCAACCTGTACAATTGGTTCAGAAACGCCAAAGATATTTACTCTTTTTTCTATTACGTCACGCAAAGTGTTCATCAATTCCTTTACTTCAGCCGGGTCTATTTTGGAAGTGTCAGCTTCGTAAATTAAGTGTGAGCCACCGGCTAAATCTAAACCTAACTTAAAAGGAGAGCTGGCTCCTTCTTTAAGAGAGTTGTTATAAATAAAAAATCCTAGGCCGGCGATAGCTACAATCACTACCAAGGCTTTGAAAAGGTTTAAAAATCTATCGGTTTTGTTATCTGTCTTCTTTTCAGTCATAAATAATTTGCTATTTATATCATATTAAAAAGTACCTGGCCATTGCCTTTCTGGCAAGATTAAGCTAAAGATTTTGGGCTATTGTCGACTCTAACACATTATTAAGTAGGATAGCGACGGTAATAGGTCCAATACCACCGGGTACTGGGGTAAATAAAGAAGCTACTTTGGCACAGTCTGGATCTGCATCACCGCTTAATTTTCCTCCTAACTCAGAAGTCCCAGCGTCAAAAATCACCACTCCTTCCTTAACCATATCAGGCGTGATAAGTCCCGGTTCGCCAGCTCCGAGGATCAATATATCAGCGTTTTTGATTAATTCGGAATTATTTTCCGTGTCTCGAGCGAGGGTGGTAACAATGGCTTCTTGGCCGGCTGCCCAAAGGGCAGCCGGCTGTCCCACCAATCTTCCCTGTCCGACCACTACCACTGTCTGCCCAGCGAAGTGAACATCATGAGTAGCAGCGATTTTGGCAATAGCTCCTGCTACCGGATGAATTGGACCACCCTCTGTATTAAGGTAATGCATACCATCAACATCTAAACTAAGTGGTATAGCATTTATTATTTCAGATAATTCTAAATGAGTTGGTAACGGAAGTTGTACCACTATTCCGTTGGTCTTTGCACTCGACTCTTTAACTAATTCAACTGCTTCTGGAGTGGTAATGTCTCCCGTGAGTTCGACGACCTCCATATCAATTCCTACCTCTTGGGCTTTCTGACGCTTTAAATCAAGGTATTTTTGTGTGGCAAAATTAGGTAAGCAAGTAAAAACAGTTAAGTGAGGAGAGTTATCTAACTCCTTCACTCTATTTTTTATCTCTTGGAAGATATCCTCGGCAATTCTTTTTCCATCAACTAACATGACTAACAATTAAAGTTTTTTGGATTTCTTCTTATCATCGGGTACATAATCTGAATAACGACCATCAGTATATTTAAAGGCATCCTGACTACTGTATTTACACTCATAAACAGTAGCAAGTTTCTCACCACTCATCAAAAGGGGGTACGAATAAAACCGCCAACTACCTGAGCAGGTAGGAATTCGGCCACGAGTAGTGTGCCAAAAAAACCAGAAAGCGAAACGCGCCATCCAAGGTTGAATCGGAAGAACTTTTTTCCCCACCGCCTGTGCCATATCTGGAGCATAAACTGCCTCTGAAACTGGAGTAATATTGAATACATTATAATCCCAATCCATTTCTTCAAAGACTACCTTGGAAACGATGTCAGTTACATCATCTTCATGGATAAACTGGCGCACCCAACCTTTAGTAGCTGGTACATAAGAAGTAAGAGTAGTGATAACACGATTGATAAAACCACCTTTTAAATTACCCTGTAAGGCAGACTGCAGGCCAAAGCGAATACGCATATACCGACCGCGAGGACCAGTGATTGCCGCTGGTCGCACTACTGTAACCTGGGGCAGATTAGCTCCATCAGATTTCATCGTGTTGTACATTGCTAATAGATTTTCTTCAGTTACTTTTTTTTCATGTGCGTATATGTAGTCATCATCACGAAAACCTTCTTCTTCAGTAAATAGATGATCAAAACGATTATCCTTACGGGCTGAGTATGATGAAGCTGTAGAAAAATAAACTAGCTTTTTAACAGACGGATTATTAAAGGCAAAATCAAAAACCTTATCGGATCCTTCCACATTCCAACGCCATTGTTCTAAGGAAGCTGGGACAGAATTCGGAGCAAGCCCAAGTTGTTTATTTTCAGAGCGAGACGACGAAGTGGAGAGCGAGGCGGACTTAGTTCCGTCGAGCTCGAACTTCGAGTCGTAGCCTGAAAATGAACGGCGACGCTGCTCAGCCAGGCGTTCATACTCGTCTTTTTTTAGCGGCGAATTCTGTTCTAGCTTCCTGCGTCCGTACATAGCCCGAATCTGCCAAGCAGTATGGACCACGGCATCGGGATTATAGGCAGCCACAGTCTCCTGCCAGCCATCATCGGCCATATTTTGCTGTATGTAAGTTAGTTTTGGAATCTTTTGTGAATATTCTGATTGTGGCTCTTTATCAAGAGCAATAATCTGACCCACATCGTCTCGCTGCGAAAACTGATCACATAACATCTCTCCAACATAGCCAGCTGCGCCAACTATAAACACTGTTTTTTTACTAGATTCCTGCATAGATATTTATTTTAGGTTGTTTGGTCCAGATTATAACACTATCTTGGTAACTTAATGGTTACACCAAAACGAGAAAGAAGTGTCTTAATGGTACGTAAAGCTATCTCAACATCCAGCATAAGCGAACGGTTTTTTACATAGTAAAGATCATAAGCGAGACGAATTCTTGACTCTTCTATCGACTGCGGGCTGATATTTCCCTCTTTGTACTGTTGATGAGTTTGCGCCCAACCTGAGACTCCTGGTTTAACAAAGTTACGAATATTATAATAAGGAATTTCACTAGCTAAGCGGGCGGCCAAACCAGCAATATCATTACGGGGTCCAATTAGTGACATTTCTCCTTTTAAAATATTCCAGACTTGCGGCAATTCATCAATACTTGTCTTACGCAAAATAGCTCCTACTTTAGTAACGCGATTTCCCTGCTTAGCATCCTCAGAAGTCCAGGTGGCACTGGCTGAATCATTAGCGGTCATGGTCTGTATTTTATATACGTCGATTGGGTTATTGAACTGTCCAATTCTTTCTTGGGTGATAAAAAAACCTTTGTTACCCTCCAAACGCATAGCTAAATATATGAAAGGAATTAAAAGTACCAGGAAGGATCCTAAAACTAAAGACAGCGATATATCAATCATTCTTTTAAAGAAGTCATAAACCAAACTTTTTGATTGTGACACGTGACTGATGAACCAGTCATACCGAAGAGCTGAGAGCGGAACTCGGTCAAAGGTATCTTCATATACTTTATAAAAATCTAAGAAAGTAAAAGAGAATTTAAGAAAAGCTAAATCAAAAATAACAGGGAGGATTTTTTCGATATGTTCTCCTCTGGGATTAGCTACTATTATCTCAATTTTCTCATCTTCTATTAAACCCAATATCTTAGCCTCAAAATCAGTAGTAGCAGCGGCCATTTTCTCATCAATAATTCGTACGAAGGTGTAATTATAACGATCGTTGTTATTTACTTCATCAGCTAGTTCGATAGCCTCTTCACCAGAAGCAATCAGTATTGCCTTATGGGTCTGACGAGGAGAAAAATAATTAAATAAAGATAATCGCCACCAGGTAATGAGTACAATTGAAACACCCAGATAGATGATGAGGTTTGTCTTTGGGGCAATACCGAATGGAAGAATTAAGAATAATAAAGCTGCGATTAGAATATTGACGAACTGTGTGTTAACTATGCGACTAAATAATGTGTTCTTCAAAAAAACTGTATGTTTATCGTACAGACCAGCGATATAAAAAATGAATAACCAAATACCAGAAAGTAATAGGAAGGGGCCAAAGTGGGCCTCAAGGCGTATTAGGTTCGGCCACTCCAGATAGCGGACCAATAGAGTAAGCCAGAGGGCTAAAGAAAAACATAGGGCATCGCCTATAATTAAAATAAAAAGCTCTCTAGTTCTTTCCCCCATAATCTGTTTATAAGACCAATCGTACAGAATTATTATTAAGTTGCAAGATGGATCGGCAAAAAAACCCTCGTCTAACTATTCACAATAAGGTAGAGTTATATAAATTAAATATGAAAATATTATACGTAATAACAAAATCAAACTTTGAAAGAAATAAGAACTGCTTCTTGTTTCTTCCGGTTCTGAACAGAGTGAAGAAACAGCCGTTGTCGCACGTAGTAAGACAGGCTGTAGGAAGTCCGACAAAGTTTTATTTTGGATAAATTGAATATGAAAATATTATACGTAATAACAAAATCAAACTTTGGCGGCGCCCAAAGATACGTCTACGAATTGGCTGTCGCTATGCGAGAAGCTGGCCACCGCGTAGCGGTGGCCAGCGCTGCAGATGGTATTCTTGTAGACAAACTAAAGGCAGCTGGAGTTACACACTACCCCATCAAATCATTTCAGCGGGACATCAATCCACGCAAAGAGTTGGGAGTAATTAGCGAACTTAATGCTTGTTTAAAAGATTTTAGACCAGACGTCATCCATCTCAATAGTTCCAAGGCTGGTTTAATCGGTGCTATCGTTAGCCGTTTTCAAAGAGTACCGAAAATTATTTACACTAGTCACGGCTGGGCTTTCAATGAAGACCGAAACTTGATTGAAAAATCTATTTTTGGATTGTTACATTGGCTAACAGTACTCTTTTCCCACCGCACGATAGTCGTTTCCAACGCCTTGCAAGCACAACTACATGGACCTTTTATAAAGAAAAAAATGGAAGTTATCCACTTAGGTCGCGAATATCCTAATCATTTTAACAAGGGTGAGGCAAGAGAAGCTCTCGCTAAGTACAATGAAGAATTGTCTGACCACCTTTCTGATTCTTGGACAGGAACTATCGCCGAGCTGCATCCAGTCAAGCAACACGAAATTACCATCCGAGCTATTGCCAGACTAGCTAATAGAGGCATTATTGTACGTCATATCATTATAGGTGACGGACAAGAAAAAAATAAACTGGAAGAACTTATAAACGAGCTTAGCTTACAAAAAAATGTATTTTTATTAGGGAGTATAGATGAGGCTTCAGCTTATTTAAAAGCTTTTGATGTCTTTGTTTTAAGTTCTCGGTCAGAAGCTTTTGGTTATGTGATATTAGAAGCGGCTCAAGCTGGTCTGCCGATTGTGGCAAGTAACGTAGGCGGCATTCCAGAAATTGTTCAAGACGGTAGTTCAGCTACCCTTATAAAAAATCAGTCTGGTCTAAATTTTGCTGAAGGAATTAACGGTTACTTATCAGACCCACTTAAAGCCACAGAGCACGCAAATATGGCCAATAGACGAGCTAAGGAATTTTCCTTTGCCAACATGGTTACAGGTACCGAAACATTGTATCTGGAAAAAAGCTAATTTTCATAGAATCTACTCCTCAACAATGGACAAATCAGGAGCCTTGAAACGAGTACCGGCATAACGACGCATGGAAAATACCATACCAATACCAATAAATTCAGTAAAAAGATGAGTACCGCCATAACTAAGAAAGGGTATCGTCGTGCCGGTAACCGGTAGAAGGCCGATATTCATACCAATATGGACAAAGAAGTGGCTAATGAAAAGAATAGCTACCCCAGTAGAAAATAACCTTTCAAAGTTAGTGGCCGAATTAACAGCATGTAGTAGCAAGCGCCAAATTACGACACTAAAAGCAAAAAATAAAACAATAACACCAACCAAGCCCCACTCTTCTGCATAAGCCGCAAAGATAAAGTCAGTCTCGTATTCAGGCAAAAACTTCAGCTTACTCTGAGTACCATAACCAATCCCCTTTCCTAATATCTGACCTGAACCAGCTGCAACAGTAGATTGATAAGCATTGTACCCAGCGCCTTGGATATCTGATAAAGGATCTAAAAATGTGATAATTCTGGTCTTCTGATAATCTTGAAAAGCAAATTGCCACATACCCCCAAAAGCAATAGCACCTAATAAAAATACCAGGGCTAAATGTTTTAATTTAATACCAGCTACCAATATCATACCGAGCCATATAAAGAAAAGGATAATCGCCGAACCAAAGTCGGGTTGTACGAACACTAAAGCAAACATCACAAAAGCGTAGAAACCAGAGACGATAATATGCTTAAAGTCTCCTATTAATTCATGACGTTTAGAAAAATATTTTGCCAGGATTATTATCAAAACTAATTTGGCTGGATCAGCTGGTTGCAAAGAGAAAAATCCTAAGTTAAAACGACTCTGCGCACCCAGCGTCACCTCTCCAATAAAAAGTACCAGTAGGAGAGCGGCTACAGCGATTGCATAAATTATGAAAGCAACATTACCCGACCGCAAAAAACGATAATCGGGAATCATAGCCAACAACATAAAAAAAACTGCTCCGATTATCCATAGAATTTGTCGCTCAAAAAAAGAGTTATTCCCAGCAAAAGAATACATCGTCACCAATCCCATAGCCGCTAGGGTGATAGCAGAGAAAAATAAATAGCTATCAAATCCTCCGAATAAAGCCTCTCTAATTTTCATCTTATCATTTTAGAGTATAAACTTGCTGGTTCCAAATAACTGGACCCACTTTTTATAAATAAAAAATAGGTTATTATTTAGGAATGGAAATATCATTTAATGAAGAGAACATTAAACCGGTTACTCATTCTCCGTCAAAAACTGGATTAGTGACAAAATTAGTAATACAGTCTGGTCTGGCTAAGGACACTAGATCTGCTAACTTGGTAATGATCATGTTTGTTATCTTAATGTTATCCATAGTAACGGTCATTTATTTTTCTCAAAAAGACCAGCAGAATCTACCCGATCCTCTACCAGAGGAGCCTGTCTTAAGCATGATACACAAAGACTATGTTTAAAAAACCACCGCTAAAAAATAATCGGGGATTTACCTTAATAGAATTATTAGTGGTGATGACCATTATTGGTATTCTCTCTAGTGTGATTCTAATTAGCGTCAACAAAACCCGTGAGGATGCCCGGGATGCGCAACGCTTAACTGAAATAAGACATTTTATTAACACTCTTGAAATCTACCGTCTGGATAACGGTACATATCCACCAAGTGATACTTCTTCACCTGGCTGTACTGGACCAACCTGTTTAGCTGGTTTGAAAAAATACCTTGTTGATACTGGATACACTACCGCAATCCCCCTTGACCCTAAACATGGCGACTCAGACCTTGGCTACCGTTACTGTCGACTTAACCCTGCACAGGGTAATTACTATTCGATTATTTTCCGCGGTGGAGGTACCAACTGGTGCATGATGAGAACCTCAGCTAACATACCGGCTGGAATAAATAACTGCTGGATGGGTCCTGCGGGCGAACCTGAACATGGCTGGTGTGAAGATGAACTGTAGTTAAATCTTCAATCTATCTCAGAGGAATAAAGCTAGCGTCAGTTTTCGGTATTATATCTATTACAGCGGGACCGGCTTCACAAATATCACTGGTTATTGTGCGATATATATTATCGATGGCTGCGCTACTGATTGCTTGATAGGCCTGATCTGGTGAAGTGGCGATGGTTTTTATAAAATTCATATTAACTTCATTACCTAAACCGATGGCATACACAATAGTGCCATCTCCTTTTACACTATTAGCTGCTTCTAGTGCAAAAGCTTCCGGGTCTTGATCTGGAGCGGTAGCTAACCCATCTGTTAAAATAACTAATACTTTTCTAGCTGATGAATTATGTCTGGCTGATCTAAGTTCTTCTTGAGCTTTAGCAAAAGCTTCTCCAGTATTAGTACTACCCGTTTCTTCTTCCGGAGAGATGGTCAATTTAGAAATAAAATCTGACACTGTATCTAGGCTACTGGTTAGAGGTTTGTCTAGCTTGGCCTTACTAGCAAAGGTTACTAAAGAGACCTGATCATCGGCCTGAAGTCTTGTTACAAACGACTGAGCGGCCCTCAGGACTGATGTAACAGGCTCTGGAGGGTTAGAGCCATCATTATTCATGCTACCTGACAAATCAATGGCTAGAACAACGTCTGTCGGGATTTCACAACTGGTTATAGTCTTAGCAATTGGTCCTGGCCAAGTGAAGACAATATTCTTAGTTGAGCGTGGGGGAAAATTGTCGACAAAAGTTCGGGAAGCAGTTAAAGGTTTTTTATTAGAATCAAAAATAGTGGCTACTATTTCAACTTTCTTAGCTTCCAGCAATTCAGTATTTTCAATCGTAACGTTGAGTCGCGGTCGGCCATCTGTATCGAACAACTCTCTTTTTATGACCTTAAACTGATCACGACCACTAGTCGCTGGCTGCCATAAGTCAGGCTCCGTTAATATCAATTCTGTTTTGTCAGGTACCTGACCATCTGTGTCGATTCGGCCTTCAAAAATTGGATATTCACTATCTGCTGGCAAAATTGTAGAACCACTTCTTTTAGCTATTACCTCCCCACTTTTATATAACAAAAAAGTATAATTTAATTCTGGGGTAGCGGCGATTTTGTTTCTATTAGCAACATAAGCTAAAGCATTATATTGATTATCCGCCACCCTAAAACTCTGAGACCATAAGATTTGCGGCTGTGTCACATCTATAGCACAGATACGAACACACGAACCACCACAATCAATTCCTGTTTCTCTGCCATTTTGTTTATTGTCAAAACAGCTAGCTGGTTGATAGAAGTAAGAAAAATAAACACCAGCAAAAACCAGACTTAAAATAAAAAGAAAAGCCGAGCCATATTGTACTCTCCGCCAAAAAGCCCAAGGACGTGAAATTAACATTGTCTATATTGTAGCAAACCGTAAGGAATTAATTCATATTTGCGAACACATTATGTTCCAATAACTGGACACAACTAAAGACAAATAAAAAGACAATTTACTAACTACCTACCCAAAAACATTATCATAAAACCTTTCGTTCGAACGAAAGGTTTTATATAAAGAGAGTGTGTTTGTTTGGGTATTTTTCGTTTAATTTATTGGTTTTGATAGTTGGTTTTTCTAGATAATTTATTCTCTGGAAAACTAGAAAAGAAGTCATTACTTTATAACCTTTAATAAATAGAAAAATATGGTAACAAAAAAAGCGACATATTCATGAGCATCAATGCTGTATGTTGGCGTGAAAAAGTCTGGGAGACTTTTGCAAGAGGTTGCTAGCTCGTCAGAGCAACAACCTGAACAGTTCCTGTAAGGAAGACCGACAAAGATGCCTCATGATTTACTCTGGACATCTATTTAAATTACCCACTTAGAGAGTAGGTCATCGCCTTCTAGCTTCTTTAATGTATTAAAATATGGTAACAAAAAAAGCGACATATTCATGAGCATCAATGCTGTATGTTGGCGATGACCTACTCTCCCTTTCGAAAAAAGTACCATCGGCGCGAAGTGGCTTAACTGCCGTGTTCGGAATGAGAACGGGTGTACCCCACTCGCTGATTCACCAACATACAAAATTCATACTGAATTTGTCGCTTTTTTTGTTTTGAATTCAGTAAAATGGTCGGGATGGTTGTCATGGATTTGGGTGACACAACAACCATCCCGCTGATCAGTCTGCTAGACCAAGATGTCTCCCAACGTCGGGGGGACATCGAGAACACGACCCCTTGGAAGCAGACGACCATTTTACTGAATTCAAATCAGTTGCATATCCTTTTATTTTTACACACAATTACTATAACAAAAATGTTCAGTAGCTGTACAACATTCCTCGCAGGAAATTACGTCCTATTAGTACACCTTGGCTACATACATTACTGTATTTACACCTAGTGCCTATCAACCTGGTAATCTCCCAGGGGACTTAATGATACCTAATCTCCAAGTTGGCTTCCCGCTTAGATGCTTTCAGCGGTTATCCATTCCGAACATAGCTACCCTGCGGTGCACCTGGCGGTACAGCAGGTAGACCAGAGGTTCGTTCATCCCGGTCCTCTCGTACTAGGGACAACTCTCGTCAAGTATCGACGCCTGCAGTAGATAGGAGACCAACCTGTCTCACGACGGTCTAAACCCAGCTCGCGTAACTTTTTAATTGGCGAACAGCCAAACCCTTGGGACCTGCTCCAGCCCCAGGATAAGTTGAGCCGACATCGCTGTCGTAACATTTATTTTTTAAAGTAATTTAGCGTGAGATAAAATACTAATAAATGCGGGTCTCACATTACTGTGAGGATCGGACTATATCTTCATCCAAATATCATTGTGGAAACCACTAATTTGGAGATTGGCGTGTAGTCTCTACGGATTCTAAACCAATTTTGTATTGCATAGATGAGATTATGTGTGGATGTATTAGACTAAATAATCTTTGAATACTTTCTTTTAAAAAACGAATTCTTTGATATTCTTTGTCCTTGTTAAGAGTTGCTTTTAATCCAAGCTCTGATAAAGCTTTGAGTAAAATTGTTTGACTCTCTATATCGAACTGTTGTGTGTTTAAATACACGTCAGATTCTCTACATCGACTTCCATCATCCATAAACCATACTGCTAAACTCACTGAATTGAGCAGAAGATCGCCTGGAATCACTTTTGTTTTATTTTGATAAAACTGTCTGTAAATTTCCGTTAGTTCTTCTGACTGTCGAGTGTGAAAACGTACTGCTTTTCTATTGCCATTACCTATGCGCACCTTTGGTGCACCCGCACTGACATTTTGTAACACAGCATACTTCCAATCGACATATTCTCGTTGAGAGAGAGCGTGGTTAACCTCCAGAAATGCATTTTGGCGACCAGGAACGATACGCATGTATCCATCCCCTAGTATTGTGCCAATAATTACTGATTTCTGAAATTGGTTTAGCCTTTCCACGGTATTGTCCATATACATATTCTACTATAAATATAGTAGTGGCTTTATATGGAGTTCACCGTTATAGCCAATTTGTTTTTGTATGACATTACTGTCATAGGCACCCCGATGTATAGATGGTTATTATCCATCCATACAGCTTTCGCTCGCTTGGTCATGCTGAAAAATAAACTGGTAAGTTTATTTTTCAGCATGACACTCACTCGCTCAGCTGTAATGTAACTTTCATAAACATAAGTTAAGGTGCCGAACCGTGCCGTCGCTATGGACGCTTGGGCACGACTAGCCTGTTATCC
>CAZSZB010000005.1:0-45385 GCA_964611205.1 uncultured Candidatus Saccharibacteria bacterium | reverse complement strand
CGTCGTCAGTTCGTGGCTTGAGCTGTTCCCTTAAGTGGGGAAACGAACGCAACCCTCGTTGCCTGTTACAAGTGTCAGGCGAGACTGCTCCCTCACGGGAGAGGAAGGTGAGGATGACGCCAGGTCAGCATGTCCCTAGATGCCTTGGGCTGCACACACGCTACAATGGTACGCACAACGGGACGCAATATCGTAAGATGGAGCAAATCCTTATAAAACGTACCCCAGTTCGGATTGAGGGCTGCAACTCGCCCTCATGAAGTCGGAATCGCTAGTAATCGCGGATCAGCACGCCGCGGTGAATACGTTCCCGAGCCTTGTACTCACCGCCCGTCAAGTCAGGGGAGTCGGGAGTGCCCGAAGTCCGTGTTTATCACGGCCGACGGTAAGCTCGATAACAAGGACTAAGTCGTAACAAGGCACGGCTAGCGGAAGCTGGTCGTGGATTAATTCCAATTGGACACGTCGTTGACTAGAGGTAACTCAAAATCAATAACGACTAATTGGTCGATATTTTGTACCTCAATTGAGTACAAAATGAGATATGATACTCAATACTCTAAATTGGTATCGGACTTTAGGGAAAGACCTAATGAACTAAAAGGATAGGGCAAAAGAGAGTAGAAATTTGATGCTTATGAAAATTGACGAAAAACAGGGCGGTCACTTGCGTGACCGCCCTGTTTTTCGTCTTACCAGTTAGTGTTTGAGTTAGTTCTATCATCACACCAGTCACCTAAATAATCAGGACAAATGACGTCAGTATTCTTTAGATTTAAGCCACTAACAAACATATTAACAATCCCCCAGATACTAACTAAAAAAACAAAAGCGCCAATTCCGTAAAGAGCTAACTGTCTGGCTTTGCTTTGCTTTTCTGGATCACTACTGCCGATAATAAAATACCGAACAGTGTTTATCAGGAAAAACAAAAGGGCTATCGCAAAAAGGAAAGGTACTAAGGTTCCATTTAAGAAAGCTCCCAGAGCAACAATGATACCTTGTCCAGTTCTTAAATCAGCTTTTCTATTATCGGAACCATTGTAGTTTTGGTTCTGACTCTTACCGAAGGTGACTGGATTGTCTGGACTATCCCAACCAGAGTTTCTGCTACCGGCATCAGGATAATAACAAAAACCAAGGAAACATATTTGGTCGGCCGCCTGCGAAGTTAAAGGAAGTGACAAGGGAACAATAAGCGCGGCCACTAAAAATAACGATAAAATAAATCTTTTCATAATTAGATTAAATGATAACGCATTTTACGAAAAATAAGCGAATAATTGGCCACACTTTGACTTTTACACTAAAGTGTGCTATTATAAATAGAAGGTGCAATAAGTACCGAAATATGCGACTGGTGTCGCAAGTTCTTGAGGAGAGTGAAATGAACGACTACGATTTTTACAGTCTGGAACACGACCAGTACAGGCACAAGAATCATCCCAGCTACGGTATTATCCGGAAGACCTTGTGTCTTCTAGGGGCTATCATTTTTGCCCTGATGGCTGTGGCCATGTTTTCAGTCGGGTGGAATGATTCAGTGGCCGACGGTCACCGAATCGTCGCCCATCTGCTGGGAATCGTTATGATCCCAGCTATCTTCGCTACAGTCCGACGGCTGTGGTGGTGACCATAGTCGTGGATCACCTCAGGTGGTGGGTAATCCGACCCACCACCTCCAAAAGTGTAGCTACGCTACGCTTTTTTCTTTGCTTAAGGTGGGAAAGAGACCAGGTCTCGTATTCCCCCAGAATACGAGACCTGGTCTCGATTACTCTTACATTTTTTATAATTATTTGGTATAGTACTGCGCACTTGCGACTCCTGATGTCTATTTAGTAAATCAGGTAAAGAAGAATAAACATCTTTCGGATGTTTTGTGTCGTAGGTAAGAAGAGAATATTTGTTTGTAGTTTTTTTAGTCCGCGCTTAGCTCAGTTGGCTAGAGCGATGACATTGTTTACTTATGAGCGTTAGTGAATTAGTAAACAAGAAATGCCCTTGTGGTGCGACTGATACTAAGTCGAACCGACTTCATGTAGAAGCTGTATACATCTTAAATATTTTAGTTCTTTTAGTCCGCGCTTAGCTCAGTTGGCTAGAGCGTTCGACTGATACTCGAAAGGCCCTAGGTTCAAATCCTAGAGCGCGGACTAAGAATGCTAAAATAATTTAATAGGGTAATGGAGTAGTCTCTATATCATGCTCCTGCAATAAAGAAGCCTTAACCTCTTTCTGACTATTAATATGTTCTAAGTCTTTATTCAAACTTATCGTCATATAATAGGTTAGTAGCGATAAACCGATAACTGCTGTCCAAGCAAGATAAGGGAAAGAGCGACTTTTCTCTAATGCATTTCTCATTTATTTATTATAAACGTTTCTGTTGAATTTTTATAACAGACCTGTGGTTAGTGGCAATTTTTATCATTTTTATCTATTATGGTGACACATGGATTTTTCAGAATATTTCAAAAATAAGAAAGTGACCGTAATGGGTTTAGGCTTACTGGGTCGCGGAGTAGGTGACGCAGAATTTCTGGCTGAGGCGGGAGCAGAGTTGATAGTAACTGATCTTAAAACTGAGTCCGAACTACAAGATTCTTTCAATCGATTGAAAGGTTTTTCTAATATTAAGTTTGTATTAGGTGAGCACCGCATGGAAGATTTTGAGAACCGAGATTTTATTTTGGTCGCAGCCGGTGTTCCGATGGATTCACATTATTTAGAACACGCACGGAAAAATAATGTGCCACTTAAACAATCAGCCGCTCTTTTTGCTGAAGTGTCACAAGTTCCTATTATTGGTGTCACTGGTACTCGCGGCAAAAGCACTGTCACAGCGATGATTCATCATGTGTTGCAATTTGCGACTGGAGAGGAAGTCCTACTTGGCGGCAACGTACGTGGTGTCTCTAATCTGCAGTTATTAAATCAAGTTAAAGAAGATTCTCTCTGTGTAATGGAACTTGATTCCTGGCAGCTGCAAGGTTTTGGTTGGGCCGGTATTAGTCCGCAGATTGCTGTCTTTACAAACTTTATGGAAGATCACCTCAACTATTATGAGAAGGGTGGTAAGTCTAAAGAAGAAGCAATGGCGCTCTACTTCAACGATAAAGCAAATATTTTCAAAAACCAAGAAGATACTGGAGTACTTGTAACCACCCCTGGAGTGTTTGAGAGAGCAAAAGGAACAACTATTACCTTACGCGGCGAAGTTATTTTAGCTGACTCATCGATCATTCCTGATGATTGTTTATTGTCGATGCCCGGAGAACATAATCGTTTAAATGCTGCCCTAGCCTACGAGGCTCTCAAATCACTAAGTCTATCTGATGAACTTATCTTCGAAGGTCTGACGACCTTTCCGGGAGTAGAAGGTAGATTGCAGCTACTAAAAACAATTAATAATATCCGTATATATAATGATAACAACGCCACTACTCCGCAAGCCACCACAGCCGCCCTGGAGTCCCTGGATGTTGGAAACAAAAATATAATCTTAATTGCTGGGGGAGCAGATAAAAACATAGATCTATCTGACTTAGTAAAATCTATCAATACGCACTGTAAAAATATAATCTTAATCCCCGGCACCGGCACCGACCGTCTTCATAAAACCCTAACAGGTGGAGGTCCGACCTCCACCTTGGTAGTGGAGGACTTGAATCAGGCGTTTGAGGAAGCTCGGCTTGCGGCAGATAATGGTGACATCATCTTATTCTCACCAGCCTTTGCTTCTTTCGGTCAATATCGCAACGAATATGAACGCAACGATGAGTTTATGCGTTTGGTAGATAGCCTATAAAAAGACGGCACCCCTAGCTTGGGGTGCCGTTATCGTCTTGGCAGAGCAGGACAACCGTCAGGTTGCGTCTCTTATCTCCGCAGCGGTGACTGGCCAGCTGTTCGTGTTCTTTGGTACATAGGCCATCATGAGTGATGTTTTTAGCTTTCACTCCTCGCTCGAGGCAGCTCGCGCGAATCACCTCGAACAAATCCAGGCCATATTTCCCGACAATCGCTCGTGGGTACTTCTCCTGAAACGGAGTCAGTAACCCCTGGGCTTCTGGCTGTTCGTGTTGGAAACAGTGACCACAGATGCCGGCTGTCACATATATCAGAACCCGACTGGGGTCTGTGCCTCTCTCGGCCACTTTTTGCAACAGAGGAGCGATGACGTTGAACCGGCAAGCTTTGCACGAAGTGGGAGTAAGAGCGGCGCGGCCAGCGTGGGCGATAGCCAGTTTATGGTTGTCTGGATTGTAGGCGACAACTATAGGGCAATCACCTGAGGCAATAGCCACGGCCTTTTTCTCAGGTACTTCCATCCCATCGGCAAAGACACAAAAATCGCTACTGTCTTTGACAACGGATTGGAAGCCTGGCCCATGCGCATCGCTTGGAGGCAAAACCACGTGAGCTAGCTCACTGTTGTGAGTTTTGGCCCACAGTAGTGATTCTTGTAACGGTGAAGAACTGGCGTGTCCTCCGAACAGGGCAATCTTGCAACGCCCAGCCAGATTATTCTCTAGGGGCATTTATTCTCTCCTCTTATCCTGGTGACACTATATTCCTTGTGATAGTATGACGGGTAAACAGATATGTCAAACCAGGATAAACATATACACTTTATTGGCGTCGGTGGTATCGGTATGTCTGCCTTAGCTCGTTATTATCTGCACGAAGGCTGGCAGGTGAGTGGATCGGATAGTACCGAAAGTGAAAACACCAAAAAACTCGAATCAGAAGGAGCTGAGATAGTCTACAACCAAAATAACACTATCATATATGATAGTGAGAAGGAGCCGACAAAAAACATAGATATAATTGTCTACACGGAAGCTATGTCTCCAGACAATCCAGAAATGCTAGCCGCTAGGCAATCTGGTATTAAGATGCTTAATTATTTTGAAGCTTTAGCAGAGGTGGCCAACGAATATTATTTAATCGCTGTTTCTGGTACTCACGGCAAGACCACTACGACTGCTATGTTGGCTGATATTTTGGAGGAAGCAAGTTACGACCCAACTCTGGTGGTTGGTTCTTTGCGCATGAAAACTGGTAGCAATTTCCGCGCTGGTAAGAGTAAATATTTTATCGCAGAGGCTTGTGAGTATAAAAGGGATTTTCTTCACCTTAAGCCTGACGTCTTGGTAATCACCAATCTCGAGCATGAGCACGTTGATTACTATAAAGATCTGGCTGATGTGCAAAATGCTTTTAGAGAGTTGGCTGAGAAGGTACCTGAGGACGGAGTAGTAGTTACTGACTTATCGCAATCCAGTATCAAGCCCGTGGTAGAAGGCTTAAAATGCGAAGTGGTTGATTATAGAGAGTATTTAGATATAAAGAGACGGTTAACCCAGCCAGGGGTCTATAATCAACTAAATGCCGCTGCGGCAGTAGCTGTTGCTACTTATCTTGGCTTAGAATCAGAGACTATAAAAGTAGCTCTTGAAAATTTTGCTGGTACAAAGCGTCGTTTTGAATATAAAGGTGACTATAATAACGCGCCAATTTATGAGGATTATGCGCACCACCCAACTGAAATAAAGGCCACCATCAGTGCTGCTCGAGATAAGTATCCAAATAGTAAATTAACGGTTGTGTTTCAACCTCATACCTACAGTCGAACAAAGACCTTGTTTGCTGATTTTGTCGTTGCTTTAAGTCAAGCCGATAGGATTATTATGATGCCTATTTATGCTGCTCGAGAAGAAAATCAGGGTGACGTATCAAGTCAACAGATAGTGACTGAGTTGCAGAAACTTGATAAGGAAGCTATTCACTTTGAGACTCCAGAAGCTGCGGCTTTGGAAATTAAAGAAACAGTTTCCTCTGATGATGTAGTCATTGTGATGGGAGCAGGAAACGTTACACAAATTTCTAACCAGTTAATCTAAAAAACTTTTATCTGCGTTAGTCTCTTTGATTGACTATATGGATATTATTACTTATATTTCTCTCTAGTTCATAATCAAGGAGAAATAAGATGGGTAAGCAGACAACCATCACAGCCGAGTGGTACTGTGAAGTACTGATGGCCAAGTTGGGCCAAAGTATCGACACCATTTCGTATCACTCCTTCGAACAGAAAGAGGTTTTCGAAGGACTGGTCGATATCTTGGTGGACGAATACAACGCAGCTGATGATCTACAAACCCGCTCGAACCTGTTTGATATGATCACCGAGATCACGCCACTGGCAGGGGAGTCATCGAGACGGTTTTGGGACCACTTCACCGACAGCAACTTCATTGGTTGCGATTTCTCTAAGCGGGAGATCGACATTCGTGGTTTCAGACCACTGGTCCCAGAAGAAGGGAAATGGTCTGGCGTAATCGAAAGGTCAGTGGTCTGCGTGCTAGAACGCTTGAGCAATTAGGCGTCTTATCAGACCGAGTCTGTACAGGAAGGACCTGTTCAGAACGGGGAATGGATCTGGGTGTGCCCGGCAGCTGCGCTGCCGGGCTTTTCTTTTGTCTGTCGGAGTGGTACTTTTGTGACTATGACAACAGGAATTCTTTCAGTGGTAGCTACCCCGATTGGCAATCTCGAAGATATTACGTTGCGGGCTTTACGGATTTTTAAAGAAGCTGATTATATTCTGTGTGAAGACACCCGGGTGACCGGAAAGTTACTCGCACATTACGAAATCAAGGCCAAACTAAAACGCTACGATGCTCATGCTTCAGAGAAAGTCCTGCAAGAAATCTTAGAAGATTTAGAGACAGGGAAGCACGTCGCTTTGGTGTCGGATGCTGGCACTCCGGGTGTAAGTGACCCAGGGGTCCTCTTAGTCTCTGCTGCGCGAGAAAGAGGGGTGAAGGTTCAAGTAATCCCTGGTCCGTCAGCTGTCACGGCAGCTTTCTCTATCGCTGGACTGGCGGGTAATAATTTTTCCTTTCTAGGTTTTGTTCCGCATAAGAAAGGCCGGCAAACTTTTTTCGAAAACTTAGCTACTTATAATCATCCGGTTATATTTTTTGAATCCACTCACCGCATTATGAAAACATTGGCTACTCTTTCTGAAATGACAGCTGATGACTCAACCGATTGGAATATTCGCATAGGCAGAGAGTTGACCAAGATGCACGAAGAAATGCTGGTGGGTTCTCCTGAAGAGATTATGAAATTATTAAATGACAATCCAGTTAAACAAAAGGGTGAATTTGTTGTGATAGTCGAAAGGATAAATTAACGTTGTAATTAACGGATAGATTACGGTATACTATTTGTACAAGGGCCGGAGCCGTCCAGTGTCTGCTCTATAAATGAGTAAAGCGGGACGTAAAAATTCTCTAGCCGCTGCGCTCCTTGGTATCATTTAATGAAAAAAGAATCTCTAGTTTTTGTACTCGGTTTGATAGTATTTTTTACTCCTTGGTTAGGTATTCCTAGCGATTGGAAGGAATATATTTTAATGGGTTCGGGAGTGCTACTGATGGTGACTGGATACAGCCTAAGGCGAGCAGCTTATTTGCGCAGCATAGAAAATGAACAGGGCGAATATACTACCGATTCATATGTAGAAAGTGTACCCAATGAATTACCAGATTGGGATAATGAAAAAATATAATGAAGCTTCACTACGGACTAACATCAGCTTTTATTTTGGGTGCCGTAGTTTTTTCTGTAGTAAAAATACCAGAGTTAACATCTGTTTCGTATGATGTAAACGCCGGTCAACCGCCGGTTGCTGTTAAAGGTGAGACTCGTGACACTATAGAATCGAAAAACCAACCTGATTATAGGGAAGTAATTTCGCATGTGCCTCTGCCACAACAAGTAAAGGCTATTTATATGACATCGTGTGTGGCTGGGACACCATCTTTTCGGCAAAAATTAATTGCCTTAATGCAAGAAACAGAGATAAATAGCGTCGTTATCGATATTAAGGATTACTCTGGCACGATTTCTTTTCCACCAGAAAGTCAGGAGTGGTTATCAGCTTGGCAAGAAGCCCGCTGTGGTACCCGTGATATGAAAGAGTTAGTTAAACTTTTGCATGACAATGGTATCTTTACTATCGCTCGGATAACTGTTTTCCAAGATCCTTTTTATGCACCAAAACATCCAGAGCTAGCTGTCCAACGCAAAGATGGTTCCGTCTGGAAGGATAACAAAGGCTTGTCATTTATTGATGTGGCAGCTACTGAATACTGGGATCATATGATTGAACTGTCTAAGGATGTCTACAACCTTGGTTTCGATGAAATCAATTATGATTACGTTCGTTATCCATCCGATGGTCCAATGGATAATATCGCTTTTCCAAAGAGTATGGCCGGAGAATACGGCAATGATAAACCAGCTAACCTCGAAGCCTTCTTTAAATATCTTAATGAACGTCTAAGTGACGAAACTTTGTTTTCTAAATATCGTCATGAAAATACTGGACGCGAAACTAGTACTCCTTGGACATCAGTTGATCTTTTTGGGATGACTACCACCAATACTGATGACTTATCAATTGGACAGGTTATAGAACGCGCTGCTCCTTATTTTGATTTTATTGCGCCAATGGTTTATCCGTCTCATTATCCTAAGAGTTTTCTTGGTCTCGGTAACCCGAATGATCATCCTTATGAGGTAGTAAAACACGCTATGTCTTCTGGCGTCGATAGAATGACAGCTTCGACCACGGTGGTTAACAGCTTTGTCCATAGACCAATCGATATAACAAATGCTAGCGGGACAGTCAGCTGGACCGGTACTTATGAGAAGCCTGTTTACCCAGCCAGTAAACTACGAACTTGGATACAAGACTTTGACTATGGTGGGGATTATGATGCAAATGATGTACGTGCTCAGATTCAAGCCAGTTACGATTCGGGGGTAATGGATTGGATGGTGTGGGCACCGAGTAATATTTATACTAAAGCCGCCCTACTATCTCCTGGTCCTCTAGAATAATAATTAAAGACCGACGAATTTATTCGGAGACGTTTCTTATCAATCCGAAAGAATTTAGTTTTACTATCAACAAAATTAAGCTTTTTTGAGATTTAGCTTGAAAAATTCAAGTATTATATTAGTTATGCTAAGCAGGAAGAAAAGAATCGATGATCCAGTTTCTTTATTACCGGAAGGGACAGAATACACTACTGGAGAATTTGTCCTATCTCAACAAGAAAAATCAGAACGAACAAACAAGCTGTCTTTAGCAACGGCTGTTTTGTCATTATTCTTACTGGTTGGATTATATGGTTTTACCACTGACATACCACTACCGCCCTTTTGGCAACAGACCAATTCTGCTACCGCCGCTTTAGCCCCATCAGTTTTTGTAAATAATTTTGGCACCACTTTACCACAATTACTCAGTTATGGCCCAGGGCGATTATTGTCTGAACCAAGTTTTTTTGCCCAGACTAAGCAAGCTTTTGTGTCGGATAAAATAAATTTCATTGAGGCTGATCTAACCGATATGAAGATTAGATATTATGAAGCAGGAGAAATCAAATACGAAACAGATATTTTATCTAAAGGCAAAGAGAATTCTTGGTGGGAGACACCAGCTGGACTCTATAATATCGAAGGTAAAGAGGAAAATCATTTCTCATCTTTTGGCCACGTCAATCAGCCTTGGAGTATGGTTTTTCAGGGCAACTTCTTTATTCACGGTTGGCCGGAATACCCAGACGGTACACCGGTGCCAGAAGGTTACTCCGGTGGTTGTATCAGACTTAGTACCGAGGACGCTAAAGAGTTATACCAAATGGTGAGTATCGATGTTCCGGTTTTAGTCCACGAAAAAGATTTTGCTGGCGATAATTTTTTATACGAACCCAAAGCCCCTGACGTGACAACTGACCATTATCTAGTGGCAGACATTGGTAGTAATACTATCTTGGCGGGTAACCACATAGATGATATTAGACCGATTGCTTCACTGACCAAACTTATGACTGCTTTGGTTGCAGCTGAGTATATTAATCTCGATAAGTCAGTCCCGATTATTCAGGAGAAATATGTGACAACTCTAATCCCTCGTCTATCCGGACATTACGAAGCCTCGATGTATAGTTTGTTGCAGTTACTCTTGGTTGAATCTTCCAATGAAGCGGCAGAGGTTATAGCCAGTGTTATTGGTCGGAATAATTTCATTGATAAGATGAATATGAAAGCCGAATCACTAGGCCTGTCTGATACGACTTTTACTGACCCCTCTGGTTTAGACAATGGTAACCTCTCGTCAACGGTAGACTTGATGAAACTTTTGCAATACATCTACCATAATCGCAGTTTTGTTTTAGGTTTGACCAGAGATGCCAATCTCGCTACCGCCTACTCGAGCGGTGATTTTGGTGAGTTAAATAATTTTAACGGTATGGAAGGAGTGGCTAACTTTATCGGGGGTAAGGTTGGTGAGACTCTCGCCGCTGGCCAAACTTCCGCTACGCTTCATACGGTAGTGATTGATGGAGAGGAAAGAGTTATCAGTATAATTCTGCTCAATTCCAAAGACCGCAGCTATGATGTAAAAACTCTGCACAAGTACGTACGTGAGCAGTACGGTGACTAACAAAATTTCATTGCAATATCTGGCTAAAACTGTTTAAATGATGGCCGTCTTGTTTTTTGAGGGGCAGTCAAATGAGAAAAAAATACAACACTGCGAAAGAGTATATGTTCTCTTTGGTGGGGCTATGGGCAGTGATAGTCTTTTTGCTCATCATTGTCTACGGTTTCGTCTCCGGCGAGTTTGCTCGGGCGGACCAGCTGTTCATAGAGCGCTTTGAGCAGACAGAGTGAGATGGGGGTTGGTTACTATGGTTGCCAACCCTTTTCGTTTGTTATACTTATAGTGTGAGTTTTGATCCCGAACAAATAACTTTTTTTGCTAAGACTGATGCCCGTGGTCAATCGGTGCCTTTTGGTATTAAGGCCAAAGACCGCTCTCGGCACGTTTACGTCATTGGTAAGACAGGGATGGGTAAATCAACCCTGCTGGAGAATATGGCCGTGCAGGACATCAAAAACGGCAATGGTCTAGCTTTCATTGACCCACACGGCCAAACAGCCGAGACTCTCCTAAATTACATTCCAGAAGAAAGAAAAGAAGATGTTTTATACTTCGCCCCCTTCGATACTGATAACCCGGTTTCCTTCAATGTTATGGAGGATGTTGGTCCTGACCGCAGACACTTGGTAGTCTCGGGCTTAATGTCTGTTTTCAAAAAAATCTGGGTGGATGCTTGGTCCGCTCGTATGGAATATATTCTTTCCAATACTTTGTTAGCGCTTTTGGAATATCCAGACTCCACCCTACTGGGAGTAAACCGTATGCTGTCAGACAAAGTCTACCGTCGGAAAGTCATCGACAATATTTCTGATCCAGCGGTTAAGTCTTTTTGGGTTGATGAATTTTTGCAGTACAACGAGCGTTATATGCAGGAGGCGGGAGACGCGATTAAGAACAAGATTGGACAGTTTACCAGCAACCCACTTATCCGTAATATTATCGGCCAACCGCACTCTAGTTTCGATATCAGACAAATAATGGATGACCGCAAAATCCTCATCATGAACCTTTCTAAAGGTTTGGTGGGGGAGAGTAATGCCAACCTGCTTGGTAGCATGCTCACCACCCGTATCTATCTAGCCGCTATGAGTCGGGCTGATTTGAATGCAGAACAAATGAGCGCTGCGCCCAACTTTTATTTTTACGTCGATGAGTTTCAATCATTTGCCAATGCCACCTTTGCCGATATTCTCTCTGAGGCTCGCAAGTATAAGCTCAATCTAACCATTGCTCACCAGTACATCGAGCAAATGGAAGAAGAGGTTAAGAACGCTGTGTTTGGTAACGTCGGGACAATTATTTCTTTCCGGGTCGGTCCTTTTGATGCGGAAGTTTTAGAGACGATATTTAGTCCCAATTTCCTGGCTCCCGATATCGTGAACCTTGGTTTTGCCCAGATTTACCTAACTTTGATGATTGATGGTATTGGTTCAGCGCCATTTTCGGCAGTTACTCTGCCCCCCATAGAGCCGGCCCATATTTCCTATAAAAATGTAGCCATTGCTCATAGCCGCAAGCATTTCTCCAAACCAAGAGCTGAGGTTGAGGAAGCGATTATGAAATGGCACGAACCTTCAGAAGTGCCTAAAAAACCTTCTAGTAGCAGCAGTGGTAAACCAGCCAACAAGGGTGCTAATGCACCAAAACCAAATACTAAATATAGTGCTAACTCAGCAGGTGATGGTGGCGGTGCTAATAACCGTAAAGAAGGTAACGATAGTCGACCTAAGCAACGAGTAGAGAATAATAACGAAGGTCAGGGTAACGCAGAACAAAATAAACCACCAGCCAATCATAAGTCAGCTAATAAAAAAACTGTCCCTACCAAAAACTTAATGGAGTTAAGAGATATTTTGAAAAATATTTCAAAGACAGAAGTCAGCAAAGAAGAAAAGAAACAAAAAACTAAAGAAGAAGTTAGGAGAAAACCAGAAAAAAATAATGCAGAGAAAGACCCACGAGATTTAAAAGCGGTTTTAGAAGCAACTCTGGCGAACAGTGTTAGTGAGAATAAAAATCCCGATACACCAAAAGATGAATCTGTTGCCATGAATCCAGATCGAGCAGAGGTAAAAAACAATCAAGAGGATCCACTGTCTCCCAAAAAACTAGAACGAATGATGCGAATTACCGGTAACGATAAATCTCCTATCAAGTAATATGAAGCTTCGGGTAGCGAGCATTATTATAATGTTGTGCTTACTCCCAGAGGTTGCTTCCGCCGCGGTGACGATAAACGAGATTGCCTGGATGGGTAATAAAGATTCCGCTAATGACGAATGGATAGAGTTATATAATAACGGAGCTGAAGCCGTTGATCTTGAGGGTTGGGTTCTGGAAGACCAGAAAGGCCTAAATATCAACCTCACGGGCTCTATTGGTGCTGGTGAGTACGTAGTTTTAGAACGAACAGATGATGATTCCGCCCCTGGCCCGGCGTTTTTAATCTACACTGGAGCTCTCGCTAATACGGGAGCCACTTTGGTACTTAAAAGAAGTGACGGGGGAGTAGAGGACCAGGTAAGCGGTGGCGAAAACTGGCAAGCTATTGGTGGTGATAATGTCACCAAAGAAACAGCCCAGTATACAACCAGTGGTTGGATAACCGCTGCACCGACCCCGGGCGCTGCCAATCATAGTGTAAGTTCGACACCAACTAGCGCCACCGAGACTGGAGTGAAAACAACCAAAACCACTACTGCAGAAAAACAATCAGAAGCAATACTAACAAAGACTGAAGGGGACTTGAAACTAAAGTTGAAAATACCGAATATGATTTATGTCGATCAAGCGGTAACTTTTTCGGTCAAGCCATCTGGTATAGATAGTCAGTTACTGCGAACCGTTCGACATTATTGGAATTTTGGTGATATGAATACGGCAGAGGGAAAGACGGTAGAACACAGCTATCTTTATGCTGGAGAATATATTGTTACCCTCTATTCAAGGAAAAATGGTTACGAACAAGTGGCGAGAAAAAATATAAAAGTGTTGCCGGTTGCCTTTAGATTATCTCGCACCAGTGAAGGTGATATTATGCTTCGCAATAGCGCCAAGTATGAGGTAGATATTTCTGGCTACCGCTTAGTTTCTACTGGTACCTTTACATTTCCTGACTATACTATTGTCTTGCCGGGAGCTACCATCACTATTCCAAAATGGAAAGTAGGAGCTCATAGTCTGGCTGGTGTGATTCTGCGGGATGAGCAGGGTAAAGTGGTAGCAAATATACATGATTATAAAGCCGAGCCGAAAGCAGAAGCTAGCCCAGGTATAACATCACCCAGAGAAGTGTCACAGACACCAACTCATTATGTCTTTGCCGATGAGAGCAACTTTTCTGATGATGGTGTAGACCAAACGCTTGATAATGATGCCAAGGATAAGGTAGAAGGAACCAATAGAAACGACCAAACAGCCAATGTCTACGCTAGTCAGACTAAGATACCGCGTGAAAACTGGCCGTATCTGGGATTGTTGGGAGTTATTGTCCTCGGTCTATTCGGAGTCCTTCTTGGTAGATCTAAAGAGCTTTAAACAGATTCCTAAATCTCGCTAAGCTTAGCTAGAATATAGTTTAGTGATGGTAACTAAAACTGTTTAAATTTGGTAATATAAAGACATATATATGTCGCAGATACCGAAAATCATTTTAGTTTTTCTGTGTAATCACTGTATGTGTATTTACTTAAATCGATGGGGTGATTTATCCTCTATGTTTTATAATCTTATTCATTTGCATTATAATATAGATAAAAAAGATAGACATATATCCTTGCTATCATCATTACTATGAAAATTCTTTTGATAGGCAGTAATTTCCCCCGATCATATGACGATCCATTAGTGAGCGGTATCGTAAAGAATGCTTTTAATCATGGTCGCAGTTTGGCAGAATTAGGGGTCTCTGTAGACGTTATTACAGATGGTGGTAGAGGTCAGTGGATATTTGCTGGGATGCATATATACGGCATTGGTGCTGGATTAGCAAAAGGTGTTTTAAGAGCTGCTCATCTGGATGTAAAGGTTGCGTTAAAGTTTATGTCACTACGAAAGAAAGAGTACGATGTTATACATGTGCATACTGGTAATGTTGTATTGTTATTTCTTCTAAAAAAAATAGGTCTTTTCTCAGCTAATATTGTTTATACGGCGCATGGGACAACAACTCCAGAGATTGCAGCAAGCGTACATACAAAACAATCATGGCGGGATAAACTTGTGAGTGTAAATGGAAAAATTCAAGAATGGATTGATCGAAGTATGTGGAAGTGGTCAAATTCACTCATTTCTGTCAGCATGTTTCAATTAAAAGAAATGAGAGCAATCTACGGGGTTGCAGAAGATAAAATTTTTCAAATATACAATGGTTTTGATTCTGAACGGTATTATCCTGATACTGTAGCTGGCCGAGCACGTAGATATTCTCTAGGTATATCAAACTCTGCCCCAGTAGTATTATACGTAGGCAGGGCTGCTCGAAAGAAGGGTATTGATTTATTGATCACAGCAGCACCCGCTTTAGTTGCTATTCGTCCCGACATTAGCATTGTCTGTGTGACTGGTGACATGGGTAAAGGATTTGATGCTCCTTATGTCCGTGAGATTTATCGATTGGCACAAGAATCAACAGTTAGTAAAAATATAAGAATTGTGAGCAATGTGTCCGAAGCTAATTTGCCAAGTTTTTATCAAATGGCAAATGTGGCAGTGTTTCCGTCTCGTCACTATGAGTCACTTCCAACAGTTATATACGAGGCAGCAGCTTGCGGTCTGCCGGTTATTACTCCTCAAGCATGGGGTATCCCTGAGGTTCTTTCTGAGACACTTCTATCTGAAAATTCTTTTCAAGATACCAGATTAGTTGATGCGATTATTGAAGCTATTGACTCAAAAGCTATCTCCAGACTATTGCCTTCTAATGATGAATACACATGGTCATCATTGGCAAAAAAATATTTAAAATTGTATGAATCATTTGGAAAATAAATACACTAAAAAAATGTCAATTGTATTACTTGATTTTGCTTCAGAAAAAAATCGTGGTGATGCGGCTATGCAAATGAGTATTATTTTATTAACGAAGAAATATTTTCCTACGGCAGCGCTAAGTGTGATTACTGTCTTTGGTGTAAATCAGCATCCTGACTGTTTGGAAGAATTTGATCACACATATCCATTACATAAGGGTGATGTTTCGTACGTTGGAGGGATTATGTCTACATACGAATCTATTAATGCATCTGATACTAAAAATTTAACCTACCATCAATCATCTCCAGGAAGAATACTTAGATTAATGTTAATGTTTTGTATTACTGTTTTTGTAAAAGTAGGACTACCTGATGTTCTTGTTAGAAAATGTATGTCTAACGAAGGATGGAAGACGTTCCAAATTATTCGAAATGCTGATTTTATTTTGTGGAATGGAAGAAATTTTAGAGGTTACTCTGTTGTTAAAGAACCCTTCGCTATTTATTCGTTGTGTATACACCCCCTTCTGTGTATTGTGCTCGGTAAACCGATGGTATGTTTAGGAGCATCTGTATGGAGATTGAAAAATCCTATTTCTAGGTATATTTTACGATACACACTGAGTCGTTGTATATTAGTGACATTACGTGAGTCGGCATCTTTTTCCTATGTTCATTCTTTGGCTCCTGATTTAGTAAAACGTGATATATTGCGACAAGTGCCAGACCTTTCGCTGCCTGTGCTACAGCAGATGCCTCATATAGTTAAGCCAATTAATAAACAGCCTGTAATTGTAATGACAATAGTTGGACAACGAGAGATTGGTAATCAAAATATATATCATTCATATATTTCTGCTATGCATAATTTGGCTCAGTATATATGTAGTGAGTTAAAAGGTACTATTGTTATAATGCCGCAGGTTGTATATAAAACAGAGCCAAACGCTAAAGCGATAGAGGAGATTTTTACTGGTATCGAGCGTTCACGGTATACTGTTATTACAGAAGAGTATTCTGTTCAGCAGTTGGTTGAAGCTTATCGTAAAGCAGATTTTCTTATAGCAACACGAATGCATTCAGCAATTTTTGCCTTAACTGCCGGCACGGCAGTTCTTGCCATCACGTATGATTCGGGTGCAAAGTGGGATATCCTCAAGAATATGGGTTTGCCAGAATGGTTAGTCTTACCTGTGTCTGATATACAGCAAATTGATGTAGTTAAAAAATTTGAGAAAGGTTTTAATGAACGTAATGCCTTAATGTTAATTGTTAAAGAAAAGCTAGCTACAAAAGTTTATTCGACAGCTACTGAGCAGTTTATTTTGGCAAAAACCCGACTAATGTATCCTTATGATGAATAAAAATAGGTCTTCAAAAAAATCAGTTTTTTTACTATTACCAAATTTAAATGGTGGAGGAGCGGAGCGAGTAATATTAGACTTAGCCGTTTATTTTGAGTCTCTAGATGATCCATATGAAGTGACGCTAGTAGTGTTTTCAGCAACTGGCGCATATGCGGCACATGTGCCCAAGAATATATCTATGGTTGACCTAGAAGCATCACGTACAAGATATGCTGCGTGGCGTTTGTGGCGCTTACTCTGGCAGGGCAGACCAGATATTGTCTTGAGTAGTATGCAAGCATCGTCACTCTTTTTTCTGGTACGATTATTTTTGTATAAAAAATCTTATTGGATATGTCGTATGGAAAACCCATATTCATATGATATTGTATCCATGAAATATTTGGCAAAGGTGTTTTATACTCTTTCATTACTACATGCTAATGTCGTAGTGTGTCTAAATAACGGCATGAGGGAGGATTTACACAAACATACATCAGTCTGCAAAGATCGTATTGTGGTTATTCCTAATCCAATTAATATTGATCAAGTTAAAAATGCATCATTAGAAAATATTATTTTACAGCATCCAGCTATCGTTATGTGTGGAAGGCTTGTCTCTCAAAAACGATATGATATTGCTCTGCGAGCATTGGCGTTAATACATGAGACACACCCCGATGTTCATTTGTATGTTCTAGGAGAAGGTCCTTTGCAAGGAGATTTGTGCGACCTGGCTAATAAATTAAATATCGATACCAAGGTGCACTTTATGGGCTTCAAAGATAATCCACATGCTTGGATGTCAGCAGCGGATATATTTTTGATTACATCAGAGTATGAGGGTTTTGGTAACGTCATCGTAGAAGCTTTGGTTGCTGGTACCCCAGTGGTTAGTACTGATTGTCCAACTGGACCTAATAGCATTCTGGAGCAGACATCGTACTTGTCCTTGGTTCCGGTTGGTGATTTTAATGCTATAGCTAAAACCGTCAGGAATATCATTGATTGGACTTCAAGTGAGCGTGATAAAAATATATTATTATTTACTCAATATGTAGAAAGATATAAACTTCCTATAGTAGGAGGACAATATATTCGTATCTTTGATAATTATGAACAACACTGACACAAATAAAAAAATAACTTTTTTGATCACCGGATTAGAGTTGGGAGGTGCTGAGGTTCTCGTGAAGGATATAGTGACTGAATTAGCTGCTGATAAAACATACTCAGTGTCAGTGATATCTCTTTCAAGCATTGGCCCGATTGGTGCCTATTTACAGGCACAAGGAATCTCGGTGATAGCGTGTAGTGACAAAAAAAAAGGAGATTTATTGCGTATTTGGCGTTTATACAGAGCGATTGTTCATGAAAGACCAGATATCCTTCACTCACACTTATTTCATGCAAATATACTTGGCCGTATATGTGGCACTATTGCTAGGGTACCAAGGATATATAGCACTATTCATAACATTAATTTTGGGCCTCGTTGGCGGGAGTTAGTAATGCGATTGACTGACATTCTTAGTAATAAGACAGTTGTCATATCAGACATCGTAAGAACTCAGATGTTAAATCGTGGAGTTGTGTCTGCTTCTCGAGTTCTGATGATAGAAAATGGAGTGAACATAGAACGATTTAAGGCTCTTAGTCCAGCTGAGCGTTTATCTGTCCGTAGGTCACTAATGATAAATGACGATACAAAATACTTTATCGCAGTGGGTCGATTGATGGAGCAGAAAGGGTATCCTACATTATTAGAATCTTTGTCTGTAATTTGTGCACAAGTACCCAATATCCAAGTAGATATCCTTGGAGAAGGGCAGATGCGGTCAGAGTTAGCAGATCATATTAAGAAGTTAGGGTTACAAAAAGTGGTGCGTCTTTTAGGTAACACTAATCAAGTGTTGTTACATCTACAGGCAGCTGATTTTTTTGTAATGTCATCTTACTGGGAAGGTCTACCAATTGCTCTACTTGAAGCTATGTCAACAGGATGTGTCCCTATCGTTACTTCTGTAGGTGGTATACCTGAGGTTGTGCAAAATAATAGAAATGGCATTTTGGTGCAACAAAAAAACACTGACAGTCTTGCAGAAGGTTTAAAGAAGGGGTTAATGTTGTCGAGAGATGAGTATCAGGATATGGTTAACACAGCTCGCTTGTCCATCGTTCATAACTATTCATTAGACAAAACAGTTGCAGAATATAAAAAACTATATGATCAATAAAAGTACTGATTTAGTAAAAAATAAAACATTATGTTTTGTACCATACAAACGTCATATTGACCCACTAATTACTGGCCTGAGTGCACGTCTAATGGTGATTGTTGCGTTGCCACAATATATAGGAAAAATACAAAAGACTCCTAATTCTTTTTTCGTAACAAGATACACTTCATTTGGACTACAATCTGTATCTCGTTTTCTAGGTAAGGAAGTCTTCGCCCCTCATTATATGCAAGGATTAATATCTAGTCTGCGTAAGTATAAACCGACTCATATTATTACATTCGATTTGTATCATTGGTATACGATGCAGTGTATTCGATATATTCGTAAGTATCCAGAAAGCAAATTATATATTTATGCAGAGACAATTGATTGGCCAGTTAATAAATTATCTAAATTATATTTGAGATTTATGATTTATTTTATACAGCATCAAGCTGTAATGATTTCTGGTATTCTAGTTTATTCTGACCGTAGTAAAGTATTTTTGCAGCCACTTTTTCCTACTGTTCCAGTACACATATTATCAGCACCGATTGAGACGACACAATTTTATCTTGATGCAAGTAAGGAATATATGCCAGAAGGTGTTTTACGCATCATCATGAATGCTCGCTATATACCACTTAAAGAACACAGAACCTTTTTTATGGCTTTGCAGCTACTTGATCAAAAAGGAGTAAAATTTCATGCATCACTCATTGGTCGTGGAGGGTATCTACAGGATGAGCTTCAGAAGTACGCCAAGAAGCTTGATATTAGTCAGTCTATTGCCTGGCTGGAGCCTGTAGAGCATGAAGAACTGCGCGTGATATATAGTTCACACGATGTGTTGGTTTTGCCGAGTAACCGTGAAGCAATCGGCATGGTGGTACCCGAAGCAATGGCCTGTGGTTTAGCTACAGTTACCAGTCAAGCGGTTGGTGCCAACACATACGTAGAGGAGGGGAAAACAGGGTTGATATTTGAAACGGGTAATGTTGTAGCTCTGGCCGATGCATTGCTGACGTTGTCCAGAAAAGAGGTGGTACATGCATATGGACAAACAGCTGCTAAGGTCATCCGTGAGCAATACAGTGTAGAAGTACTAGGACAAAAACTCCTTAAAGCACTAGAATAATACACTTATGTACGACAAGATTAAAAAACGTATCCCATCGCCATTGCGAAGTTTGCTCAAGCCGTGGTACCAGTCATGGCACTTCCGTACTTTTATCGGACGACAGTTGGTACCTATTTATAATGATGAGGTGCAGTTTTTTCTAGAGCTAGACCGAAAGAATGGAGCGGTTGATGAATATATTTTTATCCATCGTAATTGGGAGCTTCAAGTTGGGCAGGTGTTACATGAGCAACTACAGCCTGGGGGAGTGTTTGTTGATGTGGGTGCGAATATCGGTTACTTCAGTTTGTTAGCTGCTACTCTTGTCGGTGAGTCTGGTCGAGTAATAGCGTTTGAGCCCTTGCCACGCTTGGTAGGACAAATCAGACGTAGTGCAGTACACAATCATTACCAATGGCTTAAAGTTGTGCCTAAAGCCCTGGGCGACGTGGCTGGTTCAATGGAGCTTGTTTTGTCTGCACATAATATCGGTGGTTCTTCACTGGTCACTCCAAACCGTATTGGTGAAAGGGTAACGGTGGAGGTGAGCACGCTCGATTTTGAGCTGGCTGACCTGGAGCGAATTGATGTGATAAAGATTGACGTTGAAGGTTTTGAATATGAGATGTTGCAAGGAGCACAGCAGACGCTGGAACGGTGTCGACCGACCTTAGTGCTGGAATTTAGTCCACATTTTTACAAAGAACGAAGCACGACTATGGAGACAGAGATTTTGACACTGCTTCGTCAACTTGGGTATACTTTTACTATTTTGCAGACAGGTAAAACCGCTGATGATATTGATACACTTCTGACCCTGATTAAAGGGGAACAAGTAGATCTACTCTGTACGATCACGAAGGAAGAAAAAGAGCAAGCTGACGAGCAGGAACACAAATCGTAAAAAAGAGGCTGCGATGACGCCTACAATGCCGTAAAGTGGAATGAGTAGTACATAGAAAGCAATTAATACTATTGGCTCAAGCGTGTTCATTATATATAAAGCGGATGTGTGTTTTGTGGCGTAGAAATATTGAGTAAGTAAACTTAAAGGAGCGGCGATAATCAAAATTGCTGCCAGTTGTGAATAAAAGATAGAGTCTATGTATTGAGGAAGAAAAATTGTAAATAGAGGTGGGGCCATAAGTACATATAGTATGATGACAGGGAGCATGGCAAGAATGTAGACCATTAGTTTACGAATCATTGATTGTTGAAGTTCTTTTTTGCTACGCGCCGACATCTTGGGTAGTGCGAGGCGTGAGATTTGTCCAAAAGCAGCATTTAGCTCGTTAGGCAAGGCAATCGCTACTACATACTGAGCGACAGCAACCGGACCAGCCAGGTACCATAGTGCAACACGATCTAGATGCTGTGCGCCAGAGCGAATAATGCTCATCAGAGAGAGATGCTTAGCGTATGGTAGAGCAGTATCGTCGCAAATTTCATTGACTGGATGAGTGCGAAGTGACCAAGCTTGAGCGATTCGAAAAGAAAGAGTCATGGTGACCAGGTATGTGCATAAAATCCAGAATACACTTTGAGTGAGCATCACAGCTGTCACCAAAGCTCCTACTGTAGCGATGCGCTGTAGAGTGTGAAGAATAGATATTAGACGAAAATCTTTAACTCCATTGAGGTATGCTGCATATAGCGTATATGACTCAATAAAGGGTACAAAGAGAGCAATGAGAGCAAAGGTCTGGGCTAGTCCGTTGTTGCCTTGCCAGAAATAATAAGCTGCACCGATGATGGCTCCCAACGAACCAATCAGTCCATAGCGGATACGAGCTTGCAGAAGTGGGTAGAAAGTAGCGCGCTTACCAAGTGCCACACTGTGTGTTAAGGCAACTGCTGTACCGCTTAGGGATGTGAGAGCCAAAATAGAGACTATCGTTAATAAAAAACGATACTCCCCGTATACTTCTTTGCTAACGAAATTGGCAAAGGTCCAGAGAAGAGTAAACGCTAGTATAAAATTAATTGCCTGACTTCCGATCAACCAGAAGCTCCCGCTGGCGAGGTAAACCATATCGGTTTTTGTGTATTTTTCGCTTTTTCGGAGTAAATATATAACTAAATTCTTCATATTAATATTAAAGTATAACAGTATTAAATATAAAAAAGTGACTTATTTTTTAGATTTTGATGGTTGTGTATCTTTTTTATTTTTTCTTTAGTTGTATCTATCATGGGTAACAGAAATGGGGGAGTTAAAAAGAAAGTGGTGGTTATTGGTGGTGGGACGGGGATTCATCCGGTCTTGCAGGGGCTTAAGAAATATCACGAGGAGATTGATATTACCGCCATTATTTCGATGGCTGATTCGGGTGGCTCCACTGGTCGCTTGCGTGATGAATTTGGTCTCTTGCCGGTGGGTGATGTACGGATGGCCTTTTTCTAATCTGAACAGGTCTTTCCTGTTCAGGGAGGAAGGAGGGGTTGGGGAGAGAAGAAAACTATTGACAAATATATATTTAAATATACACTTAAATATATAGTTAAGAAAATATATTCTATGGCAATTCAAAAAATTAAAGCTACTAAAACAGCCTCTTTGACTGACTTACGTGATCCGATGAAGGTAATTAAAGCAGCTGGGGATGACCCGGTGGCTATTATGAATCGCAATAAAGTGATTGGCTATTTTGTGCCAGAATCACAGACTCATATGTCTCATAGCTACGTGGAGAAAGAGGAATTTGACAAGTTGTTGCCAGAGGTAATTAAAAAAGCCCAACCCGTACTCGATTATCTCAAAGATAAGTAAGTATGCAGTTTCAATTACTCCAAGTTTCGGACATAATTTACATTCACGAATCTGTCCTCAATCCTGGTGAAATGGCTGGGCTAGCCAAAGACTCGTCAATTGACGGAGCGATTGCTCGGGTGGAGTTTCGGGTACACTACCATTTGATTGCTGATGTCTATGAGCTGGCGGCGATGTACGCGGTAGCGATTTCCCAAGCCCACGCTTTTCGCGACGGTAATAAACGAACGGCCTATGCTGTGATGGAGTTTGTCTTGCTTAAGCACGAGATAAGCATTCCGTTTACAAGGGAAGAGGTCGGAGATATTATAATCAAAACTGCTCAAGGTCAGCTCGATGAAATGCAACTGGCTACCTGGCTACGTCGCCAATAACATTAATAATAGCTAACTTATGTAGAATCGGTCTGGGTAGGTCAGATTTAATTCAATTATGTTTTTGTGACTTTTTATCATATGAAGTAGTTACAAAAACATATGATAGAAAAGAAGAAAGTGGTGGTTATTGGTGGTGGGACGGGGATTCATCCGGTCTTGCAGGGGCTTAAGAAATATCACGAGGAGATTGATATTACCGCCATTATTTCGATGGCTGATTCGGGTGGCTCCACTGGTCGCTTGCGTGATGAATTTGGTCTCTTGCCGGTGGGTGATGTACGGATGGCCTTGATTGCCTTGGCGAGTGATGTCGATGAGCATGAAGAGTTGTTGCGAAAGTTGTTTTTGTATCGTTTTGCTAAAGGTGAGGGTCTTAATGGACACAACTTCGGGAACTTGCTAATCGTTGCTTTGACAGAAATATTAGGTTCAGAGGCAGAAGCTGTGCAAACAGCCTCCAAGATTTTACGTATTCGAGGCCAGGTTTTGCCGGTGACGTCAGACAAAATTCATTTGGTGGCCGAGTATGATAATGGAGAAATTGTGACAGGAGAACATAATATAGACGAACCACCACAAGCAAGATTTGATAATGCAATCACTAATCTATATACAGAGCCGGTAGCGATAATTACTGAAGACGCCAAGCAAGCGATTAGCGAAGCAGATTTGATCGTACTAGGTCCGGGGGATTTGTACACTAGCCTGTTGGCTAATTGTGTAGTCGGGGGAGTAGGGGAAGCAATTAAGCAAGCTCAAGGTCAGTTTGTTTTTGCTGTTAACTTAATGACAAAACCAGGTCAAACTAGTAATTTGACTGCCACCGGTCACGTTGCGGAAGTTGAAAAATATGTTGGTCGCAAACCAGACGTGGTGATTATAAATACCGGGGAAGTTCCGGCTCACTTGCTAGAACGCTACAAAGCTAATCATCAGTTTGTGGTGACTGATGATGGAGATAATTTGTCGGGAAGAGTAATGCGAGCAGATTTGCTCCACAAAGAAGAGGTGAAACAAAAAAATGGCGATAAATTATCTCGCAGTTTGGTGCGGGGTGATGGGGACAAGTTTGCCGAGCTATTGGTTTCTTTGTTGTAGGAGGGATAAAAATACCCCCGCATTTATGCGGGGGTATTTTTATCCCTGAAAATTTGATTATTTTCTGAATTAAAATCATCTACGTAGATAGGTGCGTACTATGGTACGTACCTTTTTTTAATCTTCTTCATTTCATAACGATATGACATGAGGGGGATGAAGACCAACGTCAGTAGCGTACCGTAGAAGAGTCCAAAGGCGATTGTGTAGGCCAGTGGTGCCCACATAGCCGAGACTGACAGTAGTGGAATCATACCGATGATAGTAGTGGCGGTTGTGAGCAGAATCGGCCGTACTCTTGAAGTGGCGGTTTCTAATATTAGATCAAATGGTTTGATATCAGGTTCTCTTAAGTGTCGCTTACTAATAGCATCGAGAAGAATAATTCCGTGGTTAATAATGACTCCAGATAAAGCAATGATACCCAAGAAGGCGGTAATAGATAATGGTTGACCAGTAATCCAAAGTCCGACCAATACACCAGTTAAGGATAATGGTATGGCCATAAGGAGACGACCGGAGGTTCTAAAGGCGTTAAATTCTAGAATTAGGATACAGAAGATTAGAATCAACCCAGCCAGAAGAGCTATTAGCATCTCGGTGAAGGTTTGGTTAATGTCTTCATTATCACCACCATAAGTCACTTGCACTCCGTCCGGTAGGTCACTTTCTTTTAGTTGTGCACGGATTAGCGAAGTGACCTCAAGCGCCGTGATGTCGCCTTCGAGGTAAGCTTCGACGGTACTTAGGCGGTCACCATCCTCGTGGGAAATTTTGGTAGCTGATCGTTCGGCTGTGATAGTGACCAATGATCCAAGCGGAATGATGCCGCGGCTAGTTTGAACTGGTATAGAAGAGATAGCTGTTGTGTCCGTTACGGTTGTATCTTCTGGATTTACAAAGTCTTGGTTTAAATCGAGTTTTACTCTAACGTCGATATCTTCACCAGCTATCCGGATAGTGGTGGCAGAGACGCCGGTGACAGCGGTTTGTAATATCATTGCGATATTACTAGCGGTCAGACCATACTCGTTGGCTTTTTCTCGGTCGATAGAGACTGATAGTTGAGTGGTGTCGTTATCAAGTGAGGATGTGACATCTCTGGTACCGGTAATACCCTCGATGATTTTTTCGATATTGCTGGTGACGTTGGCTAGCTTTATATCATCCTCACTCCAGACTTTTACTACCACCGGCGCTCCGCTTGGTGGCCCGCCCGCTACTTCGTTCACACTAATCTTGGCGTTGGTTTTAACCAAGGCCATATCTGCTCTTACTTGCTTGGCTAACTCGATTGATGTTTGGTCTCGGTCTTCACGAAGATTGAGGTTTATGTTGGCAATATTACTACCTGACACACTACCAGTGTTACTAAAGACAGAAGATTGACCAATGGTAGTGGTGTAGGATTCGACGAAGTCGTAGTTAGAAATAATTGCTTCTAGTTGATCAGTTACTTTTTCTGTTTCTTTTAGGGTGGAGGCGGTGGCTAATTCTAGTTCGATATAAAAACTGTCATAGTCGGAAACAGGGAAGACAATCACCTTAAGCCAACCACTAAAGGGTAATGACATCGCGAAGATAAAAGAAATAGTCAGGAAAGCAAAAAAGCCTCGCTGTACTTTCTTATTAAGAAGAAGCCATTCCATTTTTCCCTTGTACCAGAGAGACACTTTCCGCCACAAGTTTTCACGTCGTAGGGCGAACTGGCTGGTATCATGCTTGATTACCGTCATAGTAACCAGCGGTACAAAACCAAGAGCCACAAAGATAGAGGCCAGGAGAACGGAAATAACTGTGAAGGGGATAGATTTCATATATTCACCCATAATTCCCGAGAGGAAGAATAACGGGAAGAAGACCGCAACGGTAGTCATCGTACCGGCGATTAACGGCCAAGCAAATTGTTTGATGGCAGCGGCTGCTGCTTCTTTTTTCTTCAACCCGTTTTCACGATTGGTGTGAATAGCTTCGACGATTACGATGCCAGAGTCCACCAAAATACCCATCGCAATGATAAGAGAAAATAGAGAAAGGAAGTTTATAGTGTTACCAGTAGCCCACATCACAATGAAGGCAATGGTAAAAGAAAGAGGAATTGAAAAAGCGGCCACTAAGGCTTCACGAATACCGATAGCAATAAATAGTATTAAAATCACCAAAAGCATAGTCTGCATTCCCGAAAATGTCAGTTCAGAAATATTTTTGTACACTTCATCAGCTCCGTCGTAGGTGATAACCACTTCCGATCCACTTAGTACGGTGTCCTGTAATTCAGCTAATTTAGTTTTTACATCGTTGGCCACCGTCATCACGCTACCGCCCTTACTCTTGAAGATGTTTAATGTGAGAGCATAGGAACTTTCGCCGGCGCCAACTGATAGGTGTGAAAGGGAAGAAGTTTCTTCAAAGCCGTCTATGATGGTGGCGACGTCTGAGAGTTTGATTTTTCCGCTTGGGGTAACCAGCGGTACATTATATATGTCAGAGATACTGGTAATATCACCTTTGAATTGCACTGGATAATCTATGCCGTCGATAGTGATGTGACCAGCTGGGGCAGAAGCGTTTGCTCCACTCAGAGCCGAGATGAGCTGGTTGATACTTATATTGTGTTGTCGGAGAGCTTCCGAGTGAGCAATAATGGATATTTCCCGTGGTCGTACTCCAGAGACAGCTACATCAGATACGCCAGACACTTTACCTAGTTCGTTTTCCAGAATGTCTCCGAGGTTGGTCAAGGACTCAGGTGTTAAGTCGCTTGAAACAGATACGATAAGTACCGGTATATTGCTGGTGTTTAATTTGGCGACTAAGGGAGAAGTAGCGTCTTTAGGTAGTTTGCCTTGAGATTGTTCCAGGGCGTTGCGAACGTCTTGCACTCCCAGATCTATATCAGCGTTTTGGTAAAAGTTCACTACGATAGTGGCTAATCCTTGAGTAGCTTGTGAAGTTACTTTATCGACATCGTTGATGTTAAGGATGGTTGGTTCTACTTCGTTGATGATGAGCTTTTCGACATCGCCAGCCGTTGCTCCGGGCAAAGCAATGGTGACAAAAACCTGAGGAATACTTACTTCTGGTGAAGCTTCTTTAGGGATGGCAAAAATCGAAAAGATACCCACAACCAACAAGGTGACTATCAAGAACCAGGTAAAAGTTTGGCGGTTAAGAAAGAAGTTCCAGAGAAAAGGCATATTAGTTTAAGATGTATTTATCACCGTCGTTAAGTCCTCGTACATCAAGGACGATTTGTTCGTTTCCAGATAGACCAGTTACAGAAATAGTATTAGCGTTGACCAAACCAGTTTCTACCGTAATGGCTTGCAGGGTACCTTGATCGGTAGTGGTAAGTACGTAAGCGCCGGTAGGAGTGTACTTAACAGCGGTTAGTGGCAGTTGGAATGAGAGATCCACTTCAACATCGTTATCAGGAACTATAATGGCAATATCGTTGCCACTATTGATGATATCTCCAACGGCTACGTTGAAGGTATTAATCTGACCATCGAAAGGGGCTTTAATGATAGTTTTGTTATAAGTGGCTTCGGCTGCTCTCAAAACCCCGAGGGCTTGTTTGATATTGGCTGAGGCAGCAGAAGTCTCACCACCAAAGCTGGTTGACTGACTACGGGTGAGAGAGGACTCTGCTTTTTGAATATTAAGTTCAGTCGTTCTTAATGTGGCCAAGTTGCTAGCGACCGCACTTCTGGCGGTGATGAGGTTTTGTTTGTGTTTTGTGACTGCGGTTAGATAATCACCGCTGGCATTTTTCTCTACTTCGAGAACCTTCTGATAGATGGCGTCTAGCAGGGTTGAAGTTTTTGAGGTGGTGTCGATTGCTTGGTTTAAAGTTGGTTTAACCTCACCGTCAGGTATGGTGGTTTTTACCTTGTCACTCCATTTAGCCAAATCATAATCAATTATTTTTTTATCCCAGATTTTGTCCGATAGGTTATACAGAGCGATATTGGATCCACTAAAAAATGTTTCAACGGTGTTTTCCATTAGTCCCTGGGTTGAGACTAAGGTTGCTCGTAGAGTGTTATTAGCTCCGGCGTAGGTGTCAGTAAGACTCTCGCCGGAGGTTTCAACACTAAAACTACTTTGTTTGGCTCCAGCCAAGGCTGCATCATAGGTACCTTGGGCTTGAATCAAAGCCGCTTGCTGTGATGAGTTTTCTACTCTAGCGATGACGGTCCCTTTTTTAACAGCTCCAGGTTGAGCTACGGTGGTTATTTTACCGCCGGCTTCTGCTCGTATAACAAAAGAGTTACGGTCAGCACTTGGGGCCACGACTCCGATCACATCATTGCCGAACTCGGACACTGTGATGGTCGAGACGACTTTTGGTTGGTCACTTTGGTTTTTGACTTCTGAGCTATTGTCTTGGTTAGCGAATATCAGATAAGCCAAAACAGCCAAGACGATTAGGAACACTGCTCCAGTTAAGTAGGGATGATTTTTGATAAAGGTTGGGAAATTTTTTAAGGTCATATTATTTGTCTATTATTTTTCTGGTTAGCTCGGCGTATTGTTTCAATTCGTTAGTTGTTAGCTTACTGAATACTTTTTCGAAATCATTGACTATTTGGTCGCCGATTTGTTTATTCTTCTTTTGACCGGCGGGAGTTATTTGTATATTCCAGACCCGTTTATCATTTTTATCGTTTATCCGTTTTATAAAACCCGCTGTTTCTAGCTGATTTACTATCTGGGTCGCTGCGCTGCTGGAAGAACCCAATGTCTCAGACAATTTTTTGATAGTTATGGTTTTATCAAGATTAACTAAACTGAGGGTAGTGCAGGCGGAGTAGGGAAGCTTGCATTTGGTTTTGGCTGGTTGGTTAACTTTTTGCAGGTGCAAATGTTGGTGAATAATATGCCAAGTATCGATGATTTTTTTTACGTGATCTTTTCTGTCCATGGGTTATGTAAGTTAATTAGGTAAGTAACTTAACAAGTTTTCAGGAAAAGTCAATATCTATAGATGTATTTTGAGTCTTCAAGACAGTCTGATTGCTCACATGGAGAGTCAAAGAGATAGATAAGTACGATACAATAATTACAACATGCCTGTGAGGAAAATAGACGATGATTTGTTCCATGTCCATGAGAAAGCTTCTTTTGTTTTGAAGGAAGTTATTCTTGAGGAGGATAAAAAACGTCAAGGAGGCGGAGAATTAATCGATGTTGAGAGTGCTAGGTTTGGTCCCAGGTTTATTTCTGACACTACAGGAGCGGTAAGAGAAAAATCCCGACTGCTCATTGTGACTAATAATCTAAATATTTTAGACAGAAGTTCTTCTGATTTTAGTTTTTATTACAATTTGGCTAGCCAGTTTGATGAGCTACATATTATAGTCGCCGCCTCACTGCGACAAAATAAAAAGATGGCCAAACGGTACGGTGATAATTTATGGATTTACACTACGGCGCATCTGAATTGGTTTCGGGCGCCACAAGCTGTACGAAAGGTAGCTAAAGAACAACTCACTTTCGCTGAGGGTTTTAGACCTGACTTTGTGATAGCGACTAATCCTTTTGAGTCTGGTTTGGGGGCCTATTTGCTTGCTCGGAAGTATGACAGACCTTTCCAGTTGCAAATACGCGATGTGTTTTGGACTGATGAATTCAAAGCTAAAAACAAAATCAACCGCTGGCGCCAGAAAATTGCCCGCTGGCTTTTGGACCGAGCTATTAGTGTGCGCGTGACCACTACCGCTATACTGGAACATATAAAGGACACTTACCCGGAGATAACCGATGTTGATCAGTTGCCGAGATATTACAATATTGAACAGATTATTGCTTCGACAGCAACGGACGATAAGACTGATGTGTTCTCTAGATTTTCGTTAGTATTTTTATTCGTGGGTCACTTAGATCATAAGAGTACTTTATTTAGAACCATTGACTCGGTACGCAATTCACTACAACTTCCTCGTACGGTGCTGGTGGTGGTCGGTGAAGGGCCAGCTAAAAAAGAGTTTGAAGAACGAGCCAAGATTTTTGGTGTGGCTGATAAAATCATCTTTAAACCTGAGAGTACAGATGTCGTACCACTGATGAAAAATGCGGATGTCTTTATTTGTACCGATACTTCCACTGAAAGTGATGACGTGGTGATTAAGGCCGCCGCCGCCGGCTCAGCCCTTCTTATTGCTAAGACAGAATTACGGGAAGATATTTTTACTCACGATGAAGATGCTTATCTGTGTGATGAGGAAGATACGACAGCCTTTATGTCCGGTGTCTACAAGATGGCCAACAGTACAGCTTACCGCAAGAAGTTAGCATCTGCGGCTCAGTACACTGTCAAGACTAGATTACATGAAGACCCTGTACATTTTTATTCCACGTATAGAAATAATTTGGAAAGAGTTTTTAATGTCTTCTTTGATACTTTTAGAAAAGAAGATATTGCAGCTGGTAAAGATCCAGACCAAATAGAAGAGACGATCGTCACTGATGAAGAGACGCAAACTCAAACAGAGGAGGTTCAGCCCGAGCTGCCAGCAGAAACAGCCAAAGAAGGAACGCAGCCTCAACCAGAAGTGACCGACGTGCAGCCTCAGCTCGAAGTGGTTAATCGTTAGACCTCTATATTCAAAGTAGAAGTTAAATTTGCAACCTTCTATTAGATAGATAGAAACAATACATCTAAACGGCTAAAATGCGTTATTTGACAACCGCACCGTCTTCTTTTATTGGTCATCCGTATTATTACTGCTACTTAGTTATTGTGATATTATGCTTTCTAATATGAAAGATATACTTAAAGCTATAGTTTTTATCGGTTTATTCGCTATCCCATTTTTACCAATCTATGTAGAGTCCAGCTATTTCTTCCCGTATATCACAGGCAAGAACTTCGCTTTTCGTATCATTATCGAAATCGCCTTTGCCGCATGGGTATTACTGGCTCTTTATGACAAACAGTATCGTCCCCGATTCTCTTGGTTGTTATCAGGCTTTGGCGCTTTAATTGTCGTGATGTTTGCCGCCGACTTATTTGGGGAGTATCCCCTGAAAAGTATTTGGAGTAACTATGAACGCATGGATGGTTTTGTGACCTTAGCACACTTGTTTCTATACTTTGTAGTTTTAAGTAGTTCAATCACTACTCAGAAGGTCTGGAATTATCTTTTTCATACTTCATTAGCTATTGCTCTGGTGGTCGCAGTTTATGGTTTGATGCAACAAGCTGGTCTTGCGGGTCCAGCGGGTGGTCGGGTTGAGTCTTGGCTAGGTAACGCAGCCTACATGGCCATCTATATGCTTTTCCATATCTTCATTGCCTTTTATTTGTTTGTCCGAGCAAAGATGAACTGGCAAGGACTCAGTTATGCTTTACTAGCTGGCTTGTTTGTTTTTACATTACTCTTGACTGGTACCAGAGGTACCTTCTTAGGCTTTCTAGGTGGGAGCTTCGTGACAGTCGCTTACATCGCTATCTTCGGAGCGAAGTATCCACAGTTTAGAAAATACGCCGCCGCCGGCTTTGTTGGCTTAACTCTTCTAGCAGCGGGGTTCTTTGTGGTAAAGGATTCAACTTTTGTACAGTCATCTCCTTCACTGAGTCGTATTGCTAACATCGACATAGCTAGCGATCTTACGATTCGTGGTGTGATTTGGGGTATGGCGCTTGAGGGGGTTAAAGAACGACCGGTCTTGGGTTGGGGACAGAGTGGTTTTAGTTATGTATTTAATAAACAATACGAACCAGCTTTGTGGGGACAGGAAGCTTGGTTTGATCGCGTTCACAATATATTCCTCGATTGGTTAATCGCTGGTGGAGTACTCGGTCTGTTAGCCTATCTGTCCATCTTTGGCGCCGCCTTTTACTATCTTTTTTGGCAACCACTACGAACTCCGAAAGAAAGCCATACTTTTAACGTGCTAGAAAGAGGTGTCATTATCGGTCTTCTGTCTGGATACTTCGTCCACAACTTGGTTGTCTTCGATAACATCGTTAGTTATATCTTCTTTGTCATTATATTGGCTTTGATTCATAGTCGAGTATCAACTCCGTGGACTAAAGTACAGAATTGTAAAATAGATGAGAAGATGATTGTACAGTTCGCTACTCCGATTATTATTCTGGTAACGGCTGGAATTATCTATCTCGTTAACGTGCCGGCCATGACCGCCGCGGGAGACATTATAGACGCTCTAAGAAAACCGTCCGTTTCAGAAAAAATTGTTGAGTTTCAACAAGCTTTAGATAGAGGTTCTTTCGGCCGCCAAGAGATTGTGGAGCAATTGGCACAGAGTGCGTTAGTTGCTATACGCCAACCAGAAGTTACTACGGAGGACAAAAAAGCGATAGTTAATCTGGCTGAGTCTGAGCTGATTAAGATGACCAAAGACAAACCTGGTGACGCCAGATTACATATATTCCTCGCATCCTTCTATAATTCATTCGGTACTCCAGAGACTCTCGAGAAAGCTCGAGAACAGGCTGCCATAGCCAGAGAGTTATCTCCAAACAAACAATCAATTATTACAGAACAGGCAGTTATTGAATTACAAGCAGGTAATATAGAAAAAGGAAGAGATTTTCTAAAGGAAGCTTACTTACTTGATACTAATAATCACGAAGCTTTGGTTTTGTACGCCACTTCTTTAGTGAGTTTAGGAGAAGTAGACGAGGCTAAGTCACTTATTGGTACTGACAACTTCCGACATTTTGCTACTAATGATTATGCAGTTTCGACAGTTGAACAAAGCGGTGATTATAATTGGTTAGTCGAACTTCTAAAAGAAAGAATTATTGCTAATCCTCAGGATTTATCTTCACGAGTTAGTTTGGCGGCTGCTTATGTAGAATTGGGTGACAAAACCGCAGCGGTCAGTACTCTAGAGGAAGCCATAGCATTATTCCCTCAGTATCAAGATTCCTTCCAGTGTTTCATCGGAAATATTAAAGTTGGAAAAGATCCTAACGAAGGATGTCAGTAACTATCGTTACTTAGTTGATTATTTTTAAATTGATATGCAGCATCTTTAATATGTCTAAAATAAAATTAGATATAGAAAAAGATATTCCTTTGGCTTCTTTTACAACTTTCAAAGTTGGTGGGAAAGCAGATTATTTAGTGCGCGCAAAAAATAATGAAACATTGTTGCAAGCGGTAACTTGGGCGAAAGAAAATAATCTTCCTATAACAATTGTAGGTGGTGGAAGTAATGTGCTCATTGCCGACCAAGGTGTGCGAGGTTTGGTTATCCTTATCGAGAGTTTGGGTATAAGTGTAGAGGAGGAGAAAGATAAGATACTTGTAACTGCACAAGCTGGTGAGAGTCTGGATGATTTGATTGCCTACAGTGTTGAAAGAGGTTGGTGGGGACTGGAAAATTTATCGGCCATTCCAGGCAGTGTCGGAGCAGCTCCGATACAAAATGTCGGGGCTTATGGTGTTGAGGTGGGGGATTGTATTACAGCGGTTCAGGTTTTGGATATGGATAATATGTCTACTGTGTTTTTGCCAGCTAGCGAATGTCAGTTTGGCTATCGTGATTCATTGTTCAAAACTCCAGCCGGCAGAAAATATATTGTTTTAGCTGTTACTTTTGTATTAAGTAGAGAAGCAAAGCCGAACTTGAACTACCGTGATCTAGCAGAATATTTTCCTAAAGGAACAGCTAACCAAGTCGCGATACGTGATGCTGTGATAGAGATTAGAAGTAATAAATTTCCGGACTGGAAAATTTTAGGAACTGCTGGTTCATTTTTTAAAAATCCTATCATCAAAAAAAGTGCTTACGAAAAATTATTAATTGATTATCCTGACCTGCCAGGATTTAGTTTGGAAGAAGATTTGGTGAAGGTACCTCTTGGTTATATCCTAGATAAAATTTGTCATTTCAAAGGTGTTAGGCAAGGTCAGGTGGGAACTTATTCTAAACAAGCTTTAGTCATAGTGAATCATGGTGGAGCAACTGCTCTTGAGATGAAAGATTTCGCGGCAACAATTACTCAGTTGGTAAAAGAAAAAACAAATATTGAAATCGAAAGTGAAGTAACGATGTTGAATTAAAAAATAAATTAAAAAATTTTAAAATTTTTCTTATCCCCAATAATTAAATTATAATCATTGTGTTAGTGCGAACAGAAAGTGATAATTAAGTTTAAGCGACATTCTCCTTGCTGAGAGTTCTTTACAGAGAGAGGTCTGCGGTCGATTTATTATCCACTAATTTCCATCACTTAAAATATGCCAGCAAAAAAGAAAGCTGCACGCAAAACTACAACAAAGAAAAAAGTAGTTCGCAAGCCAGTTAAAAAAGCAACAAAGAAAAAAGTAGTGAAGAAAAAAGTTGTTGCCAAAAAGAAAACAGCAAGCAAAACTACAACAAAGAAAAAAGTAGTTCGCAAGCCAGCTAAAAAAGCTACTAAAAAGAAAGTAGCAAAAAAGAAAGTAGCTCGACGTAAATAACTTTACCTTGAGTGAACACAAAAGCCGCCGGACGTACGTCCGGCGGCTTTTGTGTTCCTGATTTAAAATACCATTACCAGGTGGCCTGTTTTGTGCTAACATAATGTCCATTATGTTAATTTTGGATAGATTATTCGCACCATCGTACGAGAAGGAGTTAAAGAAACTTAGCCCTCTAATAAAGAAGATAAACAGTCTAGAAGAGGAATTAGAAGGCTTATCAGATCAGCAATTAGTTGATTATTTCTTGGCTTTAAAGTCAAAATCCAGCTCCCTGGACGATATTTTACCTGAAGCCTTTGCAGCTGTCCGTGAGTCAGCTAAACGTACCCTGGGTTTAAGACATTACGATGAACAGCTCATCGGAGGTGTTTTATTGCACCAAGGAAAGATTACAGAGATGCGTACAGGTGAAGGTAAGACTTTAGTTGGAACTCTGCCAGCGGCTTTGAATGCACTCGCTGGAAACGGAGTTCATATTGTAACGGTCAATGATTATCTAGCTAGACGTGACGCAGTTTGGATGGGGCAGGTTTATGCTGGAGTTGGTCTTTCGGTTGGAATAATCAATCACGAAGAATCATTCATCTATGATGCAAAACACGGCGAGATGGATGAAGAGAAAGATAAAGAAGCTACACACAAAATATTTTATGAATTCCTTCGTCCGTGTTCTCGGCGTGAAGCTTATGCAGCTGATGTGACATACGGTACCAATAATGAATATGGCTTTGATTATTTGCGCGACAACATTGAATTTGAGAAAGATAAAATTCGTCAACAGAAACATGCGTTTGCGATTATAGATGAGATCGACTCCATTTTAATCGATGAGGCGAGAACACCTCTTATCATTTCTGCTCCAGCTGCAGAGTCAGAAAATCTTTATACAGTTTTTTCTGATATCGCTCGTCAGTTAAAGGAAGGTGAACATTATACTCTCGATGAAAAGCTTAAAAGCGCAACGTTAACTGATGCGGGTATCGAAGAAGCTGAGCGTATTTTAGGGGTAGAGAATATATATACAGATCGGGGTATCAAATACGTACACCATTTAGAAACGGCTGTTAGAGCTAAAGGTTTGTTTACTCGTGATAAAGAGTATGTTGTTAGAGACAACGAAGTAGTGATTGTCGATGAATTTACTGGTCGTATGCAGCCAGGACGACGCTGGTCAGATGGATTGCATCAAGCGGTTGAGGCTAAGGAGGGTGTAAAGATTCAAAAAGAATCTCGTACCTACGCATCCATTACTTACCAGAATTACTTCAAACAATATGACAAGTTGGCTGGTATGACCGGTACAGCTTTGACTTCGGAAGAAGAGTTCTACTCTGTTTATGGCTTGGACGTTGTTCCTGTTCCTACTCACCAACCCGTAGCTCGAATAGATAGGAATGATTTAATCTTCCAGACTATTGCCGGTAAACACAAAGCGGTTATTGAAAAGGTAAAAGAATTAAGCGCCAAAGGACAGCCGGTCTTGATTGGTACCGCTTCTATCGATACTAACGAAGTTCTTTCGGAAGCTTTGCATAAAGCTGGTGTCTCTCATGAGGTATTAAATGCTAAGAATCACGAAAGAGAAGGAGAAATCATAGCTGATGCCGGAACCAAAGGTAAGGTTACGTTAGCTACAAACATGGCAGGACGTGGTGTTGATATTAAATTAGGAGGTATAGAAGCAACTCCTGAGGAAGCAAAAGAGGTGAAAAAACTTGGAGGTTTGTTTGTACTCGGTACAGAACGTCATGATGCTAGACGAATCGATAACCAGTTACGAGGCCGGGCTGGACGACAGGGCGACCCAGGAGAGACACAATTCTTTGTTTCTATGGAAGACCAACTAATGCGTGTGTTTGGTGGTGATAAGATTAAAAATTTGATGGGAACTTTCCGTATCCCAGAAGATCAGCCTCTAGAGAATCGAATGATATCTAAACAGTTAGAGAATGCTCAGTCTCGAATTGAAGGCTTTAACTTTGATGCTCGTAAACAAGTTCTTGCTTACGACAATGTTCTCAATCAGCAGCGACAAGTAGTATATGCACGCCGTCGTAAATTACTCCTCGGTGATGAGGCTGAACTCGATACTATTCTTTCAGAAGTGGTGGAATTAGTACCAGAGGCAGAAGAGGCTGTGGCTAAGAAGAAAGAGGAATTTGGTGAGAGTGAGTGGTTAGAATTATTCCGCCGGTTAGCTTTACAGATGATAGATATTCTTTGGGTGGAGCACCTAGAAGTGATGCAATATACAAGATCTAGCGTGACGTTACGAGCTTACGGGCAACGCGATCCGCTGATTGAATATCGTAAGGAAGGTCTACGTTTATTCCATGAAATGCAACAAGCAGTTATTCATCGTATGGCTGAGATTATCCCTCAACTACAGCCACAAGCTTTAGAGAAGGAGGAAGAGGAGATGAAAGCTGCTAGGGCAGCAGCTAAGTTGGCTGGCTCTGATAAGGCTGTAAATCAAAATAATCAAAAGCAAAGAGTGAATGAAAATCAGTACGGTCGCAACGATTTAGTCACTGTAACTAACGGTAAAGAAACGAAGGAGATTAAGTACAAGAAAGCCGAGTTATTGCTAAACGAAGGTTGGAGTATAGTTAAGCGTTAGATCAGTTTACTAATTAATAAAAAGCGACCCCAGTTTAGGGGTCGCTTTTTATTATCAAACTGCCTGACGGTGTCCCTATGATAGTAAGGTAAATCTGTTAGACTAGTCCAAGTTGATTTTAAAATTTAAAAAATATAAATAATGAAAAATATTACATTGGTACTGGGTACGGCTCGCGAGGATAATAAGTCGAGACGAGTATTGCTAGCTTTAGAGAAAGAACTGGCAAACAAAACATCTAACCTAGAAATAGTAGATATTAAAGACCATGTCTTGAGCCCTGTCACTACACCACCTTGGGGTCAAGGAGGAGCTGATACGGTTCCAACTAAATGGAAAGAAATAGCAGGAAAGACAGATACCTTCATTTTTATTTTACCTGAATATAATCATGGTTATCCGGGTGAGTGGAAAATCCTAATGGATTCTTTGTATGCTGAGTATGCTGGTAAAGATGTCTATCTAGCCGGTGTGTCCAAGGGTACGTTTGCTGGAGTACGCGTTGTTGAGCATGTGCAACCAGTGTTACATATGTTCGGCTTAGTTCTAAAAAATCCCACTCTCTATGTTGGTGACGTCGAAAGTTCTCTAGATGAAACAGGCAAGATATTAAATGATAAACTTAAAGAACGTGTAGAAGAATTTACAAACTTAATCATTTCGTAACATGTCTTTAATATATCGAGTTCTAGTCACTGCCTTGGCCTTACTACTGGTAGCAAGATTCATTCCTGGTATTGTAGTTGAAAGTGTCTATGTAGCGATTATAGCGGCCGTTATTTTAGGTTTATTGAATCTGATAGTCAAACCTATTTTAATCGTATTTACTTTACCGGTTACTATTCTAACCCTAGGACTTTTTATCTTTATCATTAATGCCGGCCTATTTTGGTTTGCCGCCTCCTTTATCGAAGGGTTCTCGGTGGATGGATTTCTGGTCGCTATACTAGGTTCACTTTGTGTCTCAATAATCAGCGCCATTGGCAACAAATTCCTCTAATCCAACCTAGGATATCGTAAGTCCCAGATATAAGTGCAGCGTGTTAAGTGCAGGAGAAAGGGTGAAAGCAAAAGAGCCGGTTTTGATAAAAACCGGCTTTTTTACTTGGCAGACGGTAAATATTAATAAGACTAATTTATCTTCGGAAGTAGACTAAAATACGTATTTTACCGAAGAAATAGATATAAGAGGTTCAGTTTTAAATAGTTTATTTAAACATATTTACAACAGATTTTTAGCTTTTCCGATTGTTTAAGAGCCAAGTTCAAATATATATCTAGACGAAATAACTAGATAATTAGCGCTACTTTTGCGGCTGTTGTGAAAAGACTAGTTATCAAAGACTAGCTATTTTTATTATTGAATGTTATCTTTACACATCATAAGTTACATATTGTAAATGTTTGTTGATTATCTAGAAATATACGCAAAAGCAGGAGATGGAGGCGACGGTGTCGTGCGCTTTTTACGTATGAAATACCAACCCAAGGCTGGTCCTGCAGGTGGTAATGGTGGACATGGCGGTGATGTATATCTTAGAGCGGTCCGCGATCTAAACCTCTTGGCCAAGTACACTGGAGCAAAAGAGTTTAGAGCTCAAAACGGCGAAGCGGGAAAAGGTCTGAGTCAACACGGTAAGGGCAGTTTAGATATTTATATTGATGTGCCAATTGGCTCGGTAGTCACGGACATAGAAAGAGATCGTGTCTATGAATTATTTACTGAAGGTCAGACTGTAAAAATTCTCAAAGGTGGTCGAGGAGGTCTCGGCAATGAGAGATTCAAATCTTCAACAAACCAGACACCATTGGAGTCCACTAAAGGTGAAGTTGGAGAATCAGGAAACTTTAAAATCGAACTCACTTTAGTAGTGGATGTCGGTTTAATCGGTTTACCAAATGCAGGCAAGTCGACTTTGCTAAACCTTCTTACTAATGCCAAGTCCCAAGTGGGCTCATACGAGTTCACTACACTAGAGCCTCACCTAGGTAGCCTTTACGGATTCACTATCGCTGACATTCCGGGTCTGATTGAAGGTGCAGCAGAAGGAAAAGGTCTCGGGCATAAGTTTTTACGACACGTTAGTCGCACAAAAATGCTTCTTCATCTCGTATCTTTAGACCAAGAAGACCCCTTAAATGCGTATAAAACGGTTAGAAATGAGCTGACCAAATTTGATAAAAGCCTTGCTGAGAAGGACGAGTGGATTATTTTAACTAAAAAAGACCTTGTAAATACTGATTATTTTGAGAATATCAAGTCAAATATTGACATAAATGAGAATCGTGTGTTTGTAATATCTGAAAATGATGGTGATAGCATAAAAAACTTAGGCGATGCTCTTGTACAGTACTTAGAGAAAGAGTAGTATAGAGTTCATTATGGTCAAATACACAGCTACTATCGGCATGGAAGTGCATGCTGAACTGAAAACTAAAAGTAAAATGTTTTGTGGATGCAAAAATGATCCACATGCTAGCGAACCAAACTCTAATATTTGTCCAGTTTGCATGGCTCACCCGGGAACCTTACCTACTGTGAACAAAGAAGCAGTTCTCTCGATGATGAAAATCGGTCGTGCGATTAATGGAGAGTTAGCTGACTACAGTGAGTTTGATAGAAAGAATTATTTTTATCCGGACATACCGAAAGCTTATCAATTAAGTCAATATCAATTTCCGTTTGTTGCCGGAGGCGATATTGCCGGAGTAGAAATTACTCGAGTTCACTTAGAAGAAGACACCGCTCGCAGTCAACATGATCAGGGCGATAAAAGTTTGGTTGACTACAACCGAGCCGGAGTTCCTTTGATGGAGATGGTGACCGAGCCAGTAATTCATGATGCTAAGACTGCCGTGAATTTTGCCAAAGAGTTGCAATTACTTTTACGTACTTTAGATGTCTCGGATGCCAATATGGAAAAAGGCGAGATGCGAGTCGAAGCTAATATTTCCATCAGTCCAGATGATAGTCTCGGAACTAAAGTTGAGGTAAAAAATCTAAATTCCTTTAAATCAGTCGAGTCAGCCATCAATTATGAGCTGAAAAGACAGGCTAAAATGCTCGAAATGGGCGAAAAAGTGGTGCAAGAGACGCGTGGATGGGATGAAAATAAGGCTAAAACGTTCTCACAAAGGGTAAAAGAGTCGTCAGATGATTATCGTTATTTCCCAGATCCAGATATTCCTAAGATAAAACGAACAGAAATGGATGAGTTTGAGGAATCTCGGATAGACGATATGTTACCAATTCTACCCGTATTTAAACGAGAAGAAATGAAAAATCTCGGTTTAACGAGTGAGCAAGTTGAAATTATAATTGCCGACAATAACATTGATTCATTTTTCACTAAGGTTGTCGAAGCAGGTCTTAATGATAACGCTTTAATAAAGACAGCTACGAATTATCTTCTTAGTGATATGTTAGGAATGTTAGAGACTTCTAGTAATTTAGAGGAGGCTAATGCAATTGGTTTAATAGAATTGGTTACTTTGGTTAAGGATGGTGAGATTAACTCACGTGTGGCTAAAGATCTGCTTCAGGAAGTCGTTTTTGAAGGTCAGTCAGCCAAAAAATTAGCTGAAGATAGAGGACTTATTCAGAATTCATCAACTGAAGCTCTTAATGACTTAATTAACCAAGTTATTTCAGAAAATAGCAGTGTCGTGGACGAATATAAGGCTGGTAAAGAAGCTTCCCTCAAGTATTTGGTAGGTCAGAGTATGAAGTTATCTAAAGGCGCTGCTAATCCGCAAATGCTAGAACAACTACTGAAAGAAAAACTATCCTAACCCTGAACAAGAAGGACCTGCTCAAACCTGTTCAAGTGTCGGTATTTTGTTGTTATGAAACCAGGTCTCTTACCTTAGGAGGTAGGAGACCTGGTTTCGTTAGCTCGTGCTTCTAGACGGATTCTAAACAGGAAGGATCTGTTTAAGCCATTAATTTAATTTCTAGCCAGAACCTCTTCTCGGACGAGTTGTTCTTGTACCCCCTTATTATATAAGCTTATTTCGTTTTACCGAGTAAAGATTTTGTATTTTAGAATCAGTAGGTTATACTTTTACCAGGTATGGAGATATTAACTATTGATGGGAAGGATTATGTTAAGGCGAGTAAATTAGCTCGAGAGTTTGGTTATACTTCAGATTATATTGGACAGCTCTGTCGAGCAGAAAAAGTCGACGCTCAGCTAGTCGGGAGATCGTGGTATGTCCACCGGGATTCTCTCGAGGACCATAAAGAGGGTCTTTATAAAAAAAAGAGTACTATTCTAGAAGGTAAAGTCATTTCTCCAACTTTACGACGATCTAATACAGCTACTCATTTAAAAACCGATAAATCTGATTCATCCGTTTATGATGTGGATGAATATGATTTGATACCAACTCCAAAAAAACCTTCAATTATAGAAGATGTCCATAAACTAAGCGTTAAATTAGCTAAAGAAAAAGAAGACGCTGAGAAAAAAGCTAATCTGCTAGAGGTTATAAAACCAACTCTACAAAAAAGCTTTAAAGCGCCACCGAAGCAGCCAACAGATTCGATAATACCTCATCCAAGTAAAACGAATATGTCCGAAATAACTATTCGTACTGATAGAGTTATTAAAAAGAAAGCTAGGGGGCGAAGCAAGAACCGGCGGCACGATTCATCACTTAAGCAGGGCAGTAACATAGTTTCTAGACTGTTTTATCTGATTGCTATCTTAGCAGCTGTCTGGATAGCAGGAGCAACTTCCGTGTGGTTTGTAGATGAACAGAATAATCTATCTAGTCGCATATATTTTGATACTAATAACTTCAATTTAGCTTTGGACTATTTTCAGGGCTTAAAATAAGGTTATCTCGTTTAAACGTGATATTTTATCACTAGCCAAGAAATTGAGTATCACGAAGAATTAGCTGTATGCTTAATTATGGCAACTTTTTTATACTTAGACACAAAATCAGGGCCTCGATTGGTTTCCTGTGTCTATAAAAAAACCAAAATATTGCTATTTTTGGTTTATAACGTAGTCAGACTACGGTAAAGAACACAGCTTTTGCTTTAAGTTCAGACCGGGTCTCGAACTCCGTATGGTACACCTCTGTCTGCTCTGAGACCTAGTCTCGATTAGGAGATCTTTTTTGTCTGAAATTGTTAGTTTTTGAAGTGTTCGATGAGCCTTTGTCCGAGGTGAAAATTTTGAATCAAAAATTTGTCAAATCAGATGATTTTTGTGAATTTTCTTTGGTCATTTTTGATCTCTATAGTTTTCCCCAAAAAGACGATTTTTAGATAAAAAAATAGGCAATATAACTATATAATACATAGACATTCCGTATGTCTAGTACCTTTTCAAATCATCACCAAAATTTTCTGCCAGCCACCGATTTGGCTAGAAAATTTTCGTATACTTCAGACTACATCAGCAAGCTTGCTCGTGACGGAAAAATCGCCGCTATCAGAGATGGTCGCAGATGGCTGATCAATGAGAACTCGCTCAACAATTTTTTAATACAAACTAGCCAAGAAAAAATTCTGCGTAAAAATTCTTTACGCATAGAACGCATCCAAGAAAGACAAAAATATTTAGAGATGAGAGCAGTAGTAGCTGCTTCCAGTTTGAATCTTTCCGTACCGAATCCTTTCGATGCTTTTATAAAAGCAGTTTTAATAATGGCCTGTGGGAGTATGGCAGGAATGATTGGTTTTGTTGTTCATCAAGAAAATTTAAATTTGAATATTTTAGAATCTGGTCTTTACGAGACGGTTGCTCAGGTCGAAAGTTCCGTCATTCCACACTCTCTATCTTTCGTCACCGACAGTGTTGATCAGGCGGCCTTACTAAGTCTTTCAGATTTCTTTAGTTGGTTCCGGTTTGATTTTTATCAAAAAAATACTCACCTTACAGCTGTTCCGAAAACAGAGCCTGCTGTAAATAGCAGCAATGGTTTGATTCTTATCGATGAGAAAGACGTCACTCCGACTACCATAGCTGATATTAAATCTTCTTTTTCTGATGAGGTCGAAGTGACTTTCGAGGGTGAAGACTATGGACTTATCAAACCTGTTTTCAAGGATGCTTCCGATGAGTCCTATAAGTTTTTGATGGTACCGGTTAGTAAATCAGACAGGTAATATGAATTTTGTTGCCAAACAACAAAATAAAATAATCGCAATCATATTGCTTTTTGTGGTTTTTTTCTCTTTTATTCAAGTGTCTGAAGCATCATTTAATAAAGAAATTAACTATCAGGGTAAGTTAACCAACAGTGCGGGTGCAACAGTACCCGATGGTGATTACGCAATTACCTTCAGGCTTTATACTCAGGCTTCTGGCGGTACGGCTGTTTGGACTGAGAACGACACGGTAACTGTAAGCAACGGTTTGTTCTCAGTTATGCTCGGTTCAACCACTGCTTTAACTGGAGTAGATTTTAATCAAACTCTGTATTTGGGAGTTAAAGTCGAAAGCGATGGGGAAATGACCCCACGAAAAGTTCTAGGTGCAGTACCAGCCGCTTTCGAAGCACAGAACGCAGAGACTGTCGGTGGAGTAGCTTCGTCTTCTTTCTTGCGAAGTGATCAGGCTGACACAGCTAGTGGCCTTCTTACCTTCACTGGTGGTTTTGTTTCTACCGCTTCTTCCACGGTCTCTGGTCTTACTACCACCTACGCGACCACCACTAATTTCGTTATTAACGGCGAGAACTTTACCAGTCTAACTGGTACCGGTCTGACCAATAGCGCTGGTATCTTAAGCGTTGACACTAGTACTCTCGATGTCCGTTACGCCAGCACCACCGACTTCAATACTTCCGCCAAGCTGGCAGCAATTCTTTCTGACGAGACCGGTACCGGCTACGCTGTTTTCTCTGCTTCACCAACCTTCACTGGTACCATCAACGCTGCTGCTGCCACTCTCTCTTCAACTCTCACTATGTCCGGCTCGGCTGCCAACATCGCTCTTGGCAACAACTGGCTCTCTGGTGATGGTGATGATGAGGGAATCTTTGTAGCAAGTGATGGAAAGGTGGGTATTGGGACAGCAAGCCCGGGAAGTTTATTAGACGTTGAGGGTGTAGGTGCTTTCGGAATAGCGACTGCGACTACACCGCAGTTGGTTGTTAAGGGCGGTTCAGGCGGAACTGATTTAATACAACTCGTAAGAACAGATGGTGCTCCATTAACATATGGTTGGAGTTTGAATGGTGGGGCATTAGCATTTAAAGATGTAACAAATAATGTTGTAACCGTAAATACATATTCTTCTGGAGGTAAACCACAGGTTATGTTGGGCGCAAAAGAGGATGGAGGTGGAACTGAAGCTGGTAGAGATGGTTATCTTCGTGCAGAAGAAGCTGACGGGGGCAGTGCTGATTTAATAGGAGGAGACCTTTACATTCTTTCTGGTAGAGGACGAGGAGCAGCTACAGCTTCAAAGATTTTGTTCCAAACACCGGATGTAACAACAAGCGGAACAGCTGCCCAGACCATGACTACTAAGATGACTATTTTAGGGAATGGTAACGTTGGTATCGGAATTGCTAGCCCATCATTCAAACTAGAAGTTGCCGGGACTGCTAGCTCGACTTTGTTTACAACTGCTGGAGGAGACAGTGATAATTGGAACACAGCTTATGGCTGGGGGAATCATGCCACTGTAGGTTACTTGGCTTCAACTAGTATCGATACTTCAGCAGAATTAAGTGCTATTCTCACCGATGAGACTGGTTCAGGAGCACTAGTATTTGGTACTTCTCCAACTCTCACCACTCCTAACCTCGGTATTCCAACCTCGGTCACTTTAACTAACGCAACAGGTCTTCCTCTTACTACCGGTGTCACCGGTATACTACCTATCGCCAACGGTGGTACCGGCGCCAGCGACGCC
>CAZSZB010000004.1:0-101931 GCA_964611205.1 uncultured Candidatus Saccharibacteria bacterium | reverse complement strand
AGGTAGATGAGAGAAGTACCGTCTGGTGACCAGGCGGGGGCGGAGCCGGGGGCGATAGACCAGACTTCTTTTTTGGCGGGACTGGCTAGGTAGACTTGCCGAGCTCCCACCGAAGCAATCTCAGAAGCTTCTGAGTCCGTTAAGACGGAGATATCTTTAGCACTAAAAGCTAACCAATTACTATCTTCTGAGTATGTGAGATGTTGGATTTGTGCAAGGTTAGTATCATCTGGTAAGACTGTGCTAATGGTATCGTCGGGCAGGATAGCCATAATGTTGCTTGTCACAAAATCCTCAGTCACGGTGGTGACGGCCATCAAACCCGCTACTCCGCTACCATAGTCTATCGTAGTATGAAACTGCATGACAGTACTGGCCGGATAATTAATAAAAGGCTCAAATTCAGTCTGCGTCGTAGACGACAGATCAAAGCTCATAATACCAACCGGATCAGCTAGCTTAGCCAGTGAAGCGTATAGCATACCAGTGGGTTGTCTTTTGGTTTCGGGGCTTAAATCTTTATTAAAAAAACCGGAGTTTATAAGGTAGAAGGTACCGTAGCCTAAACCGAAGATGATAATAATTAAACTAATTAGTATTTTCCAGTTAATGAAGGAGAATACTAAAGAAACCATGTCTTTAAAGGTGCTCATGGTTTGATTATAGCACTTTGCTTTGGGTTGAAAGGTGGGGTTGTGGGGAACGTTGGTGGAGTTAGAGGGTTGGCTATGAGAGATCTGGTCTCCCGCGGGTTCATTTAAAAGACGGGTGTGTGGTTTTAATTCTCGGTTATTTTTAACATTCTAAATTGGTTGGACAGAGACCAAGTCTCTGATTTTATTCAAACCAAAAGAAAAACCCCCCGGTGCTCGCGAGCGCCGGGGTTTTGAAGGGTTTATATCCCAAGAATGAGGTGACCTAACCACCTCTCAAAGATGGGTCCAGCAAATGCCGCCAGAAAAACTAGGAGACCAATACGGATATACTCTTTCTCTCCTTAACATAATTAGTAAGCCCCACCTAGTCTTGCGACCAGGAGGGGCTTGGTGGTGAGCAGCCGAGTGCTTCGTCAGCTTGATCTTGCATCAGCTGGGGTTGCTTTTCGAGACTTCATCTTGTCTCGAGCAAGGCTGGCCTTTGAGGCCGCCGAGCTTCGACCACTTCGCGGATTCGTCTGTGAAGACGTATCCACAGTGGGTCACCGTCACCGACTTGCTGATGACAGTCATTTCGATGCTGCCGGCGGGGGCGGGGTTCGGTGTGAATTCCAGACCGTCGGCGGCGATGACCGGTGCGGCCAGGGAGAGCATGGCTCCTGCTATAAAGATCTTCATCATCTTGTGTTCCATTTTTTTCTCCTCCGATGAAACAATGTATATATCATAGCAGATATCAGAAATTTGTCAAGTCTTTTTAAGAGAAATGTGATTTTCAAGGTAAAACAGCCGAAAACCTTTGGTTTTCGGCTGTTTTACTTATGCTACCAAACTTCCTAAATCGAACCAGTCAGGTTATAAATCGGCATCAATACAGAGGCCAGTAAGACACCGACACCCAAACCTAGAAGAACAATCATAATCGGTTCTATAAGACCAATGAGTGTATCAACGGCATTGTCCACTTCCCTACGATAAAAGGTTGCCAGGGTACTAAGAATTTCTGATTGCTTTCCAGTTTCTTCACCTACCTTTGACATCTGGGCTAACACACCAGGAATTTCTTTATACTCTGAGACTGTGTCAGAAAATGAACGACCGCTACGAACTTCAAATAGTGTGTACTCCAAAATCTCTTTGTAAACCATATTGTCTACCACATCGGCTGTTACCTCCAGGGCCTGCACCATAGAAATACCGCTGGCCAACATCGTAGATAAGTTATCACAAATGCGAGTCAAATATAATTTTCGGTTAAGATCACCTATGAAAGGAATAGTTATCTTAAATTCATCTATCGATCTCTTACCTACATCTGTTTGGGCAAACTTCCAGAAACCGAAGCCGCCTAGAGCCAAAGCCACTAAGATAAAGCCAATGTAGCTGGTTAAAAAGTTTGATAAGCCAATCACGATTTTAGTATAAATTGGTAATTCTTGACCAGAGTCAGTTAGAATCTGAGCAATACGCGGAATTACCATCGTCAACATTAAGCTCATTACTAAGACGAACACTCCCACCACAAATGCTGGATAAATCATCGCGTTACGAGCCTTACTCACCAGCTGATAAGAGCGATCTAAATAATCTGCCAAATAATTGAATGACTGAGATAAGGAACCCGACTCTTCTCCAGCTCGCACCATATTGATATAAAATGGTGAAAAAGCATCCGGATGGTTTGATAGCGACCGAGAGATAGAGCTACCTGATTGCAGATCATCCGCAATAGTGTTGAGCATACGTTGCACTTGAGGACTTTCTGCTTCCGCTGCCAGCAATCTAAAGATACGTAAAGCTGATACTTGAGCGTCAAATAGAGTTGCCATCTGCCGAGACAAGATAACAATATCCTTACGTTTTATACGCTGGAACCAATCAATCTCTATATTATATAAAGAAGTTTTTTCTTTAATTGGATCTATCGAAATTACGGTATAACCTCGTTTTTGTACTGTGGAGATGGCCGAGTCGATATTACTAGCTTCAACCGTTCCCTCTCTCTGGGTATTGTGTTGGTCGATGGCTTTATAAGAAAAAATCATAATTTATTTTATTTGTTTACTTACCCTACATCAATCTTTCTAAGCCTTTAGGGTTGATGGAATAAGCAAAGGCGTTTTCTACTGTAATCTCCCCTTTTTTAACTAACTCGACCAAAGAACGGTTCATATCAATCATTCCGTGCTCTAAACCAGTTTCGATAACTGTCTGGATTTCATGTGTGCGGCTCTCACGTATTAGGTTAGAGACAGCACTGTTGTTGATCAACAATTCATACGTCGGAATCATGCCGCCAGAAATACGTGGTATCAAACGCTGTGAAAATATTCCAGCCAATGATCCGGCTAACTGGACTCGAATCTGATCTTGCTGCTCAGCTGGGAAGGAGTCAATAATACGGTCTACAGTTTGTGCAGCGTTGTTGGTATGAAGTGTAGATAAGACGAGATGTCCTGTCTCAGCGGCGGTTACGGCGGTACCTATAGTCTCAGCGTTACGCATCTCACCTACCAATATAACATCGACGTCTTGGCGGAAGACGGAGTTCAGAGCTATCTGGAAGCTTTCTGTGTCGATACCAACCTCACGCTGATTAATGGTACATTTCTTTTCTTCATAAACATACTCAATCGGATCCTCAATCGTCAGAATCCGGTCAGTTCTGGTGGAGTTGATATGATCGATCATGGCCGCCAGAGTGGTTGATTTTCCTTGACCAACTGGACCTACACAAAGAAAGAAACCTTGCGGACGTTCAACGAAACTACTGAGTATTGGCGGGAGATTAAGTTCTTCTAGAGTTCTAATAGTGTTAGGGATGAGACGCAGTGCTACCGCCATAGACCCTTTCTCAAAATATGCATTACCACGAAAACGTATTCCTTCACTGTTACCAAATGAGAAGTCAGCTTCAAACCGGTTTGTTAGTTGTTCGTATTTAGCTGGGTTCATCAAGACTTTTGCAAAACCTTGCACATCTTGGTCAGTGAGAATCGGTTTTTTTATCAAGGGAATTATCGAACCGGTTACACGAATCACCGGATGGTTACCAACAGCAAAATGTAAGTCAGACCCATTTTCTGACACTACAATATTGATTAGTTCGTTCAACTCTCTTTTGTAATCTACTGAAGCCATATTACTAAATTCTTATAATTATCTTTTAATCAATTCGTGAACTCTATTTACTACGGCGCTGGGAATTAACTCTGCTTTAACGATATAACCATCAGCGCCAGCTTCTTCAGCGTCTTTTATATCTGTTGGCTCACTCTGGTTAGACAACACAATACAAAATACATTTTTGTTTTCTTCCTTTGTCTTAACAGCTCTTATCAACTCTGTTCCAGTCATCCCAGGCATAACCATATCGGTGATCATTACGTCAAAATTATCTTTCGTAATTGCTTCTAAGGCTTCCTCACCGTCACGAGCTGTGACCACTTCGTCGCCTTGCTCTACGAATTTAGTTTTGTACATATCACGTAACAAAATATCATCATCTACCAACAGTATTTTCATACTTTCATTATACGTCACTGTCCCCTAGGGTAACCAGGTTATCGACAGGCAAAAAATCGATTCGAATCAAATTATTTTATAGCGTCGAGGTCACTAATATCAATATCTTGTACCGGAGGAACATCGGATACTAAATTTGGGGTAACCTCTGTCTTTATACCACTGACATTATCTACTGCTGGAACACTTCCTTCTTGGTTAAGATCTTTTTCTAGATCTTCAACCAGCGGACTCTCAGAAATTTGCGAACCAAAAGTACTAACTTCTTCGTAAGGGATAATGTGGTTTAAAGCTTTTATAATAGCGTCTTCTTTCATCGACATAAAACCGTTCTTCCGACCCGCCTCCCACATTTCTTCTTCCGACCCGCCTTTCAATATCAAATCTTGTATCTCATCATTTACTTCAAATACTTCCATCACTGCTACTCGCCCTTTGGTACCCGAAGGACACTCATCTGAGGGTTCTGGACTTAACATTGTCTTACTTTTAGGAATTAGATCGTGATATTTAGTTGGCAAAGATTCGAATTCTTTATCTATCATCATTTGGATAGATCCCTCTGTTTCAACCTCCTTGCCAGTACCGGGACAAATTCGCCTAGCCAAACGTTGCGCCATAGCAATCTTAAGTGTTGGCGCAATCAAATACGGATCTACTCCCATATCAATCAAGCGGGGAATTACTCCAATGGCATTATTGGTGTGAATAGTAGAGAAAACCAAATGACCAGTAAGAGCAGCCTGAATAGCAAGCTGAGCTGTCTCCTTATCACGAATCTCTCCCACCATTATGATGTCAGGGTCTTGACGCAAAGCGCTACGTAAACCTGTAGCAAAAGTATAACCAATTTCTGGTCTGACTTGTGACTGACTAACTCCATCAATATTGTACTCAACTGGATCTTCTAGAGATAAAACATTCTTTGTTAATCTGTCCACTTCACCCAACATAGAGTAAAGGGTGGTAGATTTACCAGAACCGGTTGGACCCGAAATAAGGACAATACCGTATGGTTCTTTTAAAATACGACGAATAGTTTTTAAGTGAAATTCAGAAATTCCGGTATCATCCAAATTAGAAACTCCTCTTTGGTTATCCAAAATACGCATTACAGCTTTCTCTCCATGATTTGTCGGCAATACAGAAACACGAAAGTCAATTTTGTTAGTACCAAAAGTAGCTGAGAAACGTCCATCTTGCGGGCGACGCTTTTCGTCCAAACGCATATTCGAAAGAATTTTGATACGAGCAATAACTGCCGAGTGTACTTTAAGAGGGAGCTCCAAGCTTTTTTGTAGCCGACCATCAACTCTAAACCTAACTTGTACATTATGATCAGTCGGCTCAACATGGATATCGGAAGCTCCCCCGTCTACCGCATAACGCAAAATTGTAGCTACGATTTTAGTTACCGGAGCATCTTCTTTAAGGTGCGATAATTCTTCTTGCACTGACGCCCCTCCTTGTTCAGATTTATTCTCTGCAATTTTTTGTTCTAGTTCTTCGCCCAAAGAAAAAAGCGCCTCATCAACCTCTCCACTAAGAGAATCATAAGCTTGCAAAGCCATCTCGATTTCTTCATTCAACATAAACACAATCCGGTAAGGTAAGTTGTGTTTAGTACTAACAAAGTTTAATACTTCTCGAACCTTCAAATCATAAGGGCGATTGGCCGCTACAATCAAAACGTTATCTTCTATCTTAAGTGGAACTAGACGATAAAAACGAGCCGAGTCTTCTGCGATAAAACCAAGCAGACGGTTATCTATTTTAAAATTTTTATCAAAGGTAAAAGCAGGAACTTCATATTCTTCTGCTAGAGCAGAGCGAACAGTGTCTGCTGGTACTCCATTTTGAAGTAAGGCTTGCTCATATGAAACACCTTTATTCTCCACTAAATCATTTACCGCTTGCAAAACGGCTGGCTCGATAACTCCACTTTCTAACAAACGAGTAGCAACATCCATAATTAATCTGTGCTAGAGAAAGGATTACTTCGACCAATTGGTTTTTGGATAATCGGTCTTTGTCTATCAGCAAAAGAACGGAAGCGTGGATCAGTAAAAATTGAATCATCAAAAGATAAAGACTTTAGCTCATTGAGGCGGCGCAAAAAATCTGCACTCTCGACAGAGATCTGAGTACTTACTACTGTCGTATTTGTAGCCAAAATACTATCTTTATTCTTATCATACAGATAATAGCCTAACCCGATAAGGAGAACGAGTCCCGCAACAACTATAATATTTTGAATCTTTGGTGACATAAATATTTTACTAATCTGATAATGTCGGTACTGGAGTCGAATTTAGTGAATAAACTCTTAAAACTAAACTACAAACAAATTTATCATCTCTCTGGCTAATCTGACTATCTGCATCGGTTACAGACTTAGCTAAATCCATCGTTACAATCTCCAAAGGATAAGAATTCGATTCAATCAGTGCAAGCAATTGTTTAATTTTGTCATAGCTATCTGTCACTGTAAGGGAGAAATCGCTATAAGGTAGTGTCCCTTTACTCATTTCTTCACCTTCTATGTAAACATCTACATTAGATGTTTCTGATTCTGAATCTACAGACAATTTATCTAACTCAATATCATAAATCTCAAACAAAGATTCTAAATCATGCATCACTTGTGCATAATCCACAGTACTAGGTAAGAATCTATCGAGAGCAGCTCTATCCTGATCTGAGTATGATCGCTCCTTACGAGCAAGCTTATCTAATAGTTGATTAAATTCAGAAGCCTTAGAGACTGCGTCTTTGTATTCAGTGACATCACTTTGAATCTGAGCTATCTGAGCGAAAGTCGGCTTTATATAAACGAACACCAAGATTAAGGCGACGACTATCAATGCTATTTGTACTATTGCTTTATAACCCATATTATTTATTGTGCTCCATTATCTATATTATCTGCTGTCGAAGTACCTTGTTCCTGATCTGTTGCAGTTTCGGTATTTCCTTCAGTTTCTGTAATTTCTTCCCCGTCCTCACTCACCCCTTCGCCTTCAGGTGTGGAAGTTCCTGTCTCAGTATCAGTAAAATCAACATCAACCAAAGTTGGACCCGTATTACGCGGTGTGTAGGTTATATCGCTAGGGGAAAATTCTTTAACTAAAGATAGGCTGACGATTTGTTTTGGTGCACCTAAGGCTAATTTATCTGGAACAGACTTAGTTAGAGATAAATCAAATATATTAGACCCTTGTAAGATTGGGTTTTGCTCATAAACGTCACGCTGGAACAAAACTGAATTAAAGTCTTTAGTCGTTGCTTGTAGAGTTAACTCAATGGAATTACGTTTGGCTCGATCCATTTCAAAAGAGCTGATTTGAACTGAAGAAATAGTAGCTTTTTCGAGAGCTTCTAAAATGGATAAGACTGATACATGCTGATTAAGAAGTTCGTTGGCTGAATCTAGTTTATTATTAAACTCTTTTACTCTCTCAAAGCTAGCCTGATCGAAGCGCTGTCTTTGAGCAATAATGTTTTGCTTTTCTGCTTCTAACTGTGATTGAGTATTGAGTTTATAGAAAAAAGTAGCTCCTGAGGTAATTAGAGTGCCGAAAAAGAAAACAAAGCTAACATAAGTCAGAATATAAATTTTGCGTGTTGAACGCTTTCCTTTGTTACCACGTGGTGGTTGTTTGGGAATAAAAGAAGGACTCGATTGAGTTGCCATATGTTTAATTATACTTTTTTATAAACTCAAAGGTCATATTGCCTGTGGACAGCTTAGATAAAAATGACTTAATTCTATTACTATCAAATATCAAAAGGTCGCAAAGCACTTCCTAAAGCCACAGTAAAAGTCGGAGCTATGTCGATTAGGGTGTCTTCCATAAAAGCCGGGTAAGCGACTTTGGTAAAAGGATTAGCTTTGATTACTTCTCTATCCAACATATAACTTGCGAACTTAGTCATCTCAGGGAAGCCGGCTGTACCACCACACAATATTGTTCTGGTAATAGTAGTGTTGTTCTCTCTTTCATAATGATCAAGCAGTCTTTTGAATTCTTGAAACGCTCGTTCAAAACTAACCGCGAATGCTTTTTTAATGTCAGCAGCTTGCGGGAGATCAGCTTGGTAATTACGCTTTAATCTTTCTGCTTCTACAAAACTTATCCCGAGCAATTCTGCTATTTTTACAGTCACATCAGTTCCGCCTGACCCCACCCTATGCAATTGTCTAAGAAGGCCATCTTTGGCTATGTACATTTTGCTAGTATGAGAACCGACGTCAATCACCACCAAACTATCATCCGAAGATTTAGTAACTGCTCTTAGAGTACTGAATAACTCTAGCTCGCTGGGTTGGCTAGACATATTGACAGAAGACATTAAGTTTTTCATCTCACTGAATATGTCATTCTGGATAGCTGCTACTAGCACCTCTCGTTTTTCCATATCTGATTTCCGGGCTTTGGATTTCTTTAGGGGAGCTAACTCTGTCCAGTCTAAAGTTATGTCAGCTATCGGGACTGGAATATGTTTCCTGGCCTCGACTCTAACTCGTGGTGATATATCCTCTCCGGGCTTGGCATCAAAACTTATCACAGTCACAAAACTAGACATTAATGGTAAAGCCAGTACGCCACTCTTAGCCGCTACGCTAGATTCTCGCAAAACATCGACCAACGCTTCGGTCTTTTTTTCTGGTTCTAAATCAACCGACATTCCCATTTCTTTATCTTGATAGGGACCAAGTTGTAGTTCTCCATAGGATGTAAGAGTCAAAGCTTCTTCTTGACGCTCTAGCTCTACTACCTTGACTGATGAAGAGCCGAAATCAATACCCACCACCCGCTTAGGAGCAGCGGGTGTGCCTTTTAAAGAAGAAAGAACATTTTTAAAACTAAACATAAATATCAAATATAAAATCTACAACAAACTATGCGATTTTATCTAATCATCTATATCTTATCATCTAGTTAGATTATACTGAAAGCTATGATACTGGATTATAAATTGTTTATTGATTTTATTTTCCCTCCTTCGCTCGACGAGCTTCTGATCCGTCGGTGCCAAAAACTAAATAATCAAGAAAGTATATTGGCTGATAGAACTGTGGCTTTATGTGACTACAAAAATAAGTATGTTAAGGCAGCTATACACTTGAATAAGTTTAACGGTCACAGACATTCTAGAAATCTCCTGGCTGGCGCCTTACACGAATATTTAAATAGTCACGTAAAACAAACTAGTCTTTTATTACCGGTTCCGCTTAGTAGAAAAAGGCAAAGGGACCGGGGTTATAATCAGGTCGAGGAGGTGGCTAGGATAGCTTGCCGAGACTTGGAGAATGTAATCTTGGTTAAAGATTTGTTAGTAAAAGAAAAACATACAAAACCCCAAACTACACTAGGAAAAACTGACCGGCTCAATAATGTTAAAGGTACTTTTGCTGTTGGCAGTGTCGCAAAATATAATTCTCTGTTGAAAAAATATCCTATCATTCTGCTTGACGATGTTACTACCACCGGGGCCACGCTAGCAGCAGCAAGAGCAGAACTCTCTACTCTGTCTCCTGTTTCTGTTATTTGTGTAGCTTTAGCCCACTGAAAACGACAAAGCCGGCTGTCACAAAGGGACAGCCGGCTTTGTCTTACTAACCTACAACCTACGCTGCTTTGTAAGCTTCAGGGATAAATGTCAGAGCTTTTCCATACTTATCACCGCGGCCAGTACGACCGATACGATGAACGTAATCTTCAAAAGTATTTGGTAAATCATAGTTGATAACATGTGACACATTATCAACGTGGATACCTCTAGCTGCCACATCAGTCGCCACCAACACTTTTACTTGACCACTTTTAAAACGGTTAAGTGAACGTTGGCGTTGTCCGTGGTTTTTATTACCGTGAATAGATTCAGCCGAAATACCATTTTGGTTTAATTCTTGACCTAATTTTTCTACACTGTGTTTCATTGCTCCAAAAACTATCACTCTCTTAAATGACTCATCTTTTAGCAACTCTAACAAGCTATCAAACTTGCGAGAGTGAGAAAATGGAACGACGTCTTGTAAGATACTATCGGTTACATCTTTTTTCTTAACCGAAATAATCACTGGTTTATCCATAAAATCTTTAACCATTGATTTTGTCTTATCATCCATTGTGGCTGAGAAGAAAAGAGTATGTCTTTCTTTTGGTAATTCCCCAAGAATGTCTTTCATATCATTAATGAAACCCATATCAAGCATACGATCAGCCTCATCCAATACTACCGAAGTGATGTTATTTGTTCGCAGAGCCTTTCTTTCGATCAGATCTTTCACGCGGCCTGGGGTACCGATTATGAATTGATTTTGTTTCTTCAATTGTCGGATTTGTGGACTAATACTAGTTCCACCCACACAGACAACCGAAAAGAAACGGAAGCTTTGAGCTAGTTTTTGTAATTCGGCTTCTACTTGTAGTGCCAATTCACGAGTTGGAGTCAGAATTAAAGTAGTTGAACGAAAATCTTGTTTCTTACGTTCGATTAATGGAATAAGAAAAGCCGCAGTTTTACCTGTACCTGTCTCAGCCAGACCAACAACGTCATTCCCTTCTAATATTTCTGGAATAACTTTATCCTGAATCGGTGATGGAGTGGTAATACCCATCAATGAGATAGTTTTCTGTAGACGACCATCGATAGCGAAGTCACTGAATTTATGTGTTGGAACATAATTATCCTCCTTAACTTCTATTGGGTTTTTGTTAATGAATTGTGTCGGATCAAAAGTCGGCATCACTCGTTTACCACGGCTTTGAGAACCGCCTCGTCCACGAGAAAAGCTGCGGCGGTTATTACTACCACCACGACTGGTTGGTCGATTACTGGAAACATTAACACTTCTGCGTCGTCCGCTTTGCGGACGACGGGTTTGGGTTTTTTGCATTGTTTATATATTTAGATTCGAAATATCAAGAGTTGATATTTCGGGGCTGTGCAGGTGATAAAATAGAGAAATCAGAAATAATATATCCGAGTATCATAGAGCTTGTGAGCCCCACACGAGTTTCAAAAGCCTGGCTAGAGTAACACCTATTTGAAATAAGTCAAATCATTTACCAGACTATCGACTCTTTTGTGCCAGCAAGGATACAGCATGATTCTTCATTGGTTTTCCCTCCTTATTACGAGCCATGGTCATTATTTCCTTAATAGACAGCTCTTTTATGTCCCAATCTTTATAGAGCTCTTCAATTTCTTTTTGACACGGATAAAACCGGCCCGTTACTTTGTTGCGTTCGTACAAACCACCTTTGTTTACAAACGTCTCTATTACATTAATTCCTCCAATTACCGTGTGTTTCTGAGCTTCTTTTATAACTTTTACTGCCTCAAGTTTATCCATATGATGTAAGACAAAAGTTAGAAGAATAACCTCATATTCACCCTCAATAGTATCTTCTGTAACATCTGCAACGCGCGTGTCGATTGTAAAGCCTTTTTCTTTGGCAATAAGTTTTATTTTATCTAAACCAACTTTTGAAAGATCATTAACCGAAACCCTAAATCCCCGTTCAGCCAGATACAGTGCATTTCTTCCTTCACCGCCACCAATATCTAAAACTCGGCCACTATCTATATAGTTTTTAATTTGACACACTGCTTCCACCGGCTGCCCGCCACCAAAAACATCATCTTGAGCAGTGTATAAACTGTCATACTGATCTCTTAACTTTTCTTTCATAAATTATGAACTCTTTTCTATAACCTTCGCGGGTCATATGCCCATTGCAAGATAGCTTGTCTTTGTTTAGGACGACAATGTTGATCATTGCTCCGGCAATTATTTTTTATTTGGGTAGCGTGACGGACCATAGCTTTCCATCTTTTAATTTGCCTTTCATCATCTTTATGTCTACGCCCCGAATAATATCGACAATACCACTGAAACCAGCCACGCGGATCGTCTTTATGAATCCAGCCTTTTTCTCTCCAGGTGGCCAGAGATTGGCTGGCTTTTACACCATAGAGATTTAATTCCTTATGACTCTTACCATCCGGAGATAATTTTGCCTTTTTAAACCACGATTGTGGGAACTCCTGCGGTTGGTCACTAAAATATAGACCACCAAACACACCTAACTCTAACATCTCTTTCGGGGTTAGGTGTGGCTTAAAATCAGGATGAAAGTTTTCTCCAGCTTTTTCCGTTCTAGTATATGAATAGCCTGTTTGCATTTTGTCATTTACAGAAATTTTCATAATGAATGACAAAAGTTATAGCGTACCCATTTTAGAAGTTTAAGTAAGTGACAGTTAGCTGGAGAACCGTAGCAAAAGCTACCCAGAGCAAATACGGGATATTTACATAAGTTACCCAGGGAGCAAAATTGTAAATAGCGTATAAAGCCCAGACCAAAGTTCCTAACACTAATAAAATATCAATAGCCGCTAATAAATTATTCTTTAAACCAAACTGAAGTGGTGTGAAGGCTACATTGAATAACAAATTTAAAATAAAAGGTAGCAAAACAATGAAAGGAATTGAACCTTTAAAGAATAAATAAGCTACGTATCCAAAGGAAACAAAAATTATTGCGTAAAGGAAGCTCCAAACAGGACCGAACAACCAGGCTGGTGGAGCCCAGTCTGGTTTAATCAATGTTTGGTACCAATCGTATGTTGTTTTCATATATTGGTATTGTAGCAGTAGCAGAAGTTACTTTCCTACAGATAGGACTGGAAAAATCTACCTAAAAATTATTGAACCTTTATCATCCTTTAATTCTAGGACCAACTCTCCTTTACCAGTAAAAGCGTAAGTCTCTGCTTCTCCAAGCATCTGTAAAAATTCCTGTTCTTGTGAATCTTCACAAAACATTAGGGTGGTAGCTCCTGGATTAAAGACAATTCTATTACCACTTAAAGTGTATGTCCCACTTACCATATTACAATCTGTTGCTATCGAAACAGCCTGATTTTCTTGGAAGGCAAGTTTAAAAGCATCCACTTTTCTTGGTTTTACTTCGACAATATTTTCTAAATTACCCTCAACGAAGTTCTCAGTATCATCATCGTAGTATCTAGTTAAAATCCAGGTCCAAGGTTGCATATCAAGACTCATCCGAGCCGGGTCAGCCTCACCTTCAAAGTCAACCATAACCTCAATTAGTCTTTGGGTTTCTGGGTCGAACTGTAAGTGAAGAGTCTTACCCACTGACGGTGGAACTGAGAAGTCTTCTCCTGCCTGCCGGACTACATAATTCACTTCTGCTCGCCGATTGTAAACACGATAATTCTGTGGCGCTATCCGGTCACCCAACAAAATACCATCTGTTCCCTGATACTGACCATCAATATTAATTGCGATTACTGCGTAGTAAAATGTTCCGCTTCCACCCGGTTCATTTACTAAGATAAGAACCGCATCCTCGTCACCATCACCATCAATGTCACCAAAGGCCGGTTCACCAAATACTGAAACCTTGTTCATGGTGGCTGAACCAGGAGCTGTTTCTTTTTCAGCATAGCCATCTACAAGTGTGAACGATTCTCCATCTATTAAATAAGTCGCTTCTCTCGGAGAGGTAGCTATAGCGTTTTCTTCTTGCCCCAAGAACTCCGTCACTAATTGATTATAAAAATACCAACCACCTAAAATAACTATTACTAATAGCAACAGTGCTAGTATAAATATTTTTTTCATTATCTAATTATACAGCCGGGATTTACTATTACAAAGACCACCCCATATGGAGGGGTCTTTGTAATAGTAATGCGACTAACAATACAAGGTTACCTTTTAGTATTACTTCTTATACCTCACATATAAGTGGCTTGCTTATTTTCCTTGCTGTAACCACAACTGACGAAGCAAGTAGTATTACCCCTAAAACTCCGAACTCTTCTCCTCTATATGGTAGGAGAGAAACAAATCCAGCCATACTAAACAGACCTAACACCCAACTCAAGATAAATGTGCCACAAGCGGCACAGCCCATGCCAAAGATTCCACTTACCAAGCCACCGATACCTACTGCTGACACTGAATTACTATTCCCGCCAAATGATTGTTGTCTTCGGACAAGGAAAATAAATAGTGAAATATTTATCCCAGACAACGCCGCAATGAGAATCGTATACGTGGCCGACACTATCGTGAAGTTACTCTCAATAGACGCGAGTAAACTTAAGATAAATGTGATCTTACCCGTTAGTCCAACGTTCTGACCCTGCAGTACCTGTAACAGTAAAGAGAAATTGGGCAAAAGCACAGCCAAAGAAAATACTAGCCACGCCACCAAAAGGGCTATTGCTATATAGATCTGCTTAGAGAATACATTGGACAAACCACAAAACATGTCTATTGATTATTCAAGGCAATATCTATGAGCTGTTTAACCACTTCATAAGGTTGTGCTCCAGACAAAGGATAAGTAGTTCCATCTGGACCGATTACTATACTCCATGGAGTACCTCTGCCTCCTGTAGCTACTGCATTTTCGATATCGCTATCTATGCGTTCGTCATGTCTACCGCTCTCAAAACAAGCTTGAAAATCGGCTTTGTTAAGACCAATCTCTTCTACGATCTGTGGAATAACAGTTTCTATCTCAGTCTTATTATTGGAAAGAGTTAATTCCATATATCTATCAGTAAATTTCCAAAAGCTTTCATTGCCACCTAATTCTGCGGCACACTCCGAGGCTACCGCAACAGCTCGCGCCTTAACTGGATGAAGCTGATCTAATGGGAACTGTCTGTACACCCACGCCACCTGGCCATCTCTACCAGCTTCTTCCATAATTTCATTCATGGTGTCGTGAAATTTTTTGCAAAACGGACATTCAAAGTCTGAGTACTCAACTATCATAACCGACGCGTTAGGATTACCTTTAATATGATCATCGGCGGTAACTGCTCTTACATTATCTGTTGTTCCTTTAGGTTTTTCTTGAATTTCTTGACCAGTCTCGGTTGTGGCAGCAACATTATTGTTAGCCTTACTGAGTCCTAGAAATACCGCTCCAGCTACCAATCCGCCTACAATAAGAATAGACATCGGTATAAGATAATTATTTGGTTTGGTGTGAATATTGTCAGTCATATTTATTTAGTACTTAACAACATTACCGCTAAATCTCAGTCGGATATCGGGAGTTGCTTGCGAATTAGTTTTCAACATTAACTCTCTGGTTATTGGCCCTGTGCCTTCTGGTCCATGGGCGAGTGGATCAAAGGTGACTTTAACTTCCTCTTCTGCCCCAGCTGGAATGACCACGGCTTTTACCTCACTACCATGCATACCGAAAACAAGTCCGGCAATCTCTCCTTCCGTACACATACAACTAGTTTCTGCTCGAGTAATAGTGATATCTTCCGTTCCTTCATTTTTAAGGGTGTAGGTCGTACTAACTTTACCGCCAAAGATATCTATCTCTTTAAAATCGTACGGTTCTTCTAACACAACAAGAGGAGAGGTAACGCTGGCGGCAGCCTTTGTTGTCTCGCCTTTATTACCAAAATAACTGACTGCAAAAATTAATCCTGCGGCCACGATGATGGTACCAATAATATATTTGTTCATAATCTTTATGATTAGTTAGTTATTAATTAATTATTCTCCTTCAGCAATATCTACCTGCACTGACACCTCCGCTTCAGGATTATTTGGGTCATTAGTAGGAATGAAGACCGTTCGTTTGAAGACACCAAGCGGTTCGGCATGGAAATCAGGATCAAAAATAACCGTCAGAGTTGCCTCCTTTTGCGGTGCAATTGACGTAGTGGATACGGTGGCTGACGTACAGCTACAACTGGTTGTTAAAGTGCCAATTTCCAGAGTTTCAGTTCCTTCATTGGTAATGGTAAAGGTAGTCTTAACCGTTCCTCCATATTGAGGAATAATCCCAAAGTCATGAAGATTTCGGTCAATAGCGATACTTGGTCCATTTGCCTCTACTGCCGCATCAAAGCTGGCAGGTTTAATCTTCGGTCCATTATAAGAACCTGATTCTGTAAATGGATACTGATCTTCTTGCCAGTGAATCATGCCGCCCGAGACACTTTTGACGTTCGTGTAGCCGAGTGACTCCAAGATTTTATAGGCAGTTTGACTACGGGCTCCGCTACGACAATAGAGAATAATTTCTTTGTCTTTAGCGTCTTCACCAAGTCCGATCTTAGTCAACGCTTCTTGTGATAATTCTTGTACCGGCAATAAAAGCGCCCCTTCAATGTGAACCTCTTCATATTCTTCCAGCGTGCGGACATCAAGCAAGACAATGTCTTCCTTATTCTTAATTTTTTCTACCACAACACCAGGATACAATTCATACTCCTCAATCTTATCGTCGTCATGATGCTCTGATTCTTTATAAGTAGCTTCAGTGATTTTATTTTGGTTATTGGTGATAAACCACAGGACTCCAGCGAGCAGAAAAACTGCCAGGCTGCCTGCTATAAATTTTATATTCATGTGTAACTTCTTTAACTAGTAAAAGCAGATATTCTGCTAAAGAAAGTTACCTTAAAAAAGTTTTGGGTGAAGAATACCGTTAGAAAATAATTCCTGTAGTGGTCGCGCTATAAATAAAGAAGTTCGTTCAGTTAGATTTCTCGATAGTAGTGGGGCTCGATACTTTTGTTTGACCAGCAAATTCGGTGCCACCGTAAACAGGACTAAGGCTGCCACCAATAGTAATAACAATAACGCAAAGCTAGGAATGGTCGCTAAAAAAGCCGACTGCCAGGCAGCAACATGATCAAGGACACCCATTGAACACAAAGTCACTTCATGCGTCATAAATAAACAATCAGAAGCAGCTTCGCTCATACCCATACCAGCGGTAGGCATATGAAACAAACTAAATGCTAGGACACTCAAAAAAATAATCAGTAGAGTAGCTCCCACCATCTTATTTTTTATCATTTGCTGTGCCAACCTAAACATAATTCTTGAGGTCTTATTTTAACCTAAATCGACTCGTTTGAGGAGCAGGGCGTTGGCTACTACAATGACCGTTGATAGACTCATCACAAAGGCTCCGATTTCTGGTCGGAGGAAAAATCCTCCAAAGAAAATTGCGTGCGAGAATACTCCAGCGGCGGCAGGAATAGCCACAACGTTATACCCTAACGCCCAGACCAGGTTTTGTACCATTTTGGTATACACCTTTTTTGCCAGAATGATGAGTCGAACGATGTCTTCAGGATTATTTCTAGTTAGTACGACATCACCAGCTTCTACCGCCACATCAGTTCCGGCTCCGATGGTAATTCCCACATTAGCTTGCGTTAAAGCCGGAGCATCATTCACTCCATCACCAACCATCAATACAATCGAACCATCAGCTTGAAGTTCTCTTATGTGTGAATATTTATCTTCCGGTAAAACTTCAGCAAAATATGTATCAATACCTAATTCTTCAGCCACGTTTTTGGCTACCTGTTTATTGTCGCCAGTCAGCATCGCTACTTTTACACCAAGTTTATGTAATCGTTTAATAGCTTCGTATGATTCTGGCTTAATAGTGTCAGACAGAGCTATCAGTCCAATGACCTCAGTCTGATCCGCTACAAAAATGGTAGTTTTCCCTTTGTTTGCTAATTCAGCAAAAGCTGTCGAAGATGCTTGCAAAGAAATACCAGCCTGCTTCATCATCGCTGCATTACCAACCACATACTCCTGTCCATCAATCCCGGCCACAATCCCCTTGCCGGCTACGTTCTTAAAATCAGAGATAGTAGATAGTTTCAAAGACTGCTCCTTAGCGTACTCCACAATTGACACACCGATAATATGCGATGAATGTTGTTCCAAAGAAGCGGCTAAAGTAATTACCTCTTCTTTTGTGTGGTTACCAAAAGCTATGACATCAGTGACTCCAAACTGCCCCGTTGTGAGGGTACCGGTTTTATCAAACACAACATAATCGGCTTTTTTGATAACCTCAATCTTAGCCAAATTTTTGATAAAGATGCCGTTTTTAACAGCCAGCGAAGTGGTAATGGTGGTGACTGTCGGGATAGCCAGACCAAGTGCGTGCGGGCAGGCGATAACCAACACGGTAATCGCCAAAGTAACTGCAAAGACAAACTGCTGACCGATAATAAACGTCCAAACTAATAAGGTCAGAAGCGCCGTACCACCAGCCACGAACGTCAGGATACCAGCTGCTTTATCAGCTAGTTCCTGTGAATTAGGTTTTGTCTTTTGGGCTTCTTTGATCAGATTTTGAATTTGTCCGATGGTGGAAGAATCACCCACTCTAGTCAGTTTTACCGTCAGCGAACCATCCAGACAAATAGAACCCGCGACCACTTCTCTACCAGCAGTCTTTTCTACCGGTTTCGATTCCCCACTAATCAATGACTCATCGATATTTGCTGAACCCTCGATTATGACACCGTCAGCCGGGATTTTCTCGCCTGGTTTTACCAATACCAAATCCCCCTCTAATAATTCTTCAACCGCCACGTCGATTTCTTTACCGTCAATTAGCTTATGAGCTTGTTTTGGCAATAACTTTGCCACTTCCGCTAGCGAATCACCAGCGGCTGCTCCTGACTTTGCTTCTAAATAATGTCCAAACAAAAGTACCCAGATTAGGGTGGATATCTCTAAATAAAAGTCTGCTTCTAACGCTGGAATGAAAGTCGCTGCAACTGAAAAGGCATACCCGGCACCAACCGCTACCGAAACCAGGGTCATCATGCCGTAAGCTTTGTCTTTTATTTCATGCCAAGCGTGCTCAAAAAAGATTAAGGCGAAACCAAAGATTATAGTAGCGATTGCAAAAGCCAACCACTTACTCAATATATAAGTCTCTAGCCCTAAGGCCGCCATCACCATCTCGTTAGAAAAGACTAGTGGTATAAGAAGGAAGGTGACAATCCAAAAACGTTTAAGAAAGGTTTCCGCTGAGCCGTGCCCCATGCCGTGGCCTCCAGAAGAATGATCATGACAAGAAGCTTCTTTGTGGTGAGAGTGTGAATTCATATAAACTTATTTATTAAATTTAGCTAACTTATAAACCGCCAAGATTTCGTCACTGGCTTTTTTATGCTGCCCTTTTTTCATCTGTTCTATAACGTGTGTGGCCAGGTGATTTTCTAGCATTAAACTTTCTATCGAACCTAGTGAATGACGAATGGCTGAGGACTGAGTAATCACATCGACACAGTACTTTTCCTCTTCCACCATTTTTTGCAGACCCCTAACCTGTCCCTCTATTATTTTAAGACGACGAATCACTGTCTTTTTGATTTCTGACTTCATATAACTATAGTATACCCCCTAGGGGTATAGATGTAAAATAAATGTTACACAAACTTTAAAAAAGGCGTGCTAAAATATATTTATTAATAACCTCTAAACAACTCTTTTATGTTCAATAAACATTCAATCACCGGTCGTATCTTTGTTGGTGAAATGACTGGTTTCATCATCGGTGTCCTGGCTCTTATAGTCCTCCCTCTTGTTGCGGTGGAAACTGGGTGGGAATTTAAACTGGGCTTCCTTTTATTGATGGTTACCATGGGAGCTATGATTGGCTTCATTGGTATCTATAAGCACCATCCTCTATTCCCAGCAATTAATATGCCTTGGTGGTTACGCGGATCAAGTATTGGCATGTTATTTATGTTGATTCTTGTTCTTTTAGCAAAAGATCAGCTGGTTCCTTTAATGTCACTAGATATTGTAGCCTGGACTGGACTCACTTCACCCTACTGGATACTACTTGACGGAGCATTCTTAGGTGCTTTAACTGGTTTTCTCACTACCAAAATCAGTGGCGAAGGACAATTGCCTCTACAGTAATTAACTGCGGTCAACTAAATCTTTTATCGAATGAATTTAGAGACGTGATTACGCCCACAGCGTTTTTTAGTGGTTCTAAAAAATAAGGACAATTTGTGGCAATTTGGGGATTTTTTCCCTGGACTTTTTTTTATGATGTTTCCTACTGCACTATCCACATGAAAAATTCAAGTCGCAAAGAATTTCTCTATGTATACTGTAAATCATAGATGTCTGTCTATGCTACTACGTCTCATTTTGAGTACGGTGTGTTTATAAACCTTAATAAAATAGTATATGAGTACTACTTCCTCTAAAAACTCGGAAAAAACCATTCTAAAACGTGACGGTACAATCGCTACTTTCGATGAAACAAAAATCGCGAACGCTATCGTACGAGCTATGAAATCTGTAAATAAAACAGATGAGAAGACGGCCGAAAAAATTGCTCACTCGGTAACAAAAAAACTCTGGTCGGAAACAAAAGACCAGTCTTCCACGATTCCGACGGTGGAAGATGTGCAGGATGAAGTAGAAACTCAACTAGTACTACACACTCTCCCTGATGTCGCTAAATCCTACATTTTATACCGAGCTGAGAGAGCTCGTTTACGACAAGATAAAGGGCAGGTTGACCCTAAGGTCCGAGAATTAGCCCATCAAAGTAAACAATATTTTAAGGATAACCCGCTTGGTGAGTTAGTTTATCTCCGCACCTATGCTCGCTGGATACCAGAAGAAAATCGTCGCGAAACCTGGATTGAAACAGTAGACAGATACGTTTCTTTTATGGAAGAAAATCTCGGTGATAAACTTAGCACCGAAGAATATGCTGAGCTGCGTGAAGCTATTCTTAAACAAGAAGTGATGCCTTCAATGCGACTGATGCAATTCTCCGGAGAACCAGCTCGACGCTGTAACACTTGCGCCTACAACTGTACTTATACTGCTCCCCGAGCTCTCGGTGACTTTGCGGAAATTATGTATCTATCAATGCAAGGTTGCGGAGTTGGCTTCAGTATTGAAAGTGAAAACGTCGAACAATTACCACAAATCAAAAAACAACATGGTAAAAAAGCTCAGACTCATGTCGTGGCTGATTCAAAGGAGGGTTGGTGCAATGCTCTGACCTTGGCGCTTAACACTTGGTATGAGGGCAAAGATGTTGAGTTTGATTATTCTCTTATTCGTCCCGCTGGAGCGAGACTTAAAACTATGGGTGGTAAAGCCTCTGGACCAGAACCGCTTCGCTCTCTCTTGCAATTTACCCGAGAAAAAATACTGGCCAGACAGGGACGTCGTCTGCGCAGTATCGATGTGCACGACATCATCTGCAAAATTGGTGAGTGTGTGGTTGCTGGTGGTGTCCGCCGAACCGCGATGATTTCCCTGTCCGACATCGACGATATTGATTTGCGAGACGCTAAGAAAGGTCAATTTTATCTAACTGACCCACAACGTAGTATTGCTAACAACTCAGCTGTCTATGAATATCCGCCGAGCAATACCGAGCTTCTTGAAGAGTGGATTGCACTGATGAAGAGTGGATCAGGCGAACGAGGCATCTTCAATCGTGGCACGCTGGTAAATACCCTACCTGAACGTCGAGCGGAATATTTCAAAAGCATTGGTACTCTTGACGAGGATGGTGTTATTCACGATTCAATCGGAACAAACCCATGTGGAGAAATTATTCTCCAACCTAAACAATTTTGTAATCTCTCAGAAATTATTGCCCGTCAAGATGACACTAAAGAAAGTTTGTTACGCAAAGCTCGACTAGCAACCATCCTTGGTACTTATCAGTCTACTCTGACAAAGTTCAACTACATTGGTAAAGAATGGACCGAGAATTGTGAAGTGGAGAGATTGCTAGGAGTATCTGTCACCGGCCAATGGGACTGTGAGGAAGCCCGCAAACCAGAGGTCTTACGAGCACTACGAGACACAGCTGTAGCCACAAACGCTGAGTATGCTAAACGTTTTGGAGTCCCTCAATCAATGTCTGTCACCGCCGTCAAACCATCTGGTACCGTATCTCAGACTTTCAACTGTTCTTCTGGTATCCACCCTCGCCATGCACCTTACTACATCAGACGAGTTCGCATTTCAGCCACAGACTCTCTCTTTAAACTGCTAAGAAGTCAGGGTGTTCCGCATTATCCGGAAGTTGGACAGACTGTCGAAAATGCTACTACTTATGTAATCGAGTTTCCTGTTGCTTCACCAGAAGCCTCTATCTGCAAAGATGAGCAAACTGCTCTTGAACAACTTGAGTACTGGAAAAATGTAAAGCTCAACTTCACCGAACACAACCCTTCTGCCACCATTTCTGTCGGCGAAAATGAATGGATTCCAGTAGTAAACTGGTTACAAGAAAATTGGGATATTATCGGTGGACTTTCCTTCTTACCACGCTTTGATCACGTCTATCAGCTAGCCCCTTACGAAGCCATAACTAAGGAGAAGTACGAGGAAATGAAAAAAGCCTTTCCTGATATTGATTATTCAAAACTAACTATGTACGAACACACAGACGAAACTGAGCAGAAAAAAGAACTCGCCTGTGTCGGTGGACTTTGTGAAATCGATATGGAAGTACCGACCAAATAAGCTATTAGCTTTTAATAGCTAGGATTCTGTTCTTTTTCATCCGATTCTTTGGCCGCATAGCGAGCCAATACATAGAGCACACTCGAGAGTCGGTTCAGATATGTTCTGGTATCAGGTGAGACTGAACTTTCATGACTAGCAGCTATGACTGCCCTCTCAGCGCGACGCGAGACGCTTCGGGCAAAATCAAGCCAGGCTGACAGTTCATTAGCACCAGCAATCACAAAGCCTTGAGGGGGTTCGAACAAAGGAGCTACCTCAGCGATAATATTCTCTAAGTGCAGGACACGTTCATTTGTTATATGCTTATCAGCACCGGCTAATTCTGCCTGAACAACAAAGAGATCCTGTTGTAGTTGGCGGATTATCTCAAGAATTGAAACTTCTTTAGAAGGTACTTGGTTAGCAGACTTCGCATAACAAATACCCAAAAGTGAATTTAGTTCGTCAACCGTACCAAGAGCATTAAAAAGCGGATCATCCTTTTCCCGTCGCTTATCTGAACCAAATACTCCAGACGTACCATCATCACCTTTGCGAGTATAAAACATTACTTAAGTATAATTCATCACAGAAAAAATATGAACCGAAAATATTACAAAGAAATACTCTTAGTTGGCCTAGGCATTGTCCTTATTCTCAGTGGAGTTTCCTATTTTTCACAAAAATCTCTACTGGAGAATAACTCTTCTTTAGAGTCTAACCTTGAAGAAGTTGAAACAGTACAAGTAACACTTTCCATTGACGAACTATACGACCAAAAACAAGTAACGGTAGAAAAAGGTACCACTATTCTTAACCTGCTTGAAACTATGAATCAAGAAGATGAAAGAGTGCAATTAGGCACTAAGGCTTACGCTGATTTTGGAGTTTTAGTTGAATCAATTGGTAATCTAAGCAACGGTACTGACAATAAATACTGGCAATACAATGTCAATGGTGTAGCGCCGATGGTTGGAGCTGATGCTTACTTGCTTAACGGTGGTGAAGAAGTAGAATGGAATTTTACAGCCTCTGAGTTTTAATTATCTTTTGATTATGTTCACCAAAAATAAAAAATTATTCATTCTACTTATCCTCGGTCTTATAGCCGTCGGTATGGCTGGACGCTTGTTACCTCATTTACCAAATGCCACCCCAATTACCGCCTTAGCATTTGCCGGTAGTTTGTATTTTTCTCGATATATATCACTACTGTTACCTTTTGGAGCTCTACTTCTCTCTGATTTAATTATCGGTTTCTATAACCCTGCTTTGATGTTGAGCGTGTATGGCTCCCTACTCTTCATTGTATTGCTCAGTTGGTGGGCACAGAAAAACCGCAGTATTTTAGGTATCGGCTATTCAGTCTTATTTTCTTCCGTCATATTTTTCCTTGTTACCAACACTGCTGTTTGGTGGTTCTCTCCCTGGTACCAAAAAAGCTTCGCCGGACTACTTTACTGTTTTGAGTTGGCTCTGCCCTTCTTGCGAAATATGATGGTAGGCGACTTTATTTATACTCCTGTACTCCTTGGTGCTTTATACGCAATAGGTAACTGGAAAAACCTTACCGCAAAAGTTGAGCTTAGCTACAAACAACTAACCGACACTAAAGAAAAAACATCTTAGCTTTCTATAGTTTATTTTAAATAGCTCTAAGCAATCTGTATTATTGATTGCTTAGAGCTATTCTTATGATTCTTGTGTTTCTTCTTTTGAAAGTCCGCTTCGACGACGCTGTTTTTCGATAAGAGCTGCGGCCTCACGCACACCATCAAAGAAATTACGTTCTTTTGTCTCAGCTACGAGGGGATTTCCTGCCACTGGGATGACGATCAGTTTAACGTTGAACTTCTTTGTCTTTCCAGCTGTGTTTTTTGGTTCTTGTGAAGTTACTTCAATTTTTTCGATATCCATTCGTTTGCTCAACTTCTTTGCAAAGAGGTCTAAGTAATCAGTCACTTTTTTTAGCTGTTCATCACTAACTGCTGTGCCCGGCTTCTTAATCATTATATGAGTTGATTCTACCGGACGTAACTCTGTCAAAGCCTGCAAAATATCACGAGTCGAGAGAAATCCAGTCGGTTTATTTGATTTGTTAACTAAAACAATACTATCGTGTGGTGAAATGATCAGATGCTTTACGATTTCTGGAATAGGCGTACTATCGAGTAACGTATCCACTAGGGCGGTGTAGTATTGAGTTACAGGTTCAGTTTTACGAGTTTTCTTTTCTCCTCCTAACGATCGGTGACCAACGCGTGATCCTTCGTTTGGGAATCTCATCTTATCGGTTGGCTTGATCATGGCCTGCATCATGTCGCCTCTAGTGACGATTCCAGCCAAGTCACCCTCAGCATCAACAAGCACCATTCGGGAAACTCCCTTCTCTTTAAAATCATTGAAGACATCTTTCACCACGACTGTGATTGGTGCTGTGATTGGTGTGTGGGGTTCTATTTTGCTACTAACAAATTCCAACAGACTAGAGTTGGTAATAATTTCTTCTAAAATGTCCCTAGCATAAACTACTCCTTCCATCTCCCCTTCTTTATCATAGACTGGCAGAGTGTACACTTTGGAAGCGAGCATGTGTTTTGCTACTTGGTAGACTGGCGCTTCTTTTGTGATATTAGGCGGGCTGAAAGAAATCGACGATACTTTAGTAGAATACGGGTAATTGCTGGAAAAAATCGTTTCAAACGGTGAGATTAAGCCAACAAAATCGTCCGACTTATCATAGACAAAGACCGGATCATGGCTAGAACGAACTCGAGACAATACGCTACCGAGCATACTTCTGCTATCACAACGAATAATTGAAGCTAGTGGCGAGACGTACGGTTTAATGGTGATTGGCTTGCTTTTAGTCATAGAAAATGTGTTACTCAACCTAATAATTTAACAAGCTGAGATTAGGAGCGTGTTATTACTCTTATGATACGCGGGATACAAAGGACGTCAAATATTGGCCAAAAACCATCATTTTGAAATTATATGAATTTGAATGATATAATGAAGCCCTATGATTACTTGGCTTATTTTCAACATTCATTTAATAAACTCACTATATGCTGTAGCTGGACTAGCTGTACTAGTACTAACTTTTGTTCTGATTTTTGATTACTTTAAGAACAACCAGCAAATCTATCGTAAATTTTTTGCTCCCTATGTTTGGGTGATCATCATACTGACTACCGTCGGCGGTATGTTTACCACCCTTCTCTACTCTGAAGTGTTTGATTTCATCCCCTGTTCACTTTGCTGGCTGCAGAGAGTAGCGCTTTATTCACAGGTCTTTCTATCTCTAACTGCTTTCAAACTCAAGGATGCCCAACACTTCCCTGTGTACGGTATCGTGTTATCTATCTTTGGTCTTCTCGTCGCTATCTACCAATATATTTATCAAGCATTACCCCAGGAACTAATCCAGAGTGGTGTTGTACCATGCTTAGCTGACGGTAGCGCAGATTGCTCCAAGAAAGTTATGGAAGTATTTGGCTTTGTCACATTTCCATTTCTGTCTGGGGTCTTGTTTGCCTTCCTGATAATTCTATACTTGCATCTTCTCCGTTCTAAAAAGTAGCTGAAGCCCCGTACAGAATAGCGTTTATATGCTAACCTGGTGACATGAAAAAAATCTTGATGCTGTTGGCTTTAATTTTAACCTTACTGCTTGTTACGAGTGCATTGGGTTGGGGTGCTTTTAACTACTTCTTAGTGGGCGATAATCCATCGTTAAAAGACATAGACGTAACCACTACCGAAACATCCAAATACGACAACATCAATGTAAAAACGATTGAACGACGCGAAAATGATAATCGTTCATTATTAAACGTCGCTTATCCCGTTACAGAGAATTCAAAAATCAACCAAGCGCTTGAAGAACTCTCACTAGACTTTATCGCATCATTTACAGAAACAGCTCTCAGTCAAGAACAGGCCTACCAAGAATACCTCACAGAAACAGGACTAGTATCAAATACTATCGTAACCGACTATACACAACACTTCGATGTGTCCTTCGCCAATGAAAAGTATGTGTCGTTTGTATTTTATCAATACCAAAGCACCGGCGGTACTGGCCTGGATAACACTTTCGCCATGATCTTCAATCGTCAAACTGGTGCTGAGATTCCTATTAAAGATTTATTTACCGATTCATCTTATTTAGAAAGATTATCAAAAATCTCCCGAGAGGTGCTGATTGCTCGCATGCTTGAGAAAGCCGAGACCCTCGATGGTTCAAAACAAGCCATCGCCGAATATATTAAAAATAATAAAGAATCCATTACCGAAGGTACTAAACCATTAGCTGAAAACTTCAATAGTTTAGTAATTAGTGACGACGGCATACTGACTATTTATTTTGATAAGTATCAAGTAGCTGCCGGTTCTGAAGGTATCCTTAGTGTGGAGATTCCGCTCGAGCAAGTAGCCGATATGCTAGCACCCGAGGTAAAAGAAGTTTTTTCTATACCTAAACCAAAAGAAAAGAAGCCGGCCCCGGTAGCCCCAAGACCACAGACAATACCTGATGTCAGTTCAGCTGGCCAGGTAAACTGCGACGAAACTAAATGCGTCGCCCTGACCTTCGACGACGGTCCGTCCGTCTACACAGGCACTCTACTTAACACACTAAAAGAATATAATGTACCGGCTACTTTTTTTGTATTAGGTCGATCAGCCAAAATTCAGCCCGATACTATCAGTCGCATTGTGGCTGAGGGTCACGAGCTAGGCAATCACACTTGGGACCACAAAGATTTACGGACACTGGGAGGCTCCGCCATTGACGCACAACTACACCAAACCGATGAGCTCTTGTATTCGATTGTAGGGATTAAACCACGATACCTCCGTCCACCTTATGGAGCCTTCAATGACGAAGTACTGAAACACGTGGACCGACCAATTATTCTTTGGAGCGTTGACCCCGAAGACTGGAAACTGCCACCTCATGCTGAGTTAGTTAGACGTATGACTTCCCCACAAAGCGGAGCTATCATTTTAGCCCACGATATTCATGGGCCGACTGTAGCCGCTATTCCCGAAGTGATAACGGAACTTAGAAAACAAGGATTTACTTTCGTTACCGTCGGTGACCTATTGAGAAAACCTTTAAACGCTGGACAGGTATATAGACATCGTTAGGGGTACATCCAAAATTATAGCGAAACTTAGCATACAATGGTGTATCGCATGCAATTAGTCTTGTTTCTTCGTACCCTGATGAAATACCATCTGCCAATTTCCATCTCGTAGCATCCAAACAGAACTTCTGTTTGTCAAAATAGTAGTCGAATTATCCTCATCAAGCATTGAGGCTACATAAGTCACAAGCACAATATCCTTTGATAGCTCCTTTGCATTCAAGTCCGACACAATAATCTGTAAATCAATAGCTTCCTGCTCAAGCCCGGTAAGAATATCTTGTTTATCAAACTTACCACCTGACTTTCCGAACTCTAAGAAGTCATCTGCAATTAATGCAGATACTTGCTCTCTTGAATTACGTACTTCTTTTTTATGTAGTGCTGTTTCCAAATCGTAAAATTTTTTAGCTTCAATTTCATTCATATCTTTGTAATTATATTTACCGCTGTCCCACGCTAGCTCGATTTTGTGGAGAGTAAGGGATCCCCTCGTTACACGAGCAGTATACCTTTTGGCTATTTTCTGCGCCATCTTGAAAATAGCTCAAAAGCTTTTCGAATCCCTTACTCTCTCGCGAGGTACAGCAAAACCCAAAGGTATGCTTTGGGTTTTGGTACTCGCGGAGAGTAAGGGATTCGAACCCTTGAAGGCTTTTACACCTTACCTCGTTAGCAGTGAGGCGCTTTCGACCACTCAGCCAACTCTCCGTTATTTGTTTTGTAAGAACGCTTGTTCTTCAGTGGGCGTTCGGCTACGTTTCCTCCTTTGACCTGTTCGCATTCGCTCACAACGGCCTTTTTGCTCTCAGGTTTGCAAACCGGATGAAAAGCAAAGCAGTTTGCTTTTCATTCACTTAGCCAACTTTGTGTATTTTTGTTTGTATAAACATTCACTAGACAATATTACTTTGACCAACGTGTTTTTAAAAAAACGTTCTGGCTATTTTTCACTTGTCTGGCCAGTACAATACCATAATTTAACAGAGTAAAAAAGAATGAAATTAAGACGAAGTTAAAGCTTAATCCCAGAGCTTCCAAATCAAGTACGTACCATGGTACGTACTATGGTACGTACTTGATTTTAGGTCGTTACTTTTTCACAGCACTGGCTACTCGCTTCACCAAATCCGGATGATTGACACTAGGAATTATCTCACTGGCGGTTGGTTTTTTCACAAGGGCGGCGATATTTTTAGCAGCTGCTAATTTCATATCATCAGTTATATCATTAACTCCTTTGTCTAGAGCCCCACGGAAAATACCTGGAAAGACCAAGGAATTATTAACCTGGTTTGGATAGTCACTACGACCAGTGGCTACTACCACCGCTCCAGCTTGTTTAGCATCCTCTGGCTTAATTTCTGGAATAGGGTTGGCTAAAGCAAACACAATCGGTTTCTCAGCCATCATTTCGATATGATGTTTACTAATTGTACCTGGACCAGAGACTCCGATTATTACATCAGCTCCAGTGACGGCGGTTAGAACATCGCCTTTTATCTTATCGTGATTTATTTTTTTGGCTAACTCTTTTTTGAAATTATTAAGGCCAGTCCTCCCTTCATAAATTATGCCGTTGCTATCTGTTACCATTAAATTTTCTACTCCTGCTTTACTCAAAAGCAAAGCAATAGCTCTACCAGCCGCTCCCGCTCCTACAATTACTACTTTTAAAGTCTCAAACTTCTTCCCTATTACCTTAGCAGCATTTATCAGACCAGCCGTGACAACAATCGCTGTGCCGTGTTGATCGTCGTGAAAAACTGGAATATCTAATTCCTTTTTTAACCTTTCCTCTATTTCAAAACAACGAGGAGCACTAATGTCTTCGAGATTTATGCCGCCAAAACCCGGAGCAATCGCTTTTACTACCTTTATTATCTCCTCAGTATCTTGTGTATCAAGCACCAGTGGCCAAGCATCAACTCCAGCCATCTCTTTGAAAATAACGCACTTACCTTCCATTACCGGTAGCGCGCCTAAAGGTCCGATATTTCCCAACCCCAAGACAGCTGAACCATCCGACACTACCGCTACAGTATTGCCTTTCATAGAGTATTTAGGGGTATCGGCGGGGTTTTGAGCCAAATGTGAAGAAACTGCAGCTACTCCTGGAGTATACATCGTACTCCAATCATCTTTGGTTTTTAACTTTCCCTTACTAACCACACCAAGCTTTCCGCGCATTTTCTTATGCAAAGCTAAAGCCATTTTATTGTAATCTTTTTTTTGTGCCATGGGTGCAAATAAAATCTAACGAAATAAACAGACCATAGTATAACCTGCCATTACTGCTTTTAAAAATATAATAAAAATTCACCCGCCGTTTCCTTCGAAACGGCGGGTGTTGCAAGTGCGACGGAAAGCAGGTCGGATTACCCTGCCCGGCTTTTGGCCTTGGTCTTGGGATTCATCAACCTATCCCAGGTCAGTTTTTCTTCAGGGGAGAGTGTCACCTCCATCCCCCACTTTCGCAGCTCTTCCTTAAGCAAGACCTCCACCTCTAGAGAAAGCTCATCGCCGTTAGGCCGGAAGACACGATGAATGAAATCTGGAGTTCCTTCCAGAACATTCACCAAAAAGAAATAGGCTTGGCCATCGACATCTTTTTCGTAAAGATGAACCCGTTCTTTCCTCCAAAGGCCCTGATACTGCTGGCTGTCCTCTTCGAACTGCCAGACAATTTCCATATTATACTTCACCACGTTGCAAAGCGGACGGCCGTTTTCTGGGGCACTTCGGGGTATCATCATCCGGAAATCCCAAAAACCACTTCTCAGTTTCGTATGGCCCCAGCCATACACTGCCTTGTCCCGACTCTGGGAGTACACGAGACTCATCTCCAGCTTCGGATGATGTTTCTTCATGTATTTCTTCAGATAGTCTGTAGGATTATCCATCCTGTATCCCCTCTTCTACATAATTCAGTTCTGGCCAAGATTATGTACTAAAATAATTAAATGTCAATATTGGGACTTTATCGTATACAATGTCTAGTCTGCTACTATATACAGTATGAAACCCACCGATTTACTGACCAGTCACTTTAAAATAGATTTACCCCACCAAAAAGCTCTCAAACGTTTAGGTATTAAGACGGTAGAGAACCTACTCTATTATCTACCTGCTCGTTATGAAGATATTAGTGATGTTCAATCCGTTGCCGGACTAGAGAAAGGTCAGGAAGCCGTTGTCTATGGTCAGTTATCAGGCCTCAGGAGCCGTAAAGCCTGGAAGAGTCGGAAACCGATTGCTGAAGGCTATATTGAGGACGGTTCGGCCAAGATAAAGATAATGTGGTTTAACCAGCCCTATCTAGCAAAAATGTATAGTGATGGAATGTACGTTAAGATAGCGGGAAAAGTCACCGGCAGTGGTGACAAGTTATATATTGCTAACCCTGAAGTCGAGAAGCTGGACTCCCTACCAATCGATCGTCACGATTCACTCTTTGTTGGGACTGACGCCGAAGCCGATGACACCCTATATCCTGTTTATCGGGAAACCAAAGGCATCACTAGCAAATGGCTCTACCATACAGTTTTGAAATGTTTTGAAAAAGGAATCTTAGAAACCTTAAATGACCCTCTACCCTTAGACATGCTAGAGAAATATAATCTACCAGAACTAAAGACTGCTCTAGTGTGGATACACTCTCCCAAAAAAGCTGACCACGCCAAAAGTGCGAGGAAGCGGTTTGCCTTCGAGGAAGTTTTTTATATCCAAATCCAAAATGCTTTAAATCGTGCCGCCGCTAATGCTGCCACTACCTATCAGTTTAAAACCGACGACAAACACTTAAGAGAGTTTACCGAGCGTTTCCCCTTTCAGCTAACCAAAAGCCAAGACAAATCTATTACTGAAATTCTTCAAGACTTCTCTGGAAGTCACGCCATGAGTAGACTGCTTGAAGGCGATGTTGGTAGCGGCAAAACAGCGGTCGCTGCGACAACTGCTTATGCGGTAGCCACGAGCCGGCCGCCGGAGGCGGCCGGCAAAAAGCTCGAATACGGGAACCTTCAAGTTGGCTACATGGCACCGACCGAGATTCTTGCCAAACAACACTTCGAAAGTTTCATTGAATATTTTCATCACTTACCTATCCAAATTGGTTTGATTACCGGCAGTGGTTGTATGAAATTTCCGAGCAAAGTCGATCCTACTAAACCAACTAAAATATCCAAAGCACAATTACTAAAATGGGTAAAAAATGGTGAAATTCCGATTCTGATTGGTACTCATTCTCTCATCTATAAAAGTGTAGAATTTAAACACTTGGCTTATGTAATTATCGACGAACAACACCGCTTTGGTACCAATCAGCGCAAACAACTCGCTAAAAAAGACTCCCGAATGCCACACCTACTTTCTATGACAGCCACTCCTATTCCACGGACTCTAGCCTTAACCATATATGGAGACCTAGATATAACACTACTAGATGAAATGCCTAGCGGACGAAAAACTATCATCACTAAAATCATTGGACCTAGCCAACAGAAAGAAATGTATGACCATGTGCGAGAGGAGTTAAGTACCGGCCGGCAAGCCTACGTCATATGCCCTCGTATCGATGAACCTGATCCTGATAAAGCCACAGCTCTGCGCCTTAAAAGTGTTAAGGCTGAAGCAGAGAGGTTAGAAAAAGATGTCTTCCCCGAATATAAGATTGGCTTACTACACGGCAAGATGACACCCAGTGAAAAAGATAAAGTCATGAAAGAGTTCTCTGATCATAAAATAGACATCCTCGTAGCAACTTCAGTGGTAGAGGTGGGTGTCAATATACCAAACGCTACCAACATAATTATTGAAGGAGCTGAGCGATTTGGACTATCACAGTTGCACCAACTACGTGGTCGTGTCATTCGTGGTACACACCAACCTTACTGTTTTGCCGTGACTGAGAGTAAGAGTGAGAAAACAAGAGATCGTCTTAAGGCTCTAGTGACAGCCAAGAACGGCTTTGAATTAGCTGAACACGACCTCCAGTTCAGAGGTTCTGGAGAGCTCTACGGAGCCAAACAATCTGGCTTGACCGATCTTGGAATGGAAGCCATCAAAAATCTTAAACTAGTAGAAGCGGCTCGTAACGAAGCTCATAAACTAGTAGAAAAATCTTCAAACTTTACACAAACATACCCTCTAATTGCCCACAGGGTAGCCGGTATTAAAGCTGAGCTACATATGGAGTAGTCTGTTATCATACTTGTTATGTACAATTTATTTTTTCGGGCGATAATCCACCCCGTTTCATATAGTGGAGTATTAAAAGTACGTGAACTTATATTTGAAGAAAAAATAGAAGAGACTCCAGGAGTCTTTTCTTTTATTTTTTCTATGCCAAAACCTTTTTCTTGGCAGGCTGGTCAACACGCGATTTTTACTCTACCAGACAAAGATGTTCAGGGTAAAACGTGGCGGGCTTTTTCTATTGCCTCTTCTCCTCACGAAGGTGTGATTAGAATCGGGACATCTTTTCCAAAAGAACCTAGTGATTTTAAGAAGAAATTAATGGATCTAAATCCTGGTGAACAAATAAAAATACGTGGGCCTTTTGGTGAATTCCATGCCAGTGGAGAAACACAAAAAATAGTTGGTATTGCCGGCGGTATCGGGATTACCCCTTTCCGGTCTCTAGCTTATGAAATAAGTCATGGACACCTACCAGAAACAGATTTAACACTTATCTTTTCTGCTCAAGAAAATCATCCTTATAAGTCTGACCTAGATAATTGGACCAGCTTAACTGAGCGACTAAGAATCATCTACACCAATACTCCGGAGGAGGTCAACCAAGCACTCGAAGCGCAACGGGATATTTATGGCAATGAAGCTGACTATTATATATCTGGATCACCAAATATGATCAAGGCTTTACGTAAGAAATGTAAGCAAATAGAAATCAAAAAAATAGTTAGTGATCCCTTTAAGGGTTATTAGTGTAGGTGGCAAAATTTTTGCAAAAAATTTTGCCACAAGGTATAGTTTTGTGCACCAACTGATGCTCCAGTAGCACAGTTGGGAATCAATGCTTATTGTTCGATTCGAATAGCTCTATTTGAGCTTTTAGATGAGACAAAATCAAGAATTGTATAAATTTAAAAAATATTTTGTCCGCCGGTAGCTCAGTTGGTAGAGCGCGGAGCTTATACCTCCGTGGTCCTTGGTTCGAGTCCAAGCCGGCGGACAAAGTATTGTTTAACTTAGCTACCTCTGTAGTCTTTAGTTGTAATAAACAAACTAATACCACTGTTGGTAATAAATCATAAAATAAAAACGACCTAGTTCACTAGGTCGTTTTTATTTTTATCTATTAAAGTTTTATTTCAATGTTTCTTCTAATTCAGACAAGGCTATTCCGAGTTCAGTAAATTTTTCTGCTAGTTCGGCCATTGGATTAGAAGTAGATACTCCTCTGACCTGACCTCCTTTAGAACTTGGTGTCCCTGAATTCCATCGTCCTTGTCCTTTATATTGAGCAGGACTTGTGCTACTTGAACCAGAGTTAGTAACTTCTGTTCTGGTATCAGAAAACCAAGACCTGTTGATATTTAGACTTTTAGCACGACGCTCTAAGGCACCAACTTTTTCAAACATCAATTCGATGTCAGATTTCAATTCAGCCGTTGTTTTTGCATCAGCACCACCTTTAGCAGGGATACCTTGACTAGAAGTTTCAATATCACTTATAGACTTTCGCTGTGTAAAAGTAGATGAATTATCTTCACAAACTATCCTGTACTTTCCGCTTGATGTGTATTGAACAGATGAACAAAGAGTATTGTCACTCTTAACAGCTGGTCTCGAGCTATGATCCTGATCTGAACTAGTTGATGATTGCTCAGCGGAGTCATTTGATTCTACTGGTACGTCAGTTTTCTTTTTTGCTGGAGCAGCATATTTTTTAACAGATTCTGATTGAATTGCTTTAGAAGGACTACCTAAAAATGAATCGATTACTCTTGAATAGTCTGAACGTTTTTCTAACGGTTTATTTTCCCCCAACTCTCTTTGTACTTCTTTATCAGACCTCTTATGATTCGGGTCTGATTTTTCCCACCTATTTGATTGACTAACTGCTTCAGTAGATTCAGTTTGAATTGATGATTTTGTTATGTCCTTACATATGTTATTCATAAGAGAACGGGTACGCGGACCGACATGACCAAAGCCTGTGGCTAGCGCGTTACCTGTAGAAACAATTCCTTCTCGAGCTTGAAATTGCTTAACAGCTGCCTCGGTAGCAGGGCCAAAGAACCCGGTCACCTCTTCATCATAATCACCAGTGATAGTGAGACAACTTTGTAATTTATAAACATTTCTATCTCTAGTGTTATCTTTTTCTCCCCTACTAACCGATCTAGTTATCTCACTCCAAGAGTTACCAGAGGGAACTACGTCAACAACATCATAATTTTTATTTCCGATTTGAGATTTTAATGAAGTGATTTGTTTAGTTAGTTCTTCAATTTTGGTTTTAAGCTCATCAATAGTTGCTGAATCATCATTAGCTTCAGCAGTATTGGCAAAAGCCATCATTCCAAAAAACATCACCGACAAGATCATTAGACTAGTGATGTTTTTTTGAATACTTAATAAATTTGATACCTTACTCATATTCGCTTGTGTTAATAATTGGTTTAATAAATACGGAAATGGCCGGCACCCATTGGGTGCCGGCCTCCTTTACGTCTTAATATACCTGTCGCTTGAATTTAAACAATCTATCATTGTGGATAAACTAAACCGAGCGACCTTATCTGGTCGCTCGGTTTTGTTCATCCTCTTTAGAGATTTTCTTTGTTTACTTTACTTTCTAAAGCTTTTGTAGGATCTCCCAACTTTTCTTCCAGCTCTCGCTCTTCTCTATAAGCATCTTTTATCACTACTCCTTCTTGCTTAAGTAACGCTTCATACTCTTCTCTTTCTAAGGTTTCTAGCTCTACTAACTTAGCTGAAATCGCATCTAGAGCCTTGCGGTGAGAGTTGATAATGTCACGAGCTTTTTCTTTTCCTTCTTCGATAATCTTAGCTACCTCATCATCAATTTGTTTAGCGACTTGTGGTGAGTAACCGCGATCTTCGCTCATACCGCCACCAATCATGCGACCTCCCGTTCCTTCTAAAGCAATCGGCCCAATGTCACTCATGCCATATTTGGTAACCATATCACGAGCTAGGTTTGCTACCACCTGAAGATCATTACTTGGTCCAGTAGTTAAATCTCCGAACACTATTTCTTCTGTCACATAACCTCCTAAAGTCATGGCGATGTCATCCATAAACTCTTTTCGAGTTTGCATCTTACGATCTTCATCAGGTAATTTCAGAGTGTACCCAGCTGCTCGACCGCGAGAAATAATAGAAATCTTCTGCACCGGATCAGCGTATGGTAGTACTGAAGCAACCAAGGCATGCCCTACTTCATGGTAAGCCGTTACCAATCTTTCTTTCTTAGATAAGACATGACTTTTTCGTTCTGGACCAAGCATGACTTTTTCAATTGAACGAATTAAATCGAACTGGCCAACTTTTTTACGACTTTCTCGAGCGGCCAAGATGGCTGCTTCATTCATAAGTGAATAAAGATCTGCCCCAGAAAAACCAGGAGTACGTTGAGCAATTATTTCTAGATTCACATCTTCTTGCAAGGGCTTCTTGCGTGCATGTACTTCAAGTATAGCCTTTCGGTCTTCACGGTCTGGAAGATCGATAGTTACTCGTCTATCAAAACGACCAGGGCGTAACAGTGCTGGGTCCAATACATCTGGCCGGTTAGTGGCGGCGATCACAATCACTTTTGCGTTTGGTTCAAAACCATCCATCTCCACTAAGATCTGATTGAGTGTTTGCTCTCGCTCATCGTTACCACCACCTATACCAGTTCCGCGCACTCTTCCTACTGCATCAATCTCATCTACAAAGATGATTGACGGGGCACTCTTTTTTGCCATCTGGAAAAGATCACGTACTCGACTCGCTCCAACACCAACAAACATCTCTACGAATTCAGAACCTGAAATTGAAAAGAATGGTACCCCTGCCTCTCCAGCTACCGCTCGCGCCAATAAAGTCTTACCAGTTCCTGGAGCTCCCATCATCATGACGCCCTTTGGGATTTCGGCACCGATATCAAGAAACTTTTTTGGATTTTTTAAGAAGTCTACAATTTCTTCAAGTTCTTGTTTAGCTTCTTTAGCGCCGGCCACATCTTTAAATGTGACTTTTTGATTTAGATCGTTAGGATCAATCATCCGGGCCTTACTACTTCCAAAACTCATTGCTTGCATACCAGCTCCTTTAACAGAACGAGTGAAAAACCAAATCACTAATCCTAAGAAAAGTAACGGGAACAAGAATGGTGCTAGATTAGACAGCCAGTAATTAAAACCAGTTGGGTTACGGACATCAAGTTTGACCGCCGATAATTGTTCAATTGATACACCTAAATTAGTTAACGTTTCAGAAATAGCTGCATCAGTCTCTTTCTTAGCTTTTCCACTATTGCGTGATTCGTCGACATAATTAACTTCAAGCTCACTACCACGAACAATAATTTCTTTAACTTCCCCATTTTGTACTTCTCTAACAATTTGCGAAATTGATATCTCGTCAGGTTTAGTATTGTTGTTAACCAAATACGAATACGTGGCTGTCATAAAAATCAACAGCAAAATGGTTGAGAGTAGGTTGTTCCAGAAATTACCCGGTCCAACAGGCATTTTCCTTCCGGCTACTCGAACTTCTTTAAATTTAGGAATCTTCATTCCCTTTTTATTATTTTTACCATTTTCTACCCCTTTATTATCATTCTTTTTCTCTCTTTTAAAAGAATTTTGGTTTTTTTCTTGTTCAGACATATTGCTGGCTATTATACAGAAAAAGTCGTTGAAAGCTATAAAATAATGACTTATTTTTGAATCTTTTCAAAACAATAAATCTAGATAAAACAACCTCTGCGGGTTATAGTATCAGTTAAGTAAATATGACAACTTACACCCGTAACAAAAAAGCCACCTTTAATTACGAAATCCTAGAAACGTTTGAAGCGGGAGCCGTTCTTAGTGGCACTGAAGTAAAATCAATCCGCAAGGGTAAGGCTAGTTTAGTTGGTTCATACATAATATTGAAAGATGATGGAGCTTATCTAAAAGGAGCTACTATTCCACCATATCAAGAAGCTAATGCTCCTGACAATTACAATCCAGAACGAGAACGTCAATTACTTTTATCACAAAAAGAACTTAATAAACTTAGAAAAGAACTAAACACTGCTGGATTGACAATAGTCCCTATTTCGTGGTATAATAAAAAGAGTAAAATCAAACTTGAAATAGCTCTTGTTCGTGGTAAAAAGAAGGCAGATAAACGAGAGACTATTAAAGAGCGCGATAATAAACGAATGATAGATCGCCTTCTCAAGCGAAGTTAGTACATTAACAATTTAATAATTTGGATACAGAAAGGTGGGAAACCATCCCACACTTGCGTGGTGCTTGTGTGGCAATTAAAAAGGGGCTGTGATGTCGAGTATTATTAGTTTTGAGAAGAAAGTCGAGACCGAATTCGATTCCTACCGGGAAAAGGTTCTGGTCGAAGTCTTCAACAACAACCAGGAGGAGTTCGATGAGGCTTTTGCGGAAGCCTCTACTGAACAATTTTTCGACCTGCTCGAGGCGGTGTTCGAAACCGCTGGTGAAGCTGCTTGTCGGGCTTCCCATAACAATCTCGGAAATGATATCCGAGAAGAACTGCTTGACGCCATGATCGGCGTCATGAAGCAGTGGCTGGGAGAGCATAAGGCGGATAACGAAGATATCGTCCGTGAAGCCTACGGCCTATAACCATCAGGAGCGGTCCTAGCTAGACGCTCTTCGCACACCTTTGCGCAACCAGACAATCCTCGTCAGGTTGCGCACCATCTCTCTGTATCCAAATCAGCACATACTTCCCCAGCCGTACTTTTTGTAATTCGAATCACATTTTTTATGCACTTAACAGATGACTTAGCTATTTTTAAAACTAGCTATATATTTACAAAAAGCACGGCTGGGGGATGCCAGGCATCGACGGTTGATGCTCTGTTATTGTGTGCAGTGTCGCAGTTGACCAAGACCTGCGTTAAAATTTGGTCACTTTTACGTGCAAAGAATAGCGTAAAAAGTCCTTTCTTCACTGCAAAGGACTTCGCATTCGCGACAGCGTAGTTTTACTCGCTCGCCGATGACGACATCAACTTTTCTGAGTTCTCATAAGAGAATGTTGGTGTAATATCATGAGAATATACTTCCCTTTTTGTCTGCAAAGAGAAGTGAAATTCTGCGGACTCGAGTAGGTAATGTCTCGTCATATCTTTAGCTACCTACTTTAAACCAAAGAGTTGACTATACACTGTAGACGCACCTTAACACATCAATTCGGACGGGGGTTCAACTCCCCCCATCTCCACAATACGCAGACTCCAAAAGTGTAAGCTTTTGGAGTCTTTGCGTTTGTGAGAGTATGAGGGGAGTTGAAAGCCGGAGCCGGTACACAAGACGACCGAAGGGAGTGCTTGTCGGCGAGGCCGGGTCGAGAACACTTAGTAAATTATGAGCAAAGCGAAATAATATACTTAGTAATACGTGACCAACTCCCCCCATCTCCACGAGTATAAAAATCACCCAACCATTTTGGTTGGGCGATTTTTATTCGTGGAGATGGAGAAAGCAAACTGCTTTGCTTTCGTGGGGAGTTGAACCAGCGGAGCTATGTTTTCTTTTCCCCCTAAAAAGAAAACAAGCGAGCTGCGACCAGCGTTCTTATGAGTGTAACGAATTAGAAAAAGCGGGTTCCCCTATCTCCACTAGAACATAGAAATATGTGGAAGAATATGGAAGTTTACTCAGACTGAGTAAGCTTTTTGTTTTTTTGGTAGAATACCTGCATGGAAATAGGAATTTGGGGAGATAGTATTACTTTTGGCTCATGTGATTCAGAAGCACTTGGTTGGGCTGGTAGACTTAGGAAAACACTACCGGCTGACGACTACAACCAGCTATATAATTTTGGCATCTGTGGTGAGACGTCAGAAGACTTGCTAGAACGTTTTAATATTGAAGCCAAGGCAATTGGACCAGATAAGGTTGTTTTTGCCATCGGTATAAATGACTCCAAATTCCCTAGTGAATCATATATAAACAAAATTCCTCCCGCAGAATTTGAACAAAACCTAAATAAACTACTCCAACAAGCCAAAAATTACACAGACCAAATCACACTTGTGGGACTTACCAGAGTAGACGATGAATGGAGGTCAGTTCGTGGAAGTAGATTTTTAAACGAGGAAATAGAAAAATACGATTCTATAATCAAGAAAGTAGCCGATGAGCATAACTATCATTTCATCTCCGTCATTGATGTAGTGGACCCAATTACTGACTTAGCCGATGGTTTACATCCCAACGCGGCTGGATATCAAAAAATGTTTGAGAAAGTAAAATCTGAGGTTGGCTTTTAAATCACCACAAGTCTACTATTTTAAGAAAATTAGCACACTCCATTTCAATCAAAGAGGTTTTCACCACCAGAGTATTTCCGTTTTTATATTCCTTCCAGTCATTAAAAACTAGGTCAACTTGGTGCAAAGTCTTCCACGAGTATAAAAATCGCCCAACCATTTTGGTTGGGCCATTTTTATTCGTGAAGAGTTAAATGCCAATTCCTCCATACCCCAAATAGAAAACGGCGGCTCTTTTGAAGCCGCCGTTTTGAGTGTGCGAAGAGAGTTCGCGACTCCTAATCGAGTCTCACCCAGCCATTGTCCCAGTAAGTGGAACAGGCCAGGTTGCCGCTCCCGGAGTAGACGCAGATCCGCACATACCCATCAGTGCAGATCTCATCCACGAACCACGAGACGTGGCTGGGGTAGTTGCTGCTGATGTAGCTGGTCATGGTGCTGTAGCCGGCACCAGGCGAGACGCAGTACCGATCAGTACCCCGCAAGTCCAGAGCCCAGCCGTTGCCGTCTCCGATCTTGATGTTGCCGGGGTTGCTGTTGTAGAATTGCCAGCCCCCTACGAAGCTGTCACCTTCATGAAGATGATCAGCATAGGCAGCTCCCGTAAGGGTAAGCAGACAGACAGCTGCCGCCGAAAAGAACTTCTTCATTGGATTATCCTCCTATCCAATCCAAATGGGGCTTTACATTAATGAAATGTCTTGTTTAAATCAATTGACTAATACAATGAAATGTGGTGTATAAATTAGTTTAAAAACATATTTTTGACCGAAAATCTCCCCTTCTACAGAACCTTTGGTCATCAAATATTAACCAGCACATTTGTTGAATTTCACCAATCAACAAAAAACACTCGTGACGAGTGTTTTTTGTTCAGAGAATTGGCCTCTAGCTTACCCCGGCTTAAAACCATCTGAAAACATCTTATATAAGAAATAAATGGCTAGAATAATTGCTACCACCAACATCAGTTTTATATACTGAACAAATAAATCTGCAAAGTATGAACCGATGATTAAACCAACAATAAACACGTAGGCTTTGAGCAGTCCGACTTGCCACCAAGTCATGACATAATCTCTAAAGATTTTCATATATGGGAGGTTTTAAACTACTAATATCTAATATTATACTCCTCCTAAAATAATAATCACTTATGAGTCGCGATTAATAAATAACTATTTTTCCAAAAGTTTTGTTAAGTAGCTAATTACAGTTATACTAGCAATCAATTATGGTAATAGAAGAAGTCGAATACCCTAGCTATCGTCCCTCAGTCACAGTTAAAAAATCTAGTGCTGGGTTAGGTCTATTTGCAGGAGAAGATATTAAAAGAGATCAACTAATAATTGAGTACACTGGTGATCGTATAAACGCAGAGGAAGCCGACCAGAGAGGAGGTCGCTATCTTTTCACTGTTAATGAGGACTTGGTTATCGATGGAAAAGACCGGAGTAACATTGCTCGCTATATTAATCACAGTTGTGGACCTAACGCTGAAGCTGAACATGAGATAACAGAAAATCGAATTTATATGCGAGCCAGCAAAAATATAAAAGCTGGTGAAGAAATCACTATTGATTATGGTAATGACTACACTTCATCTGACTTCATTCAGGCTGGTGGCTGCAAGTGTGCCGTCTGTCTGGCTAAAAATAATTAGCACAATTCGGGTTGATTTAATTCACTTTTTCTGACCTTCGTGGTATAGTTCGCACAAATAATCAGCTCTAGTGCAACACACTGATTATTAGATAAGACCAATAAATCTGAATAAAACATTTAAACCATACAGCTATAAAGCAAAAACTCGTATCAACGACGCGATACGAGCCAAAGAGTTACGAGTTATCGGAGCCGAGGGTGAAAACCTGGGAGTTCTGACCGTGTCCGAAGCTAAAAAAGCTGCCGAAGAAGCTAAGCTAGACTTGATTGAAATCTCCCCTAACGCAAAACCACCAGTAGCCAAAATAATGGACTACGGTCAGTATCGTTACGAAACAAAACGTAAAGCTAGTGAAGTAAAAGCTAAATCACATGTTACTGAAACTAAAAGCGTCCAAGTTAAAATTGGAACTGGAGAACATGACCAAAATCTCAAAGCCAAACGAGCTGCGGAATGGCTTAACGAAGGACATCGAGTAAAAGTGGATTTGTTCCTTTGGGGTCGCTATAAGTACATGGAACCAGCTTTCCTAAAAGAAAGACTGGAAAGGTTCCTAAAAATTATTCCCGCTGACTATAAGTTGGCTGAAGATATAAAGAAAAGTCCAAAAGGCTTCACGACAACCATCGAACGAGTTGGGAAGAGCGTAAAAGGACCTAAACTTATAGAAGAAGAAAAGCCAGTGACTAAGAAAAAGGCGCCTAAAGCAGAACAAGAAATAGCTAAGAAGAAAAAGAAAGATCTAGATGAACTCTTGGATATAGAAGGTGGCTTGATTTAAATATTATAAACCATAAAATCCATTGGACATTTGCGTCCAAATAAGGTATATTTTGCCCACTTTGCCTGTCCCTTTGGGCAAGGCCCGATCAAAAAAACAATATGAAAACAAACAAATCATATACGAAAAGAATTAAAGTGACTAAGAACGGAAAACTGGTAGCTCGCCGAATTGGTCAGAACCACTTTAACGCTCGTCAAACAGGACAACAAAGATTGCGTCGTAAACGTACTCAGCTTTTGAATTTGTCAAAAAGAGTTACTCGACGTTTTCTCCCTAAATCAGGCGCCTAGCTTATAAAATTGTCGCAGCTGCTGCAATTTTATAACTCGAAAGAAATATAATACCTGATATTTAGATTATAATTAACTGAAATAATTTATGGCACGTGTAAAAGGAGGAGTGACGGCTAACAAACGCCGCAAATATATCCTCGAACAAGTAAAAGGCTACCGTTTTGGTCGCTCAAAGAAAAAGCGAGAAGCTCGTGAAGCGATTTTTCATGCTCAACTGCACGCTTTCGACCACCGTCGTGATAAAAAAGGTGACTTCCGTAAATTATGGATTACTCGTATCAACGCTGGTCTACGACCTTTTGAAATGAAGTACAGTCGTTTCATCAAAGCTTTGTCTGATAAAAACATCAAGCTAAACCGCAAAGTGCTAGCTACTCTAGCTAAGGACCGACCGGAGGCTTTCAAAACAGTAGTAGAGACAGTGAGTAAATAAATATAAAGTTTTGTCACAAAAAAAGACGGGCCCCGGTAAGGGGCCCGTCTTTTTTGTTCTGTAATCACAATTGGACTACCTATTTTCTAAAAATCTATTTCTGCTTTTTGGTCTAGAGCTGGCGCGGTGGCATTTATGTCCAAATAATCTCGTAATCGTTGTACTAGGAATAAAGATGATTTTTCCTCTCCCATCGTGACAAACACTTGTTTTACCTTATCTCCGCCTTGGGCGATTAAATCAACTAATTGATCTCTATCAGCATGTCCGGAGTAACCTCGTATCCTGGCTATTTTTGCCTTAACCTTTACATCCATTTTATCTATCCGTACTTTTTTTGCTCCATCAGCGAGCAACCGACCAAGACTTCCTACTGTCTGGTAACCAACTAATAGTAACGTCGTATTTTTTTCATCTAAATACCGTTGCTCATGTCCCCTAATGCGTCCTCCGTGACTCATACCTGAACCGGCGATGATTATCTTGGCACCTTTTTCTTTCGCAATCTCTGCAGAGTCATGGACTGTTCGGGTAAAGGAAAGGCCGGTGAAATCAAAAATATCATCACCTGCTTTAATCTGCTTCTGCACATCGTTTTTTAGATAACCGATATGTCGACGATAAATCTCTGTAACTGAAATAGCTAGTGGTGAGTCTAGGAAGACGGGCAGAGGTTTGATAGCTCCTGATTCGACCATGTTATTTATTTCATAGAGCATCCCTTGGGTACGCTCAAGAGAGAAAGCTGGAATTATTAGAGTCCCATTTTTTCTTTGTATATCCTCTATATAGTGTTGGAGTAATTCTGTTCTTTCCTCCACCTCTTCGTGTAACCGGTCGCCATAAACACTCTCCATTACTATATAGTCGTAGTCAGTGGGCACAACTGGCGGATTTAGTAAGGGTTGCGGGATGTTGCCGATATCTCCTGTGAAGACGATTTTTTTGTCTCCCCTTTTAAGATGAATCATACCTGAACCTAGTATATGACCAGCGTCTGTTATATAAGCTTCCACATTATCTTGTAGCTTAACTGTTTCTTCATAAGCTAACGTCCGCCATAAAGCCATGGCCGCATCTATGTCTTTCGTCTCATAAAGTATTTCTATTCCGTAACGTTCTTTCTCATATTGCATTACTTTAAGAGCATCCCGCATCATAATGTCTGCCAGCTCTTTGGTCGGGGTCGTCGAATAGATAACACCAGAAAATCCTTCACGTACTAATTTGGGGATACGTCCAATATGATCAGCGTGAGCGTGAGTAACAAACAGCACATCTATATCTGCCGGATTGTAAGCAAAAGGCTCTGCGTTAGCAGCTTGAGCAAAACGATCACCTTGTATCAAACCACAATCGACTGCGATATTTAATTCTCCGGTATTAAGTACAAAATTTGCTCCTGTTACACTACCAACGCCACCGTAAAAATTTAAAATGGAAGACATAAACAGAGATTAAGTTAATCGACGAATACTATTAGCGACTAAATAACCTACAATTCCTCCCAACAAGCCCATTATAAGATCGAGAGCTGTATCAAAAATATAATTACTTTCCATTAAGGTTCCTGCCCAAAGCTCATATAATTCCCAAGTTACAGCTACCAAGAAAACGATAATTATTACTTTAAAAGGCTTGAGTAACTGTCTTGAAACCAACCGTAAATCTTTCAGAGTAAAAACCAACAAGGCCACTACTATTCCCCCTAAAAAGTGCATTGGTAAATCAAACCACCAAAGATTCCAATATAAATATAATTTCATAGCAATAGCGTGAACTACCGCCAATATAGAGCCTGCAATTAGAAATAATACTGTCGTCAGTTGTAACATATGTATATATAATAGCACGTCAACTTTACCGGTAGATAAGAAAAAATACCTCTAAGTGAGGTATTCTTTCACGGAACCACAACAAGTCGTATGCTCCCGGGGTTTCCAGGTGGGCACCCTTCTCAGGTCGTGTCTGAAATCTCTTGCGAGTTCTCATTACTCCCTGCAGCTATAGGCAGCCCTGAACAATGACTTAAGCGGAACATACGAAATAAGTGGTTCCAATATCGATTATATCACAAACTTAAAAAATGTTACTCTCTCCTTCAAATTTTCTATTTTGTAACTTTAAAAACAAAAAACCTAGCGGATAATTGCTAGGTCTTTTGTAATTTTTTAAAAAATATACTTTGTGTTGAGCTGTTTAGTCTTTTACTCCATCAAAGTTAACATCATACATTATGCGCTCTTGAGCTGTAACATAATTCATGATTTCTTCTGGCTTAAACCATAGTGGTATCTCTCGAGCTGCTTCTTCTGGTGATTCTGATTGATGGACCAAGTTTCGAACTCCACGATTCTCGAGTGTAGAGTGAGAATATGAATCTACTGTATAATCTCCTCTTATTGTACCGACATCAGAAGTACAAGGTTCGGTAGTTCCTACAATCTTAGACACAACGGCGACAGCCTGATTTCCTTCCATCACCATAGCTACCACTGGAGCAGCTGTCATATAAGTTACAAGGTTGCGGACGATATCTTTACCATACTCAATTGCCTCTTTTTCAACTGGCAGATTTTGAGCTTCCATATCTCTGATAATGCCTTCACCCTTTTTCTGAAACCATTCATCATCTTTATTGTAATGTTCTAGCAGCTGTTGCTCAGTAGCTACTATCATTTTCATAGCTGAAATTTTTAAACCAGTTCGTTCAAAACGCTGAATAATATCCCCAACCAAACTTCGTTGAACTGAGTCTGGTTTAAGTATCACGAGTGAACGTTCTTGATGTAATTGTTGTCCCATATTTAATAAATTTTTAGTTATCTAACCGCCGAAGTATAGCGACAAAAATCATAAAATGCAACGCATTTTATGATTTTTGTCTAAATAAAATTAGTTAATAGTCAATATTTCTGGACCATCTTCTGTGATTAAAATTGTGTGCTCCATATGAGCGGATAGAGAACCGTCTACTGTAACCGCGGTGTAACCATCGGGTAATACTTCTACTTCTTTACTACCCAAAGTAATCATTGGCTCAATTGCTATAACCATACCTGGTTTTAATTTGGCTCCTTTATCTTTAGTTATGAAGTTAGGCACATTTGGTTCCTCATGCAAATCATAGCCCAAACCGTGACCACAAAAACTTTCCACAATACCAAAACCAGCTGGTACTGATTCAGTAACTGCTCGGCCGATGTCCTGGGTATAATTGCCCGCCTTAGCTGCTTTAATTCCGGCTTTTAAAGCTTCCTTTGTTACCTCAAGTAGGCGTTTTACTTCTTCACTAGCTTCTCCTACCGCTACCGTGCGAGCTGCATCAACCACTAACCCTTCATAAGCGATCACTGTATCAATGGAAACAACGTCTCCAGCTATAAATTCCTCTGGATGCTCATTTGGAATTCCATGTACCAAAACATCATTGATAGACACACAAGTAGCAGCCGGATAAGGACGTGGTGCAAAACCTGGTTGGTAACCAAGGATCATTGGCTCAACTCCATGCTTTTCAATTAGAGCCATCGCTTCGTCTTCTATATCCAGGGTCGTATTACCAGGCACCACTAATTTCTCTAAATCGTCGAGAATAGACGCGAGTATCTTTCCTCCTTTGCGCAACTTTTTAATATCTTCAGCAGTTTTTATTGTAATACTCATCAGTTAATATTTAACGCTTGCAATATAGCAGTATGAACTCCACTAATAGTGTCTGTTCCATCTATATCATGAACAGTTGTGTTAGCTCTTTTTCTATAATATTCAACTACTGGTAAAGTCTCTTCTCGGTACCAACGCAATCGTTCCTCGATAGATTCTTTAGTATCGTCTGGTCGCGCTCGTTCTTCCATCCGGGCACGAACAACAGCCTCCGGTGTATCTAAATTGATGATATCAAGATACTCCCTCTTATAAAAATCCAAAGCGGATTCCAGAACCCTTGCTTCATCTACAATGCGCGGGAAACCATCAACTAGTAAATGACAATCTTCATCTACATGAACCTTCATAGCGTCCCCCCAGAGGACAGTAGAGAGAAATAACGGCTGCAACACACCTTCATCCAGTGTCTTGCTAATGTGTCTTTCTGTATAACCCTCGCCTGAAGCAGCCATGGCTCTAAATCTCCTTCCAGTCTGGATATCTACCACTCTTCTTGTTGGATCAATTTTCTTCAAAATTGAATCTAATTCAACAATTTGTGTTCCCTTACCACTACCCTGAGGTCCAATGAAAATAACTGTTTTTGGTCGCATAATATGAGCAGTTTACTTTAGTTACACAAAATTACAAGATGATGGTATCGTATGATGACTATGCTAAAGAAAAATATAATCACAATTGCAGGCAAGCCTGGTAGCGGCAAATCCACTACTTCTAAAAAAGTAGCTTCTGAACTAAACTACAAGCATTTTTCTTCCGGAGACCTTTTTAGAGCAATTGGTAAAGAAATGGGTATCGATTTACTTAAAGCCAATAAAACCGCTGAAAATGAAAACACCATTGATCATCGGGTAGATAGCAAACTTGAAGAATTAGGAGAAAACGAAAATGAAATAGTAATCGACTCTCGGACAGCCTGGCACTGGATACCACAATCCTTTAAAGTTTATTTAGATTTGGACTTGGAAACTGCTGCTGAGCGTATTATCTCAAATATTGATAAAAGCAGAATGGAAGCTGAGCACATACCAGAGACCGTTAGTGAATATGTTAAAGAGTTAGAGAAGCGATTAGCCAGCGAGACGAAGCGTTACTCTTGTCTTTACAACATCGATCCGTACAATAAAGAAAATTATGATTTAGTAATAAATACTTCAGAGAATGATATTCCCAGCGTAGTTGAAAAAATAATCACTGGTTATCATAACTGGCTAAAATCATAGAATCTACTATTTGACTTCCAGCGCCCTAAATGTTTCTATTACCTACAGAGACCAATAAACCAAGAGGGACAAATGTTTTTTTACGCAAGAAAACTCCAAGTCTGGCAGATGATTGCCATCATCGGATTAACCATTGCTACCTTCAGTCTTATTTTTGAGACTGTCACGGCCGACGCTAGCCAATCCGAAACAATGGTTGAATCCGAACGCTAAGATGACTGGGCCGCAAATATTCTGGCCCAGTCGCCCCTTTTGTAATCAAAACCTTCGGGTTTTGATTTTCACTTTTAACTAAACAGAAAAAGACCACTAGCCAAAGGCTAGTGGTCTTTTTCTAATAGTCTAGAAAGACTAAATTAGTATTCTCGCAAACTGACCTGAGCATCAACACGACGAATCAAGTCCAAAACCACACTCACAACAATCAGTAATGCTGTACCACCAATCGCCAGTGAAGCAATTCCGGTTACCATCTGCATAGCCACTGGGAAGACCGCTACTATACCGAGGAATGTCGCACCAACTAGTGTCAGTCTAGTGATGATATTGCCTAAATATTCAGACGTGTGACCACCAGGACGTATACCCGGAATAAAGGCACCATTGCGTTGTAGATTCTTGGCCACTTGCTCTGGATCGAATGTTACAGCCGTATAGAAGTAAGTGAAAAGGAATACCAAGATAAAGTACGCAATACCATAATAAAACTGATTATTTAAGAAACCAGTCACTATAGCTGTTGCTCCTGCTACCCATGAAAAATCAAAGGCGGAGAGAATATTCAGTATCATCTGAGGGAACAGTAGGATTGATAGTGCGAAGATGATAGGAATCACTCCAGCTTGATTGAGTCGCAAAGGTAGGTAAGATTGACTACCACCATAAGTACTAGTACCTCGACTTTGTTTAGCGTGAGTAATCGGTACAGGCCTCTCAGCTTCAGTCATAAAGACTACCGCGTAAGTCACTGCTAGAGCCACCAACACGAATCCAATATAAAGTGGTAATTGTGAAGGGTCTGCAAAAGCGTAAGATAATTGGCTAACTGTTTGTGGAATACCGGCTACGATACCAGCAAAGATGATGATGGAAACACCGTTTCCAATACCAAACTCGGTTACTAATTCACCAATCCACATCAGTAGTAATGATCCTGCTACTACCAAAACAATGTTGATTGCGAAATCAAAAGTAGATAATCCAGCCAACACTCCCTGACTTTGTAATAGAGTCAAGAAACCGAAAGCTTGTAGAATAGCTAACGGAAGAGTTAGTAAGCGACTATATTGCTGAAATTTAGCCCGTCCAGCCTCTCCTTCTTCGGAGTAGAGACTTTTAATTTTCGGTGACATTACAGTCAATAGCTGCATAATAATGGAGCTAGTAATGTAAGGACCCACTCCAAGCATCATAATGGACAGGTTTGATAGGCCACCACCAGAGAAAATGTTTAACAAGCCTAAAAATTGGTTGTTAGCAAAAAACTGATTGAGGACTATTTGGTCAACACCAGGAATTGGAATCGTAGCTAAAGCTCGGAAAATTACAAGCGCTCCCAAGACAAAGAGAATCCGATTACGAATCGCTTTGTCGGTTACCATTATCTTCAGTTTGTGGATTAATTTTTGCATAGTTATTTTATTTTAACACTAAGCAACGCTTCCTCCAGCCTTTTCAATCTTTTCTTTAGCTGTCGCAGAGACCTGACAATTAGTAACTATGAATTTTTTGGTAACTTCACCATTTCCCAAAATCTTAACTACAGGAGCTTTTTTTCTAACTGAAGCAACTACGCCTGCAGTCACTAAAGACTTAGGATTTACGGGTGAATTGTTTTCTAACATGGCTTCTAAACGACTTAGATTAACTACCGTTATAGATAACTTATCTGCGTTTACAGTTTTAGCTCGGTTGATACCATGTCCTCGCAACTTAGGTAATTTCTTAATGAAGTCTCGCATTTCAGGACGAGTACTGTTACCAGCACGAGCTTTCTGACCTTTATGACCACGGCCAGAAGTTTTTCCGCGTTTACCACCACGACCAACACGCTTGGCCACTTTGCGAACTTTGGTTGGTTTTAATTCGTGTAACTGCATACTTATTCGTTCTTTAATTGCTTAAGTGCTTCGACAGTAGCACGAGCGTTATTAAGTTTATTCTTACTGCGAGAAAATATCTTTGCTGTAACATCTTTTACTCCCGCCAATTCCAAAACTGTACGGACAGAAGAACCAGCAACCAAACCGCGGCCTGGAGCCGGTATTATCATAACTTCACTAGAAGAAATTTTTGTGTGTACATCGTGTGGTATGTGTCCATCTTTGTTAAGAGGAACAGTGATCATATTTTTCTTAGCATTACGAACTGATTTTTCAATAGCTAATTGAGTATCTCCAGCTTTTCCAATACCAACTCCCACTCTTCCCTTCTTATCACCAATAACCATCGAAACTGAGAAGGAGAAACGTCGTCCTCCTGCCATAACACGAGTTACGCGACGGATACTAACGATTTTTTGATCAAATTCTTGGCGAACTCGCTCTCCTCCGCGACCACCTCGTCGAGGACGACGTGGATTGCGTTGATTATCACCCCCACTTCGATTACCGCCGCGTCCTCGCTGTGGTCTCGCACTCTGCTTAGACTCGTCAGCAGCGGGTGCATCAGTCGATACAGTCTTTGTATCAGTGTCTGGAGTAGGAACTGCGTTGTTCGCAGTCTCGACTTCCATTGTAGCTTCCTGCTTTTTTTGTTCTGACATTTTAATTAGATTTATTTTTAATTACACTAGAATTTAAGTCCAGCTTCACGGGCTCCGTCTGCTAAAGCAGCAATTATACCCTGATACTTAAATCCTCCACGGTCGAAAACAATGGTTTCTATCCCTGCTTTCTTTCCGGCTTCAGCGATAGTTTTACCTACGGCTGCAGACTTTTCTGTTAGGTTAGCGCCGACAGCCTTTCGGGTATCTGCAGCAGCGATAGTTTGATTTGTATCATCATTTATCAGCTGCGCATACAAAGCTGTATTACTCTTAAAGACAGCAAGGCGAGGCTTAGTAGCGGTGCCAAATATCTTTGCCCGGATACGATTGTGTCTTCGTATGCGAGTATCTGTTTTAGCTTGTGTTTTTTTCATAGTATTTCTACTTAAGATAAAGCAATATTAACTCTATACTGCTTTCTTACCTTGCTTACGAATAATATACTCACCTTGGTAACGTATACCTTTACCTTTGTATGGTTCTGGTTCTTTCACCTTACGAACATTGGCTGCAAATTGTCCAACAGCGTGTTTATCAATCCCGGAGATTGTAACAACGTTTTTTTCAACTATGCAGGTGATACCCTCTGGTACTTCCATAATGACTGGGTGTGAATATCCAACGTTAATAGTCAGTTTCTGACCAGCTGCTTCAGCTCGGTAACCAACTCCTTCAATCTCTAACTTTTTCTCGTAACCTTCAGTTACTCCAATGATAAAGTTTCGTAAAATAGAAGCGTAAGTACCCCACATAGCTAAGGTTTCCTTAGCATCATTAACTGGCTCAAGAGTGACGGTAGAACCATCAATATTTATCTTGATATTATCTTTAACAGTTAAAGATAATGAGCCTTTGGGACCCTTAACAGTAACTACGTCACCAGAAAGGGACATCTCTACCCCAGACTGTAACTCAATTGGTTGTTTTCCTAATCGACTCATATTATTACCAAATCATGAATAACTGTTCTCCACCTACGTTTTGTTTACGAGCTTCCTCGCCAGTTAATATACCGGCAGGGGTAGAGAAAATTACACGACCTTTACCAAACTTTACTGGATAAATTTCTGACGCTTTGGTATACGTTCTTCGACCTGGTTTACTGACTCGCTTCACATCTACAATTTTATGAGTGCCAGCTTCACTGTATTTAAGGCTAACAGCTAATTGTTTCTTAGCAGATTCACCTTCAGTTGCCACTTCGGCAATATAACCTTCCTTCTTTAAAACATCCGCTATTGAATGCTTTAGTTTTGAGTACGGTAAACGTACTTCTTTCTTCCCTACCATACCAGCATTTTTTAGCTGGATGATGAAATCTCCTACTGTATCTCCTACCATGATGATTTTTTTACACCTGGAATATGTCCTTCATGCGCCGCTTCACGGAAACAGATACGACATAGATCGAAGTCTCGTAAGTAGCCATGCGCGCGACCACACCGATTACAACGACGTACAACACGAGATTTGAATTTTGGTACTCGTAGGGACCGAGCGATAATTGACTTTCGTGCCATTTTTTTAAAAATTAAATGAAACAACGAGCAGAGTGACTAAAACGACACTCGTTTCGGTATCATATATTAAATTTTGTAGCGGTTTCGTGTAGATGCCACGACCTTTCTACCTTATAAATCCGACTAAGCACCAGGTAGCGCCTGTCTTCTACAAACCCAAACACCTAACTATTGAGTTTATATTGGTCACTACTATACGTGAAAATATGGAAAATACAAGGGTAAAACCAGAATCCTATGAAATAAATTTATCTAAATACGAAGACTAAGAATTATTAGCTAGACAACCAAAAGGGCGGCACTTGGGTGCCGCCCTTTTGGTATTTTATCGCAGATTTACGATATATAGATTACCTCAACCGTTACGTTTTGGTTATTTATTCTTTAGCTTCAACTACTTCTGGCTTCTGCAACGGCAAGCCAATGAATCGGAGTAGAGCTTCAGCCTCTTCTCTACTTCTGGCTGTAGTTACGATAGTAACAGCTAAGCCAAATACGTCCTTTAGATCTTCATCATGAGTTTCTGGAAAAATAGAACTTTCTTTAATACCAAGAGTTATATTACCCATCTCATCAATTGCAGAAACTTTCAAACCTCGAAAATCTCGAGTCTGCGGTAAAGCGATGTGAATTAACTTATCTAAAAAGTTATACATCTGAGATCCTCGTAAAGTTACTTGGTAACCAACGATATCTCCTTCTCGCAATTTAAATGAAGCAATGGAAAGACGAGCTGGCCGTGGTGAACATTTCTGACCAGTAATTCTAGCTAGACGATCTTGAATAAGCTCGAGCCTATTCTTATCTTCAATCTTGCCAGTACCAGTAGAAACAATAACTTTCTCAATCTTTGGTGCCTGGTTTACATTTTTGTAATTGAAGGCGCCTTTTAGGGCTTCAAATGAACCGGCAACTTTTTCTTTCATTGTTGTAGTCATAATTTTTTGAGTAGACAATACTTAGAAATCTTAATCGTAATTTATTACTTATTAATTTCCTAAATATTTTTACCTGATGGCCTAGCCACCCTTACTTTCTTTCCATCTTCGACCTTATAACCAACCCGAACTGGTTTCTTTCCTTCCATAATAGACACATTAGAAACATGTATCGGCATTGATTTTTCAACTATTTGACCCTGTGATCCAGTTTGGCGGTTCTTCTGGTGTCTAGTAGCAATATTGATTCCTTCTACTACAACTTTTTCTATTTTAGCGAAAGTTTCTTCTACTTTACCAGTCTTACCCTTATCCTTTCCAGCAATTATTTTCACAGTGTCTCCTTTTTTGATTTTCATATGATTTTTTTTAGCGAGTTTACGAGCTTAGAAACAATCCTATCCAGCTCTACTTTTGTTACTTTTTGTATCAACAGAATATTGGCAACAAAAGTAGGGCTGGGTTAAGTAGTTCTAATTCGTTTTACTCATAAGACTTACTAAACTACTTCTGGAGCAAGTGATACAATTTTCTGGAAACCAGCTTCTGATAATTCGCGTGGGATAGGACCAAACACACGGTTGGCTTTTGGTTCTTTTTTCTCTTTATCAATTAGGACAACAGCGTTGTCGTCAAAACTTACATAAGAACCATCTTTTCGTCGGTATGGTTTACGCTGTCGCACAACGACTCCACACACAACATCTTTTTTCTTTACGTTCTTCCGTGGTTCAGCAATTTGTACTGATAGTATTACCAACTCTCCGAGTTCCGCGTAGCGCTTTTTAGATCCACCAAGGACCTTGAAAACACGACCTACTTTTCCTCCGGAGTTGTCTGTAATCTTCACGATTGTTTGTGGTTGAATCATAAGATTATTATGCTTTAACGAGAGTAAAACGTTTTCGTTTACTCATCGGGCGTGTTTCCTTAATCTCGACCTTTTGCCCTACTTGTGCTGTGTTACCAGCATCATGAACTAAGAATTTTTTGGTGCGACGCATATACTTTTTGTACTTTGGATGCTTAGTGTAACGTTCCACTGCTACAGTAATAGTATCCTGCATTTTACTAGCTACCACAGTACCTTTCAGCACTCGACCACCAGTAGTTGCAACGTCTTTAGTGTTTTTTTCTTCCATATTCACTATTTAGTTTCGTTAGCTAGGTCTTTCTGACGGGCGTTAAGTTCAGTCAAAGCCTGGGCAATAGCTTTCTTATCTGCTCTTACCTGACGTACATTACGAGTAGCGCTACCAGTATTGCTAAACCGAAAAGACCGAATGGCTTCTCGCTTCTCCTTAACTAGTTCTACTAGTGATTTATCGTCTTTCTTCTGAATGTCTTTATATGTACTCATATAATTACTTAACTACACGCGGGTATCCTCACGACGAACAAACTTGGCCTTTACAGGCAGCTTAGCTGTCGCCTTGCGAAGCGCTTCACGAGCCACCTCTTCAGGAACACCTTCAATTTCGAATAATATTCGACCGGGATAAACTTCAAACATAAAGTACTCTGGATCACCCTTACCCTTACCCATCGGTACTTCGGCAGCTTTCTTAGTTGCCGGACGGTCTGGGAAAATACGAATCCACATTTTTCCAGATTTTCCCATAGTACGACTAATGACTCGTCGTGCTGCTTCAATCTGATTAGACTTGACGCGAGATTGGGTCGTAGCCTTTAATCCGTAAGAACCAAAATCTACTGTTACCCCTCGTGTATCTGGTCGTTTGAATTTATCAGGATGTCTGCGCATCACCTGCCACTTGCGGTGTTTTACCTTTTTAGGAAATAACATAAGTCTCTAGTTATGCATTACGACTGTTGTGACGAGCTGGCTTGTTATCGCTTTTTTCTGTATTACGATCACCAAAAACATCACCTCGATAAATCCAAACTTTAATACCAATCACACCGTAAGGTAGATTGGCTCGCTCACGAGCAAAATCAATATCTGCACGGAGAGTCTGGAGTGGGATTCGACCTTTTTTTAGCTCCTCGCGACGAGCCATGTCAGCGCCACCGAGTCGTCCTGACACGATGATACGAACACCTTTTACGTCACGGTTAGCCATTGCTTTTTCGACTGTCTGTTTTAAAACTCGACGAAATTGCATTCTTTTTTCAAGTCCTTCAACTATCATTTGAGCTACGATTGCGGCACTACTTTCTACAGAACGAATCTCCTCAACATCAATCTTGATTTCAGGTTTTTCAGATAATTTTAATTTTCGTAAAAGTAGATCAACATCTTTGCGAAGTTGAGTTGCTCCTTCACCACTACGTCCAATCACTAGACCAGGACGGGCAGTTTTTATAAGGATACGAAGTGCTTTTTCATCACGCTCAATCTCAATAGCATCAATTGACATGCCTTTGAGCTTTTTTTCTAGTAGTTTACGAATCGCATGATCAGTCCGAATAAACTCTCGGTACTGCTTAGGCGATACGGCAAACCAGCGGCTGCGCCAATCACGATTGATACCCAGTCGCTGTATGTATGGATGTGCTACGTGTGTCATAGAATTCCTTACTTAATTTAACCGAGTTCAACGGTAATGTGACTGTTGCGTTTGTTGATCGGTGAGGCAGAACCTCGCGCTCGAGGCATGTGTCTTTTAATCACAGTACCCTTGTCAACGGCCACTTTCTTAATAATTAGATTGTCTGGATTTGCACCAGCTTGAGTTGCGTTGGCAACTGCTGAGCGGATCACTTTTGCAAATGGTTCCGCTGCACGCTTCTCAACAAATTGTAGTGTTGCTAACGCGTCTTTAACTTTCTTCCCTCGAACAAGACCAGCGATAAGACGAACTTTACGCGGTGATTGTCGGTAGTTTTTTAAAACTGCTTTCATATCTAAGCGTTAAGTTTAAGAGGCAGCTTTAGCAGCTTTAGCAGCTGCAATTTCTGCTTCCTTCTTCTTCTGATCAAGTTCTTTCTGCATCTTACCTCCATGGCGGTAGAATTTCTTAGTTGGCGAAAACTCACCAAAACGGTGACCGACCATATCTTCAGTTACGAGAACCGCAATATGCTCTTTACCATTATGAACCCCGAAGGTGAACCCCACCATCTCTGGCGAGATAACCGAAGCGCGAGCCCAAATATTGATTGGAGCTTTTACTTGCTCGGGTTTTTTACCTTCGATTTTCTTAAGAATTCTTTCCTCCACGTACGGTCCCTTATATAGAGATCGTGACATATAGATCAGTGAAACTTAATTGAATAAATAATAAGACAACATTCGGCTGAATGCTGTGACTTCTTCTGTAACGGTTTGTTGTTTTATATCTCCCTACCAGGGGACATATATAACGAGGTTAGAACGCGGCTATAATACGGGAAATAAAAGTCAAAGTCAACAAAAACTTGCCAAAATTACATTTTTTTGTCAGAGTACTGACGATACTCAACAAGGAGACGATCATGGAACATTCAAATGTCACGGTGCCGTGTGCTTGCGGGTGCGGTCGAGAAGTCGTAGTTGACGGCCTGGGCAGCGCTCTGTATGTTTCTGCCAAGGGCTACAAACTGTACTGTGCCACTGAGCAGTGCAAAATCCGGCTGACTCAGAAGTTGGTCAAGGGATCTCTTGACAACCTCGCTAAAGAAACCCTGGATGCACTGACCAAAGGTTAAGGCCAGTCACACGAGGTAGTGAAGCGTGCAGAAAAAACTAACCGGTACTCCCAAATGAGGGGGTACCGGTTTTTGTGTTCAAAAATATAAAATAGTTAATTATTGTGTGGTACAAATAATGAGGAGGTGAAAAATATGTTGATTATGCACAATGATGGACCACAAGGTGACGGAACTTCACCTGGTCCAAACGAACACTCCGAATCACGGCTGCAAACTGATGGGCACGAATTCGCTCAATGGTTAGCCAAGACGGAACAGTTCGGATCGAACCGCCCTCCCTTGGCTACTCAAGGCTGGACGGGAAAATACCCTCCGGGGGATTATGACAGCTTCTAAGGAGGGGGACTCGGCACCACTTAGGTGCCTTTTTCTTTTTATGCTATTCTCCTCATAATGACTAAAGCTCGAGGACGTGAACATACTACTCTAACTGAAACTGCTCAGACCGTCGTTCGTGAATTAAAAAAAATACCAGGCATAAAAATGATTGCTCCTGGTGAAATTAAAGTAAACAGCAAAAAAGGATCTGGAAAGAGATTTTTGACCTGTGTTTATACAAACGCCGGTTTTGAACTCCTTATATCTGGTCAAAGTATCCAAAAAATATCGGTCCACACTGAACAACCAGAAGCTATTTATCAATTACTTAAAAACACAAAGTCCTTAAAAGACTTTGTGTTTAAGAGCCGCGAGCGTAAACCTGAACAATAATACTCCAGTTAACTGGAGTATTGTGTGTTGAAAATATTTTTGTAGTTTATTTTAATTCCTCGAAACCATGAGGATTTAAAGACCTTTCTATCTCATCTTCTGATTTTAATGGATGTTGGTTGTCATCTTCTCCTAATTCAGCCGGTCGTGATCTTTTTACTGGAGTAATTTCAGGAATTTCTTCTACTGCTTCTTCTATAACCTTTTTAATTAAGGCTTCATCTTCAGGGGTGAGATTGTGTTGATTTTCAAAATTCATGATTTGCTTTATTTTAGTCTATTTATTTAGCATAACTTGAAATAAGAAAGGTTTTATAGGGTTATGTTTATAACAAAAGACCGGCGCCAAAGGCGCCGGTCTTTTGTTATATGGCAATGAGAAAAGAAATGATTTTCAAAGCTAGATTATCTATCTTAATATCCAAATTAGAATAAAGAATATAATCTATTTAACAAATATAATTTATATCAGTTAACTTCTCTAGATCATTTTTACATCGATGTTCACTCCAGACGGCAGAGATAAATTAGTTAATGCCTCAATCACCTTTGCACTTGGACTATGGATGTCGATAACGCGTTTATGCATACGCATCTCGAACTGTTCTCGCGCATCCTTGTACACGAATGATGAGCGGTTAACTGTATATTTTTTTATTTCTGTCGGTAATGGAATCGGACCAACCACTTTAGCGTCGAAACGCATAGCCGTATCAATGATTTGTTTCACTGAAGCGTCCAATATCTTATGTTCGTAAGCACGAACACGGATACGTAGTTTCTGGATTTCTCCAGCTGCCTCTTTGCTATCTTTTTTTGATGTAGATTGTGTTGCCATAATATTTTCAATTTACTACCTCATCTTTCCTCTCTGTTAATTTGAGGGAGACAAGGTGGTTTAAATCGCTTAAGCGACTATTTTGGTTACAACACCAGCTCCCACTGTCTTACCTCCTTCACGAATAGCAAAACTTTGTTGTTCCTCTAGAGCTACTGGAGATACTAGCTTTACTTTGAAAGTTGCAGTGTCTCCTGGCATAACCATTTCTGTTCCTTCAGCTAGCGTAACGTCTCCTGTTACGTCAGTTGTACGAATATAGAACTGAGGCTTATAACCTGAGAAGAAAGGAGTGTGACGACCACCTTCATCTTTTGAAAGTATGTACACTTCGGCTTCAAATTCAGTATGTGGAGTAACAGAACCTTTAGCAGCTAGAACCTGACCACGGTGTACATCTTCTTTTTTAGTACCTCGTAGCAAAATACCAGCATTGTCTCCAGCTTGAGCTGCATCAAGTTGTTTATTAAACATCTCAACACCAGTCACAGTTGTGACAACAGTATTCTTGATTCCAACAATTTCGATTTCTTCTCCTACCTTAACCTTACCTCGCTCTACACGACCAGTTACTACTGTACCGCGTCCTTCAATAGAGAAGATGTCTTCTACTGGCATTAGGAAAGGTTTATCAAGCTCACGAACTGGTTCTGGGAAGAATGAATCCATCGCATTAGCCAATTCAATAATTTTAGCTTGGTATTCGGCATCTCCCTCTAAAGCCTTTAGAGCAGAACCATGTATGATCGGAGCATTTTCTCCGTCAAATTTGTTAGCAGTTAGAAGTTCACGAAGCTCTTCTTCTACTAGCATGAGCATCTCTTCATCATCAACTAGATCACATTTGTTTAGGAAAACAATGATACTAGGTACACCAACTTGCTTGGCCAATAGTACGTGCTCACGAGTTTGTGGCATAGCACCATCAGTAGCAGCTACTACAAGTACAGCACCATCCATCTGGGCGGCACCAGTAATCATGTTCTTAATGTAGTCGGCGTGACCAGGAGCATCAATGTGCGCGTAGTGACGATTAGGAGTCTCGTACTCAGAGTGAGAAAGAGAAATAGTAATACCACGAGCCTTTTCTTCTGGGGCTTTATCAATATCACCAACGTCTTTAACGTTAGCACTGTAACCCTCGCTCTCGTGAGCTTTTAGGGTAGTTAGAATCGCAGCCGTAAGAGTTGTTTTACCATGGTCAACGTGACCAATAGTTCCAACGTTTACGTGCGGCTTTGAACGATCAAAATCTGACATAAAATTAGTTAGATTAATTTTTATAAATGCAACCGCACACGGCTGGGTTTTAAATATAAAAACCTCGGCTGAATGTGTTATGGAAACGGCACGAGAACAGTACGTTACCAAAGCACACTCAAAAGTGTGAAAGAGCGATTATGATTGCCCTACCACGACCGAAGGCCGTATGCAGTGTCCGCAATATTACAGAATATGCACACATTTTGCAAGCTATCAATTTATCTCATAGAACAAAATCCTAAATATATGTATATTTTCTAATTTTTGTGTATTTGAAAAATTAGTTGCTTTAAAAACAAGTGGCTTCACATCTCGTAATATCCGGCGATCCTCCGTAATTATTAGTTGCCGTCATTGTCCAGTTATTTCCGGAGCGACTTAAATAACATCCTTCCGTTGGCCACCCTCGTGCCCCACCATCATCAAAAATTTCAACACGTGTTAAAGCACAGAAGCTATATTCCCCCACATTCATAGACTGACTTTCACCATCGTAACCCCTTATGGTAAAATTATGAGTCGACAGTGTACCTATAACACTCCCTCCATCAATACACGATACCATCTTCATTACAATACTGACCGGCTCTCACCTGCCCTCCCACCCCCAAATTATCAGGAACATAAAGAGAACTACTTGTCCCTGACGGGTCTAAAGTCACATACCCTCCAGTCTCCACCCCACCCTTAAACCCTGGCTTGATAGAGAATTGTTGACCTCCTGCACCAACAAAAATGTTGTTATTGGCATACGAAGTTAACCCATCCACCGACAAAGCTCCTTCTTTCACTTGGGCTTCAGTACCAGCGTTGATGGGAGCTGGGGTGTTGCCATCTGGTGGGTTGTTCTGTGGGGCAGACCAGGCAGCTTGGATGTAGTTGACGGCGAAAGCGACCGTGACGATGCCGAGGATGATGGAGATTTTTATGATGGTGTGGGGGAGGGTTTTCATTATCACTTTAGATTAGACTGTAATTTTATTTTATCATGTACAGTGGTACATAATTAATTTATTAACGACAGGTCATAGTGCATGTTATCCGAGCCTGCACTGTATCAACGATTCTACCAGTCAATGTCCAATCATCAGAACTTCCATTATAGGTGATTTTGCAATACTCATCCAAGTTATCTGAACCAAAAGTCTCATAATATATAGTTTGGTGTGTGGTCAAGGCACACATGAAAAAACCAGCATTTGAAGTGATCAACTTTGTTGCACTGCTACCACTCTTATCCTGTGGATACCTCACAGTTACAGAATAAGTGATTGGAGTTCCGCCTGATGGCCCCCCGCCAGTCAAACAATTCTCCCCATTCTCATCACAATACTGACCAGCTCGTACCTGACCTCCTACTTCTAAGTCTTTAGGAGTGTAGAGAGTGCCGTTGGCACCAACCACATCAAGAGTAGTGTAGCCGGCGGCACTAACAGAGCCTTTTGAGCCAGGTTTAATTTCGAGACTTTGATTATTAGCACCAATGAATATATTAGTGTTGGCATACGAAGTTAACCCATCCACCGACAAAGCTCCTTCTTTCACTTAGGCTTCAGTACCAGCGTTGATGGGAGCTGGGGTGTTGCCATCTGGTGGGTTGTTCTGTGGGGCAGACCAGGCAGCTTGGATGTAGTTGACGGCGAAAGCGACCGTGACGATGCCGAGGATGATGGAGATTTTTATGATGGTGTGGGGGAGGGTTTTCATTATTTTATTTATATGTTCTATAATAACATTACTAATACCCTAATTGGGAAGTCGCTTGTATATATAAAATTTTCCAGAAAATTTAGCTCCACCATTTATATCTGGCCTTGCTACCACAATATCTCCTAGACTATTCTCATGAGCATAACCAAACTGAGAAGTACTATAAGAATCCATCCAGTTTGCCGTTGATTTAACTACAATCGGCGAACCACCTTCTAACATAGGGTCTATGTTCCAGGTCTTTCCAGCTGAAATAAAATATCTTCCGGCAGCTGAAAATTCAACCGTATGTCTTTGCAGGTCTCCCAAGTCGATAGTGCCCAACTTGGTGTAGCCAGGGCCAGACTCATTCTTTTTATAAATATCAGATTTATAATTAGAAGAAGAATCCTTTTTTGAGTTAATAGCCATAAGTGAATAATCGTTAGAAACAGCAGCAAAACTAGCCTGCCATTTGTTATTTACACTTGGTAAAATTGACTGTATAACTTGCCATGACCCATCAGACTGTTTTTGTACAATGTCTCCCCTCCCCTCTCTTTTAAAGAGATAAAAACTATCATCACCAAGATATAGATTTGCACCTATGTGACTTTGTTGTGGGTCATTGGATGCTAATGCTCCATGAAATCCATTATCAAACACCTCATCATAGGTAGATCCGTTTTTTTCATAAATTCTTCCTTGAAAAGCCACCACGGTACCATCCTCATTTATAGCAGAAACGTTGTGGCTAAATCCTCCCTTATAAGAACCTGTGTAAAGTAAATTAGCATTCACACCATCAAATGCATAAATATAAAATGAAGATGTTCCTCCGGCGACATCTTGTCTTCTAGTAAGTAAAATTCGACTACCATCGGAGTTTATAGCAAAACTCTCTATCCATTTAGGATAATTACCAAGATTTTTTATTGTCTCCACAAGTGAAACAGATTTTGTATCTTTATTATATTTGTATATGTGCAATTTTTGTGAAGAATATGATCCGTTATACCCATCTTCAAAAGCATATATATATCCACCATCACTAGTAATAGAATCAGTAACACCCACCAAACCACATCTCATATAATGATAGGGATTGGGACAGCTAAAACTAGTAATGAACTCAACTTGATCAGAAAAATCAATACATTCTGAAAGAGTCATCCCAACTGGTGTATTTTCTAAGAAGGAACTCCATTCATCTATACCTTTGGTCGGAACAAAGTATTCTCGGCCATCATTAGCTTTTACTTTTTTACACGTACCGTGGGCATCTATTGCTACTTCTGAATTATTGACTAAGAAACCCTCTTCTACTATTCCCAAAGCCCATACGCCAATGGGTAAAATTAAAACAAAGATAGCGATAGGAACTATAAATTTTTTTATAAAAATTTTATTCACCATATTCTATTTCAAAGTATCCAGTTCTGCCTGTAACTGATTAATTTGAATTTGTTGTTCCTTAATAGCTTCAATAAGTGGCGCAATTAAATTTCCGTACTCAACATATTTGAGTCCACTGTCTGTAGTGGTGACCAATTCTGGAAACACTTCTTCTACTTCCTGAGCAATAAGACCTACAGATTTCTTACCATTTTTTTTCCAGTTAAAGGATACTCCGCGCAGCTGTTTAACTGTATCAAGACCAGCTACTGTTTTAATGTTTGTTTTTAAGTTCTTATCTGAAGTATATAAATACGACGTGGCTCCTATTGAACCATCCACACCCAAGGTAATGTCGCTTGACGGCAAGGTAGTGCTGCCAATAATTGTACTTCCAGAAATAATCATATTTCCGAAAACAGCCAACCCATCCACCGACAAAGCTCCCTCTTTCACTTGAGCTTCAGTACCAGCGTTGATGGGAGCTGGGGTGTTGCCATCTGGTGGGTTGTTCTGTGGGGCGGACCAAGCAGCTTGGATGTAGTTGACGGCGAAAGCTACCGTGACGATGCCGAGAATGATGGAAATTTTTATGATGGTGTGGGGGAGGGTTTTTATCATTATATTTATTATTCTATCACGTAGGGAGTTTTTAACTTTTTACAAGTCACTATACTTTCAGAATAACCACAAGGTTCGCCCGAATGATCACACGCCTTAATTACATCGTTACATGTCTTACTCTCATTTACAGCGCATGTGTATGGTCCGTTAATATTTTGATTACAAGTATCTCTACTAGCTGGAGGTTGTTTCCACATTACTTTGTCCCAGCCGGGACATTTCCAATTCAACCCATAAGCACAAATACCTGGAAAAAAAGAAGGGTAAATATCTTCATCAAAATTCTCATAGCGCCACAAATAATCACTGCCTGTACCGTTGCTATTTTCTACTTCTAAACTGCCTAAAATATAGACTGTACTAGAGGCGTCACCAATTGTTGTATAGTCACTAGTTTGTGTATTGCCCTTAAACCCTGGCTTGATAGAGAATTGTTGACCTCCTGCACCAACAAAAATGTTGTTATTGGCATACGAAGTTAACCCATCCACCGACAAAGCTCCTTCTTTCACTTGGGCTTCAGTACCAGCGTTGATGGGAGCTGGGGTGTTGCCATCTGGTGGGTTGTTCTGTGGGGCGGACCAAGCAGCGTAGAGATAGTTGACGGCGAAAGCAACCGTGACAATGGTGAGGATGATGGAGATTTTTATGATGGTGTGGGGGAGGGTTTTCATGGTTGTTATCAAATTAAAATGAACTGTTATATTGTGATTTTTGCTTAAGATTTCTGTTTAGCTAAAAATAAAATATTAATTGAAAATGGCCTTTCCTTCACTGATCAAGGTATCCATGTTTTTTGCACATGACGGCGGGGCATAATCTCCAGATCCTGTAGGGTTTCTGTCTAATTTGTTAAAATAAACGTACGAATGCCAAGTAGAAGTTCTGTCTGCTTGGGACACATTGAAAGTCCCGTATACTACGGTCGATGGGTTCATTTTTAATAAAATGAATAAACTTTTAAAATCGCTCCGTGTTTCACACACAAAAAAAACTGGCCAACCGCCTCCCAACACTCCATTTTCGCCTGATGACCCCCCACCACTTAAACAATTAGCCCCATTCTCATCACAATACTGACTAGCTCGTACTTGACCTCCTACCTCAAAGTCATTAGGTGTATACACAGTACCTGAAGAAGTACCTATCGTAGTATATCCACTAGTCTGTACCTCACCCTTAAACCCGGGTTTGACATAAAATTCTTGTTCCCCGGCACCCACAAAGATGTTGTTGTTAGAGTGGGATACTAATCCATCAACTGATAAAGCTCCTTCTTTCACCTGGGCTTCGCTGCCGGTGTTAATGGGAGCTGGGGTGTTGCCATCTGGTGGGTTGTTCTGTGGAGCGGACCAAGCAGCTTGGATGTAGTTGACGGCGAAAGCGACCGTGACGATGGTGAGGATGATGGAGATTTTTATGAGGCTGGTGGTGAGGGTTTTCATGGTTATATTTTATTTAAAATAGAACTTACTCAGACGACTGGAGAGTCGATAATAATTTTCGTTTATCTTCAATTGACACATTATCGGGATTGCCTTCTAGTTTTTCCAATAAAGCTTTTTTATCTTCAAGAGTTATTTTTTGAGATGTCTTTTCTTCAATCTCACTTGATTCTGAATCGTCATCTATTCCAAAAAACTTATGGCTCGTCAGGTTTGAAGTATAGAGATAATACCAACCATATAAAACCAAACAAATAGTAATCAATATCAATATATTAGATAAAATAAGGATAGATATTTGGTACTTTGTGAAAAAATTACGAATTATTTGCATGTTAGCTTTCGATTATCGTTGGTACTAGGTTAACTTCAATAGTTTTCAAATCATAGAAACTACCACCACCGGCTGGAACACAACTAAGAGTAAAGGCTGTTACCTGTCTAGTTAAAGGACTAGACACAATTGCTACTCCACCAGATACGCTCTCATCAGTTAGACCAATCCAGGAATCATTGTTGTTACCAGTCACCTTACATTGTGATACATCAGCTCCATCAACTGACCAATCTAAAGTAACTTTCCCTTCTTTTTTAACTAATAATTGATTGACAGAAAATTGATAGTTAATATCTACTAACTTACAACCTACAGTGTCATAACAATATTCATTACCCGCACAGCTAACTGGCGCCTCTGATTCACACCATTGATTGTTAATAGCATAGCCATTATTTTCAGCATTACAAGCCAGAGCGGGGGTACATGGTTGAGTGAAATCAGCTGTAGCAAAGCTTACCCAACCAATAACATCACCGCCCCAGGCGTAATTACCAAAACTACCTACTCCTACAGTAGTAGCGTAATTGGAAGTGGCACAACCGCTGTTATTAGAACAATTTAAAGAAATCCAACCATCCCAACCACCACCATCAGGGTCTAATCCTCCAGTACAATCACCAGCGTCGGTAGCTGAGCAAGCTCTTATCCAACCAGTCATTTGATCTCGGTCATTGTTTATCTGGGCTTGTCCGCCACTAGCCGGCATACCAGAAAGACCACCAAATTTAATCCAACCAACGTTACTGCTCCAAGCATAGCCGGTGACTGTATAATCGGTGTTTATTCTTACTTTGTAGTCTGATGTAGCACAAGAACTATCATTAGAGCAGTTTAGGGATATCCAGCCGACATTACTACTCCAAGCATAGCCAGACATTTCCACAGGCTGATCAAAGGGACCAACATCTGCACTCGCTATAGCAACAGACAAAAGTGCAATGGCTGAGATAAACAAAGCTACGACAGTAAACAGGAACACCCGAGTTGATGAAGACATTACTTATATTGTAACCTGTGTTTGATCTAAATATACTTAGGCAGAACCTAGACTGTGTATTACTGAATATAAACAAAAGACCAGTCGCAATAGCGACTGGTCTTTTGTTTATGCAGACTTAATCGTATCTTGTGTAGTTAAGCTGTCTCAACATCTGATTTAACTCCTCGAGCTTTTTTAATCTCCTCGGCTACGTTTGGAGGCACTACTTCATAATGATCAAATTCCATTGTCATTGAAGCTCGGCCCTGTGTCATAGAACGCAAAGTATTTGTGTAACCAAACATTTCAGACAAAGGCACCTTGGCGTGAACAATAGTTTTTCCACCCAATTCTTCTGAAGCCTCTACTTGTCCGCGCTTAGAAGAAATATTTCCGTTAATATCTCCCATATATTCTTCTGGAGTTCGCACTTCAACCTTCATTATCGGCTCAAGAATAACCGCATTAGCTCTCTTAGCTGCTTCCTTGAAAGCGTTAATACCAGCCAATTTAAAGGCAATTTCGCTTGAGTCCACATCATGGTAAGAACCGTCAAACAATTCAACGGAAACATCTTCCATCTTATAACCAGCTACCTGACCACGAGCCATGGCCTCTCTACAACCCTTCATCACTGCTGGAATATATTCTTGTGGAATAGTACCGCCTTTAATACTGTTGACAAACTCGAAATGATCTTCGCGAGTCACATTCTTAGCTACGGTCTCCCCTTCAGCTAGGGGTTCGAGTGGTTTAATACGGATCTTAACATGACCATATTGTCCACGACCACCAGATTGTTTGATATATTTGTGTTCAGCTTCAGCTTCTCGTTGAATAGTTTCTCGGTAAGCAACCTGTGGTTGACCAATATTTGCTTCAACACCAAATTCTCGTTTCATACGGTCGATCAGAATGTCTAGGTGTAACTCACCCATACCAGCAATAATAGTCTCTAATGTTTCATCATCAGTCGAGACCACAAATGTCGGATCTTCATCAGCCAATCGCTTCAAAGCCACACCCATTTTTTCTTGGTCGTTCTTTGTCTTTGGTTCTACCCGAACTGCTACCACCGGAGCTGGGAAAGTGATGGTTTCTAGTAGAATTGGTTTATCGACATCACATAGTGTATGTGATGTTTTTACTTCTTTAATACCTACGGCAGCAGCAATTTCTCCAGCATACACTTCTTCTACCTCTTCCCGTTTATCAGCCATCAAGCGGACAATTCGTCCTACTCGCTCTTTGTTACCTGTTGAAGCGTTAAGGATATATGTACCACTTTTAATAACACCAGAATAAACTCGGAAGAAAGCTAATTGACCAACAAACTTGTCATCTTGGAGTTTGAAAACTAGAGCAGACATTGGTTCTTCGTCAGAAGCCTTGCGAGTTAATGTAATTTCTTCGTCTTTTGGATCATGTCCTACAGTATCAGGCAGGTCTAGTGGCGACGGGAGGTAGTCAACCACGGCATCAAGAATTAGTTGCACTCCAACATTTTGTAGAGCAGTACCAGTCATCACTGGGAAAATCTCGTTAGCTAAAACAGCTTTACGAAGAGTCTTCTTTAAATCCTCTAAAGAAGGTTCCTTCCCTTCTAGAAAGGCTTCCATCAGAGCATCATCATGTTCAACTACACGTTCGATAAGTTCAGCGCGACGTTTTTCTGCCTCAGCTTTGAATTCTTCAGGAATTTCTTGTTCGCTAACTTCCATTCCCATTTCCCCGCCAAAAGTATAGGCCTTCATAGTGATCAGATCTATCACACCTCGCATATTGTTTTCTGAGCCCATTGGGATTTGAATACGACAAGCTTTTTTAGAAAGACGATTTTCAATAGATTTTACAGAAGCATCAAAATCAGCTCCTAATTTATCCATTTTATTGACGAAACAAATTCGTGGCACACTAGCTTCGTCGGCATAACCCCAGTTAGTTTCAGTCTGTGGCTCTACTCCTGCTGCCCCATCGAATACAACCACTGCTCCGTCGAGCACGCGCATCGATCGTTTTACCTCGGCAGTAAAGTCGATGTGTCCAGGAGTGTCGATGATGTTGAAACTGTACATCTTGTCTTTATTAGTGCGATCAGTCTCTAAAGTTTTCGCCCAGTTACAAGAAATAGCAGCGGCAGTAATAGTAATACCGCGCTCACGTTCTTGGTCCATCCAGTCAGTAATTGATGTACCGTCGTGGGTCTCACCCATTTTGTGACTCATTCCTGTATAAAAAAGAATGCGTTCTGATGTTGTTGTTTTCCCGGCATCAACGTGTGCAACGATACCGAAGTTACGTAGTCTATCCAGTGGAAATGCTCGTGCCATAGTAATTGTTAATTAATTATTTAATTATATTCACCTATACTTACTTAATAATATACGTATAAATCAATAATGTTCTTTTAAACCTCCCTACTGTGCACAAAAAATAAAATGCAAAATAGAAAATTGCCCTAATTGTGGGCTAAACGCGCATACTATACGGTATTTATCAAATTGTCGCAATAGTAAAACTTGAAATATTTCTGACTTTCAAGCTGACCTTTTATATTGATAGGTTATAATGAAAAAATGAGATGGTTAATAAATACACTAGGTATTCTGGTGTTTCTATTTCCAAACCTGGCATTAGCTTCTAACGTCGGAATAGTTAATGGTCTTTGGTACGATACCGAAAATATTCTGGCTGATGTACCAACAAGAATTTATGTTGCTGTCCGTAACAATACCAAAACAGACTTCACCGGCACTGTAGAATTTTTTGTTAATGATAATTCTATTGGCAAAAATCCAATAACAGCCGCGGCGGATCAAGTTATTGATAGCTGGATAGATTGGCAGCCTAGTTATGGAACTTCAACAATTAAAGTTGTATTATCTCACTTCAAGGCGACTTCGAACTCTAGGGGGACCGATATTATTACCAACTTAAACTTAGCTGAAGATACAATATTTGTAGACAAAGACACTGACCAAGACGGGATCGGTGACCAGACTGACACTGATGATGACGGAGACGGTATAAGTGACAAAGAAGAAATAGAAGCTGGTACTAACCCACTAATCTACGACTCACCAATAATAAGTGATACGAATACTACCGACGATAATAACAAGACCGAACCTGGACTAGAACAATTTACTAACTATAAACCGATTGGGCAGGTACTAGGAGTAATGACTAATAATATAAATGACCTAAAAGAAAATTTAGATGATTATCGGGAACAAAGGCAAGCTAGGTTAGATAGAGAGAATGGAATAATTGAGGTAAATGAAGACGGCTTTGGTTACGTTGAAAGAATAAGCAAAAAAGACCGGTCATTAAGTGCCGAAAAACCCCCTGGGTTTTTCGGCGATTTTTTAACCTTTTTTGGTAATGTTTTCTCTATTCTATTTACTGTGGTGTTGGCCGCCCTATCTTTTATTCTAGGTTTTCCTGTGATAACAGAAATTGTCTTTCTGTTGGGAATACTCTTCATACTTTACAGGATTGCCAAGCGACTCGGCTCTCGCCCCTATTAAACAACAAGTTCGAGACCTGGTCTCGAACTTGTTGTTCTAAATTTGAAAGCAAGACAAAATATAAAGTATTTATTCAAAAGAGATCAAGTACCCCTCAAGAAACTGGATAATTCAGATGATTAACGCGGAGCACAAGAAAAAAGACCCGACTGGGACAAGAGTCCAGGGAGGGTCTTTTTTCGTAGTGTGACAAAGTTAGTCGCTGAATTTTCCTGTTTCTACCAGGCAAAGTGCGCAAACGCCCTGTTAGCCTCAGCCATCTTATGAGTATCTTCCTTCTTCTTTACAGCATCCCCTTCTTCACGGGCTGCTAGCATCAATTCGTTAGCTAAAGCTTTAAACATTGGTTGACCTTTCTGCTTACGAGCAGAAGCTATTAACCAACGAAGAGCTAATGATAGCCGGCGCTCAGGACGTACCTCACGTGGTACTTGGTAGTTTGCACCACCTACTCGACGTGAACGAACTTCCATTTGTGGCCCAGCATTTCTAACAGCTGCATTAAAAATCTCTACTGGATCTCCACCGCCTTCTTTAGCATTTTTTATTTCTTCAAACGCCGCATACACTATCTTACGAGCAGTTTCTTTTTGTCCACGCAACATAATGTAGTTGATTAAACGTTCAACTTCCACAGATTCGTATCTAACGTCTGGTTTAACTACTGGTCTTTTTTTAATTGGTCGTCTCATGACTTTTTTTAGTTATGAGCGAGAAATGAGAGTATGACAAAATCATTCTTTCATTCTTCGCATAATTTGATTCCTTACCCCGAGAGGTTGAATCGCTTCCTATAATCTGTAGCGAATATAAACTATTAATTTGTTTTAGAGTTCCGCTTAACTCTACTCGCCTTTCGGCATTTTTGCACCATATCGTGAACGGCCCTGTCGACGAGCATCGACGCCGGTAGCATCGTATTTACCTCGTACTACAGTGTAGTTCACACCGATGTCTTTGACGCGTCCACCTCGTACTAGAACAACTGAGTGCTCTTGCAGTGTGTGACCAATACCCGGGATGTAAGCGGTAATTTCTTGACCGTTACTTAGACGAACACGAGCGATTTTTCGAATCGCAGAGTTCGGCTTACGCGGAGTCTTGGTAGTCACACGAGTACATACTCCTCGTTTAAATGGTGAGTTGTATGTATTTGACTTATTCTTAATAGAGTTAAAGCCAGACTGCAAAGCAGCCACCTTCGATTTGAAAGGCTTATCTTTACGAGCTTTGCGTGTTAATTGATTGATTGTTGCCATAATTAGCTCGCCTACAATACTATATTTCAGTATTTGTGCAAGCAGATATTTATTCTCAAACAAATAAATTAAGAAAATTAAAAACGCGAACTAAAAGTTCGCGAAAGGGTTGTTGCGAGGAGAGATGTGCGGGTCCACATCCTGGAGAATCATCTCTCCTCGCAGAGGGGTGGACATCATCTCCAGGACAACTACTGGAATTATTTTACAGAATAACTAGAGTCCGGTCAATAACAATACTAGAGATTCTATATACCTGAAGAAAGAATCTGCAAAAATCGTCATAAATAAGAAGATGAAGGCGAACATACCAAATAGACCCCATCTTTCCATAAGAGAAATAAAATTTCGATAACCAATCTGTGCTGAAGGCGGTAATATGGCTAGCAATATTTTTGAACCATCCAGTGGTGGAATCGGAATCATATTAAATAATGCTAAAACTACATTGATGAAAACAATGTAATAAAAAAGACTTATCATCACCTGATCTAGACCCAAGACTGGGGTCAAACGAATTAAAATAGAAAATATAACAGCCAAAAGTATGTTCACCGCTGGACCGGCGGCGGCTACAATCGCTTCACCCCATTTTTGATTACGCAGATTATACGGATTATATGGTACTGGTTTAGCCCAACCAAACAAAATACCAGCGTTTCCAAAAAACAGTAGGGCTGGAATGATAATCGAACCAAGAGGATCGATGTGTACTAAAGGGTTAGCTGACAAACGACCCTGTAAGCGAGCGGTAGGATCGCCCAACCAATTAGCAGCATGGCCATGAGCCACTTCGTGAATAACGATTGATAATATTAGCGCCACAAGAATAACTATTTGTTCCATATGGGCATTAGCATAACATGATAATTCTCAACCAACATCTGTATATTCATTGATTCAATTACCCTTGCGATTTTATTACGTTATGGTACGATACCCCCACTAAATACAGCAAATATGGCAAAGCAATGCGAAATCACAGGTAAAAAAACTCAAATTGGAGGGCGTTACAGTAACCGAACTCGGGCAACGCAGTTTAACCCTTGCGGAAAAGTTTCACGTCAACCAAACCTGCAAAAAAAACGAATCTATGTACCAGAGATTGACCAAAAAGTTACAGTTAATGTTTCGACCAAAGGTCTACGTACCATAGCTAAGAACGGAGCTTACAAAACTTTGAAAGCTGCTCGACTTATATAAACTAAAATAAGTAGAGAAAAAGCACACTGATTAGTGTGCTTTTTTTTCTTACTCTACCCACACCTTTTCTCCGTCACTTAAAAATGTAATAGTTCCCTCTTCGGCCGTGTTGAGAGTTTTCACTCTAGAATTAAAAAGCATATCAGTAACTTCTACATGGGGGTGACCATAGCGATTATTCTCTCCAGCTGAAATGACCGCGTATTCTGGTTGCACTTCTTCTAGAAACATTTGTGCAGTCGAGGTACGCGAACCATGATGTCCTATTTTTAACACATCACTTTGCAAACTCTCACCCTCAGCTAACACCAGATATTCTTCTATTCTTTTAGGAGCATCACCAGTTAAAAGAAAGCTGGTCTTGCCGTAAATAATACGCAAAACGATGGAGGAAGCATTACTCTCCATATCAGTAGTATCAGTTTCTGGCCACAGTACTTCCAAGGTGGTAGAAGCACCTAAACTAAAAACTTGACCTCGACGCGCGTAGATTATTGCAGCTCCTTCAGCGGCAATTAATTTGTTATAAAGAGCAGCAGTCTGACTATCTCCCTTATTGTCTGTCACCAATAAAGTATCGACCTGGTATCTCTCCAGTACGCCTACTAATCCACCGATATGATCACTGTCTGGGTGGGTTCCTATCACCATATCTAAACCAAAATCTGAAAAGTTCATTTTTCCAGATAACTCTTGGAGCACCCTTTGATTTGGTCCACCATCCACTAATACTTGAACATTATCTGGAGTTTCTATAAAGATTGCATCGCCCTGTCCCACATCTAAAAAATGAACTTGTAGATATGGCGAATCATTTTGAATACCAGAAGTGGGTAAATACCAAATTAAGATTGCAGACAATCCTAATAAAATTAAACTCAAAAAACGTTTTTTCTCCCACTGAGTAAACATCTACTTATGATACAATCGGTCTATAACAATAAATTAACTTATCCATGTATATACCTAAAACTTTTGCCATTGGAGAACTAGATGGCATTTCCAAACAAACCATCGATGAACATTTGGGACTATACCAAGGTTATGTAAAAAATGTTAACCATATTCGAGAAACCTTAGACAGCATCAACGACCCCTATGCTCGATCAGAAATGCAGAGACGACTAGGCTTTGAATTTGGTGGTATGAAAAATCATGAATACTATTTTTCACAATTTGAAGGCGGTGCCACTGAATGTCCAGAAGGTGATTTCAAAAATTTGATCGACAAAGAATATGGTTCTTTAGATAATTTTGTCACAATGTTCAAGGGCATTGCTTCCACTCGTGGAGTCGGTTGGGCGATGTGTTATGTAGACCGATCCACAGATCACCTAATAACCACTTGGGTAGATGAACAACAATTAGGACAACTACCTGACGCCGATATCGTACTGGCTTTAGATATGTGGGAACATTCTTATATGCTTGATTATCCACCCAGTGAGAAAGCCAAATATATCGACGCTTTTTTCCGAAACCTAAACTGGGCAGTAGTAGCAGAAAGGGTTTAACAAAAAATAAAAATAAAACCGCTCTTCAAGAAGAGCGGTTTTATTTTTATCATCGACTATTCCGATTCATTCGACAATTCTAGAGATTCAGTCCGTGTCTCTTTGATTGCTCGTAATTGGTGGTAAAGATGAATGGTGGCTAATGTCACTACCAAAATAACCACAAATAAACCAACGAGGAACACTAGAGTTCCTAAGAAAACTAACAATACGGATACTAAAGAAAATCCAAACAACTTCCACCAGTAACCTTTAGTTAGTTCACTACTAGCGCGCAAGGCTTGTACAGGAGTCATATTTTGATCAATAACTAAATACTCAGCAAACATCCATCTGATAGCTAAGTAGATACCTGGCAAAATAAAGAGGAGGAAGCCTAGTCCTACAAGTAGTGTTTTAAGAATCAAAACTGCTGCCAGAGATATCCAACGTCTGTCGATAGTAAAAAGATCATCGAATTCTACTTTCTCTCCAGCTGAATGTTTAAATAATAAAATTAAATAACCTCCATAAATGATACTGGTCAGAGCTGTCATCATAGCGTTACCAGTAACAAACATCATAATGATAATGACTGCCATAGTAAGTCCGAAGAGGTACCATGGTCGCAACACAAAATGTGACCAACCAGCTTTTAAAGACCTAAATATACTAATTTTTTCCATATACACATATTATAACCACAAAAAACTACTTAGCGAAAGAATATTGGTAGTTCTTTATTATCATTTGGTGACATTTCTTTTTCCTTAAGTTTTTTTAACAAACTTATCTCATCTTCTATTTCCCAATGATTAACATCAGGTCTGATTGGTGGCTCACCCTTTTTCACAGAGTCTAGTTCTGCACTTTCTCGAAGCAGCTGCCAAACAACGTAAGCTAATAAAGAATAAAACAACATTACCAACCAAAATGGAAAAGTTGGTACTGTATAAGCAGCAAAAGACAGACCGCCAAAGAAACGAGCCACCGCCAAGATATATTCAAGGGATAATTGAGCTAACCAAGCAAAAGGCCAGGCTAAAGATAGCGAAACAAAACCAATCATTCCGGTTAAAAAAGTTAGTAGCATAGCTGGTGCCACCATCGGCAAAACCAAAACATTAACTATTAACGAAACCAGTGAGAATTCCCCGATTTGGTATAAAAGTAATGGCAATACAAAAAGTTGAGTAGTTAAAGTAGCAACAAAGAATTCTCGCAACTTAAGAGTTTCAGGCATAAAACCACAAATTGACTCAATTTTTTTAGCTAACAAAATTAGAGCCATAGTGGCCAAAAAAGACAATTGGAAACCAACGTCATAAGCTAACGAATAAGGGTTAATAAGTAACATTAAAAATCCGGCTAACATTAATCCTCTCATCACAGAGTTTGTGCGGCCAGTGAATCTGGCCAACAATATCAGCGAGGCCATTAAACCAGCCCGTAAAACGGTCGCCGAGAGTCCTACTAAAAGACAAAAGGCTACAATGGCGAGCATCCCTACTAGTAATCTAGCTCTATACGGTAGTATGTAAGCTAAGATATACATCACAAAAAGAATGACCAAAGAAACGTTATAGCCAGAAAGTACTACAATATGAATAATGCCAGTTCGCCTAAATATTAACTCCAGTTCGTCACCCAAAGCTCGCTTCACCCCCAACAACAAACCCTCGCCCAAACCAACCGCTGGTTCAGCAATCAGACTTTCTATCTTGGACATAAAAGCTTGTTTGAAACTGAGTAGTGTAGCTAAAACATAATTTCCATTACCAGTCGATAATTTATCAACTTCAGGATAAATAAACATCAAATTTACGCCTTGAGTTTTCAAATAACCAGGATAATTAAAAGTCCTACCCAAATCGGTCGCAAATGCTTCTGGTTGTTTTAAAATACCTTTGACAACGACCTCATCACCATAAGAAAAATCAGAAAATCTATCTGTTATCACTAAAAACTTTTCTGCTCCATCACTAATATATAAGTGCTGTGTTTTTTCCCGCCTATCTACCTCCCGCACGATAACTCCTGTTAAGGAAACCTCCTGATTGACCTCACTGTCTGGAAAATTACTCACTCCATACCAATCGGCAAACTCAGTACGCACAATACCAAAAGACAAAAATAGGAACAAAATACAGAGAGCCAAAATAAATGGCGTAAAAATCGATAAACGATTTTTACGCCACACTAAAGCCACCGCTAGTGCCAGAAGTAGTGTCCAAACACTTATCAGTAAATCAAAACCTAAAAATTCATGACCGAGAATTCCTAAACAAAAACCAAATATTCCTGCATAAAAAGAAAAACCACTCATACTTAAATATAAATAGAGTGTATCAAAAAAAATTGAGGCCCTCTCCTGCAGAATGTAGGAGAGGGCCAGTTTAATCTGGTTGGTGCTTTTAGAAAGCGGCCCCAGTTGGCTCTTATCCTGACCTGCGATGGCCGTACGGACAGCCGCTAGGGGCTAGCTTTTCCAGCGCTCGAAGCAGTGCGGTAGATCCAGGTGACCTCCTCCATTGTCATCATGGTGAAGACGGGTGTCGGTGACAACATGATATCTAGACATGTCGAAGCCTTTCCCTGGGGTCTAAACATACAAGCCGATTATCATCCCCCAGTTGATGATAACCTCTGCACCCAAGATACAAACTAGCTATCACTCTGTCAAATGCAGTTATGCAGCTTATCAAGAAACCCTCGCTTATGGTGACTAAATAAATATTCAAATTTCTCTACTTACCATCAAGCGCTTCATTGACCAAGCGATCTGCTTCTTTATTTAACGATCTTTTTATGTGAGTTAGGGTAAGATTCGAAAAGTTCGCTACTCGCAGGTTATGAATTTCCATAAACATCGGTACCAGGCCAGGTTCTTTTATTTGGTACTCTCCATTTAGTTGTTTTTTTACCAATTCCGAATCCATTCTCAATTCAATTTCCATGTCTTTGGTCTTTTTTCCGTATAACTCTTTTAGCAATTGTAAGCCACGCAACACACCATAATACTCGGCAAAATTATTTGTACTATTTCCAATTGTTTCTTTTGCTTCTTTCACAACCTGACCAGAATCATCAACAATATGAACCCCAATTGCTGCTGGCCCTGGATTACCACGCGCTCCACCATCCGTGTAGACAATTATTTTTTCCATATTCCGCTAACTATAACACTATTTTTGTCTTCCAAACAAACACTTATATAGTCATTGATAACATATTCATAACCACCTCTTTTATGATTTAGATTATATCTATTATGCGAAGACGGGTTTGTAAGCGACCCATAAAATAGGATTGTTCTAAATGGCACAGCAGTGAAACACTCTTTCCTATTTCTGGAGTTTTTGTAAAAGTATCAAATGAGCGAAAAAAGGCAATGGCTTCTCTGACCAAGCCTGTAGTATTAAAAACTAATTTGGTATGTTCTTTAGTTTTACCAAAAAGATCTACGCTAACGGCCGTGATATTTTCAATCAAATAAACTGGTTTGGGATTATCCACTCCAAAAGGAGCTAGTGATTTTTGGTCATTTATAAACTGGTTGTCTATATCCTCTAATCTCACTACCGTATCCACGGCTAACTCTTCTGAAACTAAAGATTCCTCTCCCAATTTTTCGTAAGCCTTGTTCAATATCATTGGCAAAGTATGTATCTCACTTTCTAAAACACTAAAACCACCAGAAAAATGATGGCCACCATGTTCGATTAAAGAACCACTCACCTCCTCCATCAGCTTAACGACGCTAATTTGACCACCAGAACGACATGAGCCTTTTATTATGCCATTACCGTCACGCCCCCAGATAAAGGCTGGTTTACCAAACTCATCGGCTAATTTACCAGCCGACAGACCAACCAAGGACGGACGCCAGTTCGGGTTTCCTAACACTATGACTGCTGGCACTTCTATCAACTCTTTCATCCGCTTATGTATTTCTTTAGTCATCAAAGCAACCGTGGTCTTACGCTTAGTATTTAAAGATTCTAGATGATCCACTCTAGCTCCAGCTTCACCCTCATCTGTAGTAGCTAGCATATGAAACGCATCTTCGGGCGTATCCATACGAGAAGCAGCGTTTATACGAGGACCAATAGTGAAACCAATATCTTCTTCGGTCAAAGTCCTTTGGTCTACCCTTTGCTTCCGTAGCAACTGCTGTAGACCGGGTCGTCTAGATTTACGCAAAACATCCAAACCATATTTAGCCAAAACTCGATTCTCACCAGTCAGTGGAACCATATCTGCCACTGTTGCCAGACCGACCATATCTAACCACCATTTCTCCCATCCGGTTTTGAGTTCGAAATCACCCTCTTCAAGTAAAGCTTGCACAAGTTTGTACACTACACCGGCGCCACACAGATAAGGGAAAGGATATGAATCTCCTATTTTAGGATTAACAATTGCGACTGCTGGTGGTAATTGTGACCCGGCTTCATGATGATCAGTAATGATTACATCAAGACCTAACTCATTAGCTTTCTCTACTGCTTCCACACTGGTAGTACCGCAATCAATAGTTATAACCAAAGTTGACTGATCAGTAGAAATCTTCTCCGCAGCTTCTTGGCTAAAACCAAATCCTTCATAATGCCGATGGGGAATATAATTTACAAAATTATGAAACCCAACTGCCTTAAAGAAATCATGAAGAATAACTGCTCCCGGTATACCATCACAGTCATAATCACTAAAAATAGTGACTTTCTCGTCGTCTTTTATAGCTTTAAGTATTCTTTTAACTGCCTTTTTCATATCAGGCATGAGCCAAGGATCGTTTAATTCCTCCGCAAAGGAAGGATTTAGGAACCTTTCCGCCTCCGTCGCAGTTTTTATGTCACGGTTTATTAAAAGCTGTTGTTGAAGTGAGGAATAATCAGACAGTTCAATTTTTTCTTTATCGCTAAGTGTTTTTAGAAGACGGTAGTTAGTCATACTGGTCTATGATACCATTACCTCCGTAACAGACATTATTTTTATATCTATTCAGTTATGTCAGAATCTATTTTTACAAAAATCATAAACCGTGAAATCCCTGCTCACTTCCTATACGAAGACGAAATTTGTATTGTTATTCTTGATAAATTTCCAGCCGTTAAAGGACAGTCCCTGGTTATTCCAAAAAAGGAAATTGACTATGCTTTTGATTTAGATAATGAGACTTATTTACATTTATTCTCTATTGCTAAGAAAGTTGGTCAGGCTACCGACAAAGCGCTCAACCCGTTTCGCACCTGTCTAGTAGTAGAAGGTTTTGACATACCCCATGTTCATATTAAAATCTATCCACTACCCAACAAAGATAAAGCCCTCGGCCTTGTAATGAGCGAGGGTAAAGAAGCAAGCGATGCCGATCTTGCTATCATAGCTACCCAAATTCAAGCAGCTATGGAGGACTAATTAAAAAGCTCCGTTTTTATCGTCAATCTTTATTTTTCAAAGCTTCTATAGCAGGTAAGGTGCCTGTTTCTAAAAAGGTAAGCATGGCTCCGCCAGCCGTCGACATGAAATTAAATTTATCTTGTAAGCCTAAGGTTTCTATAGAAGCTACTGTATCTCCTCCCCCAACCACTGAGTAGCATTTTGCTAGCGCTACCAAACTAGCAACTTCTTTTGTGTATTGATCAAAGCCTTTTTCATAATCACCAAATGGACCATTCCACAAAACCGTGGCTGCCTTCTCAATCATTAGTTTTAATAGAGTAACCGTTGCTGGCCCCATATCATAAATAATTTCATCGACTTTCAATTCATTTGGTGCACACACTCTGGTTTCACCGACGCCATTTTGAACAGTCACATCTACTGGTACTAAAACACGATCATTATTAAGTAATGGACTATCAGACAAATCTACTTCTGATACCATCGATCTACCAACTTCATAACCCTTAGCTTTGAAAAAATCATTTGCTAAAGCTCCTCCAATAAAAACGCAATCATAAATGTCGAGGAACTTTTCGACTAAAGGTAATTTGGTACCAAACTTGGCACCACCGAGCATAAATAGGGATGGTGATTTGGGGTGTCTAGCCTTTGTCAGCTCTTCGTATTCGTGAACAAAATTCAAACCCACATAGGAGGGAAGCAAAAGTGGTACACCAACCAAAGATGTATGAACTCGATGTGAAGCAGCAAAAGCATCATTAACATAAATGTCTGCCAGGTCAGCTAATTCGCGAGCGAAATCAGAATCATTCTCCTTTTCTCTAGGATCACGTCGAATATTTTCTAAAAAAATAACATCACCATCTTGCATTTTGTCTCTAGTATTTTTTACTACCGCTCCAGTTATGGCCGGAACAAATGAAGACTTGATATGTTGAGCAAAAATATCAGCAACTGGTTTAATACTTATTGATCCGTCACTACCGACATGACCAACAATAATTACTTTAGCCCCTTCTGAAACTAAATAACGTACGGTTGCTAAACCTCGAACTAATCTAAACTGGTTACTCACCTCTCCATTTTTTATAGGTACATTTGTAGAAGCCCGTAGTAATACGTATTTTCCTTTTAGTTGCTGACACTCTGTAATACTTTTAAACGGCAGTTTTTTCATAACTTTCTGCTAAACGTACTATATTAGTGAATTCCGTCGGTTTTAAACTAACACCACCTATTAAAAACCCATCTACTTCGCCTTGTTCTAATAAAGCAGTCGCATTACTTTCATTAACTGAGCCACCATAAATAATTCGTACTTTATTAACTACAGTTCGGCCAAATATGTTGACTAAAACTTTTTGGATAAATAACTTCATTTCGTGTACATCTTCTGGGGTGGCATTCTTACCAGTTCCTATTGCCCAGACAGGTTCGTAAGCAATAACTAGTTGATTTAATTTAGATTTTGGTAAATCTTTGATAGCAGAGTGTACTTGTTTTTCAATAACACCAAAATAATCACCCTGTTGATCTCGGACTTTTTCCCCGACACAAAGAATAGCGGTACTTCCACCCTTGCAAACAATCTTTACCTTCTCATGAATGTCTTCATCGGACTCTCCTTTGGTCCTTAATTCTGAATGTCCAACAATCACTGAACTGACACCCACGCTTTGGAGCATAGGTAAAGACACTAAACCAGTGTGGGCTCCCGCATTTTCAAAAAAAACATCCTGGGCTGACAATTTAATATTCTGTGAAGGGGACAATTTCTCAAGTTCAGACAGGAATGGAAACGGGGGGGCTATCGATACATGAGTATCACTTTTTCTTCTCCCTAACTGCCTTCTTATACTTAAAAACAACTGCTTGGCTTCTCCTACAGTAGTTGGATTTAATTTCCAATTACCGATTATCAGTGGTGTGTGTCGTTTTTTATTCATAGTTCAGTATTCTTAATGTAATAATTGTAACATGCAGAAAAGAAGGGCGGCCAAAGGCCACCCTTCTTTTCTTACCACTAAAGCATAATCGTGACCTACTCCACCTCTAGCCATTCAACAAATTTAAAATCATCTGAAGTACGAGGTGCCAGTGGCGGTGGATTATCTACTAGATTACGATCGTACGAATTGAATCTAGTTTCAAAACCAGAACAATAGTGTTCACCGAGCCACCAAGCGTAGCAAATCCATTTTGTTCCAACGCTGCCATTAGAGACTATGGTGCCATTAATGGTTAAGGAATTACGTTTAACATATTGATCCCATGCAGATGGTAAATCATTGGCATTATAAAAATTACGACCAAAGTGACCATTTTGAGCGACAAAGATACCTTCGAGTTCCATATTATTAGGAACATCAAATCCCACCAACATATCGTATTCCGCTATTGCTAATAGACCAGCTTCATCAGAACTATAAGTTATGTTGTTATTTAATATCATGGAGGGGTCAGATCCTACTGTATCAACGTCAGCGGCAGCGATGGTAACCAAGCCAGAGACTTCCCCTTCCAACCAAACCATATCTTCAACGAAAACTAATGGGCAAGAAGCTGAAATGTTGTAGTTTCCTTCATATTTTGCATTTTTAATCTTATTTAGCCGATACCCCCAAGCGTTACCTTGTGGTTCATTATCTTTTTTATTTACTACGTATAAATCAAAAGTGCCGTTAGATTTCAAAACTATTTTATAACCCTGCTTACCTGACGGAGGAATATAAACGCCGCCGCCATTCTTGGCTTTATCTTGCATATTTGCCAGATCAACTGTCAAACCAGTAAAGTTAATTGGGGTGCTAGGAAAAGACCATAGATCATGATTCGGTCCGTCCCCAATCACTCCATTAGCGTTATGTTTTGTCGGGCTACAGCCATAATTGCTATCACACTTCCAAGTCTCCTGGCCAGATGTCACTATAGAATTATTAACTCCGTCCATTCTTATTCCACCATTTGAGTGATATGGTCCAATAATCGTTCGGTCATCTCCAGCCCAAACGTTGGAATTTATAATATAAGCGTACTCTGCCACCGTCGGTCGGGCGTAGCGACCGTAGACTGTACGCTTCACATCCGGATTACCATAAGTATGTCCGGTGGAGGTAATTTCAATAGAACTCACATCTCCACAATAAGTAGTGCTAGCAAATTCCAAGGAGAATTCACCGACCGGACCTAATTCAGGATCTTCATAAACCATCACATAAGGACCGGGTGCATTCGTTCCATTTTGTAAATCGTCTGGATAATGAGCTAAACGCCACTTGTAATAATCAAGACCAGCTTCAGCTATTTCTCTAGCTTGAGCAGAGTGAGTCATTTCCTTCTGTACTGTTACTTGAATTAATACAACTCTCATAAAACCAACTATCAGAGTAAGAAAAATAGCTCCAAATATAAGGACTAGTATCAAAAGAGCGCCCTTGTTGTGATGACTAATTCTCATGAGTTATTAATTATATTACGTAAAGCAGCACTACCACGAAGCATAAATTGACCAGGGTTTTTAACGGCATCAATGTTCACTATTGCCTGTACTCTGATAAAACCAATATCAGTTACTCGAGTAGAACTATTTGCCAGATTACCAGACCTATCATAATAAAAGAAAGTGGATGTCCCCTGAAGCATATTTTGGACATACTCTGATAAAACATGAATTTCATCTGGCTCTGTTAAATTGTAAGTGACTGGCGTTCCGGTAGCGTTGTAAACTCTTTTATACAAAATAGTTGTAGTCGCTAACTCATACTCTACATACTCAACACTATCATCGCGATCTATATCACTATAAAAACCTATAATATTATTCTCCATCCGTGCTAAAGGAAAAGAACCGTCGTCAGCAAAAGTCATTTCTCGCACATCACGCACCAAAGATTCTACTCCCCTTCTAGCGTGATAAACCTGGTACGTTTGTGAAATAGTATAAGAATTGTATTTATACAAGGCGGCAATGCTACTGGTAACCGCTAGCATTATTATTGTGAATAATGAGACTGAAACCATGACTTCAACCAAAGTCATTCCCCGCTTCCTTACTCTTTTCATTTTAAATAAACCAGTCATAATCACTTTACTGACTTAGAATAACACTTATATTAGAAGAGCTGCTGATTGATAGGCCGATCAAATTTTCTGACAAATAGCCATTAGCCCCCACCGACAGTGTGTAATCACTAGATTCATACAAGCTATTACCAAAATAAACTTGACCACACAAGGAGGACGATTCTAACTCATCGATGCCCGTGTTCTTAAGATGAACATCTGCATTTGGTATAGGTTGACCGGCAGAATCGACAACACTCACTCGCAAACTATTGTTCTGCTTCGGTACCAACGTCATCTTTATAGATCCGGTAGTGTCTGGACTAAGAGAATATGGTACGAGCGGACAGGCCTCACTTACATCATAGCTACTCCCATTAATCACAATGGCATATCTGTCATACTCAATATCTGACAAATTAATTTGTCCTGAGGCATTAGTAGAGCCAGAGTATTCATGTTTTAAAACTGGAACCCCTTCATTTGTACCGATAGTCTTATTACCTAAAACAGAGACCGCAACTCCAGCTATTGGTGACTGGGATTTAATATATGATAAAGACCAATCATTTATAGAAGGGGTATCATTAACATCACTTGAAGAAAGTTCAGCTTGTAAAGATAAATTGGGATAAGAAGTTACTGATAAACTAGACAAATCAATCGGTGAATTAGAAAAGCCAGAACTATTGCCAGGCAAATCAGTGTCTGATACTAGAGTTAAGCCAGCTCCATGGTCAGACATTATGTAAATTTTTATCCCAGTTGCAGAGCTGGTAGTGGCAGAAAATTCAACTGCCTGCCATTCCTTTATCGTGCCGGGGGCAACCGGATTACTGACAGCCAACCCATTAACAGCGTAAGCTCCAGGACCACCAGCGAGCATCAAGCTACCGCTACTAACCACCGTGTTAGACAGTGAAGATAATTTTGATACGTCTGCAAAATTATCAGAGAAAGTTTCGTCGGTACTAGGAGCTACGGTGGTTATTGTTAAATCACTTAACTTATCTATCTGAAAATTCATCGTCGAGACCTGATTTTCTAAAACCGCAACTGGTGGAGTGTTAGGATTTGGGTTTGCTGTCGTCGCTAAGTATGTACTGTCAGTAGAATAACCTGTGTCACTTACAAAAATTTGGTAATCAGCAGCCGCTGGTGCACCCGAAAGATAAGCTACACCGCTTGAATTAGTATAGCGAACGGTATCGATAGTAGTTGACGAAGTATTATTTACGAAACGTACTGGTATACCAGATAAAGGACTGACTTTAGAATCAAATACATTTACTTTAATTGTTCCTCCGCCGACGGTTGTTTCCATGCCAGCCGGAATAATATTGGAAACCAACGAAATAAATCCTGGTACACCCTTAATATCCCAAGACGCCTTCACTTTTACTTGCTTATAGTCTGTAGTAATGGAATTTTCATCAGCCCCTTCTAAACCATCAGCCGGATCATCTACATACTGAATAAGAATTTCCTGTGTATAGACAATGCCATTTAAGGTAGTAGTACTATTTTGCGGAATATTTCCAGCTGGTACACCGCCAACAGTACCCAGTTCGTTATAAGACAAAGATCGTAAATATTCCATCTCGTCAGTTGCCACCGCTAAAGCTCCAGACTGAACTTTAGTTGTACTAACCAACTCAATCATATATTTAAACCCTAAAAACAGACCTCCAAAAATAATCACCAGTAAGGAGGCGGCTACTATAACCTCAACCAAACTAAAACCCCTTTGTGTTTTAGATAAAGTTGGTATTTTAAAATGCATATTTTTAAATACTATCCGACAGAGAATAAATTGGAGCGATCATCGCTAGAGCAAAAAATCCGACTGAGGCACCGATAAAAACCATTAGGAGAGGTTCAATGATGGTGGAGAGATCTTTTGTTTTTTGCTCGACCTCAGTTTCATAAAAGATAGCCATCTGCTCTAGCATTTGAGAAATATTACCAGTCTCCTCTCCAACCATAATCATCTCTCCTACTAATATTGGATATAAATCATCTCGCTCTGTAAAAACCTCAGATAAAGGTAAACCTTTCTCAACTCGCAAAGCGGCCTCAGCCACAATTTCTTTATAGAAAACATTTTGTAAAACATCTTTTGTAATATTAAGAGCCTGGATCACATCTACTCCAGAACTAAGTAAGGACGATAAGGTGCGAGCTGTTCGAGCCGAATTTACCTCTTTAGCCATATAACCAATCACTGGCAATTTCGGAATTATCCAAGAACTAGTAATCTTTCCCCACTTAGTTCTAAGGAAGTATACAAACCCAAAAACCAATCCGAACATTCCTATAACCACTGACACAGTATGAGCAACCATAAAATCACTAGCCCCAATAAGTAATTTAGTAGTGCCTGGTAATTCAGTATTCAAAGATTTGAAGGTGCCAGTGATAGAAGGCATCACATAAATCATCATTAAGGCGCCAATGATAACCAAAATTACAATAACAATAATGGGATAAATCATTGCGCCTTTAATTTTCTTCTTCAAAGCGGAAGACTGTTCCATCTGCACACTTAATGTGTGTAGGGCTTCGGATAATTTTCCTCCTTCTTCACCTGCTCTGACCATAGCAATATACAGATCGCTAAATATTTTTGGATACTTAGCCAAAGCAGTATTGAAAGTTTCTCCTTTATTAATCTGACTTTCAATATCTTTAATGACTCCTTTTAATTTAGGGTTTTTGGACTGTCTTTCGATTACCGACAGAGCTCTTGAAAGAGCTAGTCCAGCCACCAACATAGAACCTAGGTTTCTGGTCATCATAACCAACTCGTCATCTTTAACTCGACTCAGGTGGTAATTGATAGCTTCTATATTTAGAAATCCAAACAATGAAAATTTACGCTCCCCATGAACACTTTCAACTGTATGACCATTTTCTCTGGCTATCTCATAAACGGCAAAACGATCTTTGGCTTCAACAGTTTCAGTAACTGATTGTCCACTAGAATCTTTTCCCTTGTATGTAAATTTCATAAAATATTAAAGCTATTCGCTTATTACACGCAATACCTCTTCAATTGAAGTGACGCCGCGGGCAGCTTTATAAATTCCATCTTCAAGCATAGTTAGCATTCCTTCTTTACGGGCCTGTTTTTCAATATCGTCAGCTGTAGCATCAGCCATAACCAAATCCTTTATGGTAGGCGACATAGCTAATACCTCATGAATTCCTACTCGACCACTATAACCATCACCACCCTCTTTTTCAGACGGGTAATAAAAAGGAATACTGTTCCAAGTAGCCGAACTTTTAACCACCCCCTCTTCTTTCAAAGTATCTAATACTAAATCAAGATCGGCGTGTTTAGCTAAAGCCTCACGCTCTTTAACAGATAAAATATAAGAATTACTATTGTCACTTAATCGTCTAACTAGACGCTGTCCTACCGCTACCCGCAGGGTTGAAACTAACAAAAACTTCTCTACCCCCATATCAAGCAAACGAGCCACTGTGGCTGACGAAGAGTTGGTATGTACCGTAGCCAATACTAAGTGACCAGTCAAAGCAGCATTGATAGCTAGGCTGGCTGTTTCTTGATCACGAATTTCTCCTACCATAATTATGTCAGGATCTTGACGCATTAGAGAACGTAAACCTTTCGCAAAAGTAAATCCGATATCTGGTTTTACTTGCGTCTGATTGACCCGAGGCATCTGATACTCGACCGGATCTTCAATGGTAGAGATATTTACCTCTGGTGTATTGAGTAAATCAAGGACAGAATAAAGAGTAGTTGATTTTCCTGAGCCAGTTGGACCAGTCACTAAAATAATCCCAGTAGTCTGACGTGTGGCATCTTGCACCCTTTCCAAAGTCGAACCGTGGAAACCGACTCCCTCTAAACTAAAGCCCGACCGATTCTCTCGCAATAAACGCATTACAATTTTTTCACCAAAGAAAATTGGTAGTGCCGAAACTCGAAAAGATACTTTCTGCCCATCCATTTCCATTTTAAAACGACCATCTTGTGGTAAACGTTTTTCGTCTAATTTTAGATTAGCTAAAACTTTAATTCGAGCAGCAATAGTTGCAGCAGCATGTTTAGGCAGAGTCATAGCGTCACGCAACACTCCATCAATCCGGTAACGAATCAGTAGTTCTGTCTCCATCGGTTCAATATGAATATCAGAGGCTCCTTGGATAATAGCGTGTCTGAGTAAAGTATCGACGATTCTCACAACTGGTAAATCTTCAGCCAGTTTTTTTAAATCAGCTTCACTAGCTCCTTCACTATCTTCGGAAATAATCTTTAGAGCAGAAGATTCTTTAGCGATAATATCACCAAATTCAGCTTTAAGAGTTTTTTGGTACTGCCGCAGAGCATCGCGCATAGATCCCTCATCTGTTAAGCGTGGCAAAATCTTTAAACCAACTTTTTTCTTAATAAAATCTATGGCTGGCAAATCGGCTGTATCAAGCATCGCTACCTCAAGGGAGTTTTCATTTTGTTTATAAGCGATAATGTTGTGGTTTCGAGCAACTGGTTCGGGAATTAGGGATAGTATAGAAAAATCAATCTTTGTGTCTTTAAGGGAAACAAAAGGAATACCCAGAACATACGACTCCACGCGACGTAAATCATCTTCGCTCATCATTCCAGCAGCCATCAAAGCTTCAGCTAAGGTACGTTTCTCTTCTTTAGCAACTTGTTCAGCTTTTTTTATATCAGCCTTAGACACCAGACCTGCATCGGTGATAAAGCGCTTTAATTGTTCATCTTGTATACGCATAAAAAAGATCAAACTTCCCAGTTATTATAAAGATAATTATACCGTACCCTACAGAAATTATAGGGTATCTCAATGCACACTTTGACAATTAAAATTGACTACGGTAGAGTAGCTTTATTCAGTTTTGGAGCGCACCCCTTGGGTGCGCTCCATTCAATTCTGAACATTACAACCAAGAGGCATACCTCTACATATTAAAGTAAACAAAATTCATATGTTTGATCTAAAAGTAATAAACTCAGTGCTAGAAGAAATGGAAAACGAACGGGGAATCCCTCGTGCGCGCATGCTTGATGCTATTGAACAAGCTCTAGCTACTGCCTATAAGAAAGAATACGGAAAACGTGGACAAATTATCCGGTCAGTTTTTGATATGGAAACCGGAAGCACCAACTTTGAACAAATCAAGATTGTTGTTGATGAGTCAATGTTGAGACCAGAAACTGAAGAGGACGAAGAAGAACAGGAGAGAGAAACTCGACCAGAAGAAACTGAATCTGAAGATGGTTTGATACGTTTCGATCCTGAGAAACACATTCTGATTGATTCTGCTCGACTTATTAAAAAGGATGTGGAATTAGGCGAGGAAATGTTATTCCCGCTTGAAAATAAAGATGATTTTGGCCGTATTGCCGCCCAGACTGCCAAACAAGTAATAATCCAAAAAATTCGTGAAGCGGAAAAAGAATCAGCGCTAGCTGAGTTTGGACAAAAAGAAGGCGATATATTAATGGGACATGTACAACGCTTTGAACGAGGAAACCTATATGTAGATCTTGGCCGAGTCACCGGTGTTATGCCTTATGATGAACAAATTCCCGGCGAACGTTACCGACCAGGAGAAAGGATTCGTTGTCTATTATTAACCGTCGATGAAACTGCGCGAGGAATTTTCTTAAAACTATCACGCGCTCACGCTAATTTCTTAGAAAGTTTATTCACTATTGAAGCTCCCGAGCTACAAAATGGTGCGGTAGAAGTTAAAGCTATCGCTCGCGAAGCTGGAGCCCGTAGTAAAATAGCCGTCTACGCTCATGATGAACATATTGATCCAGTTGGATCTCTAGTTGGTCAACGTGGTGTGCGAGTATCTACTGTTATGAGTGAACTCGGCGGAGAAAAAATCGACATTATAGAATGGAGTGAAGATCCAGTAACTTTCATCGAAGATGCTCTATCACCGGCTCAAGTATTGTCCGTCAAAATAGAATCAGTACCAAACCCAGATAGCCCTGATGACACTCGAGGTCACGCAATAGTAGAAGTTTCTCCGGACCAACAATCACTAGCTATTGGACGAGGTGGACAGAATGTTCGTTTGGCTGCCAAACTTACCGGCTGGAAAATAGATATCGTATCAGTTGGTGGTGAGGAAGTGGCAAAAAGCGATGGTGACGAGGTAGAAGTAGCAACTGACACAGAAGTCGGTGAGGATATCGATGTTCTAGAGAATGAAGATGCTACCACTACCAAACCTGAACTAGAATTAGAAGCTTACCAGGATACCGATGATCGTGATTTAGTAGATGAAGACCAGACTGAAGAAATCAATGAGATTGATACTCCCGAAGAAGCTGAGGAATTAGTTGCCGAAGCAGAAACCGAAGCCGAGGAAAGCAAAAAAGAATAGAGAGGATCACAATGAGGAAAGCCCGGCGCCTTTGGCGCCGGGCTTTCCTCGTTTTTCTAGAAAAATGAAAGGGCTTCTCAACCTCCCTTCAATATTCTTATCGTTTGCGGTAGGATATAATACTAATGATTAATTAAAAAATATGAACTTACTACACGACATTCCTGCTGGAACTAAGGAAGAAATGAACGTTATTATTGAAATTCCTAAGTTCTCTAAAAATAAATATGAGATAGATAAAGAAACCGGTCTTATTGCTCTTGATCGAGTAATGCATACGGCCCAAGACTATCCTTTTGATTATGGGTTTGTGCCACAAACATTATTCGATGATGGTGATGCGCTTGATGTGGTACTGGTCACTACTTATCCTTTAGCTCCCGGTATTCTTGTGAAAGCTCGACCAGTAGCAATTATGGAAATGATTGATGGCGGAGAACGAGATGACAAAGTAGTCGCTGTACCAGTTGAAGATCCTCGTTTTGACAATATAAAAGATATTACTGACCTGAATCCACACTTTATTAAGGAAATGACCCACTTTTTCGAAACCTACAAAAAAGTTCAACATAAAGAAGTATCTGTCGGAGAATGGAGTGGTGCAGAAGTAGCTATGGCAGCCTTCGAAAAAAGCAGTGAAATGTACCAATCAAACAAATAATATCTTTAAGCTTAGACTTAACTTATGGCAAACATAAACCAAATTGAAAAAAACGAGATAAACACTAATCAACCTGTAATAACTAAGGCTGATTTAAAATTACCGGAAGAGCAATTTGGAAGACAGTCGCCAAAATCTGATATGGCCTCATATCTTGGACTGATGTTGTCAGCTTTGATAATTATCTTGGTACTTTTGTTAGGCGGCTTATATTTATGGGGAGTAACAGATGGACCATTTAGCAAGAATAGTCTACCGGTTTCTACTGAACAAATACCTGCTAACGATAATCTATAACCAAAAACTCTATTTTGTAGCAATCCTCTCATAAATATGTTTTAATGCCTCGGCTTTGGGGAGCCAGCCTGTTGCTCTCTATAATTATTTTAATTTTAACTACAACTTATTTATGGATTTTGTTAAAGATTTCACCATCACTAAAGAAGCACACTCACAAGTAAAGATTGAGGGTGAGATACCTTTTTCTGAGTTAGAAAAAAACCGTAGTGCGGTTATTAAAAAACTTGGTCAGGATATAAAAATAGATGGCTTTCGTAAAGGTCATATACCAGAAAGTGAAATAATAAAACGAGCTGGTGAGATGAATATCTTAAACGAAATGGCTGAACGAACTTTGGCAAAAGTCTATCCAGAAATTGTTAAACAACACTCATTGGACTTAATTGGTTACCCGCAAGTCAATATTACTAAACTAGCACCTGATAATCCGCTTGGATTTACCATCATAGTAGCTACTTTGCCTGAAATAAAATTACCTGGATACAAAAAAATTGCGGCTACTGCCAATAAAGAAAAAGCTTCGACTGAAGTAACACCAGAAGATGTCGAAAAACAAATCAAAGATATCTTGCGACAGAAATTAGCTTACGAAAGACTACAGAAAAATGCGGCTAAGTCAGACAGCGACGAAAAAGAGACTCATACTCATGAAGACGGGACTGTTCACGACGGACCAGCCCACGATGAAGAGCCAAAAGCTGTAACTGATGATGAGATTCCTGAGTTAACTGATGACCTCGTCAAGGAACTAGGCCAGCCAGGACAATTCGAAACAGTAGATGATTTTAAAACTAAAATAAAGGAACATCTAACTATTGAAAAAGAACGTGAAGTAAACGCAGCCCACCGCGCTAAAATCACTGACAATATAATTGAAGAAACAGAAATTGATTTGCCTCAAGTATTGATTGATTCAGAAATTGAACAGATGTTTGCTCAAATGAATGAGGATCTCAACCGCGCCAACCTGAAGATGGAAGACTATTTGACTCACATTAAGAAAACTAAAGAGGATTTAGTTAGTGAATGGAAACCTGCAGCAGAAAAACGAGCAAAACTACAACTGGTCCTCAATGAGATTGCTAAAACTGAAGACATAAAACCTGATGAGAAAATGGTAGTCGACCAAGTAAAGCAATTAAAGGAGCAGTACCAAGATGCTGACGAGGCTCGAGTGAAGGTCTACGTTGAATCTATCTTGACCAACGAGGCGGTTATGAAAATGTTGGAAGAACAAAAATAACTTTCTGAGTAGAAAATAAAACCTTCCATTAAAATGGAAGGTTTTATTTTAATTTTATCCCTCATTGTGACCTGCTAGGCTTTCTGCTAAAGTAGGGGTCACCGTCACGCTAGAAACAACTAATTTGCATTGAAATTGAATATGAATATGAATATGAATATGAGAATGACCAAAGAAACAATTACCGAAGAATCCCAACTTGTCCCGATGGTAATAGAGAAAACCCAAGGTGGTGAACGAGCTTTTGATATCTACTCTCGTCTCCTCAAAGAGAGAATCATCTTCGTCACTGGAGGTATAGAAGATCATATGGCTAACTTGGTAGTAGCGCAGCTACTTTTTCTTGAAGCCGAAGATCCGAAGAAAGATATCTTTCTTTATGTAAACTCGCCTGGTGGTAGCGTATCAGCTGGTTTATCTATTGTGGACACAATGAATCACATTAAACCAGACGTGGTAACCGTTTGTACTGGTATGGCTGCTTCTATGGGGTCAATAATCCTATCTCAAGGAGCGAAAGGTAAGCGCGCCATCTTACCAAACGCTGAAGTGATGATTCACCAACCTTGGGGTGGTGTACAAGGCCAGGCTAGTGATATCGAAATTACAGCGCGACATATCCTTAAAACCCGGGAACGATTAAACAATATGTTAGCTAAGGCAACCGGCAAGAAATTATCTCAAGTCGAAAAAGACACTGATCGCGACTTCTTTATGGATGCAGAAGAAGCCAAGAAATACGGTATCGTTGATAGAATCTATAATAAGTAGAATTCCTAAGAGTAAAGAAAACCCCGTGAGGCTTACGCCTTGCGGGGTTTTCTTTACTCGAACTGTATCGATCAATTTACCAATATATACGTTTGTAATAACAATATAAGCATTTAATTATTGAGACGCCCTCCTGTTAACCAAATAACAAAAGTATTTTTATTTATCGACAATCGGTCACAACTCTGCTATGTTTTGTATATTAGTCCCATCAGACTCGCCAGACGGACTTTATTCATAATACAAAAAACCTATGCCCCCTACGCCACCGGTTATCCTGCTTTTAGCAGCAACGGCAGCACTTTTCTTCGGCATAGTTTCTGGATACTACCTAAGATATATACACGCCCTTTCAAAGAAATCATCGGTAGAATTGGATCTGAAAGAAAAAGAATTGGAAGCCGAAGAAAAAGCCCTGAAAATAATCGAAAAAGCTGAAGCCAAAGCCGAAAAAATTGAAACCGAAGCCAAAGCCGAACTAAAAGAAAGAGAGGATAAAACAAAACAAAGAGAAGATCGTCTCGATAAGCGAGAGGAGATTTTAGATGAAAGACAAATCACCGTAGACTCTGAAAAAGAGGCGGTACGCACAAAAATAGATGAGATAAAACAATTGAAAGCTCGTCTTGATGATCATAAAAATGAATTAGATAAGAAACTTGAAGAAGTAGCAGGTCTAACCAAGGAAGAAGCATTGAGTCAAGTATTGACCCGCGTCGAAAAAGAACAAGAAGAGGCCTTGAATTCTCGACTTAGTAAATTAAGTTTAGCCGGAGATGAGGTTTATGAGGAGAAAGCGATGAATATTCTCCTCTCTGCTATGCACCGAGTGGGAAATAATATGCCGACCAACTTCATGACGGCAAACATAGAGCTGCCTAGTGAAGATTTGAAAGGCAAAGTGATTGGTAAAGAAGGTCGTAATGTACGATGCTTCGAACGTATGACTGGGGTGGATGTACTCATTGATGACATACCAGGTTACATAACCATTTCCTCATTTGATCCGATTAGGAGAGAAATTGCTCGAGTGGCAATGGAAGCCTTACTTAAAGACGGAAGAATCCAGCCTGCCAAAATTGAAGAGATGATAGAAAAGGCGCGCAGTGAAGTATCTAACACCGTACGTAAAATGGGAGAAAAAGCAGCTTATGACGCCAACGTCCAAAACCTCCACCCGGAGTTGATAACTATTCTTGGCCGACTGCATTTCCGAACTAGTTACGGGCAGAATGTCTTATGGCACTCAGTAGAAATGGCCCATATCGCGGGCATTATTGCTGAGGAAATTGGAGCTAACCCAGTGGTTGCTAGAGCCGGTGCTTTGCTACACGACATTGGTAAAACTGTTAGTCACGAAGTTCCTGGTACCCACGTAGAAATCGGAATTCGTATTCTCCAAAAATACAATGTTAGCGAGGAGGTCATTCTGGCTATGCGTGCTCACCATGAAGAATATCCTTACGAAACACCGGAATCCATCATCGTGCAAATAGCAGATTCAATATCAGGCTCTAGGCCAGGTGCTCGTCGTGATTCAATCGAAAACTATATTAAGCGTTTAACTGAATTAGAAGCTATTGCTACTAACATCATTGGTGTTGAGAAAGCTTACGCAATTTCTGCTGGTCGAGAAATCAGAGTGATGGTAAATCCATTAGAACTAAGTGATATGGAAGCTAGTACACTAGCCCGCACAATTGCTACCAATATTGAAGCCCAACTACGCTACCCAGGTGAAATTAAAGTCCACGTGATCCGAGAAACTCGAGTCATCAGCTACGCTCGGTAGTAAAAGTAAAAATAACTACAACACATCTTTATCCTGTTACAAGTCGTTGCAGGCTAAATATGTTGCTATATAATGATTTCAAGCCAAAAGGCGCGTGTAGGGTTTCCTTCACATAAAATGTTTACTCGCCAATTAATTAATTCAGTCAATATGAATAAGGCAGACATCATTAACAAAATTCACGAAGAACTAGGAATCACTAAAGCTGACGCAGAGCGAGCAGTCGAAGTGATGATGAGTTCAATTGTTGATACTTTGAAAGCAGGACAAGAAGTATCAATCGCTGGTCTGGGTATTTTCTCAGCCAAAATGCGTAACGCTCGCACTGCTCGAAACCCACGCACAGGTGAACCAATCGAAGTTCCAGCTATGCGCGTACCAAAATTCCGAGCTGCTAAAGCTCTAAAGGATGCAGTTAAATAAATACTAAACTCCTAGAGAAAAGAAAACCGTTAGCTTAGGCTAACGGTTTTCTTTTCTCCCCAACTAAATAATTTACTCATCTTTAGCGTGTTAATATATAAGTATAGCGGAGGTATTACGCTATGTTGCGTGGAAATATAGAGATTCGTCTACACTATTTCCCAACACACGATCAAGTATTTATCTACTTTCAAAAAGCACCTGGGATGGGTGTTTTTTGGTTTTAAAATATTGTTTTCTGTGTCACTTATGCTAAAATCATCGTCAACTTGCGGGATTAGTTAAATGGTATAACATCTGCCTTCCAAGCAGAGGTCAGGAGTTCGATTCCCCTATCCCGCACGAGTACAAAAATGGGCGCCTGGAGGCGCCTTTTTTGTTCGTGCGGGATAAATAACAAGCTGAGAGCTTGTTATGTGGGGAATCGAAAAGCTTTTGAGCTAAATTAGACTGAAAGGATAATATAGCCAAAAGGTGTACTGAAACTGTAGGTTTCGATTCCCCTATCCCGCACGAGTACAAAAATGGGCGCCTGGAGGCGCCTTTTTTGTTCGTGCGGGATAAATAACAAGCTGAGAGCTTGTTATGTGGGGAATCGAAAAGCTTTTGAGCTAAATTAGACTGAAAGGATAATATAGCCAAAAGGTGTACTGAAACTGTAGGTTTCGATTCCCCTATCCCGCACCAATCAGTACATAAAACACCATCCCCTAAGGATGGTGTTTTATGTAGAAACTGAACTGCTTCAGTTTCGTGCTGATTTGTGAAGCGGAGCCATGTTTCTCCTCCTCCCCAGAAGAGAAACGGGCGAGCTGGGGCAGCTAAGTTCTTAGGAGTGTAACGACTTAGAAACTTGCGCCAACAAAATGAAGATAAAAAGAAATCCAAAAAGAACTTTCCTATAAAAACCAAACCTTTCATTAGAATGAAAGGTTTGGTTTTTTATTTCCTTAAACAGCCTTAGTGTAGATAGTCTGTGTTGGATAGGCAAATTCAATTCCTAGTTCAGCAAACTTATCCATCAGTTCAAAATTAAACCTTTGTTGTCGATCAAGATAGTCAGCGTAATCTGGTGAATCAACATAATAAACTACATCAAAAACCAAAGCCGAATCAGCAAAAGTGGTGAAGTGTACGCGGTCGAGCTCTGTCCTATCGATCGCTTCAAAAATGCGTTTTACAATTCCCGTTATCTCTTTTACTCGATCGTGGGGTGTTTCGTAAGTAACACCAAATTTAAAACTGATACGACGCTTGTTCATTCTTTTAAAGTTTTGTACCCGAGCAGTAGTTAACTCAGCATTACTTATTACCAACTCTTCTCCTTGCAGGGTTCTGATTCGAGTTGATTTAATACCAATTCTTTCTACCGTACCTGAATCTGCTCCCACTACAATAAAATCACCAATTCGAAATGGTTTATCCGCATAGATAGAAAATGAAGCAAACAAATCAGATAACACTCCTTGCAGCGCAAAAGCAACGGCTATACCACCAATACCTAAACCGGCTAACAAAGAAGTTACTTCGATACCGAGATTAGACAAGACAAATATTACCCCTAATGACCATAAAACTATTCGAGCCAACAAAGTTACCATATGAGAGGCCGTAGTAGCATTTGGATCTATCTTGCCATCACCATTGTCATCCTTCTCTAAAAAACGTTTTGCTCCATACTCGATAAAACATAGACCAAACTCTATCGCCTGCCAGGCTATAATTATTAGAACGAAGCCAGTAAAGATTTTATCTATGCTAGCTGGCAAACTGAAAAGTGAAAGGGCTAAGTACAAAGCTATCAAGGTATAAACCCAAGTTCTAATATTAGAAAAGGCTTTTATCACCACGTCATCTATATCATTACTAGTCCGCTCTGATAACTTCTGCAAACGATTAAGAATTACTACTAGGAAGACTTTAAAAAGTACCGACAAAGCTAAGAAAATGACGATAGCAGCCAAATAAGATGTGAAATTGACTTCGCCCACCAAAGGCAGTTGATAGGTGTAGGCGGGCAATTTAGAGACTAATTCGGCAAAGATAGATTCCATAGAGTAAAATGTATTTAAATTAATAACCACATGCTACAAGATATAGTAATAAATTCAATATCCACAGCCTAAAACTAACACTTGACAGCTGTTTTAGGTTAGAATTTGCGCTTGCCTGACTAGAATAAATACACAATTCTATTCAGGCTCTGTTCTTTTTTGAATTGCAATTCAACGTATAGGGAAGCCGTCACCAGGGATGGGGCGGCTTTTCCTATTTTTATTTGCATTGAAAAAGGGCAACGCATCAGCGTTACCCTTTATTTTCGATCAAGGACTGGCCTAGTCCTTGATCTTGTTCAGCTCTCGGTCCCAGCCTCTTCCAAAGAGAGTGGCCCCACTTTGGTGCGGCAGACGGCCGGCTGGTGGCCCGACTCCATCGGGCAGCAGTGTCCCCCGCGGGGTAAGAGGTTTTTCTTCACCCCAGCCCGGCGGACGAGCATCGTATTCTCCTAGTCCCCCCGCATCTAGGGCTGGGTCCAGGCTGACTGCCATTTTGCCTAGCCCCGAGTTTTTATCTTCTTGCATTTTCGCTCTCCTCTATCCTCTATTGGACTATGAACTGTCCGTTACGGTTTCTGGTTATCGCTTCACGACCCAGTGTTGATTAACACTCCTCTATTAACCAACATTGGATCATGAAACTGACTGAACGTTTTTAAAAAGAACTATTTTTGCAAACAAAAAAACAAACAAGGTTTGTTTAAAAAAATAATTAAACCTGTTTCTACTAAGCTAAGTAGAAAGCTGAAAATTTTTAATCTCTATTGTTGAATATAATGGTAAGTAATCAACCTGTCAAATTAAAAATTCACAGCTGTTGAAAATTTATCTTTACGATCATTCAATCGTAGCCTCACCTTTAAGGTAACTGGATTTTGGTTTTAATAACACTTTCTAGAGATTCTGTGACCGGCCTCCCTTCATCATTGTTTATAGCTTCAGTTCGTGTTGTACTAGAAGCTTCTATTTTTTCAATTTCTTTACCTTCTTCAATTTTTACACTTTCATTTGGAGTTTTCTTTTTATCAGTTTTTACAGTCGCTTTAACATCAATGTCTGTCATAAAAATAATTATCTTCTTAGTATCAGAAAGAGCTTCTCGCAATAATTCTTTGGCAACTTTTTTATCAGACTCTATTCTTTCTGCCAGCTCATCAGGACTCATTTCTATTTCAATAACCTTTTGGTCAGTTGTTGTAGTGTTAACATCTTCTTCCACGATTAAACTGGAGGTGGAAGTGGTACCACGATTACTTTCTATGCTCATAGCTACTGCAGTAGTGGTAGCTGACGAAGTAGCAGTTGTCTCATAATGACCGGTAACAGCTAATTCGTAAGTGGTCATAGCCTTATCAACTTTAGTTTTAAGTTTAGACAAACGTTCGTCTATAACCGCAACATCCTCAGGTGAAGCATACTTAGAAACTGTACTAAACAACTCAAAAGCTTTAGTCGTTTCCATTTCTACCCTAGCTAATAGTTTTTCATAAGAAGGATTAGCTCCAATCTGAGAATCTTCTGCTTGTTGCTGTACTTGGGCAACGGCCCCAGCCAACAGAGCTACTGAACGGCCAGAGCCAGCTGCACCAATATCGCTTATCATATGATCTTCCAAAACCTCAGACTGAATAGCCAGAGCAGAGGCAAAAGCTATTTCTGCAATATCCGCTTCTTCCTCGTCGCTTTCTCTAATGAAGGCGATTTCTCTTTGTGCTTTATCTGAATGCACTCTGACAGCCTCAACCACCCCAGCCTCAACTTCACTAGTTAATTTACCAGCACTAGCCAACAAACGGGCTTCAGAGATTCTTCTTTCTAGTCTTTCTGTTTCCCACTCAACTTTAGCGTAAGGAGAAAATGATAAAGAAGAACGGATTTCCTCATTGAACTGTACTTTAACTGGATACAGGATATCACCTGGTAGTGTACGTTCAGCAAAGATTGGTACAGCCGCCACCAAAATCACTACCAAAGAACCTAGCGCCGCTCGTGCGTATACCATATTAAAATTGAAAGCGGTTGGTGATACTACAAATTTACCGAAACCAAATGTAGATTTGGTATTATTTTCTTTAGCTTTAACTGCTTGTAGATGGGATGGTAGTGGATGATATTCCATGTACGATAAAAGACGTTCGCGTAACTCACGTTTTTCTCTGGCTTTGAGTTTTATACTCGTAGCTTTTTTATAAAATTGTTCGCTAAATCTTTTCATTTATTTGTTTTTGAATACGGCTTTCTTCTCTTTGTTTTTCTTTTTTTTCTAGCAAGTCACGAAGTTGTTTTAATCCCCTATGCAACCTCACTGACACTACATTTTCTGATTCTTCGATTAGCTCGCTGATTTCTTTAGGTCCTAGTTGATCTACAAAACGTAGGGTAATAATCTCTTGGTAAGCTTCCGGCAACTCTGCTAGGAGTTCGAAAGCCTTCTTGCCATCAATGGTAGCGGCCAGGGACTCTACATCATCACCTGTTAACTCATCGAAAGTTCCCTCATCGACACCCTCTATTTCAAACAGGGCATCTAAGGAAGATTCTTTGATTTTACGATACTCATCGATAATGAGATTATTTAACACTTTATATAAAAAGGGTCTAAATTGATCAATCTCATGACCTCTGCATACATAACTCCAAACCTTTGTATAAGTATCATGTACCAGATCAATAGCCTTTTCGCGGTCACTGATTCTTAGTACAGCGTGCCTAAATAAAGCATCTCCATACTTATCAAAAGCCTCTAAAAAGAACTTTTCCTGGTCATTGCTTAATTTTTTATTGTTATCGTATGCCGACATGCAAAAACCATTATAACTAAAGACGGACAAAAAGGCTGTTTCTTTCACACCTTTGTGTGATCTAATGTAATTGAATTATTTAGATGATTTAATGTTCACGGTGGTAAATACTAAATCAATCTCCTCTACTTCCCTGCTACCTCCTTAATCTTAGCCACTATTTCCGGAAACACGGGGATTAAAAAATGATTCTTATCGGTAAAAGTGATTAATTCTGCTTCAGGAAGAGCTTTTTTGTATGCCAGACTATGTTCATAAGGCACAACAAAGTCATCCTGTGAATGGAGCAGATAGACCTGATCGGTTTGAGCACTAATGTTACTAGCCTGGTCTAAATCAAACATAAAATCAGCACAATCAGTATCATCAAAGCCCGACATTCTAACTGGACTAGCCATGATAAAAACCGCTTTTAGACGAAACGGCAACTTATTTTCTATCAAATAACGCGACACGAACATAGCTCCTAGAGAATAACCAATTAGTATTATGTCATCTCTTAAGTATTCGAAATGCCGTTCAAACCACAGCTTCCACTCATCATATTTGGCATTTTGTTTATTTGGCATCTGTGGTCTAAAGACCTCGTACTCAGGTCCTAAATCCGTTTGTAGAGTATCTATCCAACGCCCCTCACTCTCCTCTCCTGGTAAATCCCAAATACCTTTAGTTCGCAGACGGTCCAAAAATACTTGGTAATTCAAGAATGATTCTCCTCCGTGAATATAAAATACTTGTTGCTTAACAGACATAAATAATTACTACAACCATTCGTTACGTTTGAAGACAGCAATAGTTCCCGTTACTAGCAAAAATATTATGGCTAAGATAATCCAGAAAGCAAAAGGGTTAGCAAAAAATGGTAAATCTACATTCATGCCGTAGAGGGACGAAATAATGGTTGGGATAGTAAGCAATATAGTCAAAACAGTTAGAGTTCTAATTGAATTATTAAGAGCACTCGTCATAATCGCCTCAGTTGCACTACGAATATTTTGAATAGTCATTAAGACCTGTCTGGCCGAATCTACTAACTGACTATTGGCAATCATTAAGTCTTCCATCAGTTCGATATCTTCATTATATAGTTGCATATAGTTACCAGAAGTTACCTGATTGAGCCAAGTGTTAGTTGGAACCACCGCTGCAATCATGTTATTAAGCTCATTTTCGTAGTTAACCAAACGCTCGATATCCTGGGGACCAATCTTGCGCAACTTGTTACGATTTTTATGAACTGCTTTACGCAAACGGGTTAACTCCCTTTCGTATGATTTAGTCAAAACATCCATAAACTGAATAAAAAGCTTGGCTTTTTGAGTAGTATTGATATTCACTTTACCATTCAAGAAATTTTCAAACTGTGGTACTTCCCGCAAGGCTATAGTTAAAACAAATGACTCCCCCATTATTATTAAAAGTGGTGCGGTATCAATAGCCTCCTTTTTTTCATCAAAAGGATAACGGGTGAAAAAATAAGTTGCACCTTGGGAACGTTCCATACGTGGCACCTCAAAAAAGTCCTTAGCATCCTCAACAATTGTTTCGTCTAAAGAAAAATCTTCTACTAAAACAGCTAATTCTTCGTCAGTTGGATTGATAGCATGAGTCCATACGCCATTGCGAGGCGAATCAATAGTTTTTAGTTCAGAGTCTTTTAAAGTTTTAAAATAATGCGTAATCATATAAATTTACATTTAGTTTAATGAAAAAAAGTTAAAGCAGCAAATAACAGCTGAAAAAACAACAATTATCGTTCGCAATTTTAAATAGATATGCTATTATTTTGGCGCGAAAGTTAGTGTTAAACTAACTTCAGGAACACTTCCGATCTGGTATCAGGATGCAAGGACATCCTTCATCCCTGCGTTCGGAAGTTGCATGTAGAATGAATTTTATATGTAATTCCTCACGCGGGATGTAGCATAATGGTAGTGTACGCGGTTTGGGACCGTGTGGCCCGGGTTCGATTCCCGGCTTCCCGACAAGTGAACGAATGAGTGTCGTAGTAATAAGCCGACCGCAGGGAGATTTATTACTATGACCGAGTGAGTGAAACTTGTATGGATTACGCAGTGATAACGGAGTATATCCATACAAGAA
>CAZSZB010000003.1:0-139908 GCA_964611205.1 uncultured Candidatus Saccharibacteria bacterium | reverse complement strand
AGGTGCCGAACCGTGCCGTCGCTATGGACGCTTGGGCACGACTAGCCTGTTATCCCCAGGGTAACTTTTATCGGGTAATCTCCGGCCGCATCTAAAGCGCACCATCGGTTCACTATGACCCACTTTCGTGTCTGCTTGGCACCTACGCCTTACAGTCAAGCCAACTTTTGCCATTACACTATCGGCACGGTTTCCATTCGCGCCTAGTTGACCTTGGTACCCCTCCGTTACTCTTTAGGAGGGTAGCGCCCCACTAAAACTGCCTGCCACGCACTGTTCCTGATAGGTTTTTCCTACCAGGTTAGAGACTACCAAAAACAAGATGGGTATTTCACTGACGACTCCACGGTACCCGAAAGCCCGCTTCAAAGTCTCCCCACTATACTACGCATGAATTCAATAGCCCCAATACGAAGCTACAGTAAAGCTCCTGGGGTCTTTTCGTCTAACTGCAGGTACCCGGCATCTTTACCGGGATTGTATTTTCACCGAGCAGGTCCTTGAGACAGTTTCCCGGTCGTTACGCCATTCGTGCACGTCGGAACTTACCCGACAAGGAAATACGCTCTATCTTTCCTTCTTTTGCTACATGAACCTTAATCATGTGTGCACAATAGGACTCTATCTTCACCCAGCTCCACTTTTGTAACTATTACACTTATTTTCATAAGATAATATTTCTAAAAAATATGAAGCCTTCCCACTAATGTCCGTATGGACAAAAGTGGGGCGGGGTGCCTAGCATTTGGTCTCTCGTTGGCTAGGTATGGACTATGTTAAGTATTTCTACAAAACAAGGTAACTATGGCTGGGTCTGTTTAATCTATAATCGTTCCAGTCCGTAGAGCGTACTTACCGAAGCAAATGCGCTCTACCTTAGAACGATTATAGTTATCGCTGACATTGACCGGGGCTTATACAGTCCAGCAATACAAACCGAAGTTCATATCACCCCCCGTATTTAACCTTCCGGCATTGGTCAGGCGTCACCCCCTATACATCCTCTTACGAGTTCGCAGGGAGCTATGTTTTTGTTAAACAGTCGCCAGGAAATCTTTCGCTGCGGCCCAGCCCTACTTTTGCATTTTGAATATCAACAATTCACCGTTCTCAAACACTTAGTTTAAGTACATTGTGAAATTGACACTCCACTTGCAAAAGTAGAGCTGGGCAGGCCTTATCCCGAAGTTACGGCCGCTTTTTTGCCGAGTTCCTTAAGGACCTCTCACTCGTTCGCCTTGGTCTTCTCGACCTTACCACCTGTGTCGGTTTAGGTACGGAACAGTACGCGTACTACCTTAGAAGTTTTTCTCGGAAGCGTGCTCCCCAAATTTGCTTGCACGTATGCTCACATTCAGACTGACCTCGGAGTATTGTTATCCGGATTTACCTAGATAACCTCCTCAGCCCTCCAGCACCAATCCAATAAGATGCTTTGAGTACAACGCTCCGTCCCTCCATCGGAACGAATACTGTGTGCAGGAATATTAACCTGCTATCCATCGCCTCCCCCGTTCGGGATCGGCTTAGGACCGACTAACCCTGGGCTGATCACCATCGCCCAGGAAACCTCGGTATTTCGGCGGGAGGGGGTCTCACCCTCCTTGCGGTTACTTGTGCCGGCATTCTCACTTCTATACGCTCCACCGTGGGTCACCCCTTGGCTTCATCGCAGAATAGAACGCTCTCCTACCACTCGTACTTCCCGAAAGAAGTACGAATCCGCAGTTTCGGTAATATGCTTGAGCCCCGATCATCTTCGGCGCAAGGACTCTCGACCAGTGAGCTGTTACGCTATCTTTAAAGGATGGCTGCTTCTAAGCCAACCTCCTGGCTGTTGGTGAATCCTCACCTCCTCAAGTTGCACTGAGCATATATTTAGGGACCTTAACTGGCGATCTGGGCTGTTTCCCTTTCGACCAATGGAGCTTCTCCCCCATAGTCTAACTGCCGAGCTATAACCAAACGGTATTCGGAGTTTGATAAGAGTAACGAGGTTTCCCCCTGTTTACTCTTTCCAGTGCTCTACCCCCGTTGGGACCACTCGACGCCAACCCTAAAGCTGTTTCGGAGAGAACCAGCTATTACGGAATTCGATAAGCTTTTCACTCCTTACCACAAGTCATCCGATGATTTTGTACGGTCAACCGGTTCGGGCCTCCACGAAATTTTACTTTCGCTTCACCCTGCTCATGGCAAGCTCATCCCGCTTCGGGTCGTACCCCTACCCTATATTCGCGCTTTTAACGCTCGCTTTCACTGTGCCTGCGTGGGGTTACCACTTAGACAAAGGATAAAGGTACACTCGCCGGCTCATTCTTCAATAGGCACGCCACAACCCCGCAGGGCCGTGACTCCTTGTAAGTGTATGGTTTCAGATCTATTTCACTCCCCTCTCCGGGGTTCTTTTCACCTTTCCCTCACGGTACTTGTTCACTATCGGTTTATAGGAATATTTAGCCTTACCGGTCAGTACCGGCAGATTCATTCGAGCCATTCATGTCTCGAACTACTCAGGAGCAAAATCAAGAGAGTCGTAAAAATTTCGCATACGGGACTATTACCCACTAGGGTGTAGCTTCCCAGCTACTTTTGCTATCCTTACGTTTTGTAACTCTCCGCAACTAAATGCAGACTTTGTCCTACAACCCCGCACATGTAAACACGTACGGTTTGGGCTGTTCCCGTTTCGCTCGCCGCTATTCAGGGAATCGCAAGAACCTTCTTCCTGACCGTAATGGCTTATTGTGTACTACCACAACAAATCCGATCAGAAAGAAAGTTCCGTTTATTGCTTTCTATTCCTCCAGGTACTGAGATGTTTCACTTCCCTGGGTGTGCTCCCTACATACATAGGGTCACAAGCCTACGCTTGTGGGGTTTCCCCATTCAGAAATTTCCGGGTCGAAGGTTGGTTGGCACCTCGCCGAAACTTATCGCAGCCATTCCACGTCTTTCATCGCTTCCTATAACCTAGGCATCCACCATACACCCTTACATTCCTGCAAGGAATGCTGTACACCGCTGTACATTTTTGTTTGAGTGTCGTCTTCGCATACCTGCGAAGACTGTGTGTGTTTGTTGTATCTTTTGAAGGATACAACATTTTGTTTGATTGTTTGCCGGGGACGAAAAGACCCGGGTCGATATGACCCTATTGGGATCTAATCCCGACAAACTACCTGATGTTCGTATTGCGATCACGAGTAACGGAGCAATACGAACCTGCCTAGTGGGCGTCGATTCCACACTAGGACTTCTCGAGACCCCAATCCTGTTGCGGGGTCTCTAAAGGATATGCATATCGTATCAATTTATTTCAAAATTGACCGATAAGTTTTCAAAGAAACTGCATTACCCTCATGAGTTTTTGGCCTTAAAAAAACCGCTTGACGCGGCTCAAAATCGCAAGACGATTTCGCTCCGCTACGATTTAATTAAAGTGATACTCATAGATAATGACCGGTATTATACAGATGTCAAAAAATAATGCAAGTATCTACTGTTGGGTATTTACTTCTAATTTAGAAAATTGATTGTTTGTTTGAAAAAGGTGAGAAAAGGACCGGAAGAGCTTCGCTCTTCCGGTCCTTTTTTCTTCCCTTTTACCGTCTCGGTAGCTCATCTTTAATAGCAATCCGGTCAACAATTATTTGGTGCGGATAATCGAATACATCACGGGTAAGTTTGTCATACATCCCTACTCGGTAAACTAAATCTTCACTTGAAAAAGCAGCAAAACGAATTTCCATTCCGAGCTCTGACTCTAATGTTCGGATAGCATTCTCGATTTTTTTATCTGACATCTTTTTCATAGCTATCAAAAGATCCAGACGTTGTTCAAAGTCACGGACAAACACTCCTGATAAACAAACAAAGTCTACTGGTCCAGCATTTCGCAAATGTTTTAATACTGTCTTGCCGTTGATAGGAGCAGTCTCGAAAAGGAAAGTTTGTAACGCTTGGAGTTCAGGAAATTTTTTATTCAAAGAGTAACCATGTACTCGTACTTTTTTATCTTTATCTTCTAGTTGTTGATAAATTTGTTTCTTCTTAATGACACCAGCCCTTTCTAGAGCATTCATTTCTGTCCTAGCTGTTCGTCGCACCAAACGGGCACGGCGACTAATCTCGTCAAAGGTAAAATCTGTGGAAGGATTAAAGAGAAAGAAACGCAATAATTTAACGCGTGCCTGGTTACCAAACAGAATTTCTAGTGGATCAGATGCCATAATTTCAATCGTGCTTGAGAGTATATCATAGTAAAATTTTCTTTGGTCTGGACAGAAAAATAAGGGGGTGTTGTAAACAAAAAAACCAGACATTTGTCTGGTTTTTTTGTTTATAGTGGATTATTTAAGTTCTACCTTAGCTTCGTCGCAAGTTACTAAGTGTTCTCACTAGCTTCGCTAGTTGCGAGCACTAAGTACTCGCGACCTCGGCTCGCCTGTTTTCAATTCTAGGAAAAAAATTGAAAACATGGCTCCGCCCCTGGAGCTTGGTAGAACTTAAAACTATTTAAGTTCTACCTTAGCTCCAGCCTCTTCTAGTTTAGCCTTTAGAGCTTCGGCATCTTCTTTCTTCAATCCAGTCTTAACATCCGCTGGAGCTCCATCAACTAACTCCTTAGCCTCTTTAAGTCCCAGACCACATACTTCTTTAACAGCTTTGATGACAGCGATTTTCTGTGCACCAGCATCAGCTAACACCACAGTAAATTCTGATTGTTCATCACCAGCATCACCGGCAGCTGCTGGACCAGCTACTGCTACCGCAGAAGCTGATACACCAAATCGCTTTTCAAGTACTTTAACTAATTCATGTAGCTCAAGTACAGTCATGGTTTCAACCTGCTCTACAAGCTTCTTGAATTGTTCTGGTACTTCTACTGTTTCATCTATATCTGTAGCTTTTTCTTCTGCTGCTTCTGGAATGGCCTCTTCCTTCACTTCTTCTACTACTACTTCTGGAGCTGCAGTTTCTTCAACTGTTGTTTCTTCTGCTGCTACCACTGTATCTTTTTCATCACTCATAATATTTTAATTTTTAGTTTGTATATAAGATATTGCCCATTCTGTATAATCATAAGAAAGCTTCAGAATGGTGCTCGTACTACTTTCTTATTTTATCCGCAAAACCGATTTTAATGCTCGGAGAACGGATAAGAAAGTTTCAGAATGCCCGAGATGCGAGGCGGAACAAAATTTCTGAGGAAGCGGTAGTTACCTACCGTGACCGATGAAATTGCAGTTCCAACAAAGCAGGTTGGGTATTATGATGCTTTCTTTTCGGCAATAGCGTTCAGTCCTAAAACCAGTCCCTGGATTGGTGAATTGATAACATTAACGAACATACCACGCAATACTGGTAAAGCTGGAATAGATGCGATCTCTGTCATCTCTTCCTTATTTTTATAAACACCTTGGAAGACTCCTCCCGCGATGATTATTTTGTCTTTAAACTGACCCATGAAAGCTTTGATATTTTGTGCTGGAGCAATTGCATCATTGCTATAAGCTACAGCTATCTCACCTTCAAGTTCTGGTACGTCTCCTTCAAATTCCCCTGCAAAAGCTCGGGCAATCAAAGTTTTCTTGGCTACGAAGTAACCTACTCCTTCATCTCGTAGCTTTGCTCGCATTGCAGTAATGTCGTTACCAGTCATTGTTTTGAAATTAACAAAAACAATCGAGTCAGAGTCTTTTTTGATTCCCTCTAGTTTTGTGAGAATTTCTTGTTTCTTTTCTTTAGTAATTGCCATTGTAAATATTGATTACAATAATATTTAACAGACCCCGAGACATAAAAAATGCCCCTGACGGGCTCGACCTTCCATACTAAATTAGCTTAGCTGGACCTCGGCTGGCGAAGCAATTGCTTCTTTGAGATGAATCCTTTACGAAACACCACCAACTGTCATGAGCCTGTTGCCCGCTACTATAACAAGCACAAGGGAAAAGTAAAGTATACAACCGTTTTCAAAACTACTTATATTTGAATATTTGAATTAGTGGTAATTAAACTCGCCTTGTTTTCAACCAGACACGGATGATTATGATTAAGGAGATAGTGAAATGTATAAAAAAGAAAATTGGGTAAAAGAGATAGCCCGGATGGAACTGACCAGGCAAACCACCACCTTCTCCAACTGTTTCAATCCAAGCTACTAATATCAAAATCACCGGTATAGACCAGATAGCGTACCTCTTCCAAGCGTCGAAGACCGCTGGTTTTAGGGGGAGGGTTAACAAAGATATTGGTAACGTAAGAATTGTAAATGATATGAAGACCATTTCCACACTATCTTTTGCAGGGATAAAACACCCGGTATTTAAACCTAGGACATTTCTGCAAAAGCCTAATTCTTCTGTCATTAGTAAGGCAACAATCAGTGAGATAATTGAGATAGTTACAAATGTTAGTTTATTTATATATTTCATAGTTTATTTTTTATTTTCTCTAATTGAGATTTAATTTCACTGACTGTAGTATCTTCAAGTATTTTCCATTTTTGATAGTGGTCAAGTATCCCCTCAATATTCTTTATCTGCCTTAGAGCAATCTGTTTGTATAGGTCAGAATTATTGAAAAAATAAGAATAGTATTTTGTTTTGATATTATTCGGCTGCTGGTCAATTTTTTCTAGAATCTTTAAATTTCTTAGAAGATAGATTTTTATATATCTGTTGGATATATTTTCTTCTATATAATTCCTCAAAACAATGACTAGTTCAGACAAACTCAATTCTATCACTTCTTCTGACCCAGTCGGAACAGATATTATTTCACCTGGTTTAGGTTCCAAAGTCAGGTCATCTATACCATCACCCTCATAATCTACCTTTAAAGGACCAGTGTTTTGTACGGAATTACCTGCCACTGCGATACTAGCTAGCGTACTCGTGCTAGACGGGATGGCTGAGTAGGTAACGAAAGAAGTAGCTCCTGATGAGTTCTGCTCTTCTAATTCTAAGGTGAAGGAACCGGTCGCTTCGCCCGTCATTTGGATTGATCCAGTGTTACCGCCAAATATATCCAAAAGCTGTACTTCACCATATCGTGAATAATGAGCTTCCCTACCTTTCGGATTTTGTTCATTAATCAAAGTACCATCGCTTTCTTTATAGGAAAGAGCTAAGGGTGAATGAAGTGTAGCAGTGAGGTAGCCAGGTGTATTCAGACCAGGCTCTGTATCACTAAGGTAATCAAAAGAATAATCAGTTGAGGTACTAATAACATTAGCAAAAATGAAATCCCTGATATCTTTTATTTCTAAAAGATTTTTGTGTCCACGATTAAGGTTATCATCGTTATATTTTTCTAAGTTAACCCACCACCTTTCCACCTCCTGAGACTCTGGTATTGCTACCGCACTTGGTTCTATAACTGTTTCATCACCGGCCAAAGTCCGAACTGGAGAATAACTTAAAGTTTGTCCCTTTTCTTTGCAGTATAGAGAACCGAGAATTTTTGATGGTTTTTGACAGAACTCGATTTCCTTGTACTGGATACCAGCCAGCGTCTGTTCGCCTACTCCGGCAATTTGGTAGATTTTTACACCGGCTGGAGCCTGCCACGTAGAATCTATGTTATTGGTTATTTGATTATTACTATTTTGTAAAAGGTTCCCGTTAACCACGGTAGGGTTGTCCAGATCATCATAGGCAGGAGCTACTCTCCCTTCCTCTCCTTTTAGAAAACGTTGCAATTCAGAGATATTATCTATTTCTGAACCATAGAAATCTCTAAATGGTTGAGTGGCTTCGCCGTCGTCAAAAGTAATCAGCGGTGTACTGATGCTTACCCCAGAATTATCAAAATAATCTTGGTGTGGAAGTAAATTGTAGGACATCGGAGAATTATACGAAAAATCCCTCGCTCTTTCGGGAGACATCAAAAAAGTCAACCAATTAAAAGGCAGACCTGTATCATAGCCGTGAAGTAAAGCACCGATAGCTTGTGGTGTACCTAGTTGTGGGACACCAACAAAAACTATCTGATCAATGAGGTCGGAGGCTTCGCCTCCGACCTCATTGACCAACTCTTTTGCTAACAAACCACCATTACTATGAGCTACAATAGTGACTTTGCCAGTTTTCGAACTCTGAGCAAGTTCGCGAAGCGTATTTGCCAACTCCCCACCGGCAATCACATCGGGTAAAGATAACCGCCAATCGTAGGCATAAGCATTATAATCACCAATAATTCCAGCGGTTTTTTTGTCTGCTAATTCAGTTAAGAAAGTTTTATATAAGTTTAAATCCAGGGCTGTACTGGTAATAGAAAATTCTTCAATAACATCACCGACAGCAATATTATTAATAGTCTTGCCACTCTCGTCTAGATAGAGCCGCCCTATATCACCCTCTCCAGATGGTTCCCAGCGTTTTTGTTCGTCTTCGTACAGTTGACTACTCATAATTCCCGGCAAGAATAAGACAGACGAACAACAATCCGGCTCAGATATTTCATTAGCATCAGTTACGGTAAATCTGATGGTGGCGATTGGCGGTAATTCTGGAAAAGATTGAGCAAAAGCCACTTTCGTTTTGAGCAAAGCTAATATATTTTCATACCAGGATGGTCTCTGGACCAAATTTGCACATTGAAATTGAACATCAAATTCATAAACACCAGGTCCGGGCCAAATAATACCACCGAAGAAATCTTGCTCATCACGCATTACAACTATTCTTTCACCAGTTTCAGGACTGATTTTATATAACTCCCCTCCATCATGATAACTAAAGTAGTCACAACCAAGATCAGGAGGTTCAGCACCTGACACTCTTAATTCAGCAAGTTTAGTCAAATTCAGAGTAACTGTATCCCCATTCTTAAAATTCTTCCTTTCAATATTAGCTTGATCAAAATAACCACAATAATCAGGATCATCTTCCGGTAAACAGTCACTAGTATCTAGCACTGTATCAAATGATATTAACTGGACATCAAACTCATCGGCTGTCGGAAAATCCGGCATACTCTGACCGAAAGTTGGAGAAGTTGAAAAGAATAAAATTATAAATAAAAAACCAACAATACCCAGAATTTTATTTTTTAACATTAAACCTTAGATTATCAGAAAAACAACCCAAACTAACTCCAGTTATCCCCCACTCTGAAAATGAAGGACCTGTTCAGATGAACAGGTCCTTCATTTTCAAATTAATAATTATTTAACAAAATTACCTATCAACAGGATGACTATCAAAGTACCGGCCACTATTGAGATGAAGCTGAATAAAAAACGATAAAAACTTCGATTAAATAATTTCATATAAAAATAAACAGATCTTAATGAATCTTACATTAAGTATAACAAATAAACTTTTTATTATTCATTTTTGTATCCCTTAGTCTGACTAAGGAATAATTAGGTATGATAGATGTAAAAATAGTGTTTATTTTATGAGTTTAAAATAATACCTTAGTCAGACTAAGGTAAAAATTATTCTAAATCCTTTGGAGAAACGAGCTGCGGAGTCCTACCCAGTATCATATCCTTAGCAAACACCTTAAAGTCAGCTGAGCTAGAAAATATTTCCCCTAATAAACCAGGGGTTAGAATAGGTGAGCTATCACGATATTCCGTATAATCACCTAAGCTAGAAAACTTATATTTAGCTGCCCAATCCCAAACTTTTTCAAAATTGTTAACACCCTCATCTAGTCCTCCGTCTGGATATAATTCAAAAGTGTTTTTAACCATTACATACGCTGCTACGTACCGAAAATACTCATCGCTTTCAATTGTGCGTGAGCGATAGGCACCTTGAAACAAACTCCCTTTTTCCTCATATTTCTCATTTGCATGGTTAGTCATACTTTGTCCAAGCCGTTTCATAAAAAGACTAACTCCTCCATCTTCTATTTCACGTAGAATCAAATGGAAATGATTGGGTATGAGAGTGTAGGCCAGAATATCTACGATTGGTCTGCGTTCTTCCCAATGCTTAGGTCTAGAGAAAAGTCCAACCAAATTGGAAGATTTCCAGTCTGGGTTAAAACTCTTATCATTCAACAAATACAACGTGCGTAAAAAACGATAGTGATCAGCCTCATCTCGCACTATTAGACCACCGCGGGCTCCTCTTTTAATAATGTGTAAATATGATCCTACTGTATACTGCTCAACTCTCATTCCATTATTATACCTTAGTCAGACTAAGGGATAGGTAAAGGGTGTTTATCTCTGCGCTTTTGTATATGTGTGTATCCCTTAGTCAGACTAAGGGATAAATTAGGAAACAAAAAAGCCCCGCAAAGGGGGCTTTTTTGTTTGAGCCGAGGCTCAGTTTTTAGCTTTAGCTATTTCTAGCTTTTAGCTCTACCTTCTAGATCTTTGCCATCAGGCAATTAGACCGGGTTGGTTTAACTTAGACAAGCTAAGTTAAGTCAAACGAGGACTAGTTGTTGATGTACACGTTTCCAGAACGGTAGCTGTTCTCTGGAGTAGCGGTCTGTGATGAACCAGTACCAGCATTGGTTGTACCAAAGCCGACACCGACTACACGAGCACGCAACTGTCCAGCAGCTGTTGGGTCATAAGTACCAACGAATTCGAAGGTAGCTGTTTGCCCCTCATCAATTCGGATTGAAGAACCATCAACTGTACCACCACTCTTAAGAGCGAATGATCCAGAAGTACTTGAAGCCGTGTTGATTTGGTTACCAGCTGTGTCTTCAAATACGTAGGATAGACCAGCTGTTGTTGAAGCAACTGTTGTTGAAGCAGCTGTTTCTTTAACGTAGATAGTGTCACCAATAGATGTTACTTTAACTTCCATTGTGAACTTACCGTAGTTTCCAGCTGTGTTGTTTGCATCTACGATTTCAACAGCGCTTGTGTTACCAAGAGCAATGTTGACACCAGCAGTAACAAGAGTGTGAGCGTCAGCTGTAGCAGAACCTGAACGGTCTGTAGTAACTAGATTATCGCCCTTCTCGTCTTCGACTACCCATGTGTTCTTAACATCGCTAGACTCAACCTTTGCATCGATTTTAGTACCTGAAACAAATGGGCTAGTTGCCTTCAAGAAGTCAACTTTAACGACGAAGTCGTATTTGTCTCCGGCATCAAGATCTAGATTTAGATCGTCGAAAACGATTGTAGAAGTTGATGTTGTGATGCTTTCAGAACCAACTTTTTTACCATCCATGTAGAGGTAAGCTGTTGAAACAACTTTATCAATGGTGGTGTTTGTTGTTGAAGCAACTACTACCAACTCATCTAGATTCAAGTCAGAACCACCTTCAGCTTCGACTTCGAAAGATAGAATTTCTACCTCGTTTGTTCGAGCTGTAGCTGATACTTCGATAGTTCGAGCTGTGTTGATAGCTGTATCACCTGAACGGACACGTAGACCTAGGTCAGTAGCGGTAGCGAAGCTAACGAAACTGAAGATTCGGTATGTACCCATATCACCTTCAGTAGTTTGGATTGTTGCACCTTGAGCGTCCTTGAAACGAACACTGTCGATACGAACTCCCCACTCTTCTCCAGCGTCGTTTGAGTCTAGGTTTCGAAGACCAGAAACAGCAACTACTAGGTCACCCATATCACCGTCACGAATGACAGCACCTGAGCTAAGTGAAAATGTGTTGTAGTAAACTCCTGTCTTGTTCTTTGTAAAGTCACTTGCGTCAGCGCGAGCGATTTCTTTACCATCAAGCCAGAGAGATACCTCGTCAGCAAACTTGTTTAGACGAGAAGAATTATTCTTGTCGGTTCCTTCATCGATGTCAAAAGTAACTTTGATAGCTGTAAGAGCGATGTCAGAGTTTTCTGCAACTACTCCTAGTCCCATTACTTCAACATCTTCTGTTCCCTCACCAACTTCTTCGTTGTTTAGAGAACTGATGAAGTTAGCTTCGTCGATGTAACCTGCTCCACCTTGTAGAGCGTCAGAACCTGTTCCTGTTGAACCTGTTCCTGTTCCTGTAGTAACACATAGTGAGTTAGCTTTAGCCATTGATGATGGACCAAAGTAACCTGTAGGGTTTACTAAACCAACTGGTGACAGAATTTCTGTTCGGTACTTAACTTGGAAGTTAGATACCGCTGCTGCTGTAGCAGGACCGTAGTAAGAAGTTTCCATACCAGCTGAACCAGCGGCACCAGCGGCGGCAACTTGTGTATCAGCAGAACCGTTTAGGAACTTCTGAAGAGCCATTACATCTGCTCCTGTTGACCCTGAAGATAGGGAACGTGACCATGTGTAAGGACATACAGTAGAAGATGAACCTCCACTGATTTGTGAGCTTAGACTATTGATCTGAGCCATTAGGCTGTCGATCAGAGCCTGTAGTTCTGCAACTGTTTGCGCCTGTGCAGGAGCAACAGAGAAGAACATCATTGATGTTGCTACAAATGCTACTGCTAGCTTTGCAACAACTTTGTTTGTTAAAGTCATAACTTTTTTTAAATTTGTAATGAGGTAATTACTACCCGTTATTACTAATACTAATAATATGAATTAATTCATATTCGCAAACAAAACAAAATTTTGTTTACGTATATCACTAAGCCTATATACATTAAGAAGTCATTCATGATTTTAATAAATTAAAATGAACAACCGCTTTTAATTCGACACATATATAGGTTAGCTGTGAGTCAAGTCTGAATATCTGAGGAGCGGTCAGGACGGGAATAAGTCAAGCAGAAATATAATACTTATAGAGCGTCATTAAAACGCTTTATTATTTGGTTGGTTGTTATGTAGAGAATCTTTTCTCGTTATCAAAGTACACAACATCCCATCTTTTCTGACACTTTTAGTCTTTAGAAAAAAAGCGTGCCAAAGATGGACACTGCTACAGTATAGCGTCTTGCTGCTACTCTCCTCAACAACGTTGTGGATAGTAGAGAAACTACTATATAAAATCTGTAGCGATTCGTACGAGGATACGTGTTTAAGCTTTATAAGTCAACCGAAAATGGTAACTGCAAGCCAAATAAAATCCTACTTACGATCTGCTCTTTATGACGACTGAGTAACACTTTTCTTACTAGACTTTATACCAATAAGCAATATATTTGGTGAAAAGCAAGTTAAGGTACTTAGGTCGTCTTGGTTGGGCGCGTTTGAAACAAAACGGACACAATCAAGACGATCTTATGGCTTTGATAAAAGTAACTAACTGTCTTTTATAAACTATATGAGACAAATTAATTTAATTTTATTGTAAAGAACAAACCAACAAGTAGGTTCTAGAATAAAGAATATCTAGACCAACGTCTTTCACCTTGTCTTTTAACCTGATTGTCCTCTATCAAGGTATTTAATTCACGTTGGATTGTCTTTTCACTACAGTCGGTGATTATTTCAGAAATGTCTTTGATAGTAGCCTCACCTTTCGCTTCTAAGATAGTTATGATTCGCTGTCTGCGATCGGCGGCAGTACTTTTAGCAACGCTGTCTGTTTTTGGACCAGTGGAAGCACTACTGGTAACAGCCGCCGGCTTAGACTTGGCAGGGGTGACTGTTGCGTCTGTTGAACCAGCAAAACTAAACGAGTCGGTACCTATGTAGGAATTGATTCCTCTTAAGACAGCATCGATTTCATTAACCACTACCGTCAAGACGTCAGAGGAGATCAGACTCATCGCTGAAGCGACCCGTAGAGTACTATCTAGACCAATCAAGGCTTGAGCAAACTGTTCAAGAATTTCTTTAGCTGATGATTGGCGAGCTTCCAGTGTCCGAAGAGCATGCTCGTGAGTAAGGTGAGCTTTAGAAGCGAGGTTACTAATCTGTGTCTCTGACTTTTTATCAAAGTCTATATTATTGATAATATAGAAGACAACCGACACTATTTTTTCTGTCTTTTTAAAAATATGTTGATAATAGTTATCATTGTGAAGCAGCTTTTGAAAGCTACTGTCGTTTAGAATATTGTCCTTTGTATTCATATATCTGTCTTATAGACTGTCCCTATTTTTATATCGGACACTGTCTTTGTACTATATACCTAATGTCTTTGAAATACAAGGGTTTTTGGACCTTTTGGTACCTTCTAATCTAATGACCAAAGACTATCTAAAATCCGGTAGGTTAACTAAAATTGTGAATAACAGGCTCCGGACGTGATATTATTCATACACTTACTAGAATTTATTTATCTCAAACAGTTACACTATATATATGGCGCGGAAGAAAAAGAAAAAAATAACCGTAAAAAATAACCGACAGCAGAGTAAACCTTTTTTCGAAGACCTCTCTCCTCACACCAAGCAAGCAATCGCAGCGGTGGGCTTTGTGTTGCTGGGAGTGTTCGTTGGGCTTTCGCTAGCTGACTTGGCCGGTATGATTGGCTCTTGGACCCACGTAGCTTTGGATCAACTATTTGGTGGTGGTAAATATCTCGCTCCTGTACTGTGTGCTTTTTATGTGTACGCCATGATGAATCCAAAAGAGAACGACGAGGTTAGTATGTCGAAAATAATTGGCATCACTATCCTGTTTTTATCTCTGCTTGGTTTCTTTTCTCTATACGAGGTTAGTTTCGGTGGCTGGATTGGTTGGGCACTATACACCCCTTTGACTTACCTAATGGGTAATCTCGCAACTGGAGTAGCTCTAGCAGCAGTACTGCTAATTGGTGTCTTCTTGACCTTTGACACTGGTCTGCATTTATTGAAATTCTTTAAACGCAAGGAGAAAAAAGAGGAAGATGACCTGGGGGTGGAAGAACTACAGAAGATGAACGTACCGGATGATATTGGTGACTCTGAGGAAGATGGTTACGAACAAGAAGATGCGGTAGAAAATAAAGAAACTAAAAAGAAAAGAGCGTTGCGGATAAGTGATGGAAAATCTGCATTAGATAAAAAGGGAGAGTTCGCTGTCTCAAACTTTGAAGGACCTTATGCTCCGCCACCATTGTCTCTGCTGCAAAAAGATAAGGGTAAAGCAAAGGTGGGTGACGTTAAGGCAAACGCCAACATCATTAAGCGCACTCTGAAAAACTTTAATATCGATGTAGAAATGGATGAGGTAGCCATTGGACCAACTGTCACCCGCTACTCGCTAAAACCTGCTGAAGGGGTGCGAATTTCTAGAATCGTTGGTTTGCAGAATAACCTGGAGTTAGCTTTGGCTGCCTCACCAATCCGTATTGAAGCTCCAATCCCAGGTAAGTCACTCGTGGGTATAGAGGTGCCTAACACTGCTAAGGCTATGATTGGTTTGGCTTCCCTCCTTAATTCTATTGAATATACTGATTCTCCTAAGCCACTACAGGTAGCTCTTGGGAAAGACATCACAGGCAAGCCACACTTCGCTAACGTAGCTAAGATGCCGCACTGCCTCATCGCTGGTACTACTGGTTCTGGTAAGTCAGTTATGATTCATGCACTAGTTACTTCTCTACTTTTCCGCAACTCACCAGAACAACTACGGTTTATCATGGTTGACCCAAAGCGAGTGGAACTGACTCTTTACAATGATATTCCACACCTCTTAACTCCGGTCATTACCGACGCCAAGAAGACATTGATGGCTCTAAAATGGGCTACCAAGGAAATGGAAAGAAGATACGATATATTACAGACCGAAAAAGTTCGCGACATTGGTTCGTATCATGAAAACATTTACCGGCCGGCTAAAGAAGAGTTTGTCCGCAAAGGCCCCCTGAGGAAGAAGCCGATGGTTTGCCAGAAGCGATGCCGTACATTGTGATTGTTATGGATGAGTTGGCCGACATTATGCAAGCGTTCCCGCGAGAACTCGAAGCTTCGATTGTGCGGTTGGCACAAATGAGTCGGGCGGTAGGTATTCACCTGGTATTAGCAACCCAGAGACCATCGGTTAACGTAATCACTGGTACCATCAAAGCTAACATTCCGTCACGCCTAGCGCTCCAGGTGGCCTCACAGATCGACTCTCGTACCATCCTTGACCAAGTTGGAGCCGAGAAACTACTGGGAGCGGGAGATATGTTGTTCCTATCTGGCGAACTATCAAAACCTATTCGTCTACAGTCTGCCTTCATATCTGAAGATGAGCTAAAGAAAGTAGTCGAATATCTGAAAAATCAGGCTGCGGCACACGAACTAGACGCTATTTCGTTTGATACAGATGAAGAAAATAATCCTGATGCTTTCTTTAGCGCAGTAACTGATGAGGATGAAGACGATGATCTCTACGGTGAAGCAAAACGAGCTGTGATAGAAGCTGGCAAAGCTTCTACTTCCTACTTGCAACGCAAGCTACGTATTGGTTACTCCCGAGCGGCACGCTTGATGGATATCCTCGAAGAGCGAGGTGTTATTGGTCAACAAGAGGGGTCTCGGCCACGGGAAATCCTACCGCAAGGCGATGTATCAGATAATGAAGATCAAATTCCGGAAGAAGATGACGAAATGATAGAATCAAGATAATGCGAATGGGTTCTAATATTACATTTAGAGACATTTTCAAGTACTCCATTATTGGGTTATTCCTACTAGTTTTTGTGGGGTACGTTTTGTTCCAAGCTCGCTTTATCTTGATTGGTCCGGTTTTAGAGTTAACTATTGAACCAAACCGAGTACAATCAGAGAGGACAATTACTCTAGAAGGACGAGCAAAGAATATAGTCAAGATAACTCTTAATGATCGAGAAATTTATACCGATAAAAATGGGTATTTCAAGGAGGTATTAGTACTAGAAAACGGCTATACTATAACCACTATCAAAGGTATCGATCGTTATGGCCGCACAATTACCCTTTCCCGTACCTTTGTCTATAAGCCAAATTAAAAATTACTAACCATTATATTATGTCTACAAAAAAAGCGACTGTGAAGAAAGCTGCCAAAGCTGCTACTAAAAAAACTGCTGCGAAAACAGAGGCTGTAACAGCTGAGAAAAAAGAAAATGACCGAGCAGATATTTCTGAAACTCTACGTAGTATAAAAACAAAATTCGGCGATGATGCCATCATGACCTTGGACGAAACCCGACACGTAGAAGTAGATTCAATATCTACTGGCTCTATTGGGCTTGATGATGCTCTAGGAGTCGGTGGCTTTCCTCGTGGACGAATTATCGAAATCTACGGACCGGAATCATCTGGTAAGACCACCCTATCATTACACGCCATAGCCGAAGCTCAAAAAGCTGGCGGTATCTGTGCTTTTATCGATGCGGAACACGCTATGGATCCGGAATATGCTAGAAATATTGGCGTTAAACTAGACGAACTACTTATCTCACAACCAGATACTGGTGAACAAGCCTTAGAAATCGTCGAATCACTCGTACGTAGTGGCAAAATCGATATTATTGTCGTCGACTCAGTGGCCGCTTTGACTCCTAAAGACGAGATTGAAGGTGAGATGGGAGCCCACCACGTAGGTAAACAAGCACGTTTGATGAGTCAAGCCTTGCGTAAACTTACATCTATTGTTGGTAAGGGTAAAACTTCTATTATCTTCATTAACCAAATCAGAATGCAGATTGGGGTTATGTTTGGTAACCCAGAAACTACACCTGGTGGTAAAGCTCTAAAATTCTATACTTCTGTTCGTCTCGATATCCGTCGTATTGCTCAGATTAAAAAAGGTGACGAAGTAGTTGGTGGTCGGCACCGCGTCAAGGTGGTCAAGAATAAAGTTGCCGCTCCTTTTAGAACGACTGAGTTTGATTTGATTTATGGTGAAGGTATTAGCCGTGAAGGAGAATTATTGGCTCTTGGTGAAAAGTTCAAAATGGTCGCAAAGGCGGGAGCCAGCTACTCTTACACTCCCCCAGGCGGCGACGAGTCTACTGTTGTTAAATTAGGTAGAGGCTATGACGCTGCGCGGACAACCTTGAAAAACGACAAAAAACTAACTAACGAAATCCTCAAAAATATCAGAAAAGCAATGAAGGAGGAGGCTGGATAAGCTAAATAAATATTAAATAGTCTGAGTTTGGGAGTGTAAGTCTCTGGTAGTAAATAATCCACGAATACGCCAATGAATAGATAAGGCGGTAAAAACCATTGCTCCCAAAGCTAGTAAGGTGACAGTTTCCCCGTTGACTAATGTCTGCCAAATATAAGTTGGAGCATCCTTAACGGAAACTGCTAGTATATTTTCTATTACCTTGGCCACAAAAACCATATTGGTGAATACTGTTAACGAGACAAAAAAAATAGCCAAGTAAAGAGTCAGAGGACTAGCTAAAATACTAGCTGTATAGGCGAAATAAACCCTTCTCATTATTTGTTTGCTAATTTGGATTGATGAATTCATATACACATGGATTACTCTTATTATTTATTACTAATGCAATACCAGATAAGTTACAGATAAATCTATTCCGATAATAAAAACTCAATCTCATCGTCACCTGATGCTTTGCGGAAAGCTTTTTTAGCTCGATGGACTCGGGTTTTTATAGTGCCAGTAGACTCACCGGTTTTCTCTGCTATATCTTGCTGACTCCAGCGTTCAATATAATGTAATCGTAATACATAAACAAAGTGATCAGGTAGGCGCTTTAACACGCGTTCAACGGCGTCCCTTTTTTCCATAAAACCAATATGATTCTCCTTCCCTCCTATCAACTGCTCGAAATTTGGATCGATATTTTGGAAACGCTCTTTATGTTTAGAATTTTTTTGGTATCTGGTGAAAGCAGTGTTCATTAAAATACGATAAGCCCAAGAACTGAACTTGGCATCTTCTTGGGGTTTGAATTTGCCAGCGTTGATATAGATCTTAGTAAAAGTGTCTTGTACCACTTCTTCAGCATCGAGTTGATTATGTAACACACTAAGTGCTTTGCGAATAAAGGCGTCTTGGTAACGCTCTAGCAAAACCGTGAATATCCAAGGTTCTTTTTGTGAGCGAACTAAGATTTCTTCATCCGATAAATCCCTCGCTTTGTCAGTAGTAGTTAAACCTAACATGGTCTTATAATAGCACCGATAATAAGGCTGTGAAGTTACATCGCTTTGCATTTACGGTGTGATTTATGGTATAAACTATGTCGTTAAGTTTTACCCAGCCTTATTTCTTGTTACTGATTAGTGTTAAAAATTATTCGATATCGAGAACATCTCTCACTCGAAATAAGGCTGGACGTAAGATTTTCTAATTCATTAATTCATAAGAAAAATCTAACGTGGCAAAATTACAATACAATGAGCTAACCGTTAAAAAAACTGTCATTATGGACGGAGATCCGTATTTAGTATTATCTAGCTCCATCTCAAAGAAAGACCGACAAAAAGCCAGCAATAACGTTAAGATGAAGAACCTACGAACTGGTGGAGTAGTTGATCGAACTTTTCACCAATCAGATGTCCTGGAGGAAGCACAGATAGAAAAGCGAGACGTAAAGTATTTATATGAAAATCGTGGAGAACACTGGTTTTGTGAACCAGATAATCCAAGTGCCCGCTTTAGTCTAAGCGAAGAAATAGTAGGACATTTAAGCAACTTCGTGGTTGGTAATTCCTTAGTGGAAGCAGTCATCTTCAATGATGAGATAATGAGCATTATCACACCAATCAAGGTGGAACTTAAAGTGAAGGAGGCTAGCGATGCTGTTAAAGGTAATACTAGTTCGAACGCCACAAAAGAAGTGACCTTGGAAACCGGCTACTTAATACAAGTACCTCAGTTTATCAATCAAGGAGACATCATCGCTGTAAATACCGAGCAAGGTACATATTCAGAACGAGTTTCTAAAATATAAAAGACCAAGTTATCGTTTTTTCAATCAAGGCGGCCCACAGGGCCGCCTTGATTGTTCTTAATTCTCGGTCTTGCTCTTACTTGAACTTGTCGCCTGCAGCTGGTAACCACCAGTTGAGGAGAATGGAAAAGAACAGAAGAGCGATGGCTCCACCAAATGGGTAGGCTAGGCTGGCCAAAAACCAACTACCTGTTACTTGGTAGGTTTTGACCACCAACCAAACGCTGGCCGGTAAGGTCAAAAGCAACGGTCGGAACAAGTCTTGCATAGCAGTCCCCTTTCTAATTACAGTAAAGCAGTATCGGTGAGGATTGTCAATTGAAAACAGCTGGACAACCCTACAGGTTGTCCAGCTGTTTTCTTAACAAAAACGCACTCTTACTAGTAAGAGACGAAAGGCATTAGAGCCATAAAGCGAGCCCGCTTAATAGCTCGTGCAAAATCACGCTGTTGTTTAGCAGTAAAACCAGTACGACGACGATTCATCATTCGTGCGTGTGGATTAACATGAGCTTTCAATTTAGTGATATTTTTGTAATCAATATGATTGAGAGTTTGTTTTTTTGTTTGTTCGGTTGTCATAATTTAATTTAAGTTTCTGAATCATTCTTTAGAATGGAATATCCTCTGGATTAATATCCTCCTCTGGATATTGTGGTGGTTCTGGAGCCTTTTCATCATTAGAACCTGTGGCAGCATTATTGTTACTGGCAGACCCTCCATCCCCTCCACTGCGTGGTCCAAATTGTACCCGATCAGCAACAATCTCAGTACGATATTGTTTGACTCCATCTTTTTCCCAAGACCGAGTTTGTAGACGACCCTCTATAAAAGCACCACTACCTTTCTTCAAATATTGGTTGACAGTCTCTGCTTGACGACCAAACACAACAATATTGTGATAGTCAGCTTGTTCTTGCTGTTTACCATCGCGATCTTTATAGACACGATTAGTAGCTAACGAAAATGAAGTTACATTCATTCCGCTTGGCAGGGCTTTCATTTCTGGATCTCTGGTTAAATTACCGTAGATCATTGCTTTGTTAAGATACATAATTTTATTACATTAACTGATTAGTTTGTTACTTAGTATCAGTTTCTGATTTTTCGAGCTCTTCGTCAAGAGTAGAATCATCCTTATCGTCATCTTCATCATCTTCTGAAGATTCAGTGGTGACATCAGTGATAATGACTGAATCTGAATCATCTACATCAGTAACTACTTTCTGTTCTGCTAAAGCAGCGTGAAAACGGAAAGGATTAGCTTCTTCTACTTTAGTCAACTTAATGACAATGTAACGAAGAATACTTGAATTAGAATCCAAGTCTTCATTTATTTCTGCGACAACTGAAGACTCTCCTTTAAAACGTACCCAACCAAAGTAAGCTGAGGTAAATTTTCGGTTTTTTCCTTCAATGTGCTTAATAATTTCATAAGCGAGATTAAAGCGTTCAGGAGTTTCTTCATCGAAGATTTCTGCTCCCTCCTTAGTAATAAGAGCTTTGATGGTCTCAAACACTCCTGGAACTTCCCCTTCAGCAACCGTTGGAAGTACGTGGAAAGCTAGCTCATAACTATTGAACTCTCGTTCATCAGTCATGGTAGCCTCGGCTGCTGGCATTGTTTCGTTATTCATTTACGAAATGTTTATTTACTTGTTAACGTTGCCTAAAGTACCATAAATAAGTTGTCTTATCAATACAAAAGACCGCTGGCAAAGCTAGCGGTCTTTTGTATCACCTCTTCTTTATTTTTGTTGCTGTTCTCACGAATTACTAAGTAAAATCTGCACTCTGTACAGATTTTACTAAGTATTCGCGAATCATACAGATTCTGTTCAGGTTGTCAGTATTTTTTATTCTTCAAAATACTAGTCAACCTCTTGCGAACGTCCCCCAGACGTTCTCACCCGGCTCGACTGTTTTCAATTCTAGGAGAAAGAATTGAAAACATGTCTCCGCCGCGGGCAGCGGCCGGAACTGACACTAGTCAGTCCCTAGAAGTTTTCTAAGAAATCTTCTGTCTTTGTCGTCACGAGTTACTAAGTAAAATCTGCACTTTGTGCAGATTTTACTTAGTACTCTCGACCCCGGCTCGCGGTTCGTCGGGACGGGACAAAGTCCTTCCTTACAGGAACGGTAAACCTTTTGGATTTTTCATATGAAAAATCACAAAAAGTCTTGCGAAAGTACTTTGGTACTTTCTCACCTCACAACGCTCCGCCTCGGACAACGACAAAGCCTGGCGCAGGCCAGGCTTTAGAAAAATCAGACAAATAAACTGAAAGTTTATTTTTTACTGATTTTTTGTCGTTGTCCGCCCATTACCTTACCAAGCTTTCGTCTCTGCACGATAAATTTGTTTGAGTGTTTCTTTGGTGAGCGAGTCTTCTGACCCTTACCAGTCGGACGACCTTGCTTAGTGCGTTGTCGTCTATGACCGCGAGGAGACTTGCCTTCACCACCTCCATGTGGGTGATCTACAGCATTTTTGGCAGAACCACGAGTCTTAGGGCGAAGTCCCATATGACGTGCCCGTCCAGCTTTTCCGATAGTCACCAAACGGTGTTCTTCGTTTGATACCTCTCCCACTGTTGCCCAGCAAGTTGATAGAATCTTTCGTATTTCAGATGAAGGCATCTTCAGTTGTGTATAGCCTCCATCATGAGCTACTACCTCAGCGTAGTTACCCGCACTGCGAGCAATGCGAGCACCACCTTCCGGCTTGGTTTCAATTGCGTACACATAAGTACCAACTGGAATTTTACCTAGAGTCAAGCGGTTACCTAGCTTTGGCTTAGCTTTATCTGAAACTACGAACTCGTCCCCTTCTTTCATATTTTGTGGGACAAGGATATAGCGCCGTTCACCGTCCTTGTATAAAACAAGAGCGATAAAACCTGAACGGTATGGATCGTATTCAATCGTTTCTAGCTTAGCTGGAATCTCTCGCTTGTTGTATTTGAAGTCAACTTCTCGGTATTTACGTTTATTCCCAGCTCCACGATACCAAGTAGTGATTCGTCCCTGTGAGTTACGTCCACCAGTTGATTTCTTTCCCTTAGTCAGAGACTTCTTTGGAGTACTTCTATTTGAAGTGAGTTTCTTACGGTACTCAATCGCTGTAGCTCCGCGTCGTCCTGAGGATGTTGGTTTATATTTCTTCATAGGAATTACTATACAAGGCTTATATGATCACCTTTTTTAAGGTAGACATATGCCTTTTTCATGCCTTGTTCTGATATTTTTCGACCACGACTACGCGACATGTACTGGCGCGGAGCTTTGTTAACGATGTTTACTTTCACCGGCGTCACTTTATACAGTTCTTTTACTGCATCTTTCACGTCATACTTATTAGCGTCCCGGCGCACGATGAATGTATAAACATTACTATCGTTCATTGCGACTGCTTTTTCAGTGATGCGAGGTTTAACAATAACTGAAGATAGATCACGATCAGTTGGTAGAGACTTCGAGACTACTGTCTGTTCTGACTTTACCTTCTTAACACTATCTACTGCTTTAGTATTGTCTTCTTTTCGACTAAAAAGTGCCATAATAATTTATTTATGCGGTTGTTGTAGCTTTATTAGCTACTCGCTTTTCTAAAGCTTCTACTGAATCTTTAGGATTAGCGACTATTACATATTTGTAGGTTAGGAGATCAACTGGATTAATATCCTTGACTGACTTCACCTCCATATTTCCGAAGTTACGGAAACTTTTTTCAGTTGATTCATCACGCTCGAAGAGGACAACAAGTGCAGTATTCTTACGCTTAGTAGCTAGGGTTTCTGCTCCACTACCTTTAGCGATAGCTATAATAACTGATTTTGCGTCAGCGGTCTTTGGTTTATCAAACGTAAGAGAATCGATAAAGATAATTTCGTTATCAGATAACTTCTTAGATAGAGTTATAGCAAGTGCCTTAACTCTAACTTTTTTGTTTATCTTTTTAGAATAATCCTTTTCATTACGAGGTCCAAAAGTTACACCACCGCCAGTCCAGATTGGAGAACGACGGGAACCATGTCGAGCCCGGCCTGTGCCTTTCTGCTTCCATGGTTTTTTACCACCACCTTGTACTTCACTACGATCTTTTGTATGTGCATTACCACCACGAGCATTGCTTTGCATAGCCGTGACAACTTCGTGCACCAAGTCGGCGTTCCAAGCTACGCCGAATACAGACTCAGGAAGAGAGATCTTACCACCTTCCTTTCCGTCTTTTGTGAAAATTTTTGTATCCATGTTAGATATTTCTTATGAACTTGTGAATTAGAAATTCTTACACCCAGCCCCACTTTCAGAAATTATTTATCTTATGTGTTACTTCCGACTAAATTTCGTTATCATATCTGTAAATAAATGACAGCGGAAAGTGGAGCTGGGTCTAGTATTAATAATTCGCTTCACTCATAAATTAATTACTGGACATTACGTACTTCTACTAATGTGCCCTTTCGACCTGGGACTGCTCCAGAAACAAGCAGTACATTTTCTTCTGGATTTACCTGTAGAACTTTCAAGTTCTTAACAGTTATCCGATCACTTCCCATTCGACCGGCCATACGAGTACCTTTAAATACTCGAGCTGGACCAGTCGCACCAATAGAACCCGGCTCACGAAGTGAGTGCTTTTGACCATGAGTAGCAAAACCTCCTCTAAAGTTGTATCGCTTTACTACACCCTGGAAGCCTTTACCTTTTGAAACAGAAGCCACAACAATCTTGTCTCCTACAACAAAGGTACTGGCATCAATAGTTTGACCTTTTTCAAGCCCAGCTACTGACTCATCGTAACTAACGCGCGGACGGAATTCTTTTATGTGAGAAAAAGCCGCTCCTGTGTGTCCTTTTTGAGCTTTAGCAATCCGTTGTTCTTTTTGAACTCCGGTCGCTACCTGAACAGCTGAGTATCCATCTTTCTCCTTGGTTTTCACCTGCGTAATTACTGCAGGTTCTACCCTAAGGATAGTTGCTGGATAACAGACTCCATCAGCGTCAAACACTTGGGTCATGCCTTCCTTAGTTCCTAGAATAAATTTCATTTATTTTGAACTAACTAATAAATGCTTTGAGACCGACAATGCAAAACCGCGAATTTCTTGACGCGAGCATTTAGCCCTTTCCTATAATCCTATAGTCGGGGTACAAGCTCGCAGTTAGAAAACCGCGGTTTTGTGCCCATTGGTTCTCCGCTGCGCAAGCGCAACATCACCGAACATAGGTCTTTAAAAGCTGGGGTTAGTATACGTATTTAAGCTAAAAAAGCAACCTAAATAAAGACAAATGGTCGTGGGTGGTTATATTTGCTATAATCAACTAAATCCTATGAGTATAAACCGACGCACCTTAGCCCGGATTGATATCATTCTAGCCATATTATTGGTTCTTTCTTTAGGTACTGTTATAACCGGCCTATATATTTTAAAAGAAAAAGAATTAGTTATCAGCGAACTTACTACCCAAAAACAGAATCTTCTTAAGACCAACGCTGAAAATAAACAAGATATCGAATCCAGTAACCAGACCATCGCTATGTTGACGGAGAAAATAGACGAACTTAGTGCCGCCTACAGCCAAGAACGAGATAAAAATGAAGACTTTGAAGACCAGTTACGAGAGCTGGGAGCTGTAGTGGGCGACCTTAACAAATTATCAAAAACTGATAAAGAGTTACTGGAAAAATACTCCAAGATATATTTTCTTAATGAAAACTACACTCCTTCTGACCTAGATCGTATCAACCCAAAATATGTGCTGACCGGCAAAGATCCACAATACTTCCATGGCGGGGCAATAAAGTTTTTAGAAGATATGATTGAAGAAGCGGCCGATGATGGAATCGAACTTAAAGTAATATCAGCTTATCGTTCTTTTGATCACCAAAATGCTCTGAAAGGTCAGTTTACTACTGTTTATGGTACTGGGGCCAACGCTTTTTCTGCTGATCAAGGCTATTCAGAACATCAACTGGGTACTACTCTGGATATAACAGATCCAGCCACTAGTGGAACCTACGCCAGTTTTAAAGACACTGAGTCTTACGCCTGGCTACTTAAGAATGCCTATAAGTACGGCTTTATTATGTCTTACGAAGAAGATAATAAGTATTATATTTTTGAACCTTGGCATTGGCGCTTCGTCGGTCGTGATTTAGCTCGTGACCTACACCGTGCTAATGCTAGTTTTTACGATTGGGATCAAAGGGATATTGATAAGTACCTGATTAGTATCTTCGACTAAAATCACCACTCATTTTTCCTTAGACACAAGTACGAGATCAGGTCTCGTACTTTAGATTAAAATAGTCCGATTGGAGAGCAACTATCTTAAACCATATAGTTTTTGGGCATTCTCGAGAAGTTTCTCTCTAATCAATTCTTCATCCTCACCTTTTATCTCGGCAATTTTTTTATAAACTTCCTTGACCATCCACGGCTCGCAGCGTTGGCCACGGTAAGGAACGGGAGCGACGTAGGGACAATCTGTCTCACCATGTATCAAATCCAGTGGAGTATTTCTAACTACTTCTTCATAATCCTTAGCAAAAGTAATTACTCCCGTGAATGATATAAAGCCACCGATTGCAAAAAACTTTTTAGCTTGCTCCCATGAACCAGCATAAAAATGTACATTAAATGGTACTTTGGCGTACTGCTTTAAAGTCTGATAGGTATCATCATACACATTACCGACCCCGGCTTCAGCTTTAACGCTCGCTTCGTTGCCCTTAGTATCACGAGTATGAATCATTAGTGGTAACTCGAGTTCGTTAGCCAATTCTATCTGGGCTATAAAAGCTTCTTCCTGCACAGCTTTAGTTTCTTTTTCCAAGCGATAATAATCATATCCACACTCTCCAATAGCAACTACCTTCTCACTCTTAGCCAACTTACGATAAAAATCCTTATCGAATTTTTCTCCCTGAGTAGTAAAAGATTTCATATTTTCTCCTAACTCATTTTTATCATGATAGCTAGGACTAGTATGAATTGGGTGTAGACCAATAATGGCAAAGCCATTATTGGTCGCTTCAGCTATCGCAACTGCCTTTTTACTGGTGTCAGTTTGAGTTCCAACATTAATTACCCCCACCTTTTCAGCCGCACATTTATCCATTACTGTTGGCCAATCATCAGCAAAAGCATTTATGTTCACGTGAGCGTGAGTATCTATGTAATTAAAATTATTTCCCATATTTGATTCGTTTTTAAATCTTGATGATGGAATTGTTATTCTGGTAGACGATTAAAAAGATTATCTGGTTTCCTATTTGTGGCAACAGCATCTTTGATAACGAGACTAGTCTCAGGCATAATTGGGTTCAACATACTACCAATTAAGTAGAGATAACGAACAAGCTCAGTAATAATTTTTTGAGCGGCTGGCTTATCTTCCTTGATTAGTTTAAAGGGTTCGGTTTCGGCTATCTTCTCATCTAGCTCACCTACTTTGTGCCAAATATAGTCACAGGCAGCTTGAAAATTGTAATTGTCTAAAGCCTCTAAATACTCTTGGTCAAATTTATCTACTTCAGGCTTTGCAATTGGACTATCCAGATGAGTCTCAGCCATCTTCATAATACGAGCAGTTAAGTTACCCAAGCCATTCACTAAGTTGGCCGTATAGTATTCGTCCATTTTTTCCCAAGTTAGATCCGAATCATCAGTAGGATGTACGTGTCGTAGTAGAATGTAACGAGTGGCCTCTGTACCATACTTCTCTACTATGTCGTAAGGAGAAATAACATTGCCTAAAGATTTACTCATCTTTACCCCACCGCTATTGATAAAACCATGGTAGAAAATTTTATCAGTGGCTTTAAGTCCGGCACTTTTCAACATAGCCTGCCAAATAACTGACTGGAAACGCATCTGGTCTTTCCCTGCCAACTGCAATGAGTTCCCTTCTGCCCAGTATTTTTTGAAATTACCCTCCTCATCAGTCGGCCAACCAAGAGTAGAGATATAGTTTGTCAAAGCATCAAACCAAACATACATAACATGTTCGTCATCTCCTGGAACGCTGATTCCCCAGTCCATGCGTGATTTTTGACGAGAAATACTGATGTCTTCTAAACCACCAGATACGAATTTTAAAAGTTCTAAACGACGAAAATCCGGCGTAGTAGATTTTTCTTCTTTGAGATAGTTGACTAAATACTCCTGATAGTTAGAAAGTCTGAAAAAATAATTCTCTTCCTCTATTTCCTCGGGTATTTTGTGGTGATCTGGACATTTACCATCCACTAAATCAGACTCAGTTTTAAAAGCTTCACAACCAACACAGTAGAGGCCTTTGTATTTCTTTTTATAAATATCACCCTGTTCGTTACAGAGCTGCCAAATATGTTTGGCGGCTTCCTTATGACTAGTGTCTGAGGTGCGGATAAAATTATTGTAAGAGAGATTTAAGGCCTCTTTTAGTTTTTGAAACTCAGCGGCATATTTATCTACGTAGGCTTGTCTGTCGATACCTGCCTCATCGGCCTTCTCAGCGATCTTTTGTCCATGCTCATCAACTCCAGTATTGAAAAATACTTCGTAACCATTAATTCGAAAATAACGAGCTAGCGTATCCGCCTGAACAAATTCAAGAGCGTGCCCGATATGAGGTGAAGCATTAACGTACGGTAAGGTAGTGGTAATATACTGTGGTTTTTTCTCTAACATATAAAATATACAATACCATAGCTGTTAAATAAAAAAATGACCAGCCCCAAAAGGGACCGGTCCAGTTGGTCGTCAGCAAACCTTCCTGCTCAACGGTACCTTGATACCTGTTTTTTTAATACCTGGTACTCATCCCCCATCTTCTCAAGATCCAGCAAGGTGGGTGCGTTTTTCAGTCGCAGACTCAGTCCCTCCACCTGCTCCAGATAAACACGCAAGCGGTGTGTATCAATGCTGGGATGCTTGGCAAAGGTTGAGCGATCGACCAACGCCGAACGCAGATTGAGCAGTGACTTCTCCAGGGCAGCCTTTTGTTCCTTCATAAGAACTCTCCATTGTTTACTATGGTTCCAGCCAGGAGGATACTACTTATATATATTTTGGCAAGCTAAAAAACGACTCCCTCTGGGGAGTCGTTTTTTAGACATTTAATTAGTCTGCAAATAGTGTACTAAGTCAGTAATTGGTACCCGGACCTGCTTACCAGTATCACGATCGCGAACTGTCACAGTATCTTTATGTTCTGGCTGTTCCTCGCCCAAAGTATCGAAATCGATTGTCACACAAGCTGGTGTACCAATCTCATCTTGCCTACGATAGCGTTTTCCAACGTTACCATTATCATCATACTCAGTCCGCATATGTTTTGAAAGCATCTGGAACACTTCCTGTGCTTTCTCTACTAATTGTGGTTTATTTCGCAAGAGAGGAAAAACTGCCACCTTAATCGGAGCTAATTTTTTAGGGAAACGCATAACCACGCGCTTTTCTCCACCCAATTCATCTTCATCGTAGAATTCCGTCATAACGGCCAAGAAGGTGCGGTCTACGCCAACTGAGCTTTCTACCACATGAGGAATATATTTTTCTTGAGTATAAGGATCCAAATACTCCATTGAAGTACCTGAAAATTCTTGGTGCTGTGTCAAATCATAATCTCCGCGAGCATGAACACCTTCCAACTCTTTAAAACCGAACGGAAAATTATACTCAATATCGAAAGCGGCCTTGGCATAAAAGACCAGGTTCTCATGTTCATGCCAGCGCAAATTCTCAGCTTTGAAACCAAGGTCTAAATAATAGTTCATCCGCTTCTCTTTCCATTCTTCATACACTGTCATCTCACTCTCCGGAGAAACAAACATCTGTAATTCCATTTGTTCAAATTCTCTTTTGCGGAAGATATATTGACGAGGAGCAATCTCATTACGAAAAGCTTTGCCAATTTGGGCAATACCAAAAGGTACTTTCACTCGGGTAGTATCAAGAACATTTTTAAAATTTATATAAATTCCCTGGCAAGTTTCGCCTCGTAAGTAGGCTGGGTCTTGAGTCCAATCTTCTGAAAAATTACCAAGATTAGTCTTGGTTAAGAGATTAAATTGCGTGACACTGCCAAAATTCTTTTCTCCACACTTAGGGCAGATCAGCCGTTCTCTGTTCTCATCAAAAACTTTATTAATCTCTTCAATGGACATTTTCTCATCAGCAAAAACACCGAGTTCTTCTAATAAATGATCAGCTCTTGATCTGGTATTACAATTCTTACACTCAACTAAGGGATCGGAGAAACCGCCGACATGTCCAGAAGCTTCCCAAACTCTAGGATGGGTAACAATGGCAGAATCCAGACCAACTACATTAGCTTCTTCATTTACTATTGCCTGCCACCAGCTAGCTTTAATATTATTAGCCAACTCTACACCGTATGGACCATAATCATAAGATCCTACGAAGCCGCCATAAATTTCACTACCCGGAAAAACAAAGCCTCGACGTTTAGATAAGGAAACAATATTCTCCATCTTTTTTTCATTCTGATCAGACATAATGAGATTACAATATCACAGAGTAGGAAATAGCAGAACAGTAGTCAAATTACTCTGTTACCCGTCCATTACCAGACGGATAGCCAGTCTCTCGGCTCAATTCAGTAGTTAAGGCAGTGTGCTCATCTCGTACTACTTGATTAGTAAAAAGATCAGTCGCTTTTAAGGTTTGCTTATCTAACAGAGTTAAGGTATTGCCAATCTGGGATTTACTAGGGGTTAAGCCTACTTGGAATGAGACAAAAACAGATGCGTTGGCTGCTACATTGCCCGGGTTCCAAGTAAGGGTACGATTTATAGGATTAAATTCTACTTCACCGCTACCAGAAGTCTGATCAAGCCACTTTACATAACTAGGAAGATTAGCGGTAACTGTAGAGTTGGTGATGCTGTTAGAACCACTGGTCAGCATATATGACAACGTATATGTAGTTTCCTCCTCTGCTCTTGGTGGAATTGGTCCAACATCAATAAAAGCACCCTTATTGTAAATAACATCGGCCGCTATCTTCGGCGTACTGACTACTCTAACTACCGCACTGTCAGTACTTTCTAATTTTTCTGCTACTCGGTCAGCTGAAACTCGTTTGGATTGGACTTGCACGTCGATATTTATTTGTGGGGTCTTAGTTACCTTTGTATCAGGTTTTACAGAAAAACTAACTTTGGCTTTATTGCCAGGCAAAGTTTGTTCCAAAGAACTTTGACTCCCCACCTCCCAGGTAATTGTATTATTGGCAGAATTGTAAAATCCGTTATCAACATTTATATCAGCCCCTGCAACCGCGTTGCCAGAAAGAAAAACCTTGACTGAAGTATCATATAAAGTGTAGTCCAACATATTTAAAGCTTCGATTGTTACTCCAAAATTACTACCGGGCTCAACTGAAACATCATTACTACTTTGCCCATCTATCTTCATGTCTATATCAAAAAAAGGCCTCTCGATCTGAAAATTTGCTTTGTCAGAAACGAAGACCGAGGTGAGCTCTTGAGGTTTGGATTCGCTGGGTACTCCCACTAAAATATTAATAGCTGTATTCTCCCCCTCGTTGCCATCTATCACTCCTTTGATAGTAAAAGTTTTAGATGATTCTGGTTTTAAATTTTTAATCAACCACATATTCTGGGCATAATCGGGGGCTGGTTCAGCTTTGCTAAAATCAAACCCTCTGGGATACTCAGCCTTAACTAACAGACCCGACAAATTAGTTGGTGAATTTGAAGTTATTGTAAAAGACATTTCTGTCTCTTGACCGGAAGAAATCCTAACTTCATTGTCAACTTTTAAAGAAATTGGTGAGGAGCTAATTTTAAAGAACAATGATTCAGCTTCCTTAAAGAAAACAGCATTGGAACCTTCCACGCGATACTCAATTGATACCTTAACCTCCTTTTCTTCATTTTCTTCTCCGTAGACTATAGCTCGTAATGGTATATTCAAGGTTTCTCCGCCTTTAATGGTATCTAATTGCAGACGTTCGATGTGCAAATCTCCGGCGTTATCTGCTACCGATTGCGTACCAGACGGATATTCAACGATCAGGGTAGCTGAATTTATGGCTACGGTATTGTTGTTGGTGATACCAACCTGTAGAGGAATCACCTCACCTCCACCAACTGTTAATGGACCAGTTATTGCAATAGCGATATTTTTTCCGGAAATAGTATTATTGCCGCTTAATGTTAAAACACTAGCTACTCCAATAGAGAAAACCAGGACCGCCAGTCCCAGCATCACTAATTTTGCCCGATATGTCTTTTTCTTTTTCATAGTTAATTCAGAACTACTAATATGGGATTCGCTATCATCAGAATAAACCGGTTGTTTAGCAACAGGTTTTTGTAACGGCTGAGGAGGTGTCTTCCATTGTGAAGTCACTGTTTTTGAATTATCTTCTAATTCAAAATTTTTAGGCTTAATATCTTGCTGACCTCGCTCGTATAGGCGTTTTTTTAAACTATCTAAACTTTTTTGATTTTTGATTCCCATAATTTATGTCTAAAAATCAGTATAGCATGATGGTATTAATTTCAACTGATAAGCGAACCAGTGTTATCTATAGGTGGCTGGCCATGACAGCTTTCTCTATCGTCTGATGCGCTAATGGTGGCAATGATATATATATCGACCAAGGATCCTGGCTGGTAATAATCTCTTTAAATGAATCATCGAGCGCTATATAACCTAAATTATATAACATACGAAGAGCAAAGAGATCAGATAAATCTATTACATCCCTACCTTCTGCCACCTCCAGACATGATAGGGCCATTACTGCGTCTCTATATATTAGTGGATATGGCTCAGTACCGTGGAGAAAACGGCGCATCATCTTGATTGTCTTTTGAATACTAGCGCGGGCACTACGAGTCTGTGCCTCCATAAAGGGATTACTGATAGCCTCTACACTACCAATCCGCCAACCAGACTTACCTTTTATTAGAGAAACTCTGATAATGGAAAAATCTTGCAAAGCATAGCGCTGCTTAGACTTCTCCACTCTAACACTTCTAGCTGTCGCCCATAACATACCAGCCTCTTCGGTAAACAGCAGGAAGGAACGATCAGAGGTCTGGTAATCTTTACTACCACAAACTATAGCCTCGGTTATATATGTCTGATAAGCCATACTAATCAAGTATAACTTAACTTACTTTTTTTCCATCTGGACCACAAAGGAGTGTGTGCCCGCTTTGATTTCTTCACCGGTGACGCTTGTGAACTTGATTTCATTAGCTCCAACAGTCTGAGTAATATCATCCATATACTGTTTGAGAACAGCCTCTCCAGCAGTAGCAGTCTGAACATTTAGAATGATTCGATCGCTCGGTTGCAAACCGGCTTCTTTACGCAACTCCTGAATAGCGCGAACAAATTCTCGAACATCGCCTTCAGCTTGTAATTCTGGAGTTATAGTTAAATCAAGCTCTACTTTTTCATCTAAGTCTGCTACAAAATTTACCTCTTTCACATTCACCTCTTCTTCTAAAAGTGGAATATAAGCTGAGTCAAAAGCTTCTCCTTGCACTCGTAAGACACCCAGGGGTTGCCTGGTCTTCACTCCAGACTTTGCTCTCACTTCTAAAGCAGCTTTCACCACCTCACGTACTGCCGTCATGGTGGCCAGAACTTCTTTATCCACTTCGTTAACATCAGGCCATTTCATCAAGTGAACACTCTCCTGATCATCTTCTGTTTTCACAGCTTGGAAAAGATATTCTGCATAAAATGGCATTGCGGGAGCCATTACTAGAGATAGTTTTTTCAGCACCAACCGCAGAGTACCAAGTGCTAATTCTTTATCTTTAATATCTAGACCTTTCAAACGATCACGACTACGGCGCAAATACCAAACCGATAAATCATCTATCAAGTCTGTAATTGGTCTAGTAGCTTTATCTAATTCGTAATTTTTATAACTAGTAGTTATCTCAGCTACCGTTTCATTCAACCTGGCTACAATCCACCTATCTAATACTTGTGGCGAAGTAGCCGTTTCAGATACTTTTTCGTCAGCATAAGTTTGATACATAGTAAGAACATTATGGAGACGTCCAATATTTTTCCGCTGCAAATCCATTACTTCCTTATCTGAAAAACTAATATCTTCAGCTCTGACTACTGGTGAAGAGAGTAGGTAAAAACGCATCGAATCTGCCCCAACCTGATTAGCTAGTTGTAGTGGCTCTGAGTAGTTCTGTAGTTTTTTACTGAGCTTCTTACCATCCTCCGCCATTATTAAACCGTTGACCATCACATTTTGGTATGGACTTTTACCAAAAAGAGCAGTCCCTAATACTATTAATGAGTAGAACCAACCTCGGGTTTGATCAAGTCCTTCAGCAATAAAGTTGGCTGGGTATAATTTTTGTTCAAACTCTTCCTTGTTTTCAAATGGGTAATGATATTGTCCGTAAGGCATAGAACCCGACTCGAACCAACAATCAAAAACGTCAGGTATCCTTTCTAATTTGGTACCAGACTCATCATAAACTAAGAAGTCATCTATATAAGGTCGGTGGAAATCTAGTTCATAATTATCATTATGTGGTATTGGTAGATATTCCAACTCTCGTATCTCAGCATTTTTTAAATATGCATTTGGTTGCTCAAAGAATTTTTTGGCGGCTTTGATGTTCAGTCCTCGCACAACAGATTCTAGGGCAAAGAATGGTCCAGCATGACCAATTAATAAGATTTTTTTATCTTTATACTCCTTATCTATCGCTTCTATGAATTGCCCCATTCTAATCTGCACATCGCGACGATTCTCACTACCTGGCAATTCTTCCGTATATCGATCAGACCAAGTAGCAAACTGGTTATTGTATTCATCCCAGATTTTGCCAGCAAAATCATCCGCCAAATCCAGCTCTCTAATTCGGTCATCCTCTATGATTTGAGCTTCGGGATACTTTTTGCTGATAATTTCAGCTGTTTCTTTCGTGCGAGCAAATCCTGAATGAATGATGACATCAATATCTTTTGGTAGTGCCTCAGAAGCTGCCTCTGTTTGAGATATTCCCTCAGCTGTTAAGTGATTTTTGTCAGTTTTTTTACTACTAATTGTTCCAGTTAGATTGCTATCACTTTCTCCGTGCCGCATTAGCAAATAACTATTACCGTTCTTGGGAGTGTGTGCTTGCAAATCTTCAAGAGAACCAAATATTTTATATTCTTTGGTTTCTGGATTTTGCCAAATCGGTAACGGAGCGCCCCAGTAACGCTGTCTTGATACTGCCCAGTCTCGAGCTCCTTCTAGCCATCTACCAAAACGATTAGTCCCAACATATTCTGGAACCCAGTGGATTTTATCATTTTCTGCTACCAACTTATCTTTGATACTTGGCACATCGACAAACCACGAAGTGGTAGCGTAATTAAGTAGCGGGGTGTCACAACGCCAGCAGTGCGGGTAACTATGAGCAATATTTTCTTTTTTAAATAAGCGGTCTTTTTCCTGGAGCTTTTTAAGAACCTCAATATCGGCATCTTTATGATTAACACCAGCTTCATCATCATCCTTTGGCTTCACTAACTGACAACCAAAACCTTCGACAAAATCTTTAAAGTGCCCACTCTCGTCAACATGGTGTACGATTGGTACCCCATTCTCTTTTGCTAGTTGCATATCTTCCTCGCCGTAGGCTGGAGCTAAATGAACAGCACCGGTTCCTGTCTCGCCCAACTCAACATAATCAGCGTGATAAACTTGCCAGGCATTTTCTTTACCTTCAAACTGTTGCTTTGACCAAGTATCAAATGGTGGCTCATATTTTTTACCTACTAAATCAGAACCCTTTACTTCACCCACCACTTTATATTCAACTTCACCAAAAACGTTTTCTACTCTATCTTTTGCCAGTAAGAATCGTTTAGCCGGAATCGCTTCCTCTCCGGTCATTTCTACCACGGCGTAATTATAGTCTTGATGAACGGCAGCAGCCATATTCCCCGGCAATGTCCAAGGGGTAGTGGTCCAAACCAATAGAGATGTTTGCGGTTCATCTTTGGCTAAGATAGTTTCTGTAAAAGGAAGGGTCACAAAGACAGCGATATCTTTGATATCTTTATAACCCAGGTTTACCTCAAAGTTAGAGAGAGTAGTACCGCAACGAGGGCAAAGGTGCATACTTTTAAAGCCTTCAAACACCAAACCTTTTTTGTTCAACTCCGAAAAAACCCACCAGACACTTTCGGTATAACTGGAATCCATTGTCTTATAATCATCTTCCATATCAGCCCAACGACCCAGCCGAGGAATAGTCACCTTCCATTCATCAGCATACTCCATCACTGTACTGCGAGCCTGCTCATTGAAATTCTTAATTCCATACTCTTCAATATCTCTTTTGGTAGCTAGGCCTAGTTTCTTTTCTATAAGATTTTCTACCGGCAAGCCATGACAATCCCAACCCCACTGACGGCGTACTTTATACCCCTGCATAGTCCAAAACCGAGGTACCGCATCTTTTACTGTGCTGGCTAGAATATGACCATAGTGTGGTAGACCAGTTGCAAAAGGTGGTCCATCATAAAAAACAAAATCACCCACAGGTTTATTACCGGCCGGTGTCTCTAAACTTTTTTTAAAAATATCGTGTTCCTCCCAAAAGGCTTTTACGGATTCTTCACGCAATGCTACTTCACTTTTTTCTGTCGCCAAAGTGGCTTTATTTTCTTTATTCATAAACTAAGAATGTATATCAGACATTACTGTTAAAGGTGTATATCAGACACGTACAGCGCATAATAACACGAAAGATGACTTTGCAAAGCCATATCTGTAATCAGTCTTTAAACCTTATCGATAAAACTACATTTGTTCGGGAGCAGTAATTCCCAGGACCCATAAGCCATTCTTAAGAGTGTTAGCTACGGCTTCAGCAACAGCGGCTTTGTAAGGAGCGAATTCATCAGTTGAATCAGCTATCTTTTCGTGAGCATAAAAAGTATTAAATTCTCCTGCTAAGTCAGTAAGGAACTGAGCGACTTTGTGTGGCATCCTTTCTCTCATCGCTTCCTCAATCACCTCCTCAAAACGGTAAAGTATCTTTTCTACCTCGTAAGGAACTTCTGGTTTCTTCTCTAGACTGATTTCTATCCCGGCTGCTTTTGCCTTTTTTAGAACCGAAACAATACGAGCGTGAGTGTATTGTAAATAAGGACCAGAAGCACCTTCAAAAGACAGGGCTTTGGTCTTATCAAATACCGCATCTTGGTAAATACTACCTTTAAGAGTTGCATATTTAATGGCCCCGAGAGCGATACTCTCGGTCAATTCCTTATCTGCCTTAAATTCTGGCGCTGATGCTGACATTTTCTCTTCCGCAGCTTGGGCAATTTCTTTTATGAAATCTAGAGCAGTGACAATATCTCCCGTACGAGAGGACATTTTTCCAGTAGCTAGTCTGACGTTCCCGTGACCAATATGTTCAGTTTTTATTTCTATCTGGGGGTAAACAAAACTCATCGCTTTTTTAAGAACTTTAAAATATTCAGTTACTTCATTAGATGTCACTACGATGGAATAATCATAATCACCTAGACGATCTTCTTTCATTTTAGCCAAAGCTAACTCTTTAGCTTCGTAGGTAGGTAAACCTTCTGAATTAAGAAACACTCTAGTATGAAGACCAAAATCTTCTCCTAGAAAGACCTTGGCTCCAGCACTATCAATAAAAATATCGGGATGAGTTAACACCAAATCCTTTCCTTTAGGACCAGCTTCACTTTCAAAGAAATATTCGTCAAACTTAGTACCGATAGTTTCATAAATAGTCTCAAAATAATCAAGAGATATCTGCCTGCCTTTATCGTAAAGTTTATTTAATTCCTCGTCAGTACGTTCATACAATTTTTTATTCAAATCTTTTATCTTTGCTACCACCTCTTCATCGCCTTCTTTGTAGGCGGTAGCTCCAAGAGCATAAGCCTTACCTAGATCCTGGACAGTAAAATCATCGGCCGCGGTTAGACCTAATTGTTGTAAACCAAAAATAGCGTGAGCTACATGAAGACCAACATCTCCTTGATAACAAAGACGTTTGGTATCGGCTCCTGAAAACTCTACCAAGCGAGAAATAGACTCTCCAACAGAGTTAGTAAAAAGATGACCAATATGAAATTCTTTAAAAGGGTTTGGATCTGTGTATTCAACAAGATATTTCTTGCCTAGGAGAATTTTATTTTTACCCCAATCACTCTTTGCTTCAATTGCTTGGCTGATTTTTTCTTTGAAAAAATCAGCCTTGAGATGAAAATTTATAAAACCAGGTCCAGCGATTGTTACTTTCTCAACTTGGTTTATTTTATTCTCTAGTAGATCACTTATCTCATCTGCTAACTCACGTGGGTTTTTGCCGAGTGACTTAGCCACTACCATCGCCACATTACAAGAATAATCACCGTGAGTTAAATCGGCAGGATGCTCCACTACAAAATCAGCTGCTTCGATATTTAGCTCTTTTAAGACTTGATTTACGGCTTGTCGGATAGTTTCTTGCATGAGGTTAAGATAACTAATTATTCAATAATTGTCACGAGGGGAGCTGGTTTCTCTGTCGAATCGATGATGAAAGTTTCCTTCCCAAGAGCCTGTCCACGAGCAGTCTCTACAGAACACCGCCACTTACCATCAGAGAAATTCTGAATCAAAGTATAACCTCGATAACCATCCGCTCGGCCGCCAGCTATGTAATATGAGAGTTTGGCTTGTCTCTCCCATTTGCCATCTTTATTTTTTTTCTCCCAAACATGATAGATGTCGGTTTTTAGTCGAGCGGGAGCAAAAACTTTTGCAAAACAAAATACATTATCGCCCGGTTTTGGATGGAAGACATAATCAGAATCTTTATAGAATTGCCACCAGTGCCCTTCTTCATATTTGAGTTGGTAGTCACCGTTTTCAAAACGGACAACACTATGATAAATACCAATATCTTTAAGTGACAACGGGATTGGGGGTATGATATTGGTAAAGTACAGAGTATTAAAACCAACAAAGATAATTCCCATACTGAAAATAACTGTCTTCATCTGCATTTCCATATAGTTAGGAATGATGGCGGTCAATATCCTTATAAAGACGGACATTATAATTAAAGCCAATACCCCGCTTCCAACAAATATCCAAGCTCCCATATGTCCTGTTAAGACTGGCACTACCAACACAACATAGGAAAACAAACCGATGAAAAGAATGGCTAGGTTATACAAAAGTCGTGAGGCACGATCACTAATAGTTTCATTACCATAAATAGCGACCAGGATTAATACCATAAAAGGCCAACTCTGAGTCCAGTCACCACTACGACCATAGAATATCAACATGCCTGATAGCAAACCACCAAAAGAATACTGGATTAGTAAAGGGGCATATTTTCTAGTTTTTAAAGCAAAATTTTCGCCTAGCTTGTCAGCCATGGCAGCATACATAAGGAGCATGGAGGTCATTGCCAGTGATACATAGAAAAAGAGTATGATGTTATCGAACACTTGGTCAACCCGATTTAAAGTCAAATTATCAACCAAGAAACCTAGCAAAAAGGCTATCGTCATCCAGTGACGCTTGGCTTTAGCAACAGTTTTTTGCGCTTTAACTGATGATTTTAATTTGAGTTTTTCCATAGCTTAGTAGGTTCCAATCATTCTAACGCGATTAAGTTAGAAAAGAAAAATGAGTAGATGCGATGGTGGCCTCTACTCATATATTCTAATCCATTATTTGTTACTAAGACTTTAGCCTAAACAAACTTATCTGGTACTGGAAATTGATTACAAAGACTTTCTATTTCTGCTTTATAAGAACCTTTTTTATTATCATCATCTTTATTCTTTAGAGTATCAATCATAATCTCAGCGATTCGAGCTGCTTCGGTTTCTTTCATACCTCTTGTGGTCATAGCTGGTGTACCAAACCTGATACCCGAAGGATCCATAGCTGAACGTGGTTCATCGGGAATCATGTTCTTATTAAGAGTAATACCTACTTCATCCAAAACAGTTTCGGCTTCTTTGCCGGTAATACCTAGGCCACTCACGTCGGCCAGAATTAGGTGATTACTTGTACCGCCACCAATCATTCTAACTCCAGCGTCAGCAAAAACTTTCTCCATTGCTTTAGCATTCTTAAGTATTTGTTGACAATAGACTTTGAAAGCTGGCTGCAAAGCTTCTCCAAAAGCAATTGCTTTAGCTGCGATATTGTTCATATGTGGCCCTCCTTGAAGCCCAGGAAAGACAGACTTATCAATCTTCTTAGCTATCTCTTCACTTTCTCGTACTAAAATCATTCCCCCGCGAGGACCGCGTAGGGTTTTATGAGTAGTAGTGGTAATTACATCAAAACCGTAAGCAAAAGGATTTTTTACCGCTTGCCCAGCAATCAAGCCCGCAATATGCGCCATATCTGCCACAGTAATGGCTCCTACTTCTTTAGCAATATCAACAAACTTCTGATAATCAAGCTCACGTGAGTAAGCAGAAAAACCAGCTAAAATAATCTTTGGTTTATGTTCCAAAGCAATTTCTCTAAGCTCATCATAGTCAATTTCACCAGTCTCCACATCCTTCATTTTGTAACGTACAAAATTGAACACCTTGTTGATATTGGTGGTTGGATGACCATGGGTTAAGTGTCCACCATGTTCTAAGTGCATCCCGAGTACAGTGTCACCCGGTTCCAAGAGAGCAAAATACATAGCCACGTTAGCTGGTGCTCCGGATAATGGTTGCACGTTAGCAAATTTACAACCAAATAATTTCTTTGCTCTTTCAATAGCAATGCTTTCTATCGCGTCAGTATACTCTTGTCCACCATAGTAACGACGACCTGGGTAACCTTCAGAATATTTGTTGGTTAACACTGAACCGTTGGCCTCTAGGACAGCTCGTGATACGTAATTTTCACTTGGAATGAGCTCAATGCCAAGCGCCTCCCTTCTCTCCTCTCCCATAATAGTTCGATAAACTTCCTCATCTTGATCCTTGATATATTCGTATTGACTCATGTTTAAAACAATTAAAAACCTAATAAAATAGTTTTGGGAGAAAGTTAGATCATAATAAAATTATATTTTTCTAATTGTAGCATGTTGTTATTTATTTCTTTTTTTCTTCAAAACCACCAATATTGGCAATCTCGGCTTTAAGTGAAGGGTGTGATTCGTAATCCTCTAAAGTAATATCTTCTAAAGTAAAATCATCTATTGCTTTAATCTCAGGATTCAATTTTAACTTCGGAAACGGTAACGGTTCTCGCTTTAGCTGTTCTTTAACTTGATCAAAATGATTAGAGTAAATATGTACATCACCAAAAGAATGTACAAATTCGCCAGCTGGAATATCTACCACCTGTGAGACCATCTCTAGCAGCAAAGCATAGCTAGCAATATTGAACGGCACCCCCAAGAACAAATCAGCACTACGTTGGTAAAGACCTAAATTTAATTTACCGCCGGCGACCTGGAACTGAAACATCGTATGACAAAATGGTGGGACTTGTGACTTTTGTCCTTCGGAAGCCATGGCGTAAATAAAATCTGGGTTCCAAGCGTTAACGACATAAGACTTACGATGTGGATTGGTTTTTAAACCTTCAATAACCCAAGCCAGCTGGTCAATCTCACGTCCATCTTTGGCTGGCCAACGCCGCCACATGCGACCATAAATAGTAATCAGATTACCCCATTTTTGAACGAAAGGATCGTCTTCTGGTAACTCTGAAAGTTTTGCCACAAACTCTTCCTGAGTCATATCTTCTTCTGGAGCATTATCCAACGCCCACATATGGTACATTTTCCAGGCCCACTCATCCCAAATATGATTATTTTGATCAATCAAAGGCTTTATATTTGAACTACCGGATAGAAACCACAGTAGCTCAGTCGTGATTCCTCGCCAAAATGTTTTTTTCGTAGTCAAAAGCGGAAATCCAGCAGACAAATCGAAACGAATTTGACGACCAAAAACAGAGCGGATGAAGGGTACCGTCTCACCTCTTTTTTTATATTCCTCTAAGACAACGTCGTTAAAAAAGAGTTCTTTGTCAGCTCCATTATCTAAGATATCCTGACACAAATCTAAATATTGGTACTCTGGGTGTTTTTTCTCTGACATATTTTTATGATAATTATAATTCGTAATAGATTTGTGAGTGGTGCTCGTAATTCTGGTTTATAAACTGTGACAAAATCCTCAACTAGCTCCTGCTTTCTAAATTGGCAGGACTAGACTTTGACTATTTCTTCCTTACCGCCTTTTTCTTCGCTACTTTTTTCTTAGCTAATGGTCCGGTCTTCGGAGGTACATAACCAAGGAAGTTATTCTGATGATAACGTCCTGTTTGTTTGTAACTTTTTTTAGTGTGTGAAGAAAGAGTAGAGAATGTTAGTTGTGCTATCTCCATACCAGGTCTGAGCACAATCGGGACATTGTTAAGATTACATAATTCCAGAGCAATATTGAGATAATGACCAGGATTAACGATACTGGCTGAGTTATGGACAATAAGACCAATACGAGCGAGCGATGATTTACCATTAACCTCTATTAAATAACTATCGGAACCAAACCTTTCTTTGGAATAACCAAGAATACTAACTCCTGGATGTAGCACAAACTCCTCTCCGTCATCTATATGAAGAGTCTGAGTGTTAGGAAAAATACCTTTTACTGGATCGATGGCTTTAGTGGAATGTGCGTCATTAATAATAAAAGAATTACCTAAACGAATATCATAAGTAGCTGGCTGTAAACGTTTGGTATCAAACGGTTCTAGGGTAATTTCACCATTTTTAACTGCTGCGTGAATATCTATATCAGAAAGAAACATATTTTAAAATAATTAATCAATAATAAAAGTTTTATCGGTGCCATAATAATCAGGCCAATTTTGATTATAAAAATCAAACATCCGGGCTAGCCGTTCTTGTGACAACTCATCTACCCCGAGTTCGTTCATCATCTCTTCGATTTCATTACGAGCGTCATCAATCAATTTTTCGTCTTCGACAATTTTTTCAAACTCAGCTAAATAACCATAGCCAGCATTTCTATCAAAACAAACATTTGCTCCCTTATAAGTATACTCTTCGCGTTCGCGTGACCATTTAGCCTGATACTGATAGCCGGCTTCCAGAACTAAAGCATCTAACTCATATAAACTTATGTCCACTGGTTCTTCAAACTCCATTCGTTTAACGGTGTTTTCACTGGTACCGTCGTCCATTGACGCCTTAACTACTAAAAGAACCTCGTCATCTTTTTGCCTAGTACGGACAGAAAAATCATTACCTTTCTCAATAAGTTTTTTGAAATTCGTTTTTTCTGTAGCCGTAAATAAGTGTTCGGTTTTTTGGTAAAGAACGGCCACATCTCCTGCGTGGAAATAGTGATTGAGTTGCTTGTTAGTAGACACACAAGCGCAAGTCGGATCTATCTCACACATCTTGGACTTTAGGTTGATGGCTTTTTCTTTATCACCTAAAAGACTTTTAATTTCAACTTCGTAATGTGCCATAATAAGAAATAATTTAATAAGCTTATCTATTATAACCTTCATCGCAAAGACAGCAAAAATGACTCCTATGTAAGTTTGTGTCATAATCAGAATATGCTAGAAATACCTGAAACAAACGTCCCAATTGTGATAGTCGCTGCTATGGGATACAGAAATAAAGCTATCGGTAGAGCTAATAAACTACTCTGGCACGTACCAGAAGACTTGAAAAGATTCAAATCTCTTACTATCGGTCACCCGGTCATTATGGGTCGTAAAACTTTTTCATCTATTGTAGATATTTTAGGTAAACCGCTACCTGCAAGAACTAATATAGTAGTAACAAGTGATCCTGATTTCTATTTTGAAGATGTCAAAGTTGCTAATAACTTAGCTGAAGCTATTAGGCTCGCAGAAGTAGAAAAACCAACTGAAATTCATATTGGCGGTGGTCAAAATATTTATGAACAAATGCTGCCATACACAAACAAACTTTATCTTACTTATTATTTTGATGACAAAGAGGGTGATACACACTTCCCTGCGTTTGAAAACGACTTTGTAAAAGTGAAAGAACATCCTCCTCAAGAATGTAATGGGTTGAAATATCAGTGGGTAGATTATGAACGTAAATAAAAATACTCCAGTCAACTGGAGTATTTTTATTTAGCTCACTTTCTCAGAATTTAGAGTCGCTACTTCATTCTTTAAAATCTTAGGTAACCTTCATCGAAGTGGTTTAAACCACTTCGATCCCTTACAGGGACTGTACACCTTTTGGATATATTCTTTCGCTAAGCTCAGAATATATCACAAAAGCTTTATAGAAGTAGTTTAGACTACTTCAATCCCTTACAGGGACTGTACACCTTTTGGATATATTCTTTCGCTAAGCTCAGAATATATCACAAAAGCTTTATAGAAGTAGTTTAGACTACTTCTATACCCATGCTGCGGGCGGTTCCTTCGATAATCCTATCGGCTTGTTCTAGAGTCGTAGCATTTAAGTCTGCCATTTTAGCCTCAGAAATCTCGCGAATTTGAGCTTTAGTAATTTCTCCCGCTTTAGAAACACTTGGCTTAGCTGAACCCTTATCTTTACCAATAGCTTTCAAAATCATTCGAGCAGCTGGTGTAGTTTTACACTCAAATGTAAAAGAGCGATCATCGTAAACAGTAATAACTGTTGGTACTACCTCACCCATTCGCTCACGAGTTTGCTCGTTGAATTGGTTAACAAATTCACCGATATTAACTCCTGCCTGACCTAGTACTGGTCCCAAAGGTGGAGCTGGAGTTGCTTTACCTCCAATAGCCTGAACTTTAATTTTCTTCAATATAGCTTTTGCCATGTTTTAATTTTTACTTTAAATTTATTAGTCAAATCAACCGTTCCATAGACAGTCAATTTCAATAGAAGCCCCGCTAGAGTACCTAATAATAGTGATTTTGGCAAGAGAATATCTAATTATTAATAAAATATGAAAACGCCCGGGTTAAAAACCCGGACGCCGCCCGCTTGTCCACCATTATCTGCTGGTTACAGATGTCTGAATCTGCCACACACACCATCTTCTAGAGTTATTCGGAGGTCAGCTTCAAAATTACTGCCTGAATAATCACCTTCGACGATTTTTCCAATAACTGTCCAGCTTTGGAGATTATCGTCATGGCAACTAATGCTGCGAAGTTTGGCAGTGATTTGCGAATGACAATCATCTCCCAAGACGAAAGTCACTATCGTGCCGGAAAACAGACCCCTCTGCAGACCTGACTTATCTGGACCACTTATGATAGTTACTTCACTTTGGCCAGTCTTGAGCATTCTCTTTACTTCTCTGTAAGCAACCAACCTTACCTCCTTTTTTCTACGACATAGGACAACACAGTATTTTCCACATAGAACAAACCCGGCGATACTATAACGCAAACTCATAAGATACTAAAGTTGAAAACCTAAGTCACTTTAAGAAGGATAAGAAAAAAGACCCAGTAGGGTCTTTTTTCTTAAACCTTATATAAAGATTTATATTTTTTTAATTTGTAAAAAGTCTAATTCTACTGGTGTCTCACGACCAAACATAGAAACTAAAACTTTTACCTTTCCACTAGCTTCATCGACTTCCCCAACCTTACCTTCTAACTCCTTAAAAGGCCCGTCGTTTATAATAACCAAATCTCCAACTACCAAATCAACTTTATGTTTTGGAGTTTCGTCTTCCATAATTCTCATTAGTGCTTTGTACTCACTTTCTGACAATGGTACTGGCTGAGTACCACTACCAACAAAACCAGTTACCCGTGGGGTATTACGAACTACATACCAACTCTCATCGTTCACGATCATATCTACCAATACATATCCAGGATATATACGCTCTTCCTCTGTTACTCGCTTACCTCCTTTAACACGAATTTTCTTCTCAGTTGGAACGACCACGTCAAATATCTGGTCTTGCATATTTAAAGACTCAATTCTTTGCTTTAGGTTACGAGCTACCGCGTTCTCATAGCCAGAATAAGTATGAATAGCATACCAGTTGCGGCCACCGCCAGATTGTTGTTTGTTGATTGTTTTTTCTTCACTCATAATATTGTTACTTTAAAAACCGACAACTTGGTTTAGTAGAGTGGTAAAAACGAAGTCAAACGCCCCTAAAAACACTGCTACAAAGGCACAGATCACTACTACCAAGATAGTGTAAACCAAAGCTTGGTGTTTGGTTGGCCATGACACATGCTTCATTTCAGCTACAGTATCGCGGAAATAATTACTTAATCGACTCATAATAAAATATTAATTTAATTAAACTTATTGTAAACAAAACAATGCAATATTACTACTAGTATGTTTCGTTTGTTTTTGGATTTAAAAAACACCCTGGCGGGTGGTCTTTATTGGTGCAAATTGTACTCCTCTTTGGTAAAAAAGCAAGCAGGCGGCCAATTGGCCGCCTGCTTGCTTCATTTTTCCTTTATTACTTATTTAAGTTTATAAGTAATGGTTACTCGAGCAACAATCTCATTCTCACCCACCGAAATTTCAGGAGCATAAGAAATTTCTTCCACTGCTCCCCCGACGACAGAATCCATCATCAATGCTTGCTTCTCGTTGTACATTGGTCTTGGATAACCTCCGTCGTTATCATTGAAACTAACAATATCACCCAAGCGAACATCTAGTTCCTTAGCCAAACGCTTAGCTTTCTCTCGAGCATCCTCTACAGCCAACAGTCTAGCTTCCTCTTTCTTACCCTCTAAATCATCAATCGTAAAGGACAATCCACTTAAATTCGTAGCTCCCAGATTTCCCACTCCAGCGATTAATTCGCCCGCTTTTTTAGTATCTCGCACTCTTACCTCAACGGATTGACTCACCACATACCCTTTGAGTACTCGCTCTCGATTACAATCTCCTTGGATACACAATCTAGCAGTCTCGTATTCATACCGAGGATAGGTATTGTAGCCAGTGGTTTTAATATCCTTCTCTTCCACGTTACCCTCAGATTTTAGAAAAGCCATAATAGCATTAATCTTCTCTCCAGACTCTTCTTGAGCTTTAGCCACCTCCATATTTTCTGTTTCAACAGAAAAAGTAAATACTCCTATGTCCGGCACCACCATTACCTTGGAGACCCCCTCGACATTGATAGTGGCATGATAAGGGTCTTCTTTTATCAGATTAAAGGCCTGCGCGGCTATCGCAGCAACAGCCAAGATAACCATCCCTAAGAGGACAGCTACTAATATTCGCATATAACGAAAAGAAAATAGAGTTTCCATATAATTTTATTTAATTTAATTTTTCTTATTATAACTTATCAATCGATTTCAAAACAACAAATTTTTCCAAGTTACCCACCAGGGTGCTTCACAAACTGCTACAAATTCAGCAATATCGGCCTCCGATGGTTCTAAAGGGGTCGGTTGTTTCCCAATCAAATAATACATAATCGATTCTGGACCAGCAACGTGTCCGAGACTCAAAGCATGTCCCAGCTCGTGAGCTAGTACTAATTGTAATTCAGCTTCATTTACAAATGTATAGATATTGATGAACTTACCTTGATAATCACCCTGTGTAAATTCTCGTGGTTCACCAAAGGCTTTATTGTAAGTATCTACCCCCTTATTATAAGTATCTATTAATTGGTTACCTTGGTTACTTAAATCATTAATCTCTGCCGCTAAGCTTTCAAGACGTTTAACCATCGAGTTTAGAGATCTCTGTTCTTTATCTAGATCTCTTTTCTCTTGCTGCAACTGTTCGTATTCCTTTGGCGGAGCACCACCATTTTCGTTGTATTGTTGTACTTTTTGATTATAGCTATCTAGTTTTCCTTCGTAAGCAACAACGTCAGCTTCATAAGCTGTCTTCAGCTCTTCATACTCAGAAACTAGACTGTTATATTTTCCAATAATACCCTGGTTAACATTCTCGACTGTATCTAAACGATCTTTAAAACTTGATTCGGCATCGGTTAAAGCTTGCCTATCATCGAAAATAAAGTTGATAGTGAAGTCTGCAGCTTCATCGTAAACAAATAAGTCTCGTCCAAGAGTTTTCTCCCATACCTCTTCAGCACTAATAGCTACTGCTTTTGCCTTAGCTTCTGTAATATCGAAGCGTTCATCTATCTCTCCAACCCTGTATGGTAAAGGAGTAGGACAAATACCTAGGGTCAAGAAATAAAAATAGCCGGCCGTAAAGATAACTACCGTTGTCAAAGATATAAAATAGCCGAAACGCATCCTTTAATTCTAACAAAAATAATCTCTGCTGGTAATCAAAAACACCCCGAAGGGTGTTTTTGATTACCAGCACAACCTATTCTCATTACCTAAGCTAATCTAGCACCTGCGTTACTAGGAGTTAAATCATAGACAACCTCTGGAGTTAGGACCAACACTCCTTTCAAGATACGGTCAGGGAATTTTACTTTTGCCCAAGCCTCTCGACTAGTAAATATATCTCCTTCTGTTTGATAACTTACTTTTCCTTTTATTTGTATACCTGCCATACCAATCCAGACAGCCAAAGCAACTTCTGGATTTTGCTTAACATTCTGAGCTGTTTTATCCATAAAGAAATCATAGAGCATTATCAGTCCATCTTCAGTATGGACTGACGATAGAGGCGCTATATTTATTCCATCCTCACCATTGGAGGCGATAGCTAGTTGCTCTGCATTTTTTATGGTTTCCACCATTTCATTTGAAAGTTCCATAGAATTCTTAATTAAGTTAAGTATTAAGCTTCACAAGATACACAAATCTTTTGTCGCGTTAAAGCTTGAGCAGCATTCATACTGTGTTGATAATACAAAGCCTTTACCCCCTTCCGCCACGCTAATAAATATAATTCATTTATTTCTTTCGGTGACACACTCGGCGGAACCATGATATTAAGAGATTGTCCTTGATCAATATAACGTTGACGAACTGCTGCTTGCTCAATTACCACAGCTTGATCTAACTCAGCAAAAGTTCGGAAAACATCTTTTTCTTCATCAGAGAGAAAATCTAAATGCTGGACTGAGCCATCGTAGTCCCTAATGCTGTTCCAAGTCTCACGATCATTCTTACCTTTCTCTTCCAAAAGCTCTAAGAGGAATGGATTCTTGATGGTAACTTTTAGTTTAGCAACGTCTTTCACGTAACAGTTACTCCACACTGGTTCTATAGACTGTGACACTTGACCGAGAATAAAAGCCGAAGAAGTAGTTGGGGCTACAGCCAAAAGAGTGGTATTGCGACGACCATACCCTTTCAGGATAGCTGGTTCACCAAACTTTTCAGCCAACGCTCGAGAAGCTGCTTCAGCTTTCTCTCTGATACCTTTCCAAATCTCAACATTTAACTTGCCGGCTTCCATACTTTCAAAAGGAAGTTTCTTGCTTTGTAAGAGTGAGTGCCAACCTAGAACTCCTAATCCTAAAGCTCGGTTTTCCTTGGCAAAATTGTAAGCTCTTTCCATAAAGTAGAAAGCTTGCTTATCAGCCTCATCCTCAGAGTCACGCAAAGATTCTAAACGGTCACAAAAATCTGTCATTACGGCATCTAAGAGCTTAATCATTACTTCTACCAAATCAGTATCTTTCCACTCATCGTAATGTAATAAATTCAAAGATGACAAACAACAAACAAATGACCAGTCCTCTTTGGAGGGGAGCATAATCTCAGAGCAAAGATTCGAAGCGTAAATTTTTAGCTTCTTATCTTTATAAACATCAACGGTGTTATTGTTGGCATTATCACTGAACAAAACGTAAGGGTAACCCATCTCACCACGACGCTGAATAACCTTAGCCCAAATTGCTCGTTTCTTATCATCACCATCTATCATTGACTGCAACCAGTCATCGCCGACAGTCACTCCATGGGTCATGTTTTGGATCTGGTTACCTTCCGTACCAATCTCTAGGAAGTCTTCAATATCTGGATGTTCTAGCGGTAAGTATGGTGCGAATGATCCGCGTCGAACTTTACCTTGCGAAACTACCTGAATAAGTGTCTCGAACATTTGCATAAAATGCACTGGACCATTAGAAGTTCCGTTATTAGTAATCTCAGCTCCCCGCGGTCGCAAAGCCCCGAAATAACCGGATGTCCCACCACCATACTTGCTCATCATGCCGGTTTCGGCGTGAGTATACAAAATACTGGACATATCATCAGACATATATGAACCGAAGCAGCTAATCGGCAATCCGCGTGATAAACCAAAGTTCGCCCAAACTGGCGTGGACAATGATATCCATCCCCGAGACATATAGTCGTAGAGTTTATCTGCGTAACCTTCCTCTCCTAAAAGCTTCTCAGCAAAGTCCGCTATCTGACGAACCCTTTCTTCTGGAGACTGATCCTTTAGGGTGTAACCTCTTTCTAAGAAAGCACGACTATTTTCATTTAGCCAGTACCATGGTTCTGTACGATTTGTCATGTTTTAATAATTGAATTAATTTGAATAGTAATATTACACCACTAGCTCCCTAAAATAGATCGTCGCTGGTTACACTAGTTTGACGCTTGTTGTAATTGATAGAACGTTTGTCAAAGAAGTCGACGTGCTTAGTAGCAATAACCTCGTCATCGAACCAGTCAGTTTTTTGGACCAAAGCGTCGTCCACGTTGAAGACCGGATTCATACCAATACCAACCATGGCTTTATTAAGACGACTCTTAATAAATTCTTTTATTTCAGCGGTTGGCAAAAAATCTAACTCCCCATCTTCTACAATCCAGTCAACAATAGCACTTTCAGATTGGTAGGCTTCGATACACAGACTGCGAACCAACTCCTTATACGAACTATCAAACCAAGCCGGTTGTTCTTCTCTGATGATATTGATGAGGTCTGTACCAAACATACCGTGGATCTGTTCCTCTTTAGAAGTGGCTTCAACAGCGTTACTGATGCCCTTAAATAAGTTCTTATGCTTATTAAAAGCCATCATAATTAAGAACTGGGAGAAAAGTGAGACGTGTTCAATAAACAAAGCAAATAGTAGAACCGCTTGAGAATATTCACGATTTTCATTAGCCTGGGCCAATAAGTTCACCTTATCCAAATATTCAATTCGTTGCTTAATAACAGGTACCTTAGTTAGTTCCTGAAAAGCTTCATTGAGGCCAAGGATTTCTAAGAGGTGTGAATACGCATCAGTATGACGTACTTCACTCTCAGCAAAAGTAGAACCGACTGCACCAATTTCTGGCTTTGGTAATTTAATATAGATATTACCCCAGAAGGTTTTCACCGCTACTTCGATTTGGGCGATAGCTAGCATCGCTTTTTTGATAGCCTCTCGTTCGTGTGGTTCTACCCTGGTTTTGAAGTCATCAATATCCCGTGAGTAGTTGAACTCAGTATGAATCCAGTATGAGTGACGAATAGCATCGACATATTCTGCTAGCTCAGGATACTCGTAGGGTTTAAGGTTGGTTCTTTTACGAAAGATATCACGTTGTCGTAATTTCTTTCGTTCCGCTCGATAGATAATATAAGCTCGGGCAGTATCATAATAATCCATCTCCATTAAAGCTGACTCAACTTCGTCTTGAATTTCTTCAACCGAAGGTTGCCCGCCTATGCATTTTGTATTCTCTTCTTCATCAAGCTCTCCCGAAAGTGCCTTCTTACACATTTCCACAACGTTCTCGTAGGCCTTCTCTGCCACTTTACGCGCATCATCTTCTCCGCCTTCTTTTGTTTCCGAGAAAGCTCTAGTTACAGCTCTAACAATTTTATCTAATTCAAAAGTAACGACAGAACCGTCACGTTTTCGAATCTGATCAATTTTCATAATAGTTTAATCATATTAAATCTAATAAACCGACCCAATATTAAAGGGCAAAAAAACAGCCCTGATACCTTCTATCAGATCGTCGGCAAAGAAAGTGTCTAGAGACACTATTCTTTATAGAAATCTCTCACAAAAATAAATGGTGGTGTGTATTGTATTTATCACAGACATTATTATGTCTATGATGGTCATTAATTTCTGAGAAAGATTAAAATAGCTTTGAAACAACGACAACAAATACCATGTGGCTGACATGGTCTATCGATGTCGCCGGTTCTTTAAAAACTATCTACCTCCGGCACTCGATGGAGCTCAGCGAGTGATATAGAAATGTTAACTCTCTCTATGTGATTTGTAAAATTGGCTTAGAATAAGGGTTTTTTAGAGAATAAAAAAACCTATACTTTAAAAGTACCTAGGCTAGCCGTTTTCTATCTGCTGTTTTTCTTTTGTTATCCACAGTCTAGGGTAATAGAGAATAGAAAAAAATTTTAGCAAGTAGAAAATAAGACTAGTGTGAGCCTTGCTCCCACTAGTCTTATTTTTCATCAGAACAAACTTAACCACGCAAGCTATCTCGAATTTCACGCAATAATTTTACCTCTTCAGTCGGTTGCGGAACTTTCTCTGATTCTGCAACTTTTTCTTCCTGACCTAAACTCTGTGCTTTATTAATTGCCTTCACAACTACAAATATAACCAGAGCCACAATCAGGAAATCGATGACTGCCTGAATAAACATGCCGTACGAAATAACAGACCCTCCAACTGTGTAACCTAAACCAGAAAAATTGATACCTCCCAAAATCAAACCAATTAAAGGAGTAATTATATTGTCCACTAAAGAGGAGACAATTTTTCCAAAAGCTGCACCAATAACAACCGCTACTGCCAAATCGATTACATTCCCCTTCATGGCGAAAGCCTTGAATTCATCTATAAATCCGCGCATAACAAAATAGTTATTAATAAACTAAACTAATTATAGATATATCTGTCTTCACAAACAACCCTAGCCAAGAAAGAAATGAGCCAGATAAAAACCGATCCCCGATCCGGCTAAAAAAATGAAGAAAATTGCAGCCTGCATTGCTTCTTTGTCCATACGTGTATGTTAATTATAACAAACAATATCAGACCAAAACCTTTTAAGTATTGAATATTTAAACAAGCTATGCCACAATTGCCACCACCTCGTTCATCACCACCCTGATGAGCAGGAAAAATTCATGGCGGCTATTGTATAACGGTTATTACGTCGGTTTGTGGTACCGAAAATTCGGGTTCGATTCCCGGTAGCCGCCCCAAAGCAAAATCCCCTTGTGGGGATTTTTGCGTATGGAGCGGCTAAAGAAGCAAATTGCTTTGCTTCTGTCCGGGAATCGAAAGACGGAGTCATGTCGCTTGCGACAGACGAGTCGGGGTCGAGAGTACTTAGATTTTTATGAATGAAACGAAATAAAAAACTTAGTAACTCGTGACCGATTCCTTCCCGGTAGTCTCCCTAGAAAAAACAACACTCCTTTCTAAGGAGTGTTGTTTTTTACTTCAGTGGTTGGGTTGTTCTTACCTAACAAATCAATTCTATCCCCGAATAAGTTTCAAAATGGCCAGCAGTACTATAGCTCCGACAACTGCTACCACGAAGCTGTACAGGTTGAAACCACTGACACCACTTTCACCAAACAAGCTCATGATGTACCCACCAAGACTTGCTCCAATAACACCCACTACAATGTTGAGAATTAGACCTTGTTGTTCATCGGTACCCATAATCATTGATCCCACCCAACCAACTAATGCACCAAACACTATCCATAGTAATATACCCATATATTTATTTTTAGTTATTTATAACATCCAGCTAACTTGAGGCCTTCCGAAAAAGACGGAGTGGCTCCATTAATAATCTCCTCTATTCGCGCTGAACCTAAACTGGCTTCCGCACAAGCAACCATCTCTGGTGTTACATTAATTGAGTCAGCATCAATACCGAGAGCGCCGAGTAATTTAATTTGTCCCTCAGACAAACTCGAAGCTTGAATTGTCGTACCTTCAGCAGTGGTAGCGTCACCATTATCACTATCTGTGTTTATGGTGGCCGGTGCTGATGCTGGGCCACTCATGTATGAGCTACCAACGGAACTAAAACGCCCCATCATAAAGCCAACAGCAAAAACGAACACTATGAGAATTGCTAATAATACATTTTTTGTATTCATATATTTTATTGTTTCGACCGCTTAAGAGTGCGATACGATTTAGTAGTAACAGATGATGATAGGTATCACCCTCTTATATTTATATTATAACACCTCAATGGTACATATAATAGGCACCACAATAATTGTTCCTTGTCTAATCTTGGTCCTAATTAATTAGACATAATATTGTTATACTACATAAATGATATTGAAACATTTCAAATCTAAAAAATATCTATATATTTCGGCTGGTGTACTAGTAGTGATTATTGGTAGTGCAATCTTCCTCTTTATGTTTATGCGACAAATAACTTCACCTTCAATACCCGATAATCCTTTATATTTAGATACCTCATTCTCTGTCTCGACGCGTGTTGATAATTTATTATCGCTCATGACACTAGACGAAAAAATTGGGCAAATGGCACTCGTTGAAAAAAATAGTATCAAAAAACTTAGTGATGTCAGTCAGTATGGCCTCGGGGGAATCTTAAGCGGATTTGGAGGTAGACCAAAAGACAATACTCCACTTGGCTGGAAACAAATGGTAGAAAACTTTAGTAAAGAGTCCTACTCATCGAGACTAGAGATACCAATTTTGTATGGAGTTGATGCTATTCACGGACACAGCAATGTGCCCGGAGCAACGGTGTTTCCTCATTTTATTGGACTTGGTGCTAGTGGCAACCAAACACTTGTTACCACAATTGCAAAAGCAACTAGAGATGAGCTTCTAGCCACTGGTGTTAACTGGAACTTCTCTCCAACTTATGACATGCCAGAAGATATTCGGTGGGGTCGAGTGTACGAAACTTTTTCTAATGACCCGGACCTAGTAAGTAAGCTTGGGGCCGCATATATTACTGGGCTACAAGAAAATAAAATTGACCCAACAACCATATCAATTCTCGCTACACCAAAACACTACATCGGTGGTGGCTCAATGTTTTGGAACACATCAAGTAATAAAGATTTTAAAATTGATCGGGGGGTCACACCAAAAAATGAACAGAAATTACATAATATCTACCTACCGGCCTTTGCTAAAGCCGTCGATGTTGGCGCCTTGAGTATTATGGTGGGACTTAATAGTTGGGGCAATACCAAGCTAGCAGCAGACTCTTATCTTATTACTGATGTGCTTAAAGGAGAGCTCGGCTTCCAGGGTTTTGTCGTATCTGACTGGTATGGCGTTTATGAAATTCCTGGTGGTAACTACCAAGCCACAGTTACAGCCATTAATGCTGGTGTTGATATGGTAATGCTACCTTTTGAATATAAAAACTTCGTTAAAAACGTCCGCTTAGCGGTACAAAGAGGTGATATTTCAAAAGAGAGAATTGACGATGCAGTACGACGAATTTTGACTGCAAAATTTACATTAGGACTTTTCGATGATACTCGTAAGATTCTTGATATTTCTGTTCTTGGTTCGGAAGATAATAAAATGTTAGCTCGTGAAGCAGTAGCAGAGTCATTGGTATTATTGAAAAATAAAAATAATGTACTCCCTATAAAGAAGAACTCCACCATTCGAGTTTCTGGGAGTGCTGCGGATAACATTGGGAAACAAGTGGGTGCCTGGACGGTTGAATGGCAGGGTATAGATGGTAATTGGCTACCTAATTCCACATCTATCCTAGAAGGCATTAAAGAGACTGCTGGCGAAAGTACACTGGTTGAGTTTGAAGAACACGCTCTATTCCCCAACAGTTCACAAAGAGCCGATATCGGCATCGCTGTTGTTGGTGAATCACCCTACGCTGAAGGTTGGGGCGACAATGAAAAACCGTCGTTAAGCGAGGAGGACTTGTCAACTATTAAAAATCTTCAGAAAGCCAGTCAGATAGTAATCGTGGTACTGGTGACTGGACGACCTCTCATAATTACTGATGAGATCGATGATTGGGATGCAGTCGTAGTTGCGTGGTTGCCAGGCAGTGAGGGGGCCGGCGTGGCTGATGTACTTTTTGGTGAAAAACCTTTTACTGGCTCGCTTCCCTTGCCGTGGCCGGCACATATAAACCAACTACCTATTTCTACATCTGGAAAAACAAGTGATGGTAGTGCTGTTCTTTTTCCTCGATATTTCGGCCTCACGTATTAGCCCTAAATTAAAATTTGTAGAAACCAGCAAAACATTATCATATTCCCATCAAACACAATTAAGACCTTCCTTACTCTATCGTTCTAGGAAAACCTAGGACACCTTTATCCACTAACATTCCTATTCGTACTTACTATTTATTGCAACAGCTTCTTCTAATATGGCAGTGAGAAATGATTTTCTGCCTTTAGTTAAATATGCATAACTTGCTAAAGCAGCAAGAAGAGCCCCGATACTATCAACAATTAAATCAGCCATAGTATCCACCAGACCACTCTTTTGCATCGACAAACCAAACAACTGGTCCATACTAAATTCAAATATCTCCCAAACTGCCCCGATGGCGACTGCAAACGCGAAAACAAAGACAGACACTAGTAATGGACTAGTTTTTACCTTTCCCTGGTGAAATAACAAAATCAAAATAATCGCTCCAATCAAACCAAATCCAATAGCTGATCCAGCATGTAGAATTACATCCCACCACCAAAAACGTTCGTAGAAACTACCTACTTCCCCTAGAAATAATGTTGCATATACAAAAATAATTGACGCCGTGAGAAGTGAGGCTGGAATGCGTATCTTTATCCGTCGACTTAATGAAATAACATAGATTGATATACCCAATGTCATTAGGCTAACAAAAACTGTCGACCATTCTTGAAGATAAATTCCAAACCCGATTGCCAATACTAATGTGAACCACATCGCATAAATATATTTCGGCACTACGTAATTTTTTATCTTTTTCATAAGCTCAACTATAACAAACAAAATGTTTATATATTGCTTCTGTAGCTATTAAAAAACGGGCATAAAATGCCCGTTTTTTAAAATTAGTAGGAGAATCTACTGCGCTTGTATCTTAAAGCCTTCTGGCAAACCTTGTATTTCTGCGGAAAACATTTCCCTCATCATCACTTCTATATCTACAAACTCTACATCACTTGGGGGTACAAATACGGAAGTATTTGGTCGCCACGAATCACAGTCATACTCTGCCTCAGTTTCCATATCTACCGCTGCACTACCCTGAGTTTCAGTATACTGCGCTACTGCTCCGTCATTGTTCATCATATCGTTTGACATCACAAAGGCCATCTCACCTTCAGGTGACGATCCCCACATATATGTCTTATTAGATAGGCCGATCATATTTGTTTGGTATGTTTGTCCTTCTGATTGAGTTTCTGCTTCAACTCGATATTTTCCACCGCTATGATAAAACACTCCTGTGGAGACAGCGTCTTCTTCTGTGGTAGAAAAAGAACATTTTATATTTTCTCCCGAGTTCATAAGAGAGGCGAATGACCCCCGTCCACTATTTTTAAAATCCTTAGAATCAGTCGCCTCTTTATCAGCTTCTGTTCCGGTAGCATCATTAGTGTCTGGTGATTTTGTTAAGAAATAAAATCCAGCCGCTATGATTACCACCACAATGCTAAGTAGCATCACAATTTTTGTATTCATATTAAAAATTATAGCAAATATTTAGATTCTAGAATATTTGCAAAAAAGCAAAAAGTATTTAGAATTAGCAAACTCTCCATAGGAACACAGGAGTCCAAGTGGCGAAATTGGTAGACGCGCATCCTTGAGGGGGATGTGTCCTTACGGACGTGCTGGTTCAACTCCAGTCTTGGACACAAAGAAACAAACAAAACCTTTCATTCGAATGAAAGGTTTTGTTTGTTTAAATCATCTAAAGTAGTTTCCGTTACTTGCTCTGCCGGCTACGAATCGATCCGTAGATGAAAGCCCCGACAAACATACCAATGACTCCCCAAACTACCGGAAGATTACCTGCGCCAATAGCTGCTAGAGAAGTAGCTGGACATAAACCAGAAATACCCCAGCCAATACCAAAGATAATAGACCCCAGTATCGTACCGCGGGTAATTGGAAATCCGTCATGCAAGTCAAACTGACCACCAAACACAGGCTTACCCATAACTCGGGTCACTACTTGAAAAACAAATAAAGTGAGGACTAACGCCACACCAATCACTAGAGCCAAACCTAAATCTTCTAGGCGCAAAAAAGACAGAACTATTTCCGGTTGTGTAGCTCCAGCAATAGCCAGACCGAGTCCGAATACTACCCCACCGACATACATTGAGAAATTTTTCATACTAGAAAATAAAAGCTGTTAAGTATGCTACTAAAATACCTGTTACTAAAAACGTGACTGTTGCTACCATAGATGATTTCTCCAGACTCGCATTACCACAAATACCATGACCGGAAGTACAACCGTTAGCCATTCGAGTCCCGATACCGGCCAATATTCCGCCTAGTAGTAAACGCCACGGTTCTAGTTCTGTCATTAATACCGCTCCATCATTTATGAAGAACAAATATATAATTCCACCGGTAACTAAACCACCTGCCAGCAACAATCTTTGTATTCTAACCTTGATAAATTTACCACTCTGAAAAAAACTTCCCCCAGAGAGATACGACCAAGTTGATGTATAGACTGTCGAGACACCAGCCACTAACCCGGTTAAAAGAAACGGAATAGCAATTCCTATTCCAACTAATAAACCACCTATCACATATTGTGATACCCCTAAAGGAAATAATGTTTCAATCATACTTCTTTATTATACCCAAAGTAATTAAGTAATTGGAGTTAAGAACCATGATCATGGTTACAGTACGAAAAACCCCGGCCATGCCGGGGTTTTTCGTACTGACTTTGGAAAATATTATTCCTTCTTTTCGCTTTCTTCCTCTTCAGTTTTTTCTGCCTCTGAAGCTTCTTCCTTAACATCAACTTCTTCAGTTGATTCTGCTGGAGTCTCTTCTGCAGCAACCTCTTCCTTTTCTGCTGCCTCTTGCTCTAAGGCTGCTGTAGCTTCTTCTTCTGCCTTGGCTGCAGCTTCGGCAGCTGCTTTTTCTGCTTCCTCAGCTTTTTTGGCTTCTTCAGTCTCTGATTCTGTTGAAATGTCGACTAGGTTCATACGACGCATCTGTCGTTTAATCTCGCGCGCAACCTTCTCACGTATGTAGTAAAGTTTTGCTCGACGAACTTTGGCTCTTTTTACAATCTCAATCTTATCTATATTAGGTGAGTACAGTGGGTAGATTTTTTCTACTCCTACTCCACTAGCAACTTTTCGTACTGTAAAAGTAGCTCCCGGTTCACTTCCGTGCTTACGTGCCAACACCAAACCTTCAAAAATCTGAAGTCGGGTTTTTCCTTTATCTTGAATTTTTTGGTGTACACGAACTGTATCTCCAGATCTAAGACCTAGATTCTTACGGTCCTCCATGTTAACTGGAGAGATTGTGACACCGGCTTTTACTGTGTTCATATTTTTTACTCTTAATAACTACAAATAGTCGTTAAAACGGGCGTACTTTACCATAAGAGCCGCCGTCACGCAATGTCCTATTTTTCTATTAATTCGATTGCCTCTGCTAACTCATGTGGGACTGATGATGTAAATACTTTTTCTTCTCCACCCGGCAAGGACAACCTTAATTCCAGTGCGTGTAAGGCCATGCGGTCTAATTCAAGATTATTTGATTTGGACATCTCACTTTCAGCATATAAATTGTCCCCTACCACCGGACGACTTATAGATCTCAGGTGGACTCTAATCTGATGAGTACGTCCGGTTTTAGGATTTAACTGTAAATAAGAAAAAGGTTCATTATTGTATTGTCCTGTCTTGAGACATCGCCAATCCGTTTCTGCTTCTCGTATACTACCAACTGCCCCCCGACCAGAAAGCCGTTTGCGATAATCACTAGGTGAACGACCAATTGGTTTACTTATTGTTCCCCATTCTTCTTTCATCAATCCATAAACTAATGCGATGTAGGTTTTTTTAACAGCTCGTTTCTGAAACTGATCTTTCAAATATGTAAAAGTCTCCTGTTTTTTTGCCAAAATCATCACCCCCGATGTATTACGATCTAGACGATGAACCACACCCGATCGTTCTAGTAGTTTACCTTGTGATGAATAACCAGGTTCGCCAACGCCGGCAGCCTCTGGCTGCCGGTGTAAAAACCAATCGACCAAAGTTTCTCCTTCATTATGACCGTCTTCATGCACTAACAAACCAACTGGTTTATCAACTACCAGGACATCATCATTCTCAAATAAAATTTCTATATTATTAGACACAAACAATTAAAATTTAACCGAAAAGTCATCATATATCACTTTTGGGGTTTGCCAATCTACAGCCACCGACTCTACCTTTGCTTTAAGTGAACCTTCGTGTAGATATTCCACAAAATCATTAAGCAAATCCTTTTCCCCCTGAGCTAATACTTCTACTGTACCATCTGGAAGATTCTCTACCCAACCACAAATACCGAGCAAAGTTGCCGAATCTTGTACGTAGGTACGGTAAGACACTTGCTGTACCAAACCACTAACCACACAATGAATTTCCATCATGGGTTGAAGTATACCTTGCAAATAAACAGAAATCGACTTATAAAATATATGGAGCGGAGGAATCAGCAACAGAGGAGGCAAAGATGATTCTTGGTACACCGATTCGAGCTCGTGACGAAACCGAACACAACAATCAGGGACGCACACCCTGGCGTCAAGGCAAGAGTCGGTAACAAGTATGGAGGTCGATCCCTTTGGGGATCGACCTCCATTTTTACCTAATATATTTATCGTTTAAATAGTAAAACTATTGCATTTAGTCTTATATACGCTATACTTTTTGCCACACATTCAGAACGTGGACGTACCTATTACAGGTGCCGACGCGTAATTAGCGAAGGTGGTGGAGTGAGAAGTGACCTAACGTCACTTCGCAAGAGGTTACCTGATATTTTAAGTTTACGAAAAATACTGATAACCTGTACAGCTCCTGTGAGGAGGCGTATTACATACACTCTTTACAAAAAAACACAGACAACACGTCTGCGCGATTAGCTCAGTTGGTAGAGCAGCGCATTTACACTGCGAAGGTCGGGAGTTCAAATCTCTCATCGCGCACAATTAGAAAATCGCCTTTGGCGGTTTTTCTTGTGCGCGATGAAGTAACAGTGCTTACACACTGTTACGTGAGATTTGAAAAGCTTTTGTGGAGTTTTAAGAGCAAAGCGAATTAAAACCCCCAAAAGGTGTACCGAATCTGTAAGATTCAAATCTTTCGCTCCCTTTAAAGGAAACAGTCGAGTCCGAGGAGGAAGTTCTTATGAGCAAAGCGAATTAGAAACTTGACCCCACAATTATACAAATACTCGGGTAGGAAAATAATTAATTGACAAGCTATCAATTATATTCATAATAAAGAGACAACCACGGTCGTAGGGAGATCGTTATGTCTAGATACTGCGAATGTGGTCGGAGAATTCGAGTTTGTATACAGGGTCGCTGGGGACCTCCCCCAGATAAAGACCATGTTCTTTGCCGGCAGTGCTGGCAATCAATACAAGATTCGAACCGCCTGATCTGACCCACGGATTGATTTGCATCTTTCGTGGGTCAATCTGTATTATTTGCAGTTACGATACTATTCTAAGAATCGATAATCTTTACAGTTTGGGCTTTATTTTCTTTTCACTAATTAATTAACTTCTTTATCCACAAAGTCAGGAGAAAATCTCACCCCACAGCAGTTATAGTGAGGTCAGGGCATAGACAGACAGGAGGATAAAATGTGCCACAAAGAAGTTAAGCTGATTGCGGACAAATATCCTCAGTTAGCCGACGCCATAACCCACGGGAATCTCACCGAGGGCAGCCGAGAGTTCGAGCTGGTGGAGGAACAGTATTCCGAACCTGCCAAGATACCGGAGCAACCTGATCTGGCTGCTGAATAGGCGGCCAGATCAGAAAAACTCAAGAGCGTGTCACAAGCACAATATTTATATCACTTGTTTGACCCGCTCTTTTTTCTGGATAAAACAACTAAATTATTTAAACCAAAGCAGACGGGGGCGAAGCTCCCGTCTGCTTTGGTTTAAATTCTCACCATAATTTGCTATTGTATCTCTGCCCAGAACATATATATTGGGTTTGTTGCCCCTATAGTTTAATGGATAAAACAGGAGACTTCTAAGCTCTTGATCTGGGTTCGATTCCTGGTGGGGGCACATTGGTAAAATTAAAAGACCAACAGCTTTGCTATCGGTCTTTTAATTTTAGAAAGCAAACTGCTAACCCCCTTAAGATGAATAACTTTTATAATTGGCTATACTTTACAGATGTTCCCTGGACTAACCACAAAAGAAATTACTCAGCGGCAAGCTGAATTTGGGTTAAATGAAATCCCTCAACCTAAGTACCAAACTCTACGGTTGCTTGCTCGGCAATTCAAAAGTATCTTTGTCATTCTCTTAATATTGGCCTCAGCAATTACCTATATGCTAGAAGAGCCATTTGACGCTAGTTTCATTCTCGTGTTTGTTGTCTTAAGTATTGGACTCAGTTTTTTTCAAGAGTACAAATCAAACGCCACTGCCAGTCAACTACAATCATACCTAGCGCGGTCTATTACTGTTAGACGAAATAACACAGATAAAGAGGTACCAGTTTCAGAACTAGTGCCTGGAGATATCATAAAACTCGAGTCGGGAGATATAGTGCCAGCCGATTGTGTTATACGTTTTACTACTGGCTTTCAGGTGGACGAAACAACTTTCACCGGTGAAAGTATTCCTGTTACTAAACACGCCAGCAGTGATGACGCAACCGATGAATCTTTAATTCTCCAAGGAATTGTTGTAGTGAAAGGCTTAGCCTTCGCTGAAGTAATAGCTACTGGAAAAAATACTAGACTAGCTCAAATTCTTAAAAAGACTTCCGCAATCGAGAGTAAGAGCCATAATGTAAAGAGTATCGATCGCATCAGTACCTTTATACTGCGAGTAACTTTAGTGACGTTATTATTTGTTGTTCTAGCTAATATTTTAATTGATGGCAGTGCAGCTGATATCCCCCACCTACTTATCTTTGCTATCGCCTTGGCTATATCAGTCATCCCCGAAGCTCTACCTTTAGTGATGGCTTTCTCCCTCTCAAATGGTGCGTTAAAGCTAGTAAAGAAAGGCGTGATTGTAAAACGCCTATCCTCTATCCAAGATCTTGGTTCAATCGAACTTTTATGCACCGATAAAACTGGTACCATTACAAAAAACGAACTGGAATTTCAAAATGACTATCTTATACCTGATAGTCGGTGGCACCCACTCATTCTCTCTGCACTAACTGTTAACAGTACTCACAAAGCCAATCCTGAACCATTTGACCGAGCTACTTTAAGTGCACTCAGTGCCGAACAAAAGTCTCATTTGGAAGAATATCAGTTGGTTACCGAGGAGGCTTTCGAACCTGCTTTACGCAGCAATGGTGCCATCGTAAAAGATGCTCGCGGAAACCAAATACATATTCGTCGTGGGGCTCCGGAATATTTTATTGAACAAGGACTAATCGATCAGGCGCTAGTGGAAGAGTGGCTAGAGGCAGAAGAGAAACTTGGTCGGCGTATTTTAGGTGTAAGTTACGATACTGGTTCGGGTGCTTCATTTGGTGGCTTTATCTCCTTCTCTGATGCCTTAAAAAGTACCACTATAAAAACTCTCAACCAAGCCCGCGACTTGAATGTGGCTGTCACTATCATTACTGGCGATTCTCTGCGGGTAGCTGAAGCCATTGGACGTGAAGTGAATTTGGTGACCAAACCTGAAGAAGCAATCGAGGCTAATGCCTTCTTTGCTCTATCAACTACTGAACAATTTGAGCGACTATCCACTATTCGTGTTTTCGCCCGGACAACCCCAGAACAAAAAGTGACTTTGATTCAACTACTTAAAGAGCAGTATACCGTCGGATTTTTAGGAGAAGGAATTAATGATGCAGCAGCCTTAAAAACAGCTGACGTAGCTCTAGTGGTCAAGTCAGCTTCAGATGTATCACGAGAGACAGCGGATATTATTTTATTAAAATCAGATTTGCGAGTCATTATTGACGGTATTCAGATTGGTAGAGAAACCCACGCCAACACTTTGAAATATATCCGTACTACTTTGATTGCCAACTTTGGTAATTTCTATGCAGTGGCAATTAGTTCCCTCTTCATTACTTTTTTACCAATGCTGCCGAAACAATTATTATTACTGAATCTACTATCTGACTTTCCTTTAATGGCTATTGCCTTTGACCGAGTAAATAAAAACGAAATCCAACATCCACAGAAATACGATTTTAAAACTCTTTATATTATTTTTATTACAGTTGGCTTAGTGAGTACAGTATTCGACTTTTTATGGTTCGGTTTATTCTACAAAGAAGGAGCCAGTATTTTGCAAACTAACTGGTTCATAGCAAGCATTCTAACTGAACTAGTACTGATTTTTTCCATTCGTTCTATGTTACCTATTGAAAAAGCAGGCCCGCCAGCTAAGAGTATTATATGGCTATCACTAGGAGCATTTGTGACTACTCTCCTTATTCCGTTCATCCCATTAACCGCTTATTACTTTGGGTTTGTCAGACCATCTTTTTCTGACCTAGGTCTAATTCTCTCACTTACTGCACTGTATTTTGTTACTACAGAATTTTCAAAAAGACGCATCGGTCGTTTTTTAGAACAAAAACAAAATTCTGTAAACTTGAAAATAACGAGGGATCTTTAGAGAACTGTTTACATAATTAAAAGCTAAGGAGTAAATAAACTATTTTAATAAAATTGTCCTTCGACGCATTTTTTCAGCTTTTATTACAAATATTTCAGGATCAAGTTCGTACTTACTAGCAATCTTTTTCAGTTTTTCAATTTTTTTAGGGTTACGAACTTCTGAAATATTAAGATTTTTATCAAACTGATGACCTATTTTACGGAAAAATCGCCAACGTAATGTGTACTTAGGTATCATATATATAACACCAAAAAATAATTTTGTTTTAGAGAGTGGAAAATATATTGTGGTGTGTCCAGACCACCTTGCACGACTATAAGTATAGACAACATCTGATAATTCACTCCAATTATTTAAAAAACCACAAGCTTCTTCATATTCTGCTAGTTCATCTGACATATCTTGTCTATGCCAAACTTCGTCAAGTTTGGGCATATTGAGAATGTCATGCCATCTGTTTATTAAATTCATACTTATTTGTTAAAAAACAATTCAGGACTTATAAAATTCTTTTCTAAAACTGCTTCGTATATTTCTTGTCCCGAAATTTTAATATTTTGATCTTTCCTGAATTGTTTAAACTCTAAAATTTTAATGCGTTGCTCTTCAGTGAGACTAACCTTACTAATATCTAGTTTTGTTTTTTCTTTAGCATTTTCTTTTTCAGAAATGAACCAGATATCAAACTTCCAACGCTCATCATTAAAGTATGTTTTAAGCCCTATATATCTACCGTATGGAAATTGTTGTCCAATTCTTGGATCATCCCAGTCTGCTTTGATAAACAAACTTCTGAAGTATTTATCACAAGTATCATAAATGTCTCTTAGGATAATAAATATATCATCTTGAGTATACTCAGAATCCCGAATTACCTTTATATCAATATCACCATGCATCATTACATTACCAGAGTAAGCACCTTCGTATTCAATATAGCCATATTTTTTAAGAACATTAACTAAACCAGACTCTTCAATCAAAATATCTGCTGCCTGTTTATAGCGATCACTTATAGTAAGTAAATCATTTTTCATTCGAGCATTATAACTAAATTTTATATTTTATAGAAACAAAGTGTAATGTATTTGTTTTAATTATTAAACTTAACTAAATATAAAAATTAACTACTCAGCCGAGTAACTTTCTGGTGGAGTGTCTCTTCTAATGTCAGGCTCGGGTTCAACGTTGTCTTTATCAATTAATTCTAACCTCCGAGTTCCATTTGGTGTCTCACTTATCAATCCTTTGAATTTAGCATCGATACTTTTATATTTTAAAATTGCTTCGTTTACCCTCACTTCATTGTATTTAGGAAGATTTGTTTTTGTTCCGAGCTCGGTAACTTCAACATTATGATATCGAGCATAGTTTAAGCCACTGATATAACTACCTACTAAAAGGATGATAATAAAAATAAAAATTCCAATTAGCCAGTCTCGGCTTGGGTTGAAAAAGGAATGATCTGATGAACCACCACCTTTCTTAAATACATGTTTTGCAATTTTTATAATATCGGATTTATCCATGATACTTTTATCTATTCATACTAACAGCTAAGGTAGTAGAAATTAAAACCAACGATTCATTATCCGGATTACGGTCAAAGGTTATACTTCTCAACTCACTATGGTAAGGAATATTTTCAAGAATCTTAATCATTTTTAAAGCATCTTTTTCGTATCCAATAATCGAAAAATCTACTAACAAGATAGGAAATTCACCTCCACTATCTATAACCTCAAGGGATGAGGTCTCTAACTTCACACCTTGCTCATTCCCTATTAGCTCTATATCAGCTAGGAAATTAACTGTTTCTGCTTCAGCTAAAACGAACTCCTCCAATTGACTCCGGACCACAAAACTAGCGTCGACCAATCTACTTAAATCCCCCACCTCTCTCTCTTGAGCCATATTGTCAGCCAAAATGATAGCTTGGGCACTCATCTCCTGACCAGTTTTTTCAACACTAGAAAACATCCACCATAAAACAAACAGGGATAGAGATAAATAAACCAAAGCGATTATGAATATTATTTTTGTTCGTTGGTTTTTCATATTAAATATTATCTGTTGTTGCCATCGTGACAGTTATGGTAAATGGCACATCAATATCTTTAGCTAAGTTTGCCAACGGCAAAGTAGCTGTGCCAAACATCTCGCTAGCCTCCAAGTTGTTACGGAAGTCAGCTAATTTTATACGTGACTTAGCTTTGCCGGTTATGGTAAAAGCTTCTATCTTCCCCGCACTACGTACCAACTTAATGTTATCTACCTCTACTAAATCCGTCGCCACCATCTCAACCTCTGACATTACATCAGAAAATAAGATTGACTCAGAGTTGTTATTTAGTAAAAGACTGAGACTGTTACTGTATTCAGTAACATCGGATAAATACTGCAATTGATCCTTATCAACTCCTGTCTCGTTATACCAATTATTAAAAACCTTTAGTTGTTCGGTGACCAATACGTAGGCCGGTATTTGGAGAGTGGCCAACATTAGAAACGCTGTACCCAATAGAGAAACCCAGACCGTAATAACCCGGAGCCAATATTCTCTTTTGATTTTAGTACGCGCAATTGGTGGTAATAAGTTAGCCATAATTATTTTATTTTTCGCTAAAGAAACTTAGGGCCAAACCGATAGCAGTAGCGTAACCATAAGAATGCTGACGATCTATCGGCGGTACTATTTCTTCCAAAGAAAAAGCATTTTGCCAGACCTCTGCTTGCTTCACTTCTAGTTTTAATTCACTCTTAAAATAAGACAGTAATCCGCGCATATTAATGCTACCACCACAAAGAATCACTGATTCTATTTGTCGGTCGTTTAGATTATCTTCTTTATTATTCCAGTATTGAATTCTTTGGTTGAGCTCTTTTATGATTGAATCAATAACTGGTTTAAGTGTGTCATAAACAATAGTGTCTTCGGTGCCAGGAACTAAACCTTTTTTGTTTTTAATCTCGGTTAGTTCATCTTCAGTTTTATCACCCAGAGTCGACCGGAGAGCTTGCGACAAATCTCGGCCTCCAATATCAATAGTGGATGTATACATCAATACCCCATCGTGAACTATTCCAATCCCAGTTCTAGTATGTCCAAAATCAACAATCAAATGGGTGTGAACGTTGCCTGTTAAAATTGCTGCTCGAGTAATAGCTTGGGCCTCAACCTCAAAGGAGAGTGGTCTAACGCCAGCTTTTATACAAGCATCGTAATAACTCATAACTGTATCCCGAGCATAAGCAGTCACCGTTAAGTTCAACATTGAGGTGTCTCGGCCTGATTCTGATATATCATAATCAAAAAATGCATCCGCCGGAGAAAGAGGTACCTCCTCTTGCATCTTGAACTCTAACTGTCCTCTAATCTCTTTAAATTTAGTATCCTTTCTAATCTCTGTTTCAAAAATATAAGCATGTTCTTCTGGCAGAGAAACCCGAACGTACTTAACCCCTGTTCGCTTGCGAACTTCTCTAATCACAGCTGTTAGTTTTTCTGGATCATTGACAGCGCCTCTTTGTAGTACCCCATCAGGGATATCAATATCTCCCCAATACTCTAATTCCAAAGGAGATTCTTTATTATAAGTAGTTTTAAACTTTATATATTTTAAAGAAGAGTCAGATATATCAACCCCAGCACCTGGTAGTTGCATATAGGTAGGGGCAGGGAAAAATCTATTGATATAGCTATAGATACTCATCCCATCATTATACGATGAAAAGATAGCTGAATTACCAACAACCCACACTTAAATAAAAAACTTAATCAGTAAGTAGGTTGATAGGATGACGGCTATGAATAAGGAAATTTGGTATAAATTTTTTCGGATGATAGCCAAAGTTTGCGGACCAGCATAGTAAGTGATCAAACCCACAATACCCAACCGCAGACAGCGACCGACCAAAGAAGCAATAATAAATGTGAAGATATTAAGATGTAATAATCCACTAGCGATGGCAACTAGTTTATAAGGAACTGGTGTTAATGCTCCAATTAAAACAAATACAAAACCGTTTTGATTAAGATTATCAGATACTGAAGCAAAGACTGACTCTAAAGAATAAAAGGCAACCAACCTAACTCCCAAAGTATCAAAAAATAAAGTTCCTAAGAGATAACCAAAGACACCACCCAAAACTGAAGCTAAAATAGCGATGATTGTGTAACGTCGCCATTTCTCTGGCTTTACCAGAATCATAGCCGCCAGCAGAGGGTCGATAACAACCGGCAAGAAGGCCGACTCAGCAAACGCAAAAACTCCCAAGGCTAGCCCTGCGTATTTGGAACGCAAATACTCTGAACTACTAGCCACAACCGCAATGGTTCTTTTTTTAAAATATCCGTTCATAACAATTAGTTAACTTTCGTGCCCGGTGGCAGAGTTACATGTGGGTTTAATAAGGCAAAAATATTTTCCTTATCATCATAGGCAGCCATAATCATCCCCTGACTTTCTAAGCCACGAATTACCCTTGGCTCTAGATTAGCTACAAACGGACACTGTCGACCCACTAGTTCTTCTGGGTCAGCAAAATATTCACGAATGCCGGAAATAATTTGTCGTTTATTTTCTTCTCCTAAATCAACAGTTAGTTTGAGAAGTTTGTCAGCCTCGACCACTATCTCCGCTGCTGTTATTGTACCGATTCTTATATCTAACTTAGCGAAGTCACTGTAACTAATGTGATTGGTAGCTTCAGCTTCTGCCGCTGGAGAAGTATTAGATTCATCGTTTGCTGTTAAATCTTTTTGTTCGTTGTTGTCTGTCATATTATTTTTTATTTCTCGTTATGTAACTATTCAAGATTATAGCGGCCGCCGAAGCATCTGTCTCTTGGTTGCGACCTTGAAAACGAATGGCTTCCTGAGTTGTGTATTGCTCTGGTTCCAGATGGGTCGGTAGACCAGTCTCCAGAGTTAAAGCGGTGATTAAATCCTCAACCATATCGTGAATTTCGTTGGGCTTACCATCACGTCCTAAGGAATGACCGATTACTATTTCCCCTACTTGCTTATCAGAAATAAGCTTCACTATGGTTTTAAGTAAATCTTTATTATTTTCTATTACCATTTCTGGAAAAGCCATCAGCCCTTGGTCATCACTTAAGGCTATACCAACCCGTTTACTTCCAAAATCAATACCCATTTTTCGCATTCGATAATCATAACACGATGAAAATATAGTTGGAAAAAAGCTTTTTTTCTGGTAATATCCTGGTCACAATCCTTATCAAGGATTAAGCATGCGGTGGTAAGCTGGTTGAACTGATAACAATCGTTTACCGCAACAATTTAATATCTGGAGAGATGGCTGAGTGGTTGAAGGCGGCGGTCTTGAAAACCGTTGTACGTTTACGCGTACCGAGGGTTCGAATCCCTCTCTCTCCGCCAAGAGAACTAAGTATCGGAGTGACCCGAGTACCCTTGAATGGGGCTCGGGTTATTCGCTACAAATAACATCAAGATCAACTCCGACTGTCTCCTTGAGATAGCTATGAGCTGCTGCTAATACGGCTGTCTGATCTGCCGTGTGATTAGCCTTTGATAAGCCAGGTTGAACGATAATGATCTCTGGTCTAATTTCCTTGAATCTGCTCAACTTCACGAACCTATTCATATCTGATCCAATTCCTTTGAGGAATCTAGTTGTGCGACCACCAGAAAGCCTCTTCTCTCTTTCAAGAACGTGTCGGCACAAATCTTTAAATTTCCATTTCCATTTTGCTGATCGAACCGCTTGAGATGAAACTTCCACAACGTCACTTACTCGCTCACCTGCGGTTGTACCTTTTGTGAATTTACAATGCACCAAAGCTAACCGTATATGATCATCTTCTTCCTTAAAACAGACAAGATCAGCAGCTTCTCCCGCACTGTCATCATCAAAGACCACATCGAAGTTTCCAGCAATAAACTGCTGAGCCGCTTTCCATTGGATTGAGTCCTGACGTTCATTACCACCTTTCCAAATAGACTCCTTTTGCATGTCGACTCCTTCCCAGTCCCAGACCTCAAAACTTTCTTCAGGAAACACAAGGTCTTGAGTGTTTTGCGGCTTAATGAGTAAGTTGCCGTCAAGCTCAGAAATATCTATGAAGCGAATCATCGGAGGGTAATTTGAAAAATACTCCTCGATTGGAAGTTCCAAATTCCCAACACGAATTGTTACAGCTTCTCTTGTGCTTTTTGTGACTTTGAATCCGTCATCGCCACCCACTGTCAGAACTAATTTTGCCCAAACCTCCTCAGGATCTGTGACAAGATTAAATTCAACCTGACTGGTTACCAGATCAGTTTTAACGAATTGAAGATCAAACATTGAAATTGATCTCTCAACAGCTCCTTTCTTGATAACCACTCTTTCTTCCGACTGTCTGATAATTTCCAGAGGCCACTCAATGCTGAGTACCTGTTTATCTGGCAATGCTGTTACTTCTTCGGGGATAAGAACGTTGGCAATAATATCTGCCGTGTCTATTCCTTCATCTTTAATTTTATCGCCAACAGCTTCACACCATTTTACGAGTTCAGGTATTGATCCAGGATCTCTAGCCCACACACGTCCTTTGTAGGAGCATCCGATTGTGACAGGTTCACCATTTTCCCAACCAGTACCACTTAGGTTTGATTTAACTGAACCAGCTCGTTCAGACACACTCAACGCTGTAGCAACATCAGAACCTGTATACATTGCATACCTCAGGTTTCGACGGCCATGCTTGGTTACTCCCACGTTCTGAAAGATAAGTCTATTGATTCGTCCTAGTGCTCGGAAAATAACGTCACCAGAAATGAGTCGTGTGGCACCAATGGCCTTGGCAATTTTTTCATGCGCTGAGGACTTGTCACTCGAGGACACGAACAACATGTGGCGCGCTTCGTCATAATGAAAAACGTGCAAATCCCATGTCCTATCCTTTAGTTTGCGTGATCTTGTCCAACGAATGGATGGTTCTAGTCTTGTTACAAAATAGAGGGTTTTGGATTCTTCGTGAATCCAGACATTGTGCACAGTCGTTCCTTTGGGAATTCCTTCGATGAATTTTTTAGGAGTGAAAGAATCTGCTTCGTACATTAGTGTGCTGAAGGTAGGGCGAAATAGATGGTGGGATATTTCGATCTTCTCTTCATCTTCTGGGTCATCAAGCCTTTCGGATGAATTCAAAAAGGCAATAAGCTCTGAATGGGCTTTTGCTGCTTCGGAGCTAAATTCACTTAACAATTGATTCCAATCCGCATCCTCACTGTAAAGACGTTCAAGCGATGAGGAGACATCCTGATCTGCGATATTTGCCACGACAGTCGCATCACCAATTGCTTCTCCTGAACTTCGAGTGAATCTACCCGTAAATTGCAAAAGGATAGCAAGGCTTTTATGAGCATCGTGGACAGCTGCAATTTTAAGTTGAGGCAAATCAAAACCTTCTCCGAGCATATTTACGCAAACTGCAATACGACTTCCACGAGATTTTATGAGCTCAATAGAAGCATCGGCTTCGTCAGCCTCTGAATGTATTAGAACAGGGTTCAGGTCAGGAGCGATCCTGCTGTAAATAGCATGTATTGTCCTTGCCCGACCAATGCTCACACATCTTGCCATCATGAGATGGTCCATTCCAGACTCAATATCGCTTCTGAGCACTTCTACTGCCTTTGTGGCTATTGCTTCATCCGCATCTTCTTGATCAATCTCATATACGGGCTCGAAGTTGATATTTTTGAAATATCCGTCTTTCTGGGCTGAGTGTAGAGGATACTCATAAATAACCTTTCCATCGACAAGCTTTCCGTCTCTTCGATAGGGGGTTGCTGTAAATTGTAAAACCTTGTTTTCCTTAAATTTTTCTCGAAAAGCACTCCATCCATTTGCTCCAATGTGATGTGCTTCGTCGACGATCAGTGTTTTGGCATGGTCGGCAACAGGAAGGGATATGTCATCGGATGCTTCGCCACCCATGGCACTCATGGTTGCAATAACGACATTGCATTTATCAAAAATATCCAGATCTTGTTCTGACTGAGGTCTCTTTTTGATTACTCCAACAATTGGATTTTTTGTTTCTGGAGAAATATTACCGAGAGAACGAAGCAATCCTAACGTTAGAAATTTTCTTGCGGTTTGATCCCGAAGTACTTTTGAGGGAACCACTACAAGCAAGCTACCTGGTGAATATGCCACGAGAGTTGCCAACATCGTTTCTGTCTTTCCTGTACCAGTGGGCATTACAACCGTCGCAGGTTGCTGGTAGAGACTCCAGTGAGCACCAATCGCATGAAGTCCACCGATTTGTGGAGGTCTCAGTCCTGCCTTAGTGATGTTTCCTGAAGCATCTCGCTCTTCTGCACGAAAGTTAAATTTCCCAGACCAGCTTTCAGCTATTTCAGATGCGACACTTTCTATCCCGTCTCGAGCAATATCCTGTTCTATCGCTTCCAGTTTTCTATGAGCAACCCACTTTAGTTCTCCTTCTTCGTTACGATGAAGCACTCCGTCCACATCGACAGGTAGCTGGAGTTTCTTTTTCTTTGTTACCAATACTCTTTGTCCGTCAGAGAGTACGTGTAGCTTTTCTACAACTCTAGGCGAAGTATTGAAATCTTCTGTTGATACTATCTCTTTGCTCCCGCCAAGATCCAAAACATGCCTTATCTGTCCGAGATCATGCCTAATAGGCCCCAATTCTAAGATTGGGAGAATGAGCGTGTTTGGTTGTGGAGCGGTATTTGGGCTCATGCAATGTTCTCGTAAGGTGAAATTTGGATTTCATGTTACGCCTCTATTTTAACACTTTTGCAACAACCCATCTATTCTGTCTAGACGAGCCTTAGGTTCTTATCTTTGTATTCAATTCGTGATCTCAGGTTAGCCAATAGCTCTCGTTTTTCAGTAGTAGACCCTTCTTTTAGGATGTACTTCGCATAGTTCCTGATATCTGTCTCTGCATCCGTCTTTATCTTTTCTTTGGCGCCGAGTACCGACCTTTGGAATATATTGAACCTCGCAATCTCATCCTCCAGTTTCTTTCGCATGCCAAGCTCGTTGATGTTCACTTTGTCGAGTATTTTCAGTAGTTCGAGTATCAAATCTTCTTCTCGTATGTACATGTTCTTGCAGTTGCGGTCTCTTGATCTGGCACAGGAGTAGTAGATGTATCTGTTCACGCCGCCATCCTTGAGCTGTTTCCATTTCTCTTCGGCGGATATCCCGCTTCCGCAGTACCCGCAGGTGAAGAGCTTAGTGAATGCGAACTCCTTCGTCTCTCGCACTATCTGGTCACGCTTAAGCTGTGCCTTTGCTTTCTCGAACAGTTCCTGCGTGATGAGTGGCGTGTGCTTTCCTTGATACCAGTTTCCGCTCTTCTTTGGTCTCTCGAACACTCCATAGTAGAAAGGGTTTTCTAATATGCGATACACACCTCCGAGAGTGAGTGGTTTGTTTCCTCTGGTGTAGAAGTTCAGCTCAAACCTCAGCCAGTTGTATACCTTTCGCCCAGACCATTGTTCGTATGCAACTTTCTCAAACATCTTCTTCACTGTTGGTGCTCGTAGCGGATCTACCGCTACCTGACATTTCTTTTCCATTAGTCCCTGCGTCACGTACCCGAGAGGAGGCATGCCTGACCATAGCCCCATCTCCGCTCTCGTTCGCAGACCTCGCTTCACGTTGATTCCTCGATTGTCGTTCTCAAGCTTTGCTTGTGACCCCAGAATCATCAGGAGAAACTTCTCGTTTGGATTGTTGCCGAACTTCTGACCAAAAGTTCGTATTTCCTCAAGCTTGCCCGAATCCATCAGGTCTACAATCCTTCCAAGGTCACCTGCGTTTCTTGAAATACGGTCTGGTGCCCATGTCAGGATACCGTTGTATTTTCCTTCTCGTATCTCCTCGATTATTTCATTGAAGACTGGTCGCTGACCTGTCTCTTTTGCAGAGTGTGACTCTCGCTTCATCTCCACAATCTCTAAACATTCTCGATCCGCGAGCTGGAGCATCTCCTTGATCTGGCTATCTATGGACAGCACTTGTCGCTCCTCCGATTCTGTCGACTTTCTCGCATAAAGGCAGTACTTCACCTTTACAGGGACTTGCTCTTGTACCGTTGTCCCGTACGGCATTGATATTGCGTTATTCATACAACCCAATGAATGACGCAATCCCTTTGAAGAGTCCAGAGCGTCCTAAGTACCCTTAGGTTGGTAAGTCTATGATTTTGAATTCTTCCATCTCCTTACGTAGAGTATCCATCTGTTTGATTACATCGCTATAAATTCTCTTTATTTTTTCTTTATCTGATTCATTGTCAGCGTTCTCTAAGAAATCCACGAGGTCATCATCAATGAATGACGCAAGAGATATATAAGCACCTGCCAAGAAGAGTATGCGTTCCTTAATTGCCATCTTCATGTGTCGCTTTGATTCGGGTAGATGAGAGACGCGATTAAAGAGGGTCATCCCACGCTCCTCGTGGTATTTGAAATGCTTACTCGCATCAATAATTGCCTCGATATCTTCATCCACACCCAAGGAATGACGCTGAACTGCAAATAAGTCCAGAGGTCTGCAAAGGGTCAATCTGGTAACCAATTACACAATTTTTCAGGTCTAAGCTAAGGTATCAAGCGATCTTGAAAAATGTTAAAATAGGTTTACAAATGCCAACTTTAGATGCACAACTCGATGCTGGATTAAGAAAGAATACAGGGGCTCATTACACCCCAACTTCTTTGGCTGGCTTTGTGGCATCTCAAATCTTTGATCAAGTTGAGAAAAAGAATTTAAAGAAAACCAAAACACTAAAAGTAATTGATCCTGCTGTTGGTGACGGGGAGCTTCTGCGTAATCTTATACAGATAGCCTACTCGCGCGGATTCAATAAAATCGAAGTATTCGGTTTCGATATTAATCAAGATGCAGTTGATGCTTCTCTGGATCTAATCAAGAAGGATTTCCCTGAAGTTAAGGCTGATATTAAAACTCAGGATTTCTTAGAATGGGTCTCTGAAACTTATGGAGGTTCTTTGTTTTCAAAAACAGATGTTCCACTCTTTGATCTTGTTATTGCGAATCCGCCTTATGTCAGAACTCAAGTCATGGGTGCTGAAAAGGCTCAAAAGCTTGCGGAAGATTTTAATCTCTCAGGTCGAGTTGATCTGTATCACGCTTTCCTAAAAGGAATTGAGAAACTTCTTAAGCCAGAAGGTGTAGTAGGTATCATTGTTTCCAATCGCTTTCTTACCACTAAATCAGGCGAAGCTGTTCGAAAGAATCTCCTAAATGATTTTAGTGTTCTACATGTATGGGATTTAGGAGATACACGCTTGTTTGAAGCGGCAGTGCTTCCAGCTGTTCTGCTTTTGCAAAAAGAGACATCAAAGGATGCTGACCCTAGATTCACATCAATATATCTTTCGGGAAAGAATACAAAGATTGATCCACAACAAGTCTTTCAATCACTCGAAGGAGAGGAATCGGAACATTTTAAAGTACTGCACGGCAAGCTTGATATTGGCAATAAGATCGGCGACACATGGAGGCTTGCTCATGACAAAGCAGACCTGTGGTTGAAGAAAGTTAAAGAAAAGACTCAACTTTTATTTGGGGATATTGGCAAGGTAAAAGTTGGTATCAAAACGACTGCTGACAATGTTTTTATCGTATCCGACATTTCTAAATTTAATGGAAACCTACCTGAAACTCTAAAGCCACTGATTACTCATCACGTCGCAAGAAGATACAAAACAGATTCAGCAAAGAAGCATGTTGTTTACACACATGAGGAAATCGGCAACAAAAAGAAGCCCATTGATCTTGATCAGTATCCCAACGTAAAAAGGTATCTTGAAGAACACAAAGATCAGCTCTCATCGAGAAGTTACGTGATTGATTCAGGACGTAACTGGTACGAGATCTGGGTTCCTCATAATCCAAAGACTTGGGAGAAGCCCAAGTTAGTCTTCAGAGATATTTCTGAACAACCAATCTTTTGGATGGATCAAACAGGCGGTGTGGTGAATGGAGACTGCTACTGGTTAACTTCAGAAGAAGATAATTCCGAATTGCTGTGGCTCGCTTTGGCAATTGCAAACTCAAAGTTTGTCGAGGAGTTCTACGACCACAGTTTCAACAATAAACTCTACTCGGGACGAAGACGCTTTATTACTCAATACGTTGAGAAGTTTCCATTGCCTGATCCAAAATCAAAGATAGCAAAAGAGATCATCAACTTAACTAAATCAATCTACGAGTTGCCTGTAGATGCTGAATTTGATTCTCAGGAGGAGAAGCTAAACAAACTTGTCTATTCAGCCTTCGGCTTATAGGTGAAAAAATCTGACGGAAGGGGTATCTGAATTTTCTTATTAAGTACCTTTCCTTCAAAGCGAGGGAAACGACTAAAGAAATCTTTTCCTGTTGATAGAAAAAGGTTGGTGACATTAATTTGTCCGTTCTCGATGTTGGCATAAAAGATTGCATAGCGAACGTCGCAGTGACGTATCTGCTTCCCGTTGATTTTAGGCGTATCCAATGCGTCCTTACTGTCGGGTGTAACCAAGCCAAGATCAATAGTTGGAGAAGTTTGAAGCTTTACTTCAAGTAATTGATTCGGTACATCAGGAAACTGTCCGTTGTCTCGATGTATTTCATAACCCAATGCATGACACACTAGTTTGTGGAGTAGTCCACCTCGATTCCTTTCTTGATCAGAACCAGCGTCAGCAAAAGACTTTCCGATTATTGTCTTAAGTTTTTCAAATACATCTTCGATAGGAAGAATGTTTTCAGCTGATACATGATCTGTGGGATCACCAAGCTTTTGATCACCGTTTGCAGATTCGATTATCGCAACGATTCGGTCAGTATCCTCCGCAGATACAAGTTCTGACACATTATCACCGACTGTAAGTCGAGCTTGGTATTTCTGAGTGAGGGTGCCTGTTGTATCAAGTACAGCAAGAGTGTCTCCAGTTACGACACGTACAACTTCAACCACGTCTTCGTCGGTTACTTTGATCGTTACGTATCGTCGGGTTGATGAAAGTTCTTCGTTCCAAATCTGCAAGTTGTTTGATTTCTGAATATAAGTATCGAAGCACTGTCCTGGGAAACGTGGCTGTGTTTTCTCAAAACTATTTGGCACAGGATAGCCCAAAGCAGAGCATACTTTCTGCTTCACAACTTTTGATCGTGTTCTTAGGGGCAGACCTGTAAGGGAGAGACCTTTTAAAGCCTCATTCAAAATAACCTCCAGTTCTCCTGAAGGTATCCAAAGATTTGGATCTCCGACTTCAATAGGGTCATAGATGCTAAGACCGCTCTTGGAAATGGAATCGACATACTTGCTTACTTTTTGAGCGGATACTGCCATGGTTACGCCTCATTCTAGCAATTTATCAAGCCTTTATGAAGCCCTTCGCAAGACCCAATAACTAAGCTAAGGTACTGACTGATACCATCAATTTTGGTATCATGTACATACAACTGAATACAGTCGACCTAACCCCTAAAGAACCCTTGGTTTTCTAGGATATGGTCGCAAATTCCGTCCAAAGTAAAAACCTCCTAATCAGAGGCCACTTTGGACGGTCATATCCCGAAAGGGGTATGGGTATATCTCACGGGATATATCAGCCCTGGTTAGGAGATTTTTGCTACCTACCAGAATTATTAGCGTCATGAAAACCGTCCAAAAAACATGTCTAAGAAACTCATATGCTCCGCTTGTGGGCATATTGGCAGTTCCAAAACTGCCGTTAAGGGAAACCTTTTAATAGAAATAATCCTCTGGTGCTTCTTCATCATTCCGGGTCTCATATATTCGGTGTGGCGATCGTCATCAAGGTACAAGAAGTGCTCCGCCTGTGGTGCGACCAATCTGATTCCGTTGGATTCTCCAATCGGACAGAAGCTCTTGGCTGACCAAGGCAAAACACTCGAGCAGGCTCTGGCTGAAAAAGAACCTGCTCGAATCTATACTCGAAGCGAAAAGGTACTCATCGGTTTAGTTGTCTTTACCGCCATAGTCCTTTTCATCTTCATTGCGAATGCAGTTTGAAAATCCTGAGGATCAGGATTTTTTCGTACACCTGCTTGCAGACGGAGACCTAGAGTATTTCAACAAAGAATATTCCGATCTCTTTGATTTTCAGCATCCTGCAATCAAGCGGTGGCAATTCGACAAGACCAGCAAGAAGGTATTGCATGAACTCATCGAAAAGCACAAAGGCGAATGCCAGTTAAGCATTCACCCTGAGTGCACCAACGATGGAATCTTCGAACCCGACCACATCATTCCGCTGTCATCGAATGTCCTGAACAAGGAGCTTCGTAAGATGAAAGGCGTGTCGGGTGTGAAAGTCGAACCACAAAGCTTCGGCTCCAACCACCCGAGAAACCTGACGCTTGCATGCAAGCGGTGCAACGCCTTCAAGAAGCACCGCATCCTCACGGGAGAGGTGCTGAGGCGACTTATTCCTCAGACTTCCTCTTCTTCATAAACTCTGCAATCTTCACTCCGCCTTTTCGCTTCTGTTTTTCCTGAACGACAGGTTCTTCATCCTCGTCGTATTCGTTCTTCTCGTTGGCTCGCTCTTCTTCCTTTTCCTGCAATCCCTGAAACACCTTCGCCATCTTTTGGTGAGCGAGTGTAACGCCGACCAATCCTGCATTATGCATCGCTGTCGCCATGAGTTTGAGTTCTTCGGGGTCGTACTTTCTCGTCCTGTCCTCGATCTCAAGCTTGAGCTTCGATCCGAAGTCCTCGTCGTTGTGCTTCAGCCAGAAGTTGATCGAGCGATAGTCTCCCTCCTTGATGAGCTTCACGAGCTGGGACTTAGCAACATCATTAAGTGTGAGCTTTCCCGTGATGATCGCCTCGTCGCTCGCTTCACGGAATATCTGGTCTGTCTTCCGCCACTTGTAGTAGGTGGCTTTGGGAACGCCGACCCGCTGGCACGCATATGTCGGGATCGGGATGTCCCGTAGGTGCTGTACGAGCTTGTGCTTCAGCTGTGCGGTAGCGACCGCTTCTTTCTGCTTTGCCATACTAGTCTATCTTCACCGCCTTCTTGCCGGTCGCTTTCTCCCAGCGTTTGATAATGACCTCCGCATAGATCGGCTGCTTCTCCATGATGCGGCACTTGCGTCCGATCTTCAGCGATGCGATGAGCGTTGATCCCGATCCTCCGAACGGCTCGAGCACCAAGTCGTCACGCTTCGTGAGTACCTTGATGTACGGGATGAGAAGCTCTATCGGCTTCGTGCCAAATATGATGTCCTGACCAGAGGACTTCTTGTCTGCGGCGATGTGCTCGATGAAGTCCGTCGGGCAGTTCTTCTTTCCTTTGCCGTAGCTTTCCCAATGCGGTCTTCCGCTCGTGGCATAAATGGCATTCTCGTACTCGTTCTGGAACAGCTCATCCTCTGGCTCGAGATTAACGATCACTCGGTCGGTGCTTCCTACAAGTGCGATGTCCTGCTTGTTGAAAAGCTTGTACTTCCCAGCGAATCCCTGCATGCGGTTTGGCACGTGCCATGTGATGGTGTTGCGATACTTCCAGTGCTTCTCAAGTGCGTTCCAGATGGTGCGGAGATTCTTCGGATGCTCGAAGATGACGATCGAGAAGTCCTCCTTCTGAACCTTGGACACGCCGTTCATCCAGAGGTCGGTGAAGTTGTCGGGCAAGGAAGTGGTGCCGAGATAGACGCGGTTCTTCTTCGCACCGAAGCCTTCCGTGATCCCGTCCTTGTTCTTCGTCTTACCCTTGAGGTAGTCGAGAATGTAAGGAGGATCGGTCATCACCATGTCGGCTTTTGCTCCCTGCATGAGCTTGAGCATGTCTTCCTCGATGGTGCTGTCTCCGCACATGAGGATCGAGCCGTCGATCTCGTATCGGTCTCCGTGCTTTACCTTCACGTCCTTGATATTCAACTTCTCAAGTTCCTTCTTGAGGTCGAAGTGCTCGGGTGTCGGGTCCATGTTGAAGATCGAATCGAGATCCTCCGAGTTGAATCCGATGTCCGCAAGAAGCGTCTCGTCGAACTTTGCGAGCAGTTCCAAGTCGAACGCTCCTTGGTTCCTGTGGAGACGGAGGTTGAGTTCCTTTTCCTTGTCTTCACTCAGATTAACGAAGACGACTGGTACGGTCTCGAAGCCGAGCTCCTTGGCGATCTTGAGGCGTGCATGTCCTCCGATGAGAATGTTTTTCCGCTCTTCGTTGCTGTTAACTACCAATGGATCTGCGAACCCGAAACGGGTAACGCTTTCTCTGATGCCGTCCAAAGCCTCCGCTGAGAACTTCTTCGGGTTGTATTCGTTCTCCTTGAGGTCACCGACTGCGACGTATTGGATTTCTAATGTGTGGTTGTGATTGGTCATAACTAATTTCAAATAATTGATAATTAGTTCTGCACGGAGAGTTTTGATTTTCTACAAACAAAAAATCGCACTCAAAGAAACAGCAAGCGTGATGCTTGGTGTGCCTTCGACTGCGATCTCGAACAGCTGTCTTTTTGCCACAATGGACCCGACAACGATTCGTTCAATACGCACTCCATTCGACAACCCTCACGCATATTTTTTTTGGTCGATGACCTATGCGATCGGACTGCCTCTCCCGAGGGAGAAGGTAGTTTCATCTGTGAAGAACTGAGTGAATTATATGCACTTCCGTATTAAAAATCAAACAAGTATTTATCCACAGTGTCAATAGTGTAAATTGACGATTAGCGAGAAGATAAGAAACGCCGAGGTCGGGGCATTTCCCAGAACCGAGGTGTCAAAGACATGGATCCACAAACAATATTTTCATTTGGAGAAATCTGCTCAACCGTATCGGATATGGCGGTTTCTTCGCTTTCCGATTTTCTCTGGACTGCGATCAAGTATCTGTGGCCGTGGCATTTCGTCTGGATCATTCTTGCCATGATCGGGTGGGTAGCTTGGGAGATTTACACCCGCAACGGCACCGCCCATTACAATTCCGACAACGGCTTCTCGCCGACATTCAACCGCTTTGTCGGAAGCGGGACATACCTTGGATTGCAGACCCTGACATTCCTCATCTTCACCACGATCTTCGGCAACTTTGTCTATTGCTTGAAGTGGCCACTTGCACTTCACTTACTTATCTTCCTTTGCTCTGGGATACTCCTTAATCTCACTGGCTTCTGGGTTTACCTTAAAGAGCCTGGAGGCAGGCGAAAGAAGCGATACCGCCGAAGTCGCTATTAGTGTCTACTTTGTCTACTCTTAGACCCCGACCCACGTACCTAGATTCGCATACCCAAAATGCGCTAGAATACCCTTACAAGGCTTGAACGTGTGGGTACTTAACCCACGTAGCCCGCGAGTACAAAATAGCACCCTTTTTGGGGTGCTATTTTGTTGGTGGAGAGAGAAGAAGTGACTCAGTGTCACTTCTGTGGGGATTCGAAAGCTTTTGCGTCAGATTATGAGCTTGCGAAGTAATCTGATGCAAAAGGTATACTGCTCGTGTAACGAGAGAATCCCTCTCCGCCAATTTTCACTTTTCTCTTCACTTCTCACTTGAAAAAAAACAAAATCTACTACTTTTAGCTATAGAGGTCAGTATTATCTGGCCAATGAGCGTGTGACTTCCTTCACACTCGGACAAGGAGACTGCGATGAAACGCTTCGCACTCACCACCGTTCGTGCCGGTCCCGTCGAGCTGATGACCAATGGCGCGAACAACCCAGCCGCTGGCTACCCGAGCCACTGCGCCGCCATCGACACCATCGTCTGAGCCCAGCCCGTCGGTTCAGGACATGGATGTCCAACACGCTGATGCACCAGCACCGTTCCTTTCCGCTCGCAGAGCGGACACGTCCCTGAAGGCTTGTCCGCAAGCCAACACACGAACCGAAAATGCCACCAGTGTGCATACTGGTGGTTTTTTTTGGAAGACTATCTGTTTTCAGATGGTTCAGTGCGCGCATGGGAGGGTTGGGGAGAGAAAATGTTTACACATTTTCTCGAGAGGTTAACTAATATTTTGACGAAGGAAAAATATTAGTTAACCTACACAGTTCCTGTAAAGAATTAGAAAAAGCAAAGCAATCCCTTTCCATTAACTCCAACCAGAAAGGCCGTCCGATAAATCGGACGACCTTAAATCTTACTGTCTTTCTGTCTTTTCCTCCCAACTAAGGGCGATTGTGACCGGTCAATTCGGTCAGTGAGTAAAGGCCTTGGGCCCAAAGAACTCCCTGTATGAAACCGAGCCAGCGGAAGACTTTGTCAGTCCTACCTTCCTTCAGGAATTCATCCATATCATCGAGCATAGCGTGGCAATGCTCGAGGCTGTGACTGGACTGATCCAACGACTTTCCGTGAGGATATTTGGTCTTACCAACACCCGTCGCCTCAAACTCGCGACGATAAAGCTGGATGACCTCTTGGACTTTTTCTGCTTCCATTGAAGAACTCCTTCTTTTTTGTTCAACTTAAACTATCTAATTTCTTTCACAAAGTCTAGAGCCAAAAACTACTCCTGCAAAAATCCGCCCGCTTGGTGCTCCCAAAGTTTTTGGTAGGTACAACCACCTTTAGCTAATTCTCTATGGGTACCATCTTCAATAATGGTTCCACTTTCTAGTACCAGAATTCTATCCATCTCCCGCAAAGTCGATAGCCGGTGAGCAATCGCTAACACGGTCTTCCCTTTCATTAATTCACTCAGGGCCTTTTGTATAGCTACCTCGCTTTCACTATCTAGCGCAGAAGTGGCTTCATCCAATACTAATATCGGCGCTTCTTTAAGCATAGCTCTGGCAATTGCGACCCGTTGTTTTTGTCCACCTGAAAGCTTCACTCCTCTTTCTCCAACCAATGTATCGTAGCCTTCTGATAATTGCATAATAAAATCATGGGCTTGGGCTTTTTTTGCTACCGCAATAATTTCTTCCTCGGTAGCGTTTGGTTTGCCATAAATAATATTTTCCCTTATCGAACGATGAAACAGAATGGGTTCTTGCGGGACTATCGCAATATTTTCCCGTAGAGAATCCTGAGTAACTGAAGAAATATTTTGTCCGTCGATATTAATTTCTCCTTCTTGAATATCATGTTGTCTTAACAGCAAAGAAATCAGGGTAGTTTTTCCAGCCCCTGAGGAACCAACCAAACCAACTCTCTGTCCTGGTTCGATGGTTAAATTAAAATCTTTAAAAATGCAATTCTCACCATATTGGAAAGTTACATTATTGAACTGAATCCTACCCTCTTCTGCCTTAAGCAAGCCCGCCCCAGGCTCATCGACTATCTCATGGTCTACCAAAATATCGTCTAATCCTTCTTCCACATCGCCGTATATCCTTATAATTCGATTCATCCAGTCACCAAGATCAACCATAATTCCTGATACTCGATACATAAGTATCATAACCGAAACCATCGCACCTAAAGTTACTGAGCCGTTAATGAGCAAGATATAAGTTCCACCAATCATCAGAACCATCAGGAGCGTAGTGAGGATATTGTTGACCACATGATTCCACTCGCCGACTGTCCATTGCTTGCGATCTTTTAAAACTCTTTCACTGAGAGTTTGTTTAAGATAATCAAATTCACTATTTATCGCGGAAAATTGTCGCACCGCCTGGATGTTTGAGACAACATCTGTTAATTGCCCCCGGTAGCGTGAAGTGGTTTTAGCATAATCAACAACTAATGGACGACGGCGTTTGACCAAATAAATATTCACTAAGATAGTTAAGAAAACGATTGCGGCGTATATGAGGGTAAGCTTGATACTAAAAAAGCCGATAACAACACCGGTCGCTGTCAAACTAACTACCAAACGAACAAAACCATAATTAATCATCAGCAGTATCTCACTACTGCGGTCACCAGCATTAAATATCTTGCCAGTTAAAGTTCCTGCAAAGCGATCTATATAATATGTATGACTGTGTTTTAAGAGATAGCCTTTGACTGTTTCAAAAGCGTACTGATTTTGTTTTAGAACAAAATGTATAGTAATGAAACCTCCCACTCGATAAAAAATGAAGGTAGAAACAATCAATACCAAAAAGCCGATGACCCAACTTAAAAACTGCTCTGGCTCAGACACTTTGGCCGCCGCATCAGCTAAATTACCAATAAATATAGCGACATAGACGCTAAGAAGTTGATTGATGATATTCAAACTCACCCCCAACAATAACCAGTAGCGATACGGTTTTACCGTATACCATAAAAACCGCAACGGTGTTCTTGGGGTACCGTTTCCTTGATTTACTTTTTTGGTTTGTTCTGTTTTTGCTGGTTTAAAAAACATAGATTAACTAATGACGAACGAATAAGCGTTTTCTTTCCAGAAAACGCTTATTCTGTCATATTATTTAACAAAATATAGCATATCGTAAAATAAAGAAGTAGTTTCTAGCAAATTAGCTTGTAAAAAGTTTTTTACAGCATGTTACAATTTAGCCATGTCTGACTACATTAAAGAAGTAACCTGGAAGGCTCTGGAACACAGTCATGGACCCCAGGAAGCAAACTGGCTCTGGGCTTTGGGTATTCTTACCGTCTCCGCTACTGGAGCTGCCTTGCTGTTAGGTAACTCTCTTTTTGCTTTTGTCATACTGATATCAGGTATTGTGATGGGTATCATAGCAGTTCGTGAACCCAACACTGTTCCCTTTGCTGTTAGTCAACGCGGTCTGCGTATCGAAGATAAATTATATCCTTATAGTACATTGGAGTGTTTTTATATAGATGAAGAAAATCCTTGGGGACCCCAACTATTAGCCCGTTCCGAAAAGATGTTTATGCCCTTGATTGTTATGCCGTTGCCAGAAGAGTATGTAGATGAAATAGAAGACATTATAGCCAGTCGCTTACCAGAAGAATATTTGGAAATACCATTCTTCCAACAGTTGCTGGATTTTTTCGGTTTTTAATATATTATGTTGCTCGATACCAAGTGACGATTACTTTAGTATCTGTAGCAATAGCAATAAACGGGCGCTTGCTCTACTGGAACAAATTCTTCTGACGTCGAATTTGTTGCGAGAGCTGCTCCAAGACACAATCGAATATAATCTTCCGGGGCGCTTGCTCTACTGGAACAAATTCTTCTGACGTCGAATTTGTTGCGAGAGCTGCTCTCGGAAAGCAAATGAAAGTAAACTTTCATTTGTTTCCTCGCTTGCTCTCGTAGTTTAATGGATAAAATATCGGTTTGCGGTACCGATGCTCCAGGTTCGACTCCTGGCGAGAGCACCAAGATATAAGAAAGATAGTCAGTTTTTAAGAACTGACTATCTTTCCTATAGCAAGCAAACTGCTTTGCTTGCGTACCTTGGTGCTGGCCGCAGACTTGTTTTCATTTCTTTTTTCCTAGAAATGAAAACGGTCGAGGCGGGTGAGAAGTGACTCAATGTCACTTCGTAAAACCTTGCCTACTATCTTTGAGTGAAGCAAAGAGTAGTGACAAGGTGTACAGAACTCGTAGAGTTCGAGAGTACTTAGTAGATCTGTAGTCATAGACAACAAATATACTTAGTAACTCGTGACCGCGTAAATAAAAGAGCACAACTTGTTTGTGCTTTTTTCTTATCTGTGCGACCGCAGAATATATAAACAAGCTTCAGCTTCTCACAAATAAAAACGCGAGTACTTAGTAACCCGCACCCCCCAATCAAAAAACTGCCCGAGGGCAGTTTTTTGATTTATTATTTAGTCTTGGTTTTTGCAATAGCAATCATTAATCGTGATTTTTTGCGGTCAGCTGTATTGTCTTTAATAACTCCCCGCTTAGCGGCTTTATCGATAACCTTATATACTTCTGGCATCATTTTTTCAGCTTCAGCTGTTGCGCCAGAGGCAATAAGTTTCTGTACTGCTTTAACAGACTCGTTCATATCACGTCGTCGACGTAAATTAAAGATACGTTTTTTCAGTGACGAACGGTGGGCTTTTTTTGCTCCTGTAGTAATTGGCATATTGTTTTTATGTGGCCGCAACTATACCGTAACCTATCAAAAATTGCAAGATTGGAGGATTGTCCTTATAACAAATTACAATATATGAATATGTCTAGACACGTCATCAGATAAGCTGTTGTATACTAAACTCTAATAGATTTATGATTAGACATATCACAGGCAAAATCTCTCACCTAAATAGTAACTATATTGTTATTGATAATAATGGTATCGGCTATCAGGTTTATGTTAGCCGAACAGAGCAGTTCAAGATAGATGCTGAAATCACCTTACATACTTACCACGTACTGCGTGATACGGTCTCTGACTTGTACGGTTTTTTTACCCTAGATGAATTAGAGACTTTTGAATTACTACTTTCTTTGCCGAAAGTAGGACCTAAGTCGGCTGCTCAAATAATGAATCAAGCAGATATTGAATTACTTAAAATTGCAGTTTTAAACAATGATCCTAATCACCTCTCAAAAATGTCTGGTATTGGAAAAAAAACGGCTGAAAAAATTGTTCTCGGCTTAAAAGACAAATTGGATAACCTGGGTATAGCAAACCATACTGATGGAAGCACCAACACCATTATCACTAGTTTCCAGACAGACACCATCGATGCTCTCGTCTCTCTTGGTTACCCGCAAAGCGAAGCCCGTAATCTGGTACAACAACTACCAAACGATATAGATAATGTAAATGATGCTATAAAAGTAATCCTGAAGGAACTCGGCCAGAATTAACCAGCCAGTTCAATCCCTTAAATTTAATTATTATCGTATACTAGAACTATGGACACCATATTATATTGGATCAAAAAACTACTCCCCAAATCGGCTCTAAAGGCTATTCGCCCACCATATCACTTTGCTTTAGCATACTTGGGTAACCTTATCTACCGTAGTCCGTCTAAAGAAATAAATGTAATTGCTGTTACTGGGACAAAAGGCAAATCTACAGTCACTGAAATGATTGCGGCCATTTTGGAAACTGACGGTCATAAAGTAGCCTCTCTTTCTACCATCCAATTTAAATACGGAGACACCATCGAACGTAACTTATACAAAATGACCACACCTGGTCGTTTCTTTGTTCAACACTTTTTACGTAAAGCTGTCGATATCGGCTGTACTCACGCAGTTATCGAAATGACATCCGAGGGAGCTAAACAATTCCGCCATCGTTTTATAGAAATGGATGCTTTAGTTTTCACCAATCTAACTCCTGAACATATTGAATCACACGGATCTTTCGAAAAATACAAAGCAGCGAAATTAGAGATTGCTAAACAACTAGAAAATTCAGCCAAGCAACCTCGTTACATCGTAGTCAACACCGATGATGAGCATGGTGAAGATTTTTTGAATATAAAGGTGGAGGAAAAATTACCATACTGTTTAAAAGATCTCAGTCTCTACACTCTGCACAAAGACGGTTCTGGACTTATTTTCAACGATGGCGACGAACAAGTAACAATCAGAGTTCCTTTGGTGGGACTTTTCAACGTCTATAATGCGTTAGCTGCTATTACTCTAACTCGAGCTCTCGGCGTACAATTACGAACAATTGAAAAAGCCCTGCGTTCCCTACCGCCTATCAAAGGTCGAGTTGAGCATTTTACTAGTGATCGCGAAACTCAAAAATACGTAACTGGAGTTGTGGACTATGCTCATACACCTGACTCCCTCACTAAGTTATACGGTGCCTTTAAAGGTATTCCTAAGATAGCTGTACTGGGTAATTGTGGTGGTGGACGCGACTCATGGAAGAGACCAGTTATGGCTCATATTGCCGAAGAACACTGTGATTATGTGATCCTCACTAACGAAGATCCGTATGATGAAAACCCACGTAAAATTGTCGAGCAAATGGCCAAAGGAATAGAAGATAAGAGTAAGTTTGAAATTATTATGGATCGTAGATTGGCGATAAGAACTGCGATTGAAAAAGCTGAAGAAGGTGGTTATGTTATTGTTTCTGGTAAGGGTACCGATCCTTATATAATGGGCCCTCATAACACCAGACAACCCTGGAGTGACGCCGAGGTGGTAAAGAAGGAATTGGCTGATCTACCAAAAAAATCTTAACTAGTTTAAGTCTTCTAAAAAACAAAATCCCCCAGAGATTTTAATCTCTGGGGGATTTTGTTTTACTACTGTGATTAATCACAGTACTTATTATTTGTGTTTATGGAACAAAACTATACCGGCTGTGACTGAAACATTTAAAGATTCTTTGATTCCGGCCATTGGTATTTCTACAACACAATCAGCCGTCGCTATAAGCTCTGGCCCCACTCCATCTACTTCAGCTCCAAAAATATAAACAACCTTATCTGGTACGACAAAATCTGGTAGGAGAATACTATTTTTTACTTGCTCGACTGCTACGATGGTGTAACCCTCGGCTTTCAATCGAACAATAAGTTTAACTGCTGCAGCACTCGACTTGCTACTAGCTTCCCCAATATGTTCGAAGGCCACGCTCTCGCTAGCTCCTAAAGAAGTCTTTTTTATTTCCGCTTGAACTCGACCAAACCGGTCGACCGGAGTAGGTGTAGAGCCAACTAAATATATCTTAGATACCCCAGCGCCATCACTGGTACGAAAAATAGAGCCCACATTGTGGGCACTTCGTATATTATCGAGAATAATCTGGATATCGTTCATAATTTGCAAATTCTATACAATTTTAACAGACACTTAGACTTTTGACTCAAGGAAGTTAGGTAGGTCTTAGAGACCAGGTCTCTAACTTTGGTTCTGGACTTGTCGTCACAACTAAGCACTCTTGAACTCTACTGAAACAAGTGAGTATTTATTTAGAAGTTTCACTTATAAATGTAATACGAATGCAGTTTTAGGAAACTTGTTTACAGGTTCTGTAGAGGAACTCGAATATTACATATTCTAGACTTGTCGTCACGAGTTACTAAGTATAATTTATATTTAATATAAATTATACTAAGTACTCTCGACCCCGGCTCGCGGTTCGTCGGGACGGGACAGAGTCCTTCCTTACAGGAACGGTAAACCTTTTGGATTTTTCATATGAAAAATCACAAAAAGTCTTGCGAAAGTACTTTGGTACTTTCTCACCTCACAACGCTCCGCCTCGGACTCGAGCCGTTCCTGACACCAGTCAGGAACTAAGAAAAAAGAAGATGTTTAAACATCTTCTTTTTTCTTACCCGAGTCCGCCCACCAGGACTCGAATATTACATATTCTGTACAGGTTGTCACGATTTTTCCTTCGTCAAAATCGTAGGCAACCTTTTCGAGTCCTGTTGGTTGCAAAATAATAGTCACTAAAAACTCCAAGTATTCGCTTTTCTTTCCTTTATTTTGTCCGCCCACCAGGACTCGAACCTGGGACACAAGGATTAAAAGTCCTCTGCTCTACCATCTGAGCTATAGGCGGATGTACTTAATACTATAACAATATAAAGTTATAACTTTTATAAAAACCTATAAAAGTTGCCAAAATATAACACATACCACAAAAAAATCGAGACCCTCTATAAAATACAACTACTTCAGTTAACTGGAGTAGTTGTATTTTATTGACCTTATATAGTCAAGACCCACTTTTCTAAAGCCAAGTCTATATCTCTAATACCACCGTGGCCATCATGATAAACAGCCAGTAACTGTTGAGAAAGGCTCTCTAGTTCTCCTGTCTTGAATTTACCTAACGCCTGCTTAGCCTTATTAAAAGAAAAATCTTTCATCCCTGCCTCTTCAGCATTTGCTACCAAAGTTGCTAAACGCAAAGTTTTTAGTTGCCACCACAAAATACCAATAATTTCTTCAGCTGGTATTTCTTTTACTCGAGCTGATTGCAGATGTACCCAAAGCGAACGCTTATCACGTCTAGCGAGTAAGTCAGCAAAAGCAAAAACATCAAATCTTTCGGCCGGCCCTCCCTTAAATTCTTCTATGCTATCTGCTGCTTTTTCTATCTTTTTCTTCTCGGGAGCCAATAAGCTATTCTCAATTAAAATAAAAAGGTTGTTTGACTCATGCAGGGCACTTAGACTATCCCTTACCTCTTGGGCAAACTCTTCATTACTGCTAGGTGTGTCCAATACATAGATTTCTTCACCAGCAAAAAGAGAAGCTGTGCTGGCAGCACTTGGCACTATTCCCGGCGCAAAACTATCCTCATCAATCGTTACTATAGTTGCTCCTGCTAACTCCTTCTTCGCAACCAAAGCAAAAGCTGCTTGTCTAACCTTTACCGTATCATTACCAAAATAAACCTTGAGCATACTATTTTTCCCAAGGGGTCATTTCCTGCCAATTATGTCCAACTTTAATATCTGTCGAAATCGGTACCCCTTTACTATCCTTCTTCCAGCTAGTGAGTACGCCCTCCATGATCTTTTTAATCTCTGGTATTACTTCTGACATTTTTTCTTCCTTAATCTCAAAAACTAATTCATCATGTACTTGAAGTAACATTTTTACATCACCAACCAGTTTGTTCTTAGCGACATAATTATGTATATCAACCATAGCAATCCTCAAAATATCACCTTCTGTTCCTTGAACCGGAGCATTGATTGCCATCCTTTCAGCGGCTGCTCTCATAAATGGTATCCGAGAAGAAATACTCGGAAATTGTCGCCTCCTACCAAACATCGTCTCTGTGTAGCCATTGGTTCGGGCAAATTCTTTAGTCTCTTCTAAATACTCAGCTAATCGAGTGAAGGTATTGAAGTAGGCATTTAAAAATTCCTGTGCTTCTTCCCTGGTTGTCTCTGCTCCTAAATTACTCCGCAAAGCATTAACTCCCATACCATAAAGAATGCCAAAATTAATTACCTTAGCCTGGCGACGCATATCGGGAGTTACTGCCGATTGCTCTACGGCAAATACTCGGGCGGCAACACCTGCGTGAACGTCTTCTTTATTTTTAAAGATATCAATCATTTTTTCATCTCCTGATAGGATTGCGGCAATTCTTAGCTCTATCTGAGAATAATCTATGGCTACTAGCTTATAACCAGGTGCTGCCACAAAAGCTCTTCTAATAGCCCTGCCCTCCTCGCTTCGAGCTGGTATATTTTGTAAGTTTGGTTCCTTACTAGAAAACCGACCAGTCGCAGTTCCGGTTTGGATAAAGGTAGTCCGCAACCGCCCATCCTCACTAACCATCTCCGGTAGGTTATCTATATAAGTAGAAAGTAATTTTTGTAATTCCCGGTAACGTAATATTTTGGCGATGATTGGGTGATCATCTTTCATTTTTTCTAATTCACTCTCTCTCGTAGAACGCTGCCCGCCAGTAGTTTTTTTAGCATTTTTGGGTTTTAAAGCTAATTTATCAAATAAGATATCACCCATTTGTTTTGGTGAGTTGATATTAAACTCAACACCAGCTTGTTGCCAAATTGCACTCTCGAGCTTAGTTAATTCTTTATGTAATTTTACAGATAAACTTTTTAAATATTTTTTATCTAAAACTACACCCGTATCATTTACCTCTTTAAGAACCGGAATAAGAGGTTTTTCAATTTTTTCATACACATCATAAACTCCGGCTTTTTTAGTTTCCACCTTCAATCTTTCAAGGATCTCAGAGAAATCTTTTAACTTAAAATAGGATCGACCGTAATCGACTATATCTTCATAAGATGAATTAGTTCGCTCACTTTCTAAAAGCCAGAGTAGGATAGCTGCCTCTTGTACATCCTTATCATTTACCTTGGCTGTTATTTGGTCGATTGATACATCATCTTCGACCGCTAGGAAATTTTTAACCCGAGCAGACAAAGTACGGAAACCAAGCTCGCTAAATAGATTCATAATCTTCTCAATGTCTAACTTCTCACGCCATGTCTGTTCTGGTATTTCAAAAGTAACATCAGCGTCAATACGAATAGTCGCTAACATTTTAGAGAACTGAGCCTCCTCCTCATGTTCTTTTAAAAGATTTATGATTCTTGGTTTAATACCTTTATCTAAAAATGTTTGTTCTGATTTTTTCAGTTTTTTATAGATATTATCAATACTGCCAAATTCAGTAATTAAAGTAGTGGCGGTCTTTTCTCCAATCCCCGGTATGCCTGGAATATTATCTGATGGATCACCCCGAAGACCCTTGTAGTCTGGTACCAAACTCGGAGGAAACCCATAACGATCCTTGACCGTTTTTTCGTTATACATAATGGTATCTTTAATACCTTTTTTCAGTGTATATACTTGTACTCTTTTACCATCTACACACTGCAACGTATCCATATCACCAGAAGCAATAATGACCGACAGATCTTTATTGTCTTTCAATTGGTGAGCGATGGTACCTAAAATATCATCAGCCTCAAATCCTGGCTGTTCAAAAATACGAATACCGAAAACTGAAAAAATATCTCGTGATCTGTTTATTTGCTCTACTAGTTCATTATCAGTTTTTCTGCGACCATTTTTATAATCCGCAAAAGCTTCATGTCGATAGGTTGGCTCCGGTAGGTCATAACAAGCTGCGATGTAATCTGGTTTTATTTCTTCTACTATTTTTAGCAACATTGCTACCACTCCATAAAGAGCTCCTGTTGGTTCACCACTCGGTGAAGTGAAGTCTGGTAAAGCATGATAAGCTCGATGCAATATAGCGTGAGCATCTAACAAGACTAGAGTTTTTTTGTTTTTATCTTTGGTAACCATTTTATTCAAGAAGAGTGATCTGATGATGATTGCCTGCTACTGAGAAATTAAGATGGACTGTATTTTTAGGTAATAAAGACTCAATTTTTTCAGCCCATTCAATACCTATAATAGTACCTTTTCTTTTTAAGAGTTCGTCAAACCCCAAAGGTCGCATCTCGTCAACTTCCTCAATCCGGTACGCATCTATGTGGATTAACTTATCCCAAGACTGATCATACAGATCATAAATCTTCATCACCACAAACGTCGGGCTGGTGACTGTTTCTGTAACCTTAAGATGTCGAGCCAAAGTCTGCATAAAAGTAGTCTTACCGGCTCCAAGATCACCGTGCAGAGCTAAAACAGTTGCTTGCTCAAGCTCTAGATTTTTTTCTAATTTTTCTAAGACTGCTTTGACGACAATTTCTAAATCAACAATTGTGGTAAGTTCCCATTTCATAATTATTCTTATTCTAACATTTTAAGACCAAGGCGGGAAAAGCACAGCTTTTCCCGCCACCAACCTGCTACAATAAATGAAATACATCCTAATATGGTTCAATTCGATGATACTTTTGATGAAGACAAATTAAAGCAACTCCGCCGTCTTGAGGAGGAAGGTTTGATTCGTTCCCTCTCCAATCAATATGGTTACGAATTTATTGATTTACGCGGTGCTTATATAAATCCTTCAGCCTTAAAAACTATTCCTGAAGTAACAGCTCAGGAAGCTAATATGATAGCTTTTGAAACTAACCGCAAAAATTTATCGGTAGCTATCCGTAATCCCAACAATCAAAAAACCCAAGCGGTTCTCAACGATTTAAGGGATAAAGGTTATGAAATTAATATTTTTATGACCTCCACCAATAGCTTAGAGCACGGCTGGCAGCGTTATAAAGACCAAAAAGATACCACTGCCGTAAAATACGGTGCCCTTGATATTGATACCAACAATATTAGCGAGCAAACTAAAAAATTAAAAACTCCCGAAGCTGTTTCCAACTATCTCACTAATATCAAAACCCTTAACAACGCCCGCCGGATTTCAGAAACTCTAGAGGCTATTCTGGCTGGAGCTTTAGCTCTGAATGCTTCAGACATTCACATTGAACCAGAAGAAGGTAGCATCAGATTGCGTTACCGTTTAGATGGAGTTCTTCACGACATAGTTGACCTAGATAAAAGTATTTATGAACGCCTAATCTCACGCTTGAAACTACTCTCTGGCATGATCCTTAATATAAAAGATCAAGCTCAGGACGGACGTTTTACTTTCAACACTAAAGATAAAGATACTGAAGTACGATCTTCTATTATTCCTGGCGCCTCTGGAGAATCTATGGTGATGCGTTTACTTGATCCAACAGTAGCCAGTTTTAAAATGGATTCATTAGGATTAAACAAAGCTCTTTATGATGTTCTAAAAGAAGAATTACAAAGACCAAACGGACTAATCCTAACGACTGGTCCAACCGGGTCCGGAAAAACTACTGCCCTTTACGCTTTTTTGCAACAAGTTCACAAGCCAGGAGTTAAAATTATTACAGTTGAAAACCCAGTTGAATACAAACTTGATAATATCGTGCAGACTCAAGTAGCCGAAGGCTACTCTTTTGAAACTGGTTTGAAAGCAATCCTCAGACAAGACCCGGACATCATTATGATCGGTGAGATTCGTGATCGTGAAGTAGCAGAAACTGCTATTCACGCGGCCCAGACTGGTCACCTTGTCTTCTCTACCCTGCATACCAATAGTGCAGTCGGGGCTTTCCCACGTTTGATAGATTTGGGTATCCAAGATCACATAATTGGTTCGTCTATAAACCTGGTTTTGGGACAACGCTTAGTTCGAGTTTTATGCAACGAGTGTAAGGAAGCTAAGTTGGCTACCCCCGAAGAAAGAAGCTTGATAGAGTCAATACTATTAACTCATCCGCAAACTCCGACCATACCTAAAGATTTATATATATTTGAAGCTAAGGGTTGTGATGCTTGTAACCAAACAGGTTTCAGTGGACGAGAGGCTGTTTTTGAAGCCATTCGTATGGACAAAGAAGTAGAAGCCGCAGTCATAGAAGACTCACGTGAACACGTAATATTAGAAGCCGCCGAAAAACAAAACATCCCTACTATGGCCGAAGACGGAATAGATAAAGTGATCAGAGGCATAACGTCTCTTACCGAGCTACAACGTGTTGTAGATTTATTTAACGGACGACACGAACAGAAGTCTGATGAAAAAGAAAACACTGACTCTGACACCACACCAAGTCTAACTTAATTTATTTTTTCATTTCAAGAATAAAAAAACTACCCGGTCAAGGGTGTTTTTTTATTCTGTATGTTATAGTCAAAAACGATTTAAAGAAAAGTCCTTTTTCAGTAGATAACCCTCTAAGCAAAACTTCGCGGACGAAGTGGATACTGTACTAAGGAGAATCACAGCTCACTCATTCAATGATGAGCACCATGAGATCCTCGCAGAGCAGCCTTTTGTTGTTTAGAGGGTTATACACTGAAAATAATAACCAATGCAAAATAATTACACCCTAAGCTGGGTGCTTTTTTATTTTATGGAATATTTAAAATAGATCAGACGGGCAGAAGAAACCTGCCCCAAGAGAACGAATTAGCAATATACTAGCACAGTATACAATTTTGTCAATATTTTATTGACTTTATTACTTCTTCCAGTCTTTTATGGATAAGCTTTCCCCTTCTAAAGTAACATCTATTTTTTGACCTTCTTGCCAGCCCAAATGCCGAATAAATTCAATCGGTAAAGTTACATAGTAACTTTTACCTCCAGCTTTTGATAATTTATGAGTACGGGTTAAATCAATAGTTCTTTTTGTCATATTATTTATTTAAATTATAACATAGGTACGTACTATGGTACGTACCATAGTACGTACCTATTGGATAATACACTTTGCTCAGAACAAGTATCCAGTCAGTATATTTTTGTATACAATAAAGTTATTATGGCAGAAACAACCAGCGACTTCATACGAGACAATTCTGGCAACCTGGACCAAACTCTACGTCCACAAAGCTGGGAGGAATATGTCGGTCAAACAAAAACTAAAGAAAATTTAAGAATCCTCTTAACTGCAGCTAGGCAACGTGGTCACGCGGCTGAGCATATTTTGTTATACGGACCGCCTGGACTAGGTAAAACTACTTTAGCTCACTTAGTCTCTAAGACTCTTGGCACCAATATGCGTACTACCTCAGGACCAGCTATCGAACGAGTTGGTGATCTAGCAGCCATCTTAACTAACCTTTCACCTGGAGATGTACTCTTTATCGATGAAATCCATCGTCTATCTAAAAGTATCGAGGAGGTGCTTTATCCCGCTATGGAATCCGGTGTACTCGATATAATTATCGGCAAAGGTCCCTCTGCTCGAACTGTCCAACTAGAATTACCGCCTTTTACTTTAGTCGCCGCCACTACTCGCATCTCACTTCTATCCTCTCCTTTGCGTTCTCGTTTTTCGGGTGGAACTTTTCGTCTAGAATTTTACAAAGAAGAAGAAATCGCTCACATCCTCGCTCGCTCGGCTAACCTACTTAATATAGAAACCAACAGTCAAATAATGAGTGACATCGCGAAACGTTGTCGAGCTACCCCGCGAACAGCTAATTATCTACTGAAACGTTGTCGAGACTTAGCACAACTTGAAGGTGATGGATTAACTTCTGAGATTGTAGACAGAACTTTTGATCTTTTAGAGATAGACCAGCTCGGACTTAGTTCGCCAGACCGAGCAGTTCTAGAAGTTATCATCAATAAATTTAATGGTGGGCCAGTCGGACTCAACACTATTGCAGCAGCCACTGGTGAGGAGCAATCTACGATAGAGGATGTTATCGAACCCTACCTTATCCGCCAAGGCTTGCTGGAGAGAACTCCTCGGGGACGAATAGCTAGTGCTAGTGCTTATAATCACATACAAAATTTATAATAAAATAAATACAACTTCTAGAGAGACAATTTAAAAAAATTAATTTAAACTAATAATAATATGAGTGGACATAATAAATGGTCAAAAATTAAACACAAAAAAGCCGCGACTGATGCTGCAAAAAGTAAAATCTTTTCTAAGCACTCGGCTATTATTGCAATGGAGTCGCGTAAAGCCGGTGGTGATATAAACTCAGCCGGACTAGCGGCCGCTATTGAAAGAGCTAAAAAAGATTCTATGCCTAAAGATAATATCGATCGAGCGGTGGCCAAAGGATCTGGTGGTGGCGGCAACGCCTTAGAGGAAGTTATGTTTGAGGGTTATGGTCCGGGCGGAGTAGCTATCCTTATTCAAGCGGTAACAGACAACAACAACCGGACTTCCGCCGAAGTACGAAATGTCTTTTCTAAATCAGGATTAGAAATGGGCACCCCGGGTAGTGCTGCTTGGGCTTTTACTAAACAAGATGGTGTCTACATTCCGCAAACACCTATGGAACTGGACGACGCAACTGGTGAAAAATTGGCAGAATTTATCGAGAAGTTAGAAGATCTGGAAGATGTAACTGATGTCTTCACTGGGGCTGATAGTACCGAAGAATAAGTAACTCCTTACACCTTAGTCTGACTAAGGTATAAGAAATAATCTATTTAATTCGTGATATTCTAATTAAATCATGAAAGTTTTAGCAGTTGATCCAGGCTACGACCGGATGGGTGTAGCCGTTATGGAAAAACAAAATGGCAAAGAAATATTGCTATATTCAGTCTGTATCGAAACAAATAAAGAAGCTACCTTGGATGAACGTCTGTATGAATTAGGAAAGGTGGTGCAGACACTACTTAAAAAATATCAACCCACCGTGGTCGGTATCGAGACCTTATTTTTTAACAAAAACATAAAAACCGCTATTGGTGTCGCTCAGGCGAGAGGAGTAGTGATGTTTCTAGCTCAGGAAGCGAAAGCACAGGTTCTTGAACTCAGCCCTCAGCAGATAAAAATAGCTGTGACCGGGTATGGTAAGAGCGATAAAAACGCTGTTATTGATATGGTTAAACGATTAGTGCAGAATGTACCTGAGAATGCCCTTGACGATGAGTACGATGCTATTGCTATTGGTATTACAACACTTGCATACCAACGATGATTTAGATAAAATCTGCGCAACAAACAATGGTTGCAAAGATTTGAAACTTTGTTAAAAATTAGTATAAATAAATCACCAAAGCAAAACGTATGACTTTTTTTACCGATACTATTAATGACGAGGAATTAAACCCAGATGAAGAATCTGACATGGTAGATGATGATGTTAGTTTGGGCGACGATATCCTAGATGAGATATCCAGTGACGATGATACAGATGATGATACTGAAGGTTTTGGACTACTAGATGAATCAGACGACGAGGACGATGATGACGATTCTGATGACAAAGAAGACGAGGACGATCCCGAGCTGGAGGACGATGCTGAGGATATGGATTATGACCGTTTCGATGATGTTGATGAACTCTAAAAACAAAATTTGCTAAAATACCCGCTTCATAGTCAGACTATGAAGCGGGTATTTTAATAATAGTAATCTAACCAAGGCTCAAAATAGCGTAATATTTCTTACCCCGTTTTAATAAAACATCCTGTCCTAAGCTACTGCTATCTAAAACACTATCTGTATCTTCTATTTTATTATTGTTTATCTGAACAGCTCCTTCAGTAATAAAAGTCCTAGCCTCTCTTTTACTGGCAGCTAACTTTGATTCAACTAGAGCATCTACTAAGGTAATTTTATTAGCAACTTTAAAAGCTGGTGCATTTTCTTTCACCATCGAAAGCTCAGCTTCGCTCAAATCAGCAAACTCAACTGTGCCAAATAATGCTTCAGAAGCTTTTATAACCGATTCGGTAACATCTTCTTTATGCACAAACTTGGTAACTTCGGCTGCCAATTTTCTTTGCGCCTGACGTGAACCCGGGTTAGCCGTAAATTCAGCCTCAATGACGGCTATTTCATCTAGAGATAAGAAGGTGAACAGCTTAAGGTAATCAATTACGCTTTCATCAGAGACATTCAACCAAAATTGATAAAATTGATAAGGTGATGTTTTTTCTGCATCAAGCCAAACAGCGTTACCTTCACTTTTACCAAACTTTTTACCAGTTGCTTTATCAACGACCAGAGGAGTTGTCAGAGCATGGACTGTTTTCTGCTCTTTTCTCCTAACTAAATCAACTCCCGCTATAATATTTCCCCATTGGTCAGAGCCACCTACTTGAAGAGTACAACCCTTGTCTCGATATAGAGTTAAATAATCAAATCCTTGAAGCAAGGGATAGGCAAACTCAGTATAAGAAATACCTTGCTCACTCTCCATCCTTGAAGAGATAGCTTCTTTTTTTACTAATTCATTAACAGTGAAGTGTTTACCAATATCACGTAAAAAATCAATTAAGCCAACCTGACACAACCAGTCTGCATTATTCACAAACTCAATTCCGGCCTGTCCTCCAATCAAACGCTCCGCTTGGGATTTAATTTTTTGGACATTCTCCTCTACTTTTTCTGTACTCTGCAATACTCGTTCAGAGTCTGGTTTAGGGTCTCCAATCATACCGGTTCCACCACCCACCAAGAAGATTACTTTATGTCCATTATTGGTTAAGTGTCTTAACAACATCCACATCACCATATTTCCAGCGTGAGCGGAATCAGCTGAAGGGTCTATTCCATGGTAAACAGTCCGCTTATCACCATCCAATACTTCGTCGAGTGATTCCCCCGTGTGTTGACTAATAAATCCTCGTGCTTTTAACTCTTCAGATAGTTTCATAAACATTAATTATGAAATAACTTTACCACAGGATTGCTTTAAGTATAGCTAGACAGACCGTGCTACTATTGTTTTTATAACGACTAACAATATGAAAAATAATATAAAAAGTTGGTTCAAAAAGCACTGGCGAGACACAGCTATAGACGGTCTCATCGGTTTTTTTGTACTAATGATGGTATTAATTGGTGGTTTATTTATTTGGATATCGACTCTTGATATTCCTGATCTTTCCAGCTTCGACCAAAGACGTATTCTCCAATCCACAAAGATCTATGACCGGACAGGGGAAATCTTACTTTATGACCTACACCAGGATGTCCGTCGCACCATAGTTCCTTATGAAGATATCTCCTACCATATTAAGAATGCCACCGTTGCAATTGAAGACGATCAGTTCTATAAGCACTGGGGAGTTGATTTGAAAGCGATTGTTAGAGCGGCTTTAACCAACCTAACCCAAGGTAATTTACTTGGTGGACAAGGTGGTTCTACCATTACGCAACAAGTAGTAAAAAACTCTATTTTAGAGGGTGACAAAAAATTACAACGTAAAATAAAAGAAGCTATCTTAGCTATCCGTTTAGAACAATCCTTAACCAAAGATGAAATTCTTGGTCACTATCTAAATGAATCACCGTACGGTGGAACTATTTATGGGGTGGAGGAAGCTTCCCAATCTTTTTTTGGAAAGCCAGCTAGTGAAGTGAACTTAGCAGAAAGTGCTTATATAGCTGCCCTACCACAAGCTCCAACTTATTTATCACCGTACGGAAATAATCGGGACAAGCTAGATGAGCGAGCCCGTTTAGTTCTTAAAAGAATGCAGATTAATGGTTTCATCAACCAAGAAGAATATGATGAGGCTGTAAATACCGAGGTAGAATTTCAACCGCAAGCAGTTTCTGGAATTAGAGCTCCTCATTTCGTAATGTATATCAGAGAACAACTGGCCCAAATGTACGGAGAAAATGCCTTAGCCGAAAAAGGCCTGCGGGTTATCACTACTTTAGATTGGGAATTACAAAAAGAGGCCGAGGAAATTGTAAAGAGAAAGGCCTTAGAGAACACTGAGAAATACAACGCTAGCAATGCAGGCTTAGTGGCGATTAATCCTCAGGAGGGTGATATTTTAGTGATGGTTGGTTCACGTGATTACTTTGATGAAGAAATAGATGGTAACTATAACGTCGCTCTAGCCTCTCGTCAGCCAGGGTCTTCTATTAAACCAATAGTTTATGCCTCTGCTTTTAGTAAAGGCTATACTCCTAGTACTATCGTATATGACGTAAAGACACAGTTTGGAGCGGTTTGTGAGCCTTGGGATATGACTTCTGCTTCACCTTGTTATTCTCCTAATAACTATAACCATAAATTCAAAGGTCCAACCTCTCTGCGCGAAGCTTTAGCTCAATCTCTAAACATACCGGCTGTAAAAGTTCTTTATTTAACTGGACTACGTGACGCTATTAGATTAGCTGGAGATATGGGAATAACAACTCTAAACGACCCTGATCGATTAGGTTTAACCCTAGTACTTGGAGGAGGTGAGGTAAAGCTTGCTGAACACACTGGAGCTTATGCTGTATTTGCCAATGAGGGGGTCAAGGCTGACAGTAGATCCATCTTAAGAGTAGAAGATACCCAAGGGAACGTTATAGACGAATTTGAGCCAAAACAAAGACGTGTCCTAGATAGACAAGTAGCTCTTCAAATAAGCGATATCCTATCGGATGATGCTGCTCGATCGCCACTTTGGGGATATAACTCGATAGTTAACTTTACCAATCGTGATGTAGCCGTTAAATCAGGTAGTACCAACAACTTACTTGATGCTTGGATAATGGGTTATACACCAAATCTAGCAGTTGGTGTTTGGGTTGGAAATAATGACAACTCAGCTATGGGCGGTGGATTATCTGGTTTAATTGCTACACCTATGTGGCGGGAGTTCATGGATTTTGCTCTCACTAAAACAGAAGCTCAGAGTTTTTCTGAGCCAGATGCTATACCAAGTAACATTAAACCTATCTTAAGAGGTAGTGTCGTTGATGCTAGCACCATTATCAACAATATTAATTTGGGCGACAATGGTTCATTAGACTTCAATGATTTATCATTTGGTATTCACAATATTCTTCACTTTGTTAATAAAAGTGATCCTTTAGGAGATTACCCTAGCAACCCGGCCAATGATCCACAGTATAGGAACTGGGAATACGCTGTCCAAAAGTGGAAAAATGAAAACTTTTCTTCTTTCATTCCACAAATAACAAACACCGTAACTGAAAACGAAGAGTCCGAAAATCAAGACTAAATTAAATTAAAAAACTCTGGAGAATACTCCAGAGTTTTTTAATTTCATAATTATTTAAAGAATGTCTTTTGGTGCGTTATCAACTCCTAACCTCCCTTTCAAGTGATTTAATATATCTTTTTGGTGCAACTTTATTTCTGACTTTAGGACACTAGGTGTATTTAAAATAATAGTTTTATTATGAACATTATATTTAATTTGTGTTTTATTTAAGGATATATCTAAAGTTTCATAAACTACTTCACAAAAAGTATTAATGACTGATCCTTGGGGAGCAATTAAAGTATTTTTATACTTACTAAATAAATCTGATAATTTTTTAATTCCTTCTCCGCGAGCCATAAGATAATAAAGTATTTAGAACCTACTTATTCATCGGCATAACCAAATAACGTAGAGTATTATCATTCACACCACTCATAACCAAAGGTCTACCAATACCAGCAAAATGCATCACCAAACTATCATCAGTAATATAATTTAAAGGTTCTGAAAGATAACGTTGATTAAAACTTAAAGTTAATTCATCACCTTCTGTTTGGGCTTTGATTGATTCAGTAGTATTACCAACATCTCCACTATTAGCTGATACGGTTAGAGAATTATTGGTTATGTTTAGAGTAACTTGTAAAAACTTGTTTAAAAAAATATTTGTTTTTCTGAAGGTATTTTGTAAATCTTGTTTTATTAAAGTGGTATGTGAAGAGTACTCTTTTGGTATTATTTGTTCATAATCAGGGAAAGATCCAGTTGTTAAACGAGAAGTTATATAAAGACCATCTGAAAAGACTAAGGCACATTGATTTTCATTTATCTTTAACTCAACGTCTCCTTCTTCCACATCACAAACTCGAGCTAATTCCAGAGCATTTTTATAAGGAATCATTATAGATTCATCTAAAACAAAACCTTTTTGGGGGACTGTTTTTTCTATTAAACGAAAGGAATCTGTTGCCACAAAAGTTAGAGTGTGTTCTTTTTTTTGATTTATGTAAATACTTCCTAACTCAGGTTTAATAGAGGCTACACTAGCTGCAATAGCAGCTGTTTTAATTCCTAAAGAAAATAAATCTTTCTTAATTGTCTGACCAGTAGTTTTTATCTTAGGGATAGTAGGAAATTCATCATCGGGGATAGTTTTTATACTCGTATTAGAACCATTACTTTCAACCAATAAAACAGAATCTTCTACTTTCAGAGTAACTTCCTTACAATTCAAAAAAGAAATAGTTTGTGTCAAAGTAGTAGCAGGGACGGCAATTTTTCCTGGTGTTTCAATATTAGCTTTAATAGTTGATTCTAAACCAATTTCTAAGTTAGTAGCTCTAATAATTAATTGCCCATCTTTTGCTTCTAAAAGTAAACACTGTAGTACCGGCAAGGTAGCATGTTTAGTACTTATCTTTTGTGCTAATTCCAATTGTTTTAATAATTGGTCTTTGTCGAGAGTGATGTGCATAATTATTTTTTATTCTTCTATTTTACTCCTTATTATTAGGTCTGTGGATCTGTGGAAATCTCAAATCTATGGCTTAGTATATGTTTTATTTTAGTGGTTATTTTTGTGGAAACTGTTAATAGAAGTGGGTAATAACTCGGATAAGTTTGTGTATAGCTGAGAGTTTCTAAAAAAGTGGGTATAACTTCTTTCTAATCCCCAAAGCATTCACAGTTGTCCCTCATTCTACACTAGCTTTACTAACAGAGGAACTTTTGAATTTCCATTACTTATCTACAGCTTTATACACAGCTGTAGATATTAAATAAAACACTTCAGTTAACTGAAGTGTTTTATTTAAGAAGTAATCTTATCTGAGTAATTTCTTCATCAAGTTCTGAGTTACCTTTCAAATCATTTCTTATCTTCTCACAAGAGTGAATAACTGTAGTATGGTCACGGCCCCCTAACTTTTGCCCAATCGCTGGGTAAGAAACTTGAAAATCTTCTCGCAAAATATACATAATAAGTTGCCTTGGTTTAACAATTTCTTTGCGACGGGTTTTTTCATAGATTGAGGCTGGATCAATATCGAAATAACGAGCAACTTTTTCTACTACATCAGATACAGCCAGAGTTTTTCGCGGTCGAGTGCTATTTTTTATGATGGTTTTAACTTCATCTAGAGAAAGAGTACGCCCCATTAACTGAGATTGACACATAATAGTATTAAGTGCCCCTTCCAATTCCCTAATATTACCTTCAATAGTATTTGCTAAGTGGTCAACTACTTCTTCAGATAGACTTAAGCTATTTTGGGCTGCTTTAGCTCGTAAAATAGCGGCTCGTGATTCCATATCAGGAGCTGGAATATCAACAATCATACCCTGGCTAAAGCGAGATCGTAGTCTGTCCTCTAAGCCAGAAAGTAAAGCTGGATGAAGATCACTAGAAAAAACAATTTGTTTATTACAATCGTGTAAAGCGTTAAATAAGTGGAATAATTCTTCTTGAGTTTTCTCTTTATTAGCTAAAAATTGAATATCATCCATTATCAGAACGTCATATTGGCGATATTTATCTTTAAAATTATTAGCCGTACCGTTTTGTAGAGAATTGAAATAATCTACTGTAAAACGTTCGCTGGTAACATAAAAAACTTTTTTGCCAGCTTTTTTAAGTTGGTTACCAACAGCTTGAATAAGATGAGTTTTACCGTGACCAGTTTTTCCGTAGATAAAGAGTGGGTTATAAGCAATCCCTGGTTTCTCACTAACAGTTTTAGCAGCAGTGTGGGCTAAGGCATTGAAAGGACCTATGACAAATGTACCAAAAGTATATTTTGGGTTTAAGTTGTCATTTTTGTTTATGTAATATTCTTCTAAAGGTAAAGAAGCATTAACTGTTTGGGTGCGGCTATTGCTTTGCTTTTTGTCATTACGTTGTACTACTGTATATTCGATGCTGCGAACATGAGGGGTTAATTCTCGGAGGGTTTTTAACACTAGAGTTTGGAATTTATCCTGTAACCAGTCACGAACAAAAACACTAGGTACCCCAAGAGTGATGGTCCCATCTTCCAGAGAAACAATGTAAGTGTCTTTAAACCAAGTTTTGAAGTTGGCTGGAGTAATTGATAGTTCAATATTGACTAAGGCGTCATCCCACAATTTTTTTACATCTACTTGTTCAGTGTGGACAATATTGTTTGTAGATAGATGTGATTGTGTATTCATAACAAAGACTTAGTCAATTTAAGTAGTGAAAGCATTATACCCTCCCCACCGAAACTGTAAACTTTTTGTGGATAAAACCAAAAGAAACCGCCCGATTTTTTTTGCAACCCCAGTCATCTGTGTATAAGTTGTGTATAACTTTTTAAATATTATTTCTTCTGCTCTCCCTCCTTAATTTAGCTAAGGTAATTAAGACTGATTTTAATGGCTTGAAAAATACTGTGTGTAGTGTATAGTTGTGGCCACTAAACATTCAATATGGTAAAAAGAACTTATCAGCCGAGCCAAAAGAAACGTATGACCACTCATGGTTTCTTAGCGCGAACGGCCTCAAAAACAGGAATAAAGATTCTACGTAATCGACGTCGTAAGGGTCGTGTTTCACTAGCGGTTAAAAAATCAAAATAGTCGGTTAAGAAAAGAGCAACGACACTTAGAAGGTGTCGTTGCTCTTTTCTTTTACTCCGTTTAAACTTAAACTAATAAAAATGTTTAGAAAAAAGCAAAGACTTACTACCTCAGAATTTGATTACTTCTTTAAAAAAGGTAAACGTTTTCACTCCCCTGCTATACAAATAATCTATACTCCACAAGCTGACTTTAAAGCGGCTGTTGTGGTTGGTAAGAAAGTCTACAAGCAAGCTGTTAAACGTAATCTATTGCGCCGTAGACTCTATAGTCAGTTATTTAATTTTCAAAAGGAACACTCACTAACTGGTGTTTATTTGGTGCTAGTTAAACCAGCGGCTAAAAATTTAACAAAAAAAGAAATCAATAATGATCTAGTGACAGTTCTTGGTAATATAAAATAAAACCATGACCAGAACATAAAATAAACTTAACTTTGTCGTTGTTTCAAGCTACAATAACTGACGTTTAATACTTAGCTAATTTATATGTTTAATTCCATCTGGCACAACGTCTTCTTTGATCCGATTTATAATGGTTTAGTTTTTTTCATTGATGTAGTGCCAGGGGGAGATGTTGGTCTTTCTATCATTTTGATAACTATTTTGGTAAAGCTAATTTTGTTGCCGCTTTCTATTAAGGCGACAAAAACACAAATGGTTATGCGTGAGCTAGAACCAAAACTCAAAGAAATTAAGGACAGGATTAAGGACAAACAAGAACAATCTAAGGCGATGTTAGAGCTTTATCGTACGAATAACGTTAATCCGTTTGCCAGTATCCTTCAGCTTTTTATTCAGATACCAGTTATTATAGCCCTCTACCTATCTGTTTCTCGGGGTGGTGGATTTCCGTTACCAGATATTAATATCGAGATTCTTTACTCTTTTGTTACTGCTCCCGAAACAGTCTCAATGTTCTTCCTTGGTTTTATAGATATTGCTGCTAAGAGTCTCCCGTTAGCAGCCCTAGCTGGTATTACTCAGTTTATTCACGCTAAGATATCTCTTCCTAAACCAGAGCCAAAGAAAGAGGGTGAAAAACCAGATCTTAAAGGAGACTTCGCTCGTAGTATGCACGTGCAAATGCGCTATGTTATGCCAGCCATAATCTTTGTAGTGGCTTATACTATTTCAGCTTCAATTGCTCTGTACTTCACAGTCAGTAACCTCATGGCCATCGCTCAAGAATTCGTAGTGCGAAGGCATCGTAATAATTAATTTACACAAGCTCTGTAATACGATCCTCCTTGTACTATTTCTCCACCAATAGCTGAGCAATATGCTTCCTGTTGTGATTCAGCACCAGCATTAGAACGGGTCTGGAGAAGGTCTTGTTGGACAACAAAAAGGACGTTGTTAGCACCAGTCTGTTCTTTAATTAAATTAATATCTACATCTTTTGGCTCATAAGGTGCCACATATTCCCTAAATTGCTCTGTTAAAATTTGTTTTTCATTATCCGCTAAGCTTGGCGGTATTAATTCGAGAGCCTCTTCGGTATTTACAACACTCCCTAGTGTAGCCTGGTCACCTCCTCTACATGTCATCGAACCATCTACACTAGTAACAATTTTTCCGGAACCGCAGCTTTCAATGAACTGATGAACTCTAGTAGCGGATAGCGATTGATAATCGTACAAGACCGGGTTACCTAAGGAGTCATTTCCCCTAATTCCTGCTGCTCCATAGTAATCTTTTTCTTGGCACTCTTTACTTCGAGAGTAAGTATCACAATATTCCCCCAAATCACCGGAGTATTCTCTTTCGGTATAAATAGCTTCTTTGAAGATATTAAAATCAGTTAGGTTGGGGTTGATGGTGTTAAGGATAAGAACAGCAGAGAGTACAATTAATAATCCGATAACAGCTCCCCAGATATCTTTTTTAGCGTCGCTTTTGCTCGGGACAACATCAGAGAGTATGTACTTCATACCAGCGAGAATGATTTTTACTACCGCTAGGAGAGCTGCTAAGCTAATAGCTAATGTGTAAAGGGCGTTTATATAGCCTGATATATCTGAACTTTCCACAGTAGGCATGCCTTCTACCAGCGGAGTGTAGGTTATTGCCAAGGTTGGTAAAGGAAAAATAATCGCCAAAAGAGTCAGAGTTAAAAGTACTGAGCTTAATATAAAATGCTTATCTAGATGTCGAATTTCCATAAAGTATTATCAAGTTTATTAGAGAAAAGTAAGAGAGTGTCATCACCCGTAATCATAAGATCTTTCACATCAATCGGTCTACCACTAACTGCCTCTAAATCACTAAGTAGGACAGCTTGATTTTGCTGGACTGATACCTGCCACAAATAATCTGAAGTTGATATTTTGCCCTGATACCATTTGGTGATATCGAAACTGGTTGGGATGATTGGGTTAGCGCACCACATCTGGGTTAGGTTAGTTTTATTATAAAAAGCACATTTTTCTGGTACCAAAACAATCGGTGAATCATACTCTGTACCACTGCTAATGCTTTTAAACTTAGTTTGGTAAGAACCATTTTGTTGATAACTATAGCCTAGAAATTGACTGTTATTTTCAACAGTTAGACTGTAGCCATGAATATCAGTTGCTTCATAACTCCCGGCTTTTATTTTGTATAGGTAGCCTGGTAACTCAGCGGTCGGTTTATTGTATAGATAGGTTTCATTGTCCTCTTGCCAGAGCACTTTAACAGCCAGGAAAGGAACTACAAATTCTTGTCGTAACTTTCCAGCTACAAAATCGTAGGTGTAGCCAAGCAGGTTATCTTCAGACTCCACCGTGTATTTAACACTGTGATTATTAGGTAAATGAATATTATTTGCATTAGGAATTATATTTTCACCAGTTATTTTGTTATTAACAGTATCAATTAAGCCGACAAAAGTATTTCTTTCATAACCAGTAACAGCTGTTAAAGCAACCGCTTGTCCATCGGGTGAAAATACTGCTTGTCTGACTTTAGGAAAAGTATTTTGACTAATCACCTTTTCTTCACCGGTATTTAAATCTATGTCGAAAATATAACCAGTTCCCTGTTCTACGTAACGGACAATGGTTGGAGTGGAAGTGCTAGCTTTGATAGCTATGAAACCGGCTACGGCCTTGGTGGTGAGCTGTTGCAAGCCCTCAGCGACATTTACCGTATGTTCTGTCTTTACTTCAATAGGGACCATTTCAGGAATAGTTTCCTGCATAGCTGGTGCAAAACCAAGATTGGTAAAAATATCATTAGTTTCATCAGGGGCACCAAAAAATAGCAAATATAACCAAACGGTGAATATAAGTAATATGGTGATTGCACCAATCGTTATGATTATCGTTCTTTTCACCATCCCATTATACAATGGACGACTTACCTATTAACTGTCTTGTATACAGCTAACTTATAATCTTAAAAACTTATACTCAGATCACCTTTAACTCCTTGCAATAATTGATTGAGATTACGGATGTGGAATCGTAACTTAACAGCCCCAGCATCGGTTTTTTTCTGCAAAGTTAGATATTGGGGATCTTGGCTCTGATTAGATATTTTCCTGTTATTAAGTGTCCATTCGATTAACGGTTGACTAGAAAAAATATTTTTGTCCATATAATATGGTTCTGCTCGTAGTGTTACTTCGTCACTGGTTAGATAGTAACTATTATTGATGGCTATTTGAGAAGCTCCTCGTAACGGATTTTCTTCATAAAAAACAACTTCTGGTTTGTGAAGAGGTAGAACAACTGATTTTCTAGCGACTGTAACTCCATTTTTGTTTATAACATCAACAGTAATAATCTGTTCTAAACCTTGTCCTACTTCTATTTCTGCTACTTGCTTGCCTTTAACAGGACCACCAAAAAGTACCTGATTGTCGTGTTTCCAAGCATAGGTGAAATCTTTAGCAGCGGTACTTTCGCCTGTGTAAGGAGTAGCTATTACCCTAATTGTACTGCCAATAGTCGGCAAAGCTCGTCCTTGATAAAAAGATGGCACTAAAGTATTTGCTTCAATAACCACATCTACTCGAGCTGGTTTCAGTAAGATAGTTTTCGTTAAGGTTTTTCCTGATGGCATTGTCGCAACAACTTTTATTTCAGTCGCCTGCCCAATCGCTTTGGTATTTAGCTTAAAGTTGTATTGGTTTTTGACGTTAGTATTTTCTTGACCATCTATAAACCAATTTATAGTTGCTCCTACCGTGTCGTAGGCATAAGCATCCAGCTCAACAGTGACCTCGGAGTTTGGTTCTGGTATTGCGGGGCTTGTTTTAATAGAAAAATTTTGATCAATAGCAACTCCTTGAGCTTGGAGACTGCTAAAAGGTAATAAAAAGAACCAAAAAAATGTAAGAGCAAATAATTTCTTCATAGCTTTAGATTAACACGAAGGTGTTACATTCTGTTTAAAAAATGTTTAAAACCAAACTAAATAGAGGACTTAATTATCGCCCGGGTATAATGAAACCACAAAAATCCAGCCAAAAATCCACGGAATAAATTGGAATATACCAGAAAAATAACCAATTATAGCCAATAAGAAAAAGCCAATTTTTAAAGCTGAGTGTTTACCGAATAACCAATGTACTCCAGAAAGTGAGTACATAATAGCGGCCGCAAACATAAATACCAAAGCCAGTCCGGCATTAAGCATACTAAGACCAGCTCCTGCTCCTAACAGAGCATCATAACTGAGTTTAGAAATATCAATACCAACCAATGACAGTACATAGTTTGCCCCGGCTAAAGGGGCTGTGAGTGCTTTGAGTATAACTGAAGAATCGGCAGTGGCAGAAACAGCTTCCATAGAAGCAGCAAGTAGTAAAAAAACCATAGAGGCAACGAATAAAGGTAATTGCACCATCAGGTACCAGGTGAAAGTTGGAGCCCCGATAGCCATACTGGTTCTGGTAGCCTTAATTTTTAGGGCTACATCACTAATGAGAGAAACACTGTCTTTTGCAAATGGTATAGGATGATTTAAGTATTTTGAAGACTGTTGATCGTTAGCATCCGCACCCTGCTGGGGATTACCTTTTTGAACTCGCTGACGTCTTTTTTTTAATTGTTCGGCTGTGTAATCTTCGGCATATTGATCTGGGTCACCAAAAGGCTTGTAGCTGTTTTGGTTGTGACGTGGACTACTGACACTTTCCACTCCCTCTCCGACTACTTTCTTTGCTGAAGCCATATTTATTTATCTGGTTGTATTTGCTTGAGTTCAGCTCGAGCTTTCTGAATTTGTAGAATCTGAGAAGGGTCTGAGGTAATAATTTGGTCTTCTGTATAAGAAGCAATCACCTTAATAGCCACGTGTTTTAGTCCAGCAAAAAATATTCCCTCACCCACTGCTGATTCTAAAAGTAAGAACTTCTCTTCGTCGGTTAATTGGAAAGTATTTTGAATATTATCTATAGCAGTCGGTGACTGTTTCATTAAAAACTGAAGACTGGAGTTTGTAATCATGGGTTCTCCATAAGGTGAGCGTAAAAAGTCATCAACGTCTTGAGTGATGGTAGCTAATCCTAGGTAATATTTTCGTCCACGTTTAGCGAGCATAAAGAGGAAGGAAGCGGTATCCTCACTTTTCATCATCCACCAAGCTTCGTCTATCACCAACAATCTTTTTTGTAAGCGGCGACGGATCATTCCCCAGATATGGTGCGTGATGATGTACATCGCAATAGTTTTTAGTTCGTCTTCCATATCACGCAAGGAAAAGACCACAAAACGTTGGTTGATGTCGACGTTGGTTGGGCGATTCATAAAACCAGACCAAGTTCCAGAAGTATATTTCTGTAACCTAGAAATTAGAGAAGAGCTACCTTCCATACCGGCTAGCACCATTTCAAAATCAGATAATAAAGGCGGCTCTAATTCGCTGTAATCAGCGTTACCACTAATGTCCTTTAGCGCATAAGTTTCACGAATGGCTTGGTCGACTAAGGTTTCCTCCTCAGCAGATAGGCCGCCCAGCATCAGTCTGAACAAACCAATCGTTTCTATAATATGTGAGCGTAAAACATCTTCAGGGTCCTCGTCTGGTTGCGGAACAGGTAAATCAAAAGGATTGATATTATGGTCTGAGGAAAGTGAAATATCAAAAAACCGACCACCAGTTGCTTCGGCTAGGTACTCGTACTCTCTTTCCGGATCTATCACTATTACTTCGGTATCAAACATTAAAGACCGAAGGATTTCTAATTTTGTGGCGTATGATTTACCAGCTCCAGAGGTGGCAAAGGTTACTGAGTTGTAGTTGGTTAATTGGAAACGATCAAATAACACCAAGCTAGAGTTGTGACGGTTAATTCCGTAGAGAATACCAGTGTCAGAGGTAAGGTCAAAAGAAGTAAAGGGGAAAAAACTAGACAAAGGTGATGAATTAAATTTGTTATGAATCATTAATTCATCATTACAAAATGGCAGCACGCTACGAATCCCCTGCTCTTGTTGGAAGAGAGCAGGTTTAAGATAAATCAAACGAGAATCTAGAATCCCTCTAAGTTCACTTTCTGTTTTATCAAGCATCTTTTCATTATCACCATAGATAGTGATATAAAGACCAACATCAAATAATTTTTCTTCGGCCTGTTGGAGCTTGTCACGTAAATCTTCAAGGTTGCGAAAGGCAGCCTCGAGTTGAGGGTCACGAACCATACCTTTATCAGAGCGCATATTTATCTGACTCTCTACCTCAGCTACTTTTTTCTGAAACTTCTTTAGGGTATCCGCCGTATTAATCGGGTGAATAATAATAGATATATCTAGTTCTTTCTCTAAGTTAAGAATTGGCTCTAACCAGCCTTCGTGAAGATAACGAGGATAAGAAACGGTAAAAAGAGTTCGAGCGTAAGTACCGTTGATGTTTATATTACGGGGTGTGACTTCTACACCAGAGGGAGCTATTACATCCTCAAGGGTCATTAAGGCATTGTCCGGTAGAGTAAAATCTGACTCGTTGCTCTCCTTCTCGCTAGTCCCGCCTAATTTATTTATGGCTTGCTTTCTTAAGTTATCTAATATACCCATAATTATTTATATTTAGGTGCTGTTGGTATGTTATCACCAGGGTTAAAAATATGATAATAGAGTTCTACCAACTCTTCGTTTTTTAGAGCCACTGTCTTTACACCTATTCTATTTAACCCCTGTTCTACCAAAGTCATACGTTGTTCCAACTGAGTGCGGTGTTCTTGAAATTTATGACTATCTATCTGGAGCTCTTTCTTCCCTCCTAAAATTGAACCCAGATTAGCTTTAAGGTTTATTTCGGTAGGAGTATAAGGCACTACCACAAAAAAGTTTTTAGTCATCACCTCTACCTCGTCAGTGAAAGCCTGGATAAAACCCATGTATTCACGTAACTGGATACGCATTAAATCATTGTGCTGCTCGGGAATTCTCTTCTCCAGTTTTTCCATATAAGGTCGTATATCAAGTCTTCTTGACTGGACATAAAATTGGACAGAAAAATCTATAGTGTTGAGAAAAGACTGAAAATGAGAAAGAATAGCTGCTTGCTCGTCACCTGATTTCAAAGCAAAGTTGATAGAAGAAGCCAAAAGAACCCCGTTCATACGGCCATCTTTTAGGATTACTACATTATCCTTAACATCCCTTATGGGCACAAAATTCTGAGTTGTTTTTTGAGTTTGAGTTTTCATTCTTAAACAAAATTACCACCTAGTTGTTTATATTGTCTCACAATTATCTACACCCGTCTTCCATGCGCCTGAGTAAGTCGTTATGTGACAATATCGATATTTAGATATCCTTTTGTAAGGCCTCCAACTCTAATTTTTTAGATATAGAATGTAGATTATTATCAGGATCAGGTGTTGTATAAATGGCCTTACTAGCCAGGGCGGGAGCTTTATCGCGATAGACAGTGTCTCTTTTGCTGCGCCAATGATATGTTTGGCCACTTCTATAAAATCTAAAAATAGATTCTAAAAAAACTGAAAAAGGTTGATTATTGACTGGATAAAAAGCCAGAGCCAAACCCAATCCTCCAATTGGTATGCCGATAATAATAAAAACAAATAAAGGAGTTATTAAAAAGATAACAGCGGCTAACCCGACACCACCTGCTAAGTAGACAAATTGTCGCCAAGTAAAAGGCCCGAAAATCTTATCCTCTATTTCAATAAATTGTGGTACTTCAAAACGCATAACTTCATTATATAAGAGATTACTAATAACCTTAAGACTGATAAGGGATAAACACGTTCTACCAAAACCTAGGACTTACGATGTCCTAGGTTTTGAGTTTGTTCTTATTCTTCGCTTACTGGTCTGATTGGTATTTTTGTACTAGTCGGTATTTCGTTTGTCGGTTTGGCAGGACTAGAGTCTTCTTCCGATGAGATAATGTCTTCATCATATTTGGGCATGTCTGTTACTGGTTTGGGGTTTCTATTTAATAGGTCTTCTTGCGGTCTAGCCTGTATGATGGGTTCATCGTTGTCAGGACTGGCTGATAGAGGGTTTTGTGTTCGGTAGGCACCATAGCCATGAATACGATCGATATCGCCCTGCATAGTTCGCAGTGGTGTCACTGGGGTAATATCATCAGACTCGTTAGTCACAACTTCTCGTTCTGTTTTGGTAGAAAAATCATCAGCTAATTGTTTCACTTCTGCCTTACTAGCATTGTTCAGTGCTTGCTCCCTCTCTATCACGGGTGTTAGAAATTCTATAAATTCTGCAGTCATACGATGGGCCTGATCAGCCCCGACTAATAACTTTTCTTGAAACAAGCGTGGTAAGTCGGTGGTTTTATAAAAACCAAGAATACAGTCACCGATTATTTCAATGGCTAATTTTTCAGAAAAATTCATCGCGAAAGTATTGCCCAGCTTGGTTATGATTTCTCCCGGCCGACTACTCGTGTAGAGTTCTCGTATCTTGGTTGGTGACTGACGGTAAATTTCTATTCTGTTTTGTTCATTTATTTCCATATTTAGAATCTTTGTCCAGCACTATTTTTGTTAAACCACTCGTTCCACTCCTTACCTTCTGGAGTGTCACTCGGGTAACGCATTTTAATTAACTCTTTTATTTTAGCCCTATCATCTCCTGTCATTCCCGGGTTGTCTATAATATGAGTTAGAACATTTTTGTTAAGATATAAACTAGAGGCACCACTTAACAAGATATCTTTAGGTAGTTTTGATCTCTCAATATCGCTTTTAAAGCGATTGTATATTGTTTCAGCACCAGCGGGTGTAGCAAGGGTTTCTTTTAATTGTGCTTCCCGAGCTTGTTTTAAGTTAGCTTTTTCCGATGGTGTTAAATCTTTCCAGTCTTCGATTTGTTTGGCAGATAAATATTCAGCATGCTTTATAACTTCCTCTAATCCGATGGCTCCTAATTCCGATGCGGCTGCTTTGTGTATGGTATTTTGCAGGTTGGCTGTCGGACTCTTGTTCTCACTATACATTCTTCCTAACCTTTCAATGGTTTGAGTTGATCGGTTAGAATCTATAGTTGATTTAGTACCAACATCTATTTCTTTATCGTCATTAATGGCTTTGAGTTGGGAGTCTGTTAATTCTCCAGCTATTGAGCTAATAAGAGTAGCACCGTCCCCATCATTTTTTAAGGTATTAGTTATAGTAGTTGGATGAGTTTCTCTTAAGACCCTCTCTAGTTCCGCTGTTGCTTTAGCTGCTTTTTGAGCATCGTCACTGTTTTTGTGCTCATTGTAATTTTTAACTGCGGCTTTTAAAGTATTACTTTGTGCACCGCTAGCCTCTAAAGCCTGTCTCTCTCCCGCCCACTTCTGCTGTGAACTGTAGGATCGTGAGCCACCAAAAGTGCTGCCAGCCATCTTATCACCGGCTTTGATTCTAGCTTGAGTATCGAAGGTTCCTAAAGTTGCTCTGCTCATCCATTTATTCCTGGCCCGACCCGCTGCGGTACCTTCATTTTGTTTTGTTCTCTCGGCTAGTTTATTACCTACCCACCCAACTGTTCTGCGGCCAACAGCACTCTGCATATTACCCCGAATATTCTTTTGAATACCATCCATAAATTTTATTGTTGAGCCAGCACCTACCGCTCCCATTTGTTTAGCTACCAATAACGAAGCGATGAGCATAGCAGCAGCAAAAGCGAAGACTAAAACAACATAAAAAGTATCAATATCCATCTTGGAGGTTTCTTGTAGGACCTCACCTAGACTATCACCTACCCTCTGGTTGATACGAAAGCGCTCTATTGCAATATAGGATATATAGAGCATAAAGAGATAAGCGGGAGCTAAGAAAGCTTGAGAAAGAAAACCTGTCCACCACTTGGTAGAATACTGAGCAAATTTTGGCAGTATCCAACCGAGAAACATTACCGGCGAAAAAATCATATACATTATCAAGATAACGAAACGTGCTAAGAGTAAGAAGGCACCAGTCGCAAAAACAAACATAACGATAAGGAGGAAAATCATAGTCATAAAACTGAAAACTATACCACCGGTGAAGGTAAAGTTTTCAAAATTAGAAGCGGTAAGGAAAGAAACCACTCCCAAGGCCTGCATAAAAGCGCCGGATATGCCAGTTTCAACAGTTTCAGGATCGATCTGAGAAACATCACCAAATAAAATAAATACCTGCACGGCTACGGTATTAGTGAAGTCGATGATTGCTTTAGTGATAAAAAGACTGAAGTTGATTAGGAAAGCGGCACCGATGATGCTGACCAAAGCTTTTCTAGTACTAGAATCATTGGAGTCTAAAATAGTTTTAATACCAATAAAAACGAGACCAAAGATGAACAAAATATTCATGGCGTCCCGAATAACCTTCCAAAGGTTGTTGATAGCAAAACCCAGCCCGCTTGTATTGTTAATTAGATTACCCATATCTACCACTAGGTAGGTAATAGTGAGATTGAGCAGCATTCCGGCCAGCCCAGCCAAGGCCGCTGGTATAGAAACTAGCAATACGTTGATAGCTTCCAGAAAAAGCGTTGCTAAAAAACCGTTTTTCTCTTGAGCTGCCACTAAGTTCCAAGAGAAAAAGAAAAATAGTAAGGATAAAACCAAAGTAAAGCTTAACCAAAGAAACTGTCTTTTTTCTAGTTTGATAAAATTAAACATAATAATATTGACTAACAACCCGCATTTCGGAGAGCAGTTCGCCACGTGGTTAGATCGTCTTCTAACTCTAAATCGATATACAACTTAACATCGGCTACATCAGTGTTGGTGTGTAGTAGTCCACTTTCATTTAGTCTTTGGTACTGACTAATAACATCTTGTTTGATTCTGATATCTGAATTTTTAGTGAATGATTCTTTTAAGCCGTTAAGAATACTGATGGCATTTTGGGCAACATTAATACCATTTTCGGTAGTCGACATTTTATTGGTTAGGCTGCTTGGTAGGTTGCTTAATGTACAACTACTGTTTGAGCTACTGGCTGTTGAGGTACCGCTAGCAAAATTTTGTGAGTTAAGTAAGTTGGTTAAATTTTCAGCTACTATGTTTTGGTAAGTGAGGTAAGTCGTTTCGGTCTTTATGGTTTTGTCCATTTGTTCGAGAATCCAGGTCATATTTTCAGCCTGTAGTTTATCTTCTTCCTCGGCTACCGCATCTAAAAATGATGCATTGCCAGTAATACCGTATCTATTGTCTGAGTATTGACTATTGCCACCAAGTCCAAGTAGACCATAAGCTCCAGTAAAAGCTTTGTTGGCCAGTTGGGAAAAGAGAGCGTTAAAGACTTCGTTTATTTCATCGGCCGCAATTAGCTCATCTTGACCAGCTCGCAGAGCATCATTGATTGAGTTGGCGATTACTGAGCCTGGAGTACCAATAACACAATTAGGTTTGGCTCCAGAAGCTTTCTCCGCCACATCACAAATTTCGAGACTAAGAAAGCCATTACCAAAATTTAATTTAGCCATCTCTTCTCCCTCAGCATTGGCTATCCGAGCATACATCTCAGCCTGACTATTTAAGAAGGCTTTAGTTGGATTACTTTCTTCACTTAAAGCTAGTTCCATCCAGCCAGCCCACCCTCCAGCAGAAAAATCATTGTCTAAAAATCCTTCTACATTATCAACCACCTGGCTTAAGGTACATTGCGGTTGGTAGTTGCCAGGCCGACTCTTATTATATTGAACAGCAAGAGCTATTTTAATATCTAATTTGAAAGGACTACAGAGAAAATCCAGGGCCGTGTCATTATAAATAAAGTCACCAGCTGTTTCGTCCGCAACACTGAGTAAAAAACCACTGAGATCTGTTACAAAAGCTGGCGCCCCTTGAAAGCCTGAGTTTATCCAGTTAATGGTACTGCGTACTACGGCATGGAGAAATACTTTAGCCGCCGAGTAGGCTAATCTGTCTAAAATATTTTCCTTGTAAACCAATGCTTCTAGACTAAGAGCAGAGGCGGCAGTGCTGATTTGGTTCAAGGTTTGAGCAACAACGGATTTGATCGTAGTGGGTGAAGTGTCCCCTACTACCACGACCGCATTACCACCGAGTATACCGGCTTCAACTTTGGGAGTAAAAAAATAATTAGTAGGAATAGCTAATATAGAAACCAATAACAGGATAGCTATTTTTTGCGAAAATGATTTGCGGTTTTTTTGTTTAAACTTCATCATGATTATGGGTTGACTATCAGTTCATAAGCTGGCTCAGACAGAGAGAACGTTATGCCGCTTAAAACCACTTTCTTTTGTAGGTTTAATAGTACAACATACATAGCGGTAACATCCTCCTCGTATCTTTTTAGTCTAATGACAGCTTTTAGTGGGTCACTAAAAGCTAGCTTCATAGCGTCTATGTCATTATAAACTGCTTTGTAGACATTTATTATATCTAGGTGTTCTTTTTTATAAGAAGAAGGTACCGGTAGTAGCAGTGTACGGCTAAGTATATCATCGTACATAGAGATAATTGGATCTAAATCATCCAGTCGTTTCTCATCTTCCTTGGTGTAGGCTTGCTTGAGAATTTCCAGTTCACTTAATGAATCAGCCGGCACAGTATTGTCCAAAATAATCTGAGCTACTTGGTTAGTATATTTGCGTATAGCAGCATCACTATTATCATTAGAGATGTTAAGGTCTTTTTCTTGGTAGAGTTCATCAACGGCAAACTGCGCCATTTGCTCTGTAGCTCGATTGGCTAATTCTTCTGGAGTATTACCAAATTCTCCATAATTGCGTGCCAGCACCATATCTTGCAGGAAGGCCGTAGAAAATTCATCGGTTAGAGTCTCAGGCCGATAAACAGTATCTGTTTTTTCTAAAATAATAGGCTCGGTTTTATTAAGAGCTTCTTGCCAGTCTGGAATACCATCTTGATTTTTATCAGAAACGGCGATTACCTCTCGGGGTTTAGTCTCAGTTGGAGTTGCTACCAGTTCCCCACTCAGTTTAGAGGGTTGTTGGCTGATGCGCAGGAATAAGGTAAGGCTAAGTAGGGCCAGACCAACTAAAAACGCCCCAATGATTTTCATTCGTGCATCATCCATATATAGGTACAGTATAACAGTTACTTTTTAATGCTTTATAAGCTGTTTAAAAAGCTGTGGTTAACTGTGGTAAAACCCTAATAGTACCTGAGTATAAGTTGTGGATTAGGAGTGAGTACTCAGCTGCTTTGCCAATTCCAGCCATATTTTAAGTGGAACATCTTCAGCTCGTACATCCTTATTCATATTAAGAGTGGAAAAGATGTTGATAAGTAGCTGCCGGTCATATTTTTTGGCTAGGTTACCTAGTAATTGCTTACGTTTTTGGCCAAAACCAGTATGAAGTAATGAAAAAAAGAATTTTTCGTCTAGATTTTGAAAAAAATTACGGTTTATGTTGTGAATAGCGATGATACCTGAGTCGACGGCGGGTGGAGGCACGAAATGTCCTCGTCCAACAGATTTAACAAACTTCCCTTCTCCATAAGCCTGGACTGAGAGTGATAATAAAGACTCTTTACTACCTTTAGCTAGACTGCTGGTGGCACGCTTAGCCACCTCTTTTTGGAGAAGAAAAACTATATCTATCGGTTGATTGGTAGCTTCCAGAAAAAGACGTAATAACATTCCTGATAAATAGTAAGGAATGTTGGCTACCACTTTATAAGCTTGGTTTTTAATGTCAGAAATAGTTTCCAAATCTAACTCTCTAACATCAGTATGAAAAATAATAAGTTTCTTGTTATTTATTTCTTCAATAAATTCTTGTTCTAGTTGGAGGATAGCTCTTTGGTCAGCTTCAATAGCTATGACTTTGGCACCACTTTCCAATATTTCTTTGGTAAGGATGCCAACTCCTGGTCCAATTTCTAATACTACGTCTGTTGATTTTAGATTAGCTGCTGCGCACATCCACTTGGGTACTACATCACTGGTAAGAAAATGTTGCCCGAGACTTTTTTTGTGTTGGAATTTTTCCGCTGGCGAAGACATATTTAAACTAGACTACTATTATCTAATCTAAAAAGATAGTTCTCTCAAAACCAGAATCTCCACGGTCAGGATCATCTTTACTTTCAATATAATCACTATCTATATCTTGAATAAAGGAAGATGGGACATTTACTTTTTGACTACCAAAAATAGTTCTCATATGGGCGTAAGAAAGAAAAACTTTTTTCTCGGCCCGGGTTAAGGCCACATAAAAAAGACGACGTTCTTCCTCATGATCAACCCCCTTAGCGTCTAGTCGCTCGTGGGGAAATAAACCTTCTTCTAAGCCAGTGATAAAAACATAAGGAAATTCCAGACCCTTAGCGGCGTGGACTGTCATCAGTCGAACAGCATCTTTCTCCTCCTTACTCTGTAGTTCATCCTGATCACTTTGCAGGGCAGCGTTATCAAGAAGAGCCTCTACCGCATCTTCAGGATCTAGCTCATCGTAGCGAGTAGCTAGAGAAACTAATTCTTGCAAGTTTTCCAAGCGTGAAAGATCTTCTTCAGTACCACTTTTTTTATAGTCTGCCTCAATACCTGTACGTTGCATAATGAATTTTAGAGTTTTAGAAATAGACTCAGTCCGAGCATGGTCAGCAATATCCATCATCATTTGATCAAAACGTTCAACTTTCTCTAAAGTAGCTCCCTTGAGGTCAGATTTTTTACCCTCTAAAATCTTTAAGAGAGTCACCTTACCTATCCCGCGACTGGGGGTATTAATAACCCGCGTAAGGTCAGAAGTGCTGCCAGGATGAAGAGCTAAACGTAAGTAAGATAAGACATCCTTGTTCTCTTTTCGCTCGAAGAATTTCGTACCTAGTAGTTGATAAGGAACTTCAAAATTTATAAAAGCTTCTTCTAAAGCACGAGATTGAAAGTTAGTACGATAAAGAATAGCTATGTCAGAAGGAGACGCTCCTTCTGATAATAGAGATTTTATAGTCATCACTACATATTCTGCTTCATCAGATCCAGTCATGGCTGCAAATAATGAAATCAAATCACCCTCAGCATTTTTAGTAAAAACATTTTTATCGACTCGGTTGGTGTTCTTCTTTATAATGTCATTACTAGCCGCAATAATAGTTTGCGTTGATCGGTAATTTTCTTCTAGAAAAATAGTTTCGGCTGCTGGAAAATTTTTTTCAAATTGCAGAACATTCTTTATATCAGCTCCCCGCCAACTGTAGATGTTTTGATCAACATCCCCTACCACGCATAGATTATGAGCCTCTCCGGCTAAGAGTTTAACAATTTCAAATTGAACTCGGTTGGTATCTTGATATTCATCAACATGGATATACAAAAACCTTTTTTGTAATTTCTCTAAAATAGGAGGATGGGCTTTTAACAAGTTGAGAGTTTTTAACAGAAGATCATCAAAGTCTAAGGCAGCTTCAGCTGTTAAAGTTTTTTCATAATGTTCCCAGACTTCAGCTGTCACGCGTTCAGGGTATGAGCTAGCAGAATCCAAAAAATCCAGACGTGACATAGCATCTCCTTTAGCCCGGGAAATTCTCGATAAAATATTTCGCGGTTCAAATTGTTTAGGGCTGTAGCCAGCAGCTTCTAAACCTTTTTTGACAGCCTTAACGCTATCAGATCGGTCATAGATAGTGAAATGCCTTGGTAGATTCAATTCACGGTGGAATTCCCGCAGTAAGCGGACCCCGAGTGAGTGAAAAGTGGTGACAGTGGGTTGAGAATCAAGAGAAGCTCTAGCACTACCAGCATTTTCGGCTATTAAAGTTGTGACCCGCTCACGCATCTCGTTGGCTGCTTTGTTGGTAAAAGTAACCGCTAGAATGTTATTAGGGGCTATCCCCTTATTGATAATCTCGACAATTCGGTGGGTAATAACTCTCGTCTTACCAGAACCAGCGCCGGCTAGCACTAATAATGGACCCTCAGTCTTTTGGACTGCTTTTTTTTGTGGTTCATTTAATCCGTCAAAGTGGGCCATAGATAAAATATTATAACTTCGCTGCTACATGCTAGCGTATAGACATATATATGTATAGTGATAAACAATATGCAATATTATAATATGATGTCAATATCTAAAAAAGACATATTTTAAGCCCCATTACAGCTATTTCCTGAGTACACTGGAAAAGTGGAGTTCGTCAATTGACCCTGCCTTCTCCTCTAGTAGAATATTGTCTATTAGAGCTTCACGCTCTTTTTGTTTTGACTGATTTACTGTACACGGATGCAAACTAGGCGGTGAGTCCATAAAAAGTAGCTTATTAAACAAACAACACAAGATTCCGATCCCTCAAGTACCAAGCGCGAACAACTTCGCGCGATCGAGAAAACATACAGACCCAGATTTGGTTTTAAGACTTCTTTTTTACTAGAATCTTTTTCCATATTTATAATTCTCATCCTACCTCTGTCAGTACAGGCGGGTTTTTTTTCGACTTTATTAAGCAGTTTAAGCGAAGAAGCTAAAGCAGCCGAACAAAAAGAGACGATAGATTACTCTGCCCAGGGAGTGTCTCTTCTGAGTGCTGGACTTAACCCAGATGCGCAAGCAATTGGTGGTGGAGAGGTTTATGTAGAAGAAGGAGCTCTAATCTCTACCGGTCCCGTTGGTGAGGATGAAATTGCCACTTCACCTTATCATAACGGTGAAATTAGTATTTATATTGTGCAAGAGGGTGATACTGTCTCACAGATAGCTGAAATGTATGGAGTGACAGGTAATACTATTCGTTGGGCCAACGATCTTTTTGATAGAACTATTCAGGCTGGTGATTCTTTGGTCATTTTACCTATAGTTGGTGTTAAGCACGAGGTTGAGAAGGGTGAAAGTCTCAGTAAGATAGTAGCTAAGTACGAAGGAGATTTAGAAGAGGTGCTAGCTTACAATAATTTAAGTTCGCCTGAGAGTATTGCTGTTGGTGATACCATTATTATTCCTGGTGGTGAAATGCACAAACAAGCAAAAGTGACTGTGGCTACTCCAACCAAAACTTCTGGTGGAGGTGCACAAACAAGCTTTGTTCATCCAGCTCCTGGAGCAATTAAGACTCAAGGTATTCATGGTTATAATGCGGTTGACCTAGCCAGCAATAACAATACTCCAATTAGGGCAGCGGCTGCTGGAGAAGTAATTGTTTCTAAAAGTAGTGGCTGGAACGGTGGTTATGGTCAGTACATTGTGATCAAACATAGCAATGGTACTCAGACTCTTTATGCTCACTTGAGCCAGAATAATGTTGGAGTCGGTGCTTGGGTAAACGCTGGTGAAAATATTGGTGTAATGGGTAGTTCAGGAAAATCAACAGGTCAACACCTACACTTTGAAGTACGAGGAACTAAGAATCCTTTCTAGTTACAGCTTAATTCGGTATTGTAAGGCTTCGTAAAGGTGACCGGGTTCGATATTAGCTTTTTGGTCCAGATCAGCAATGGTTTGGGCTACTTTTATTAAACGATGATAACTACGAGGTGACAGGTTTAATTTAGCAGAAGAGGTTTTTAATATTTTTTCAACCTCTGGTGTTAAGGCAATAGTTGATTCTATGTCTCGAGCAGACATTTCAGCGTTGGTAGTCACACCAAAATTTTTTAGACGCTCAGCCATTAATTTACGAGCCGCTAATATTTGCTTTCTTGCCTCCTGTGTTTCCTCCTCATTATTTGGAGAGCTCGTCAAAGTCTCGTAGTCAACATGAGGTACTTCTAGCCAGAGATCAATACGGTCAAGGATTGGTCCAGATATTTTACCTTTATAAGTATCCATCATTGCTCCAGCATAATCAGTGGTTCCATCCTCGCTACCCCGATACGGATTCATAGCGGCAATAAGAATAAAATCAGCTGGGAAAAGAGCTGTCCCCTGCACTCTCGTAATTGATACTACTCGATCTTCAAGCGGTTGACGCAGGGCATCAATTGACCGCCTTTCAAACTCTGGAAATTCATCAACAAATAATACTCCTTTGTGAGCTAGAGTGACCTCACCTGGTTTAGGATGAGTACCACCACCAACCAGTGAAGTATAAGAGGCGGTATGGTGGGGAGATCGAAAGGGTGGTTGCGAGGTGACAGTACCAGAAAGTTCTCCGGCGATGGAATGAATACTCGTGACAGCTAACGCTTCCTCTCGGGATAATGGTGGCAGGATGCCTTGAAAGGCTCGAGCCAGCATGGTTTTACCAGTGCCTGGTGGACCAACCATAATTACATTATGACGACCAGCGGCTGCAATCAGCAATCCTCTCTTGGCACTTTCCTGGCCTTTGATATCCTCTAACCTAATCAGACTATCAGTCCAGGTTTCAATGATTTCCGTCAGAGGTTGTTGAGTTAGGTTTTTATAATGTTCACTTTTCTTATCTAGGTGATCAACGACTTCCCTTAGAGTTTGAGCTGGATAAATAATTATTCCATCCACCAGGGCAGCTTCTTCAGCATTGTCTTGAGGCACGATTACTTCAGTGAAACCGTTTTTCTTGGCTGTTTCTATGATTGGTAGGACACCCTTCACACCCCGCAGCTTACCGTCTAAGGAAAGTTCACCCACTAAAATCCTTCTTGTATTGTCGGCTGATATTTCTTCTGCAGCCAAAAGATAAGCTATGGCAATAGGCAGATCAAATAAAGGCCCTTCCTTCTTTAGGTCAGCTGGAGCCAGAGAAATTATTACTTTATGGTTTTTACTTTTTGGTGAAGGGAAACCAGAATTTTTAATAGCTGAACTCACTCTATCTTTTGCTTCTTCTACTGCCTTACCGGCCAAACCGACAATTGAAAAAGAATGTAAGCCCCGACTAAGGTCGGCTTCGATAGTCACAATAGAGCCTCCAGTAACACTGCCTTGAGCTGTGTGTACTAGAGAGACCGCCATGGTTTAAGTTATTCGTAGGTTATCCTCTTCTGCTAAATGTTTTATACAAGTTCGTGCGGCTGGATTTGCTGCCAGGCGATCTTCCTCTATTTGCTGACCACATATCTCGCAGGTGCCGAAAGTACCTTTTTCAATTTTCTGTAAAGCCCTTTTGACATTATTTAATCTAGTCTCTAAAAGATCTAATGTGCCACGGATAGCTTGCCATTCTTCGCTGCGATCTCCTAGGTCGTTAGCGTCTGGTTCTGTGTCACTCGGTTCATCTGGTACTGGTATCCAGTCTTGTCTGACTCTTTGATTTTGTACTCCGAGTGATTGTAGTTCTGTTATTAGATTATTTGAAATTTCTTCTAGTTCAACTTTGTATTTAGTGTTGTCTTTCATACGCTGTAAATTATTTTTTAGTAAGCTTATCTAATTTGGGAAGTTCAGCAACGTCTGTAACGATATTAATTCTACCGTTCTTACTTACAGTATATATGATTTGAGCCTGTCCTTTTTCATCATACAAAGCACGGGCACTTTTAACAGCTTGTTGATTGTACATAATATCTACAAAGGAATTTTTATTAGAATTTCCAAACAGAGGTGATAAATCATTACTGATAGTTTTTTCCCAAGCCAACATACCGGCAAAAGCAGAATCAAAATTTGCTGTATTCAAGAGAATGAAAGGCTTGTTTGTATCGGTGAAACCAAAGGTGGTTTCCTTTAATGAGCGATTTAAGAGGTCAGTATTTTCTTTGTCCAGAATGATTTGCCCAGCATTAAGACTAGGTACCATTTCCCCCGCTTGATTTTTGAATTGTATTATGTGGAGCTGTCCATTATTTTGTCGAGCAGCAGCAATACTGAAGACCAGTTCTTTTTGGTTGGTAGAAAAATTAACAGCGGTGGTAGGTTCAGTATAGGTTCTTTCTTTAGCCGGTACTTCTGCGGTTAGTTTTTCTTGGTTACGATTTACTAGTATTAGAAGACTCGATGTAATACCAATTATACAAATCAAAATAAAAACTATTACAACCGAGTATATTGGGATGTTGCTTATAGATGATTTTATAATTCCCAGTCTGTCTCTCCAGGTTATGGTGTAAGCTTTTTCTGGAACATCTTCTGTAATGTCAGAAAGTGTAGTTTCTGTTAGAGCATCTATTTCCTGCTCTACCTGATTTGTGTTATCTGCTATTGCTTGTTCTACCTCTTCGGTTACTGGTATGGTCGCTACTTTAGGCTCAGACGGAGGAAGATTTTCTTTTTGTGTAACATTACTGTTAGCCAAAGTTGTAGGCTTACTAGCCGGCTCTTCAGTCGTGATATCTTGTTCTCCTATTGTGTAACTCCACTTCGGTTCGGGAATGTCCTCCTTGTCGGTGATAACTATTGTTGGAGAATCCTGACCACGTTCTACTAGTTTTAATTTTTCTGCTACATCATCATAGTCAGCTTGAGGCACACGCTTGCTTTGCTCCGCTGCTTCATTGATGATGTTGGCTCTTGTCTCTGGTTTGGCCATCGTCAATTTTGCTTTTTGGGCTTCCTCTATATCTGCCTTAGTATCACCAGCCCAATCTTTAGTAGCTCTGAAAATTGATGGCAGTAAACGATGTCGCTGAATTTTTTTGTCTTGAATAATTGTGCCAGTATCAGAATCGACATCATAAGTATCCTCATCCCCCAATATTTCAGTTCGGGAGAAAACCGGTATTTGTTCAACTTCACTGATAAGAGTTTGGGTTGGTATATTTATTTTCTTAGGGCCTGTTGTTTGGTCCGATTTAATTTGCGAAACATCGTTAAGAGAGTCACTGGAAAGATAGTCTTCGGCTGAACGGGTGGAGGTTTGTCTTTGGTATGGCCGAGTAAAATTTTCTTTATTTGATGGAGCGTCAGTGGTTTCTGATGACGTGTCATTTTTAGGCTTTGATACTTCTGTTGAATTACTTTCATTACCCACAGGTAAAACAACTTTGTTATCATTTGCAGTCTCTCCGCGTACTGCTTTTATATCACCAGCAAAGGTCCGCACCATTGCCTTTTTGTCGGGCTTACTTAAATCCATTATTCAAATAGTATGGCATGTTTTCTTCAGCTTTATAAGTTCGTTATAGACAAGCGGGGGCTGGCTTTTAAAAGCCAGCCCCCGCTTGTCAGATAGTAAACTTGAATTCTATTTAGGTTCTAATCCTTTTCTTTTAGCAAAATCAGGATCAATTTGTTTAATTGATAATCCAATCTTACCCTCATCTACTTTGGAGACCACAGCTTCCACCTCTTCACCGACAGCTAGCACCTGATCTACTTTATCAATTCTAAAAGGAGCTATCTCTGAGATATGTATCAGACCTTCGTTCTGCTCATCTATCTTAGCGAAAGCCCCAAAGTCCGCCAGCCTAGTAATTGTAGCTGTAACTTTTTCTCCCACAGTGTAGATTTTAGTGAGGGCTTTAATTTTTTCAGCAGCGATAGAAGCGACGCCACCCCGACCAGTTATGTAAACCGTCCCATCGTCTTCAATAGAAATCTCATCAACACCAGTTTTGTCCTTGATATCATTAATTGTTTTTCCGCCAGAACCAATGACTAAACCGATTTGCTCCGGCATTATCTTTAGAGTAATAATTTCAGGGGCGCGTGGTGAGATACTTGTTCGAGGTTTATCAATTTCTTGATTCATTGTTTCTAGAATAGTAAGTCTTGCTAGACGAGCTTTCTCGAGAGCTTCTTTAAGAATGTGAATTGGAATCCCCTCTACTTTTACATCCATTTGGATTGCCGTGACACCTTCAGAAGTTCCAGCTACTTTAAAATCCATATCACCATGTTCATCCTCAGGACCTTGAATGTCAGTTAGTAGTCGATATTGATCTCCCATTATCATTACCCCAGAGGCAATACCGGCTACTGGTCTAGAGATGGGTACTCCTCCGTCCATCAAAGCCAAAGAAGAACCACACACAGAAGCCATTGAGCTTGAACCATTGGAGGCCATTGTTTCACTAACTAAACGGATTGTATAAGGAAAATTATTTTTATCAGGAATAACTGGGAAGATAGCTTTTTCTGCTAATGCCCCATGTCCAATCATGCGTCGGTTGAAGCCCCCAACTCGACCAGATTCTCCTACTGAAAAAGGTGGGAAGTTATAATGGTGCAGGAATTGTTTTTTGGTATTACTGGTCTCGATAGTGTCTATTAGCTGAGCAGACTCTGGACCCGCTAATGTCAGTGCAGTAAAGACGTGGGTGCCACCACGGTAGAAGATTCCTGAACCGTGTAACATAGGTGACACTTTTCCGGCTTGAGCATATAGTTCTCTAACGGTATCAAAATCTCTACCATCGGGTCTCTTATTGTCATGAATAGCTCCGCGGTGAATTTCTTCATCGACTTTTTCCTCAAAGTAATCAGCGGCGGTTGTAATGTCGACATCAACCAGTTCTGCTACCGCTGCCATAAATTCATCTTTTAGTGCGTATAAGTGAGACTTACCAGACTGGTTGGAGAATAATACCTCGCTAAGTTTTCCCTGGTACTCGGAAGAAAAGAGTGTCACGATTTCTTCCGGCACCTGGGGTGAGGAATACTGAATCTTTTCTTTACCAATGTCTGCCACGATTTCCTTCTGCCAAGCCTCTAGTTTGTTATGTACTTTAATGCTTGCCTCAAGGACATCTATTATGTCGGTCTCCCCAGACTCATAAGCAGCTGTTTCAATCATATTTATGTTTCCGTCTTTGCCGCAGGATAAAATTTCTAGAGATAATTTATTTTCAATCCGTTCGAAGTAAGTTGGATTGATAATAACCTCACCTGTTTCTTTAGAGCGACCTATTCGGACGGCTCCGACTGGTCCGTGCCACGGAATGTCAGACACCGCTAAGGCTAAAGAAGACCCAATAATTCCTAAGACATCAGGATCGTCTTCTCCCATCGCTAAAACTGTGACAACTATCTGGATGTCTCGACGGATAGTCTGATTAAAGAGAGGTCTTATTGTACGATCGATGGCACGCGCAGATAAAACTGCTTCTTCGCTTGGTCTGCCTTCTCGTCGGATAAAGCGACTCCCTAGTATTTCCCCGGCGGCATAAAATTTTTCTTCAAATTCAACTGACAGTGGAAAGTAATGAATGTTACTATCTCGATTATTCATAACAGCAGTTACCAGGATGGCTGTGTCACCCATACGCATAATAACTGAACCGTTGGCTTGATCAGTTAGGTCTGTAAAATCTGCGGCAATAGTTTTGCCAGCAATCTCAATTTCAAATGTTTTTCTTTTCATTGTTTTTCTTTAGAGATCTACAAGTTGCAGATTGCGACACTTAAGGAAAGTGGTAACCTGAAGACTTGAAGACCTCATATATTTATTTTTAATAAGTTAACGATACAATGAAGGGCCGAAAACACAAAATGTTTTCGGCCCGCCGTCTCAATCCCAACCTGTCGGGTTGTCAAAATCACCTCTCTGCCGCACCTCGTAATCGTAGCCGGATACCAGTGTACCCATGAGCCAGTGAAAGCAGTAGATGATTTTGTTCAGGAACAAATAAAATTTGAACTCGAGACGATCTTTTTCTGGTGGTTCTATCAGCATCCCTCTCTCCTCCAGCTGTGACTGTAATCAATATATATAAGTATAAAATTTACACAAGCAAAAAACACTCCAGGCGACTGGAGTGTTTTTTTTTGCGAGCAATATTTGTTTATAGATCGTCTGTATCTGTCCCTACTACTTTTTTAATCTGGTTTTTCAGAGAGACATTTTTCTTGGTCGCTTTTTTTCGAGCTGGTCGGTAGCCAATTAGAAATTGGGCCGGATCTTCATCAAGATCTAAAAAATCATCGACTACTGTTTTAAGTCCGCTTGACGCACTGCGACCAAAAGTGACAGCTTCGACTTGGCAACCAAGACTTTTTACATACTCGACACAAGGAATAAAATCTCCGTCACCAGTTACTAAAACAACAGCGTCTACTTTGTGGGCTGCCTTGATGGCATCGACTGCCATGCCAACGTCCCAGTCTGCTTTTTTAGCTCCACCATAAAAAATTTGGAGGTCTTTAGTTTTTATTTCAATACCAGCTTTCTCTAAAGCTTCAAAGAATGGTTGCTCTTCCCCACTCTCAGTATTTACTACATAGGCAACAGCACGAATTAATTTGCGGTTACCGAGAGCTACTTTCAATACGTTGGCAAAGTTTACTTTTGCTTTGTATAAATTTTTTGCACTATGATAAAGATTTTGTGTATCAATGATGATAGCTACCCTTTGCTCAGGGTGTTTTGTTACTGACATAATAATTATTATTTAGTTAGTCTGCAGCACAATATAATGTATAAAAATTTGTGTGCTTGTCTTATTTATTAAATGACCCTTCGCAGATTGTATCATGGGTGCTGGAACAAATCGGCCGGTGCGTAAGCACCGGCCGATTACTACTCCAACTTATTTTTTAAGTCCCAACTTTTTGATAAGTCCTAGGTAGGATTTCTCATCTTTTCGTTGTAGGTATTTTAAGTGTTTACGACGGTTAGCTACCATTTGTAGTAGACCACGACGTGAGTGAAAATCTTTCTTGTTCTTCTTAAGGTGTTTCGCAAGCTCATCAATTTGACGGGTCAACAACGCAACTTGTGATTCTGGAGAACCAGTATCAGAGTCATGCCGTTTAACGTCTTTAATGGCGTTGGTCTTTTTTTGTTTGCTAAGCATAAATGAATTAAAAATATCCTGTTACCTTTAAGATACAATTCATACATATATATGTATGAATAAGGCAATTAGAATTTTGTGAGTAACCTGCGAAGGTTGACAACACTATAGCACAAATCACCTTATTTTTCAACCCCAAAGCAGATATTTTCTGATTTAGCTAAGATTTCTGCTTTTTCGTCACTATTTTCAGGAAAAGATACTAATTATTAGTAATTCTGATCTTCAGATTGTTTTTCAAACATTAAATAATGTAGGTACGTACCTAAGATTCTAAAAAAACAGCGGTGGTTAATTCCACCGCTGTTTTCAGTGTACTTTATTTGGCTGTTGAGTATTGTTTTATTACTGCCATAGTTCCGGCTAGATTTTTTGGCCATTCAGTAGAATTGTATGTTTTTAACTCTACGGTTACAGCTGGAATACCAATTGAAGCCAACCAACCCTCCGCATCTCCAGTAATCGGGTAAGCGTCGAATTTCTCCACTTCACCGTAACCGGCGGATCCTGCGTAGGTCTTCATTAAGGTTATAGTATCTGCTAGTATTCCCTCCTCGCATTCACTGCCATAAACGTTATCAGCCTGTGAGTGCCAAAATACAACGGCAGTGGGTTCATTTTTAGCTACAAAATCACGTAAAGCTATAGTTTCTGGCTCGGAAAAGGCGGCTGTTCCCGCACTAACCTCTTCCCCCCTCCAGGTACTCGTGGCTGTCCACTTGCAAGCAAAGTTACGATTCAGGTCAACTTTATTGGCATTAAAACGTGCCGCCGCAACTCTTTGCTCAGTATCTTTCACATTGCTTAGAGAAAACTTCCCGTCGATACCAGTCACTGTGAATATCCCGTCGGGGTTCAGGTTAGGGATGATGCTGATTTTGATATCTGCAGGTATAAGTTCGGGGTTGTTAGTCAGGTAATCTATCATTTGGTAGGCCAACAGAGCACTATTCCATTCGTAGCCACCATGGATACCACCCACAAATAACAGATGCTTCTCTCCGTTACCAAAACTAGTAACAGATATGTCACGACCAATGACTGATCGTCCAATAACTTCACTAGTGACATTGTTTACTACAGTTTCCTCTGCCCTTTCTTCTTGCTCAGAATCTAGTTCGAGCTTGTCTGGCTTAGCTAAGTTGGTAATACTCCAATAACCAACAGCCGAGATAACTAAGACTGATACAAGCGTTCCAATAATAAATAGTTTTTTATTCATTATTTAGAGTACATATTTAGGACAGCTTCGAAACCTGCTTTGTTCCTACTCCACTCAGTGTTTTTATGGTCAGTTAGTAAGACACTAATTGCTGGTATTCCTTGTTTAGCAATCCAGTTCACCATATCCCCGGTAATAGCGTAGGCATCAAACTCTGCTTCTCTCGGATAGCCAGAGGCAGTGGCGTAAGCTTTGGCTAGAGCTACAGATTCTTGACTTGGTTCTCCCCCGCAAGCTGAAGGATAAACTTTTCCTTCGGCACTAAACCAAACTACTACAGCAGTTGGCTTGTTCGTTTCTATATAATTTTTCATAGCTACAGCCTCTGATTCTGAGAAAGCGGCACTACCTCCGCTGACTGTTTTGTTTTGCCAAACTGCACTTTCTTTCCATTCGCAAGCAAAGTTACGGTTTAGGTCTACATTATTAGAGTTAAAACGAGCTGTAGTCAGAACGTCAGTTTTGGCTGATATGTCACTGGCTGTAAATATTCCATCTTTTCCTGTAGCCAAGCTAAGTCCATCTTGGTTTAGGTTAGGAATAATAGTGACTGTAATATTTTCCGGAAGATTAGAAATGTCGGCTACGTATTTATCTAATTCATAGGCCAACAGAGCAGTGTTCCAAGAATAGCCTCCGTGAATACCACCAACGAAAAGAAGTTCCTTTTCACCGTTACCATAATGATATGCAATTATGTCTTTTCCGCTAGCCGATTTTCCGATGACTTCTTTGGCCGGTCTTTCTTTATCAGTATCGTCTGTTGGCTCTTTTGTCTCGTCGGACATATCTCCATTTTGTTCATCTATGTTTTGATCATTTTTATCCTGATCATTTTGGTCTGCCTGATAATCAGAACGATTATTATTGGTTAAATAATAAATAGTTCCACCCACCAGGATGATTACAGCTAAAATGGCAATTAAATATTTCATTTTTTTGACTCAAGCTGTTATTAATTTGCAGCTTGGTTAAATTACATTGAGACGACTATCTTAATAATGACTATCATCCCGCAATTACGATTTAACTAAATCGGGATTTATACATATAATTGTATGCTTTTTCTTGCACTATGCAAAATTAATTAAAATTAAGGGTTAAAATAATAAAAAAGAACAACGTGATGACGTTGTTCCTCTCCCCTACTCTTAGAAATTTGTTCAAGTATGGGCTACTTAGAAGTAAATTCTAAGTAGCCACGCACACAGCAGAACTGCTTATCAGTTTGCATGGATTCCCCCTTCTCCACGACCTTGTAGGTCTGAGGGTCTTTATCCTGACAACAATTCCCCGAATACTTGAAGTTGTGTTCTGTCTTGGTTGGTACACTTCCCATGACGCTGTCCCTCCTAATTCAGGTCGTCAATTATTACGCGAGCATAATAATTAAAATACTTCACAGAGTCAACGTTTTTTGTGTGGAACGGTACATATATATGTAGACCTCTGTGCAGATTGTGTTCTATAAATAAGTAATTTTAGATTTATGCAGTTTAAATGATAAACTGATAAAGATGAAAATATTTTCGTGGAACGTTAACGGCATTAGGGCTGTAGAAAAAAATGGCTTATTTAAGCCATTTATAGACAAACATCAACCAGACATATTGTGTATACAAGAAACTAAGGTCCATGATGGTTTGGTGGCTGATTATTTTGTGGAACACTACCCGGACTATGAGCAATATTGGCATGGGGCCGAAAGAAAAGGCTATTCAGGTACGGCTGTTTTCACTAAGATACCGCCACAAGATGTACTATTAGGGCTACCTGAAGCCATAAAAAAGAAATATAAGCTAACAGATGAATACGGGGATACGACTAAAGAAGGTCGTGTTACTACTTTAGAATTTAACGATTTTTATGTATCTACTGTCTATACCCCCAATGCTAAGGAGGATTTGTCCCGTATAGCTATGCGGCAACAGTGGGATCCTGCTTATTTAGAGTATATGGAACAATTAGAAAGTAAGAAACCGGTGATTTTCTGTGGTGATTTTAACGTGGCACATACTGAACTTGATCTAGCTCGACCGAAACAGAATGATGGAAAAAAAGGTTTTACCAAAGAGGAAAGGGCTGGTCTCAATGCCATGATAGAAACAGGCTTTATTGACAGCTTAAGATATTTTGAACCCGATACACCAGAATTGTATACTTGGTGGAGTCATTGGGGTGGAGCCCGGGAACGAAACGTTGGTTGGCGGATCGATTATGTAATGCTCTCTCCTGAATTATTACCACTGTTAAAAAAAGCTAAAATCTATCCAGAAGTTATGGGTAGTGATCACTGTCCAGTGGCAGTAGAAATTTCTCTTCCCCAGTAACTACTTATTTAAGGGTCTGAAGATTGCTTTAAGACCTATATTTACAACAACACGATTCTGAAATATGTCTAGTTACGATACTTTACTTCTCATAATACGGCTTATTTGAGCCATTATAACTAATTTTAAAATAGGATGTCCTTTATAAAGGACATCCTATTTTAATATTACATAGTTATGCACAGGTTCTGTCCTTTACAATAAATTCTAAAAGACATAGTATATGTGGGAGCCCAGAAAGGGCGGGCGGAACAAGAGGGTTCCCCTAAAGAGTTCATTCCACAAGCACTTTAGAGAAAGTACTATACTTTCTCGCAGTTGTAACTACCTCCTACAACTAACATAAACATAACATCCCACCCTCGTCAGTCTCTTATAGTGATGAGTTGCAATGAGTCCAGGACCACGGTCCCTTACTCCTTGCAGCTCGCCATTATATATAAGTTAATCTTATGAGCTGACACAAAATGAGCCCACTTTGGAAATCTCAGTCGAGATGACCACTGCGACATAAGTCGTAATCGGCTCGCAACCTACATAGAGCACGGACTCCGGTAGCCAATCGTCAACACCACCGATTAGCTCCCGAATTCCGTGCTCTTTTTATTTTCTATAGTATTAAATTGAAGCTTTTTTTAGAGAAAAATAGTTATCCCCAAAACTAGACAAAAGACGCCCGTTTAGGCGTCTTTTGTCGTCTTTAATAGCTTTATATATTAATTTGTCCGTTCTTAACGGTCAAAAAAACTATAATAATTGCATTTCTTTAGTAATAGCTTCATATAATCGACCCCTTGTGTCGTTATTTTACACCTTATGTTCTTTAGCGATGGCTTTTAGGGCGGCTGCTTCCTCAGCTGCCTGTTTTTCTTTGCCTGCCTCAGCTAATTTTTTGAGATCTTCCTCAGGTAGCTTTATTAATTCAATAACTCTAGATTCTAGATACTTTTCGTCATTCTTAGCAGTATCCTCAAGCACTTCTTCTAGAAGTGTATGCAGTATATATCCCAGTCTTTTACCAGGCTTTTCCCCAGTGATATCCATAATCTTATCCCCATCTATTTTCAACATTTTTACAGATATTGGGTCTCTAAGAGCTTGATCCACCATAGCTTTGTATTTTCTAAAGCGAAAAGGTTGCTCCTTAGGACGACCAGTACCAATTCGATCACAAACTCGTAGGTTCAGTAGGTCGTCAATGTGCTCCCGTCCTATCCTTGTGATAGTACGACGAACAGCAGCTAGTGTGATTTCGTCTGGATCGGCAAAAAACATGTGCCAGCGCACCAGATTTACGACATTTTCAGTAAATTCTTTAGGCATTTTCAATCTTTGCAATATTTTCTTAGTCATTTTGGCACCCACTACCTCATGGCCAAAAAATGTATAAAGTTTATTTTTACCGCCGGTTCTTCTGGTGGCTGGTTTTGCAATGTCGTGTAGCAAAGCTGCGTAACGTAATTCTGTTGAAAATCCCTTATCGGCGGCCGCCTGACAAGTCCGAAGCAGGTGTTCATAGACGTCAAAAGCGTGAATACCACCCTGCTCACAACCAATACCTTCTTTAAGTTCTGGGATAATGTAGTCCAACAAGCCTAATTTTTCTAAAAAGACGATTCCTTGCATAGGGACAGAAGAATCTATAATTTTGCTAAATTCTTCTGCTATACGCTCGATAGAAATACGGCTTAAAAGCTGACTATTTTTGGTGATAGCGACCATAGTTTCAGCTTCAATCGCAAAATTTAGCTCGGTCGCCAAACGAACTGCTCTAATCATCCGTAGCGCGTCTTCAGAAAATCTGTCTCCCGGATCCCCTACTGTTTTTAGTCGTTTTTTCTTGATATCATCAATGCCGGAGAATAAATCAACTAATTCATTATTGGTTAGCCTGTAAGCAATGGCATTAACGGTAAAATCTCGTCTTTTTAAATCTTCTTCGAGCGAAACTCCGAATTCTACCTTGTCTGGTCTACGTGAATCTGAGTAACCGCTCTCTGTTCGGTAAGGTGTCACCTCGACTATTTCTAAAGTTTCATCAGTTGTTTCTTCATTTTTGACTCCAACTGTACCGTAATCATTATTTAAATAACTCTCAGGAAATAGGTTTTGTATTTCTTCTGGAGTGGCATTAGTAGTCAGATCCCAATCCTTAGGGGTTTTTCCGATTAATAAATCTCGTACACAACCCCCTATTAAATAGGCTTCAAAACCAGCTTTCTCTAAAGTGTTCGAAATTTGTTGCACTTCCAGCGGTACATCTTGCCTTGTTATCATTGCGCTAATTGTAGCAAAGTTTATAAGATATTTTCAGTTTTTGCCGAAGTATAAATGCAGTTTTAGAAAACTTGTTTACAGGAGCTGTACAGGTTGTCACTATTTTTCCTACGTCAAAATAGTTGGCACAGCAATAATAGCGTCCTTATTTTGTTGTAGTATTACAGGGACTCGATTCTTACAGAATCTGTACACCTTTTGGATATATTCTTTCGCAAAGCTCAGAATCTATCGCAAAAGCTCTTCGAGTCCCAGCCTAAAATACAAAACACCGGCACAAGGCCGGTATTTTGTATTTCAGGTGCACCCGGAGGGACTCGAACATTACATGTTCAGTATCCGTTGTCTCGATTTTTCATTCTTCAAAATCGCTGACAACGGCTTCGAGTCTCGCCACGCTTTGCTAACGCAAAGCTGCGACCTCCGAGTGCAGTCGAAAACCGCCCTTTTGAGGCGGTTTTCTTTGTGCACCCGGAGGGACTCGAACCCCCAACGACTGATCCGAAGTCAGTTATGATATCCATTTCACTACGGGTGCAGGTGGTCAACATCATACTTTAGTGCTCGCAAATTGCAATATATTAAACGAATATAGCTTTGGTTCATTACGAACTTAATTAAGTTGTGTGTATTGAGTAATAAATTATGTTATATAGTATATAATATACACAAACTATGGTTCGGAATGAAGAAAAATATCAACAAGCAGTAGAATTCCGTAAGCGGGGCTTCACGTATTCTGAGATTGCTAAAATCTGTGACGTATCCAAGTCTACTGTCAGTAGTTGGCTATCTGGTCAGAGATTCTCTCAGACAATCACCAAAGAGAATAAAACCCGGGCTGTTAGAGATAATAAGAAGCGTTTACAACTCCTCAATAAAGCCCGTTTAATAGAAAGAAAAAGTCGTTATTTGGAAAACGAACGCTTGGCAGAGACAGAATTCAAACATTATAAAAAGGACGCTCTATTTGTCGCTGGTTTAATCCTTTATTCAACTAACGGTGATATCTCTGATCCTTCTCGTATTAGGCTAACCACGAACAAATTTGAGGCTCACAGAGTGTTCATAAAGTTTTGTGTAGAGTACCTGGGAGTTAAAAAATCAGATATTACCTTTTGGTTGTTGCTTAGTGGCAAAACTCCCCTTGAGACGACGCTGCGCTGGTGGTCTAAAAAAATTGGTCTCTCCCCTATTCAGTTTGGAAAAACCCAGTTTGTTAACCCTAAAGCAAAATCAACTCACGGAGGCACCGGGAATACGATTATCGGTAGTAAGATTATGAAGTTAAAATTGCTCAGGTGGATAGAAATGATAAATCAGGAATTATGATAGTGAATCACCGTGTTATACTGATACTGTATATATGAGAACAGATAAGGAAGATGCTTTTGAGTTAAGAAGACAAGGTAAAAGCTACAAGGAGATTCATAATAAACTTGGTATGTCAGTCAGTACATTATCAAACTGGTTTAAAGGAGTAGATTTTTCGGAAGATATAAAACGGTCCTTAGTTGAACAAAACTATGTAAATGGGAGGAAACATTTAGAATTTCTAAACAAAGTTCGAGGGGACTTACTAGAGGCTTATTATCAACAGGCAAAAAAAGAGGCAGTTTGTGATCTAGAGAAAAATATCCATAATCCTCTATTCGTATCAGCTATTGCAGCATACTGGGGCGAAGGTGATAAGGCTAGTAAAAATCACATCAGAATAACAAATACTGACCCTCAAATGCTGCAGCTGTTCCTAAAGTTTTTATTGCAGATTTGTAAGATAGATAAGGCTCGTATATCGATAGCATTATTTTTATATGAAGACTTAGATGAGGAAGTATGTAAAAGATATTGGTCAAAAAATCTTGGTTTTAACAAATATCATAAAACTCAAATCTTACCTAGCAGACATAAATCGAAGAAGTTGCCATATGGAACGGCCACAGTCGTACTGACAGACTCGTATTTAAAAAAGAAAATGATTGTTTGGATTGACCAATTACCTAAAATGGTATTAAATATGGTACCGAAAAGATAGTTGCGGCTATAGTTTAGTGGTAGAACGCCACGTTGCCAACGTGAAGATGAGGGTTCGATTCCCTCTAGCCGCACCAAGTATATCGTTGAGTTTGTGACGTCAGAAGATGCTTTTGCAAAATAAAAAGACACAAGAATGTTACACGTATAACATTTGTTAAATTCCCCACTATATTTCTACTGTTTCTCGTGTAACATTAACTATAATTTCTCTTAAAAAGGTTCTATCTTGTTACCAATAGAATTTTTGGTACCACGTGTAACAATTTATATTGATCACAGTATCAGTATTTTGTCATCATAAAGCGAAACCTTGTGGAAATAAGTTATAATTACGCTTAAATTAGATGTTCCCCTCTCTTTTCGCAAAGATCATCTAATAATTATCGGGCTGGTTTTGGACTAAAGTACATATAAGCCTGTCTTTGAATGGGGATAAATAAGGGGATATGTGGATAAAAGACAATAATTATTTGTCTGCAATAATGTAAATATGGCTATAAATATAAGTAATTATAAATTTACATTGTCCTTTTTAAGTAACAAACGTTCCACGTGGAACGTTTGTTCTAGTTACACATGGAACAAGAATTTTCGAAACAGTTGAAAAATACCACAAAAATAGGTGATCTAGGAGAATCTTTGGCTTGTGCTTATCTAGAGCAGCAAGGTTTTAATATTTTAGCTAGAAACTATAAGAAAAAATTTGGTGAGATAGATATTATTGCTCGTAAAGCAAGTAAAATTCATTTTGTTGAGGTAAAGACTGTTACACATGAAACAAAACTTAGTTTGGAGTGGTCAGTTACACATGAAACCTGGCGTCCAGAAGAATTGGTACATAAGTTCAAATTACATCAGATAGAAAAAGTAATAGAAACGTGGCTTGCTGAAAATGAGTGGGCAGGGGACTGGCAAGTTGATGTTTTAGCCTTAAGAATTGTGCCACGAGAAACATATGCTAATGTCAATTATCTAGAAAACGTTACCAGAGACTAATATATTAGCTCTGTCCTTTATAAAAGACATCTGTCTTTTATAAAGGACAGATATTGAACCTGAAGATTTTGAGGATATTTACAGAAAAGCAAAAATCCCAGGATTAACCCAGGATTTTTACTTTTGTATGAAAAACTATGCAAGTTCGCTATTTTAGTCACAGAAACAAGTGTCTTGCTCACTCATTTTTGTAATTTTCGTTTCTTGTATGGATATACTCCGTTATCACTGCGTAATCCATACAAGTTTCACTCACTCGGTCATAGTAATAAATCTCCCTGCGGTCGGCTTATTACTACGACACTCATTC
>CAZSZB010000002.1:0-144446 GCA_964611205.1 uncultured Candidatus Saccharibacteria bacterium | reverse complement strand
CGAGCCTGCTCCCAAGCACAAAGAAAACCCGCGTGAGCGGGTTTTCGACTGCTTGGGAAGTAAGCAAATGGTTTTGCTTACGGGCAGGCTCGAAAGAGGTTTGTTTATTTTTGCTATTTTGGGCTAACTCGTACTTTAAGTTTAGTACTGCGGTCTTTATCTACCTTCGGTAAACGAATTTCTAGCAAACCATGTTTTTCTTGGGCATCAGCTTCGTCAATGAGGATTTCTTCTGGTAATAGAAGAGTGCGAGAGAAAGAACCCCAAAAGAGTTCTCGATGATAGTAGTTGTCATCAGAAGCTTCTGATATTTCTTGTCTAGTACCTTTAATAGTAACCATGTCGCGAGTTATAGCTATATCCAGGTCTCCGGGAGTAACACCTGCAACCAAGGCTCTAATGACGATTTCTTCGCCTGTGTGGTACATATCGACAGGGAGTTCGCCTTCTTGTTCAATCGGTTCGTCTAAGTCCGCTTGGTCAGGCCACTCTGATTCCTCTCCATCATAACGGTTAACAGACATCTCATCATCATCACCAAAACCATGTTCATCATTAAGAACTTCATCGTAATCTGGTATATCGATTGACCCTGTCAATCTTTGTAAAAAAGATAGTTTTTTCATCCTGCTACTATACTAACATTCTTATTTTTATAAATGTGCTGTGACTGTTAATTATGTCGCCTTCTTATCCTTCGACTACTACGATGCTTAGCATCAATTATTTTAACTTTCTCGAAGATTAAAAGAAGAATAATTATTCCCATCCAAACAAATAAAAATACTCCCAAAATAGTCTGACCATCAGCATCAGTAATAAAGAAATTGAATAAAGCGTGCAGAGCGATAGCTGCAAAAAGTCCTAAAGTACCGAAGATGAATTTAGTCTTCTGGTTTTTGTAGAAAGCTAAAGCGAGAAAAGCTCCGACTGTTCCAGAAGCTAATATGTGTAGCAGAGTAGCCCCTAAAAATCGGAAAGATCCGGTCAGGGTAGTGTGGACAATGTCACCGGTAGCAAGAGGGTTGAAAATGAATAAAGTATTTTCTAAAGCGGAAAAACCAAGAGCAATAGCTATCATATAGATAATGACATCTATCGGTTCATCAACAGCCCGGCGCCAGAGAATGAGCAGAAGGGCAGCCGCGTATTTCAAAGTTTCTTCAATAACTACCCATATAAAAAGCAGTTTATCACCATGGAAATTATCCATCGCTACTTTCTGTAATAAGAGAGCTACTGGAACAACCAATATTCCACCTACAAAGGCAAGAGCAATAAGTCGCAATGGCTCCGGTCTCTCTTTGTCTTCTTTAAGCCAAAACCACAACCAAAATAAAGCGGGGACAAAACCAATAACCAGAGCCATCGCTAACTGCGTAGTTTCCATCTATCTATTGTAGCAAGAAACGGTCGGCAGCTTCGCTGCCGACCGTTTCTTATGTGAGTATTAATTAGGCCACTTAGCTACCATCAATATATCGCAATCCTTCATATTAGTTGGTAATTCCTGCCAGATAGTTTCTGTTACAAAAGGCATAAATGGGTGTAGAAGTTTTAAGGATGCCACCAGGTATTCTTGCAGCAATCTTTGCCTAGAAGTCTTTATTGCTAAATCTTCAGACTGGAGTAGAGGCTTTGATTCTTCGATTAATTCGCTAGCAAAGTAATCCCAAACGAAATGGTAGAGCTTCTCTGAAGCAATATCGAAGCGGTCGTCCACTATATGTTTGGTGATAGCCTCGATGTGTTTCTCCAACACGTCTTGGATATTCCCAGCGTCAGCTACTGTATAGACAACATTTTCTGGTATGTCGTTGGTAGCATCTAGGACAAAGCGAGTAATATTCCAAAGTTTATTAGCAAACTTCTTGTAGGCGTTTACCTTATCGGGATCAAGGTTCATATCAGTCCCTGGAGCGTTGTTGACCATTAGACCCATGCGCAGGGCATCAGTTCCGTATTTTTCTTGAATTTCACTCGGCGCAATCACATTACCTTTGCTCTTGCTCATCTTTAAACCTTTTTTATCACGAATCATGCCGTGGAGGTAGATTTTTTTAAACGGTACTTCATCAGTGCGATAGAGACCTAACATAATCATTCGTGCTACCCAGAAAAAGATAATATCTTTTCCGGTTTCCATCACTGATGTTGGATAATAGTTTTTAAAATCTTCACCATCAGGATAATCGGTGGTAGCGAGCGGCCACTGGCCGGAGGAGAACCAAGTGTCAAAAGTATCTGGATCAGCTATTACTTCGCCTTGGCATTTTGTACATTTAGTAATCGAATCGTCCAAATCCACCATGCCGTGGTGACATTTGGTACAGATTTTGGCTGGGATAGGAATACCCCAAGCAATTTGTCTAGCAATCGGCCAGTCTTCTATGTTTTCTAACCAATGACGGAAAACCCGCTCATCACTCTTGGTGACGAAGGTAAAACGTTTAGCGTCTAGAGCAGCCAAGGCTTGGTTGGCTAGCGGTTCCATTTTTATAAACCACTGTTCTTTGACCTGCGGTTCTATTTCCTTGTTACATTTATAACAACAAGGAACTGAGTGTTCATAATCCTCGTCAATCTTCACTAACAAACCTTTTTCAGCCAGTTTCTCGACAATTTTGGTTCGAGCTTCATTGATGTTCATACCTTCGAATTCACCAGCTATTGGAAGCAAGCGACCACGCCAGTCGATTACCTGCTCGACATCTAGATTGTGTCTTTTAGCAATATCAAAGTCGATATTCGAGTGCCAAGGAGTGATGGTCATCACGCCAGAGCCTAGTTCGGGGTCGCCAGCTTCGTCTTTGATAACAGTGGCGGTAATCGGTCCGTTTATCCATTCCAGGTCGATTTGTTGACCATGTTCATATTTAGCGTAACGCTCGTCGTCAGGGTGCATAACCACATATTTATCACCAAACTTAGTTTCTGGTCGTGAGGTTCCGATGACAAACGGTCCGTATTGGAAGTAGTAGAAAGGTTCTTTTCTTTCTTCGTGAACGATTTCTAGATTAGAGAAAGAGGTTTGGTGTTTTGGGCACCAGTTGACCGTCCTTGAACCACGATAAAGTAACCCGTCGTCCTCTAACTGCTTGAAGGTGTTGTAGACGATTTTTACCACTCGTTCGTCGAGGGTAAACAGTTCGCGGCTCCAGTCACAAGAAGCGCCCAGTGAACGGACCTGATTCTCCATGCTGGCTTTGTTGGTCTGCACAAAATCCCAGATTTCTGCTCGTAATTCTTCATTAGTCATATCGAACCGAGAACGGCCTTCTTTTTGTAGGTGTTTTTCGTAAACAGCCTGGGTTTCAAAGCCGGCATGGTCAGAACCAGGTAGCCAAAGGGCTTTTTTACCCCGCATCCGCTCGAAGCGGATCATAATGTCTTCTATGGTCACAAACAGAGCGTGTCCAGCGTGCAGGGAAGCGTTGGCATTGGGTGGAGGCATCACGATGGTAAACGGCTCGCTACGCTCGCCGTCTTCAACTCCAGGTAAACTATCCGGATTGAAATAACCCGATTCCTCCCATAGTTTATAGATATTAGCTTCATGTTCGGCCGGACTATACGGCTGGAGAAAAATATCAGGAATTTTTTGCTGGTCACTCATAGAAAATGTTTTTAGCTAGAAGTCGATAGTAGCATAAAATATAGGTCATATAAACACTCAATATAAGGATACGGATATTGCAACTGTCAACTTTACACTTTACCTAATCAGAGTAGTATGACTTGTAACCATGACTGCAGAGACAGGCATCATAAAATATGAATAAAACAAAAAGCACGAGTGTTCCTCGTGCTTTTTGTTTTTATACTGTTTTCTTTAGGTGGTGAAGTTACTAATTAAAATTTATCTAAATATGAATTTAAAGGCATTAATAATGAACAAACAGATTATGCTGGCTGTCGGTATAATTATGTTTGTTGGAGCAATGGCTGTGTACGGAACAGGTGCGTTCTTTAGCGATACTGCGCAGGCTACTGGTAACGTCTTTACGGCTGGTACTCTAGACTTAAAAGTAGCGATGAACTCTGGTTCAAATTCACCAACTGGTGGTTGGCTTGATACTCAAGTAGCACCGTGGAATTTCGCTGCAATGGCTCCAGGAGGAACTCCTGACGAGTCAAGTGTGTGGCTTAAGAACACTGGTACAGTAGACGGTATGAAGCTCGGCATTGCTGCAGCGAATACTGAAACTGTTGGTGGTTACGAAAAACAAGTTCGTATCACAAAGCTGACTTTCGATGGTTCAAACCTACTCAAAGGTGGAGCAGGTGCGACTATTGGAGAATATGCAGAACCAACAGGATGTACTGTAACCGCCACTCCAGGCAACTTGGTAACTGTAGTGGGAGCAGCTACTGCGGGTTCTATTGTTTGTGTTGATTCTGGTACATATACTCCAGGTACTCTCGCTATGAATGTACCAAATGTAACGTTAGTAGCTTTACATGACCCGAATGGAGTTAATGCCGCTAAAATTACCGGTCAAATTGATATTACAGCTAATGGAGTGACTGTTCGAGGTCTTAATTTAACAAATCCGTCTGCAGGATATGGTATTAGTGTTACTAACGGGGCAGATGGCTTGACTATTTCAGACAATATTCTACATGATATTGGTACCACTCTAGCAGCAGGTTCTGTACAAGCTATCTCTGTACAAAACGGAGCATCTGGAGGAACTGGATACTCTATAAATGGCAACCGTATCTACAACATTGGTAATACAACCTTAGTTAAAGGATCTAGCACTTCTGCAAAAGGAATCTATCTTGGTGATACAAGTAACTCTACTATTCCGTTGAATAATGTGATGATTGTAAATAATATCATTCATACTGTACAAGCATCAGGTGCACCATATGTGAGTGGTGCTCCAGGTGTGGGTGTAAGTGGTACAGGAGCATATGGTATTCTAACTAATGTGAAAGGTGGGGTGACCAATCTAGTGGTTAAAAACAACTCGATTTATGATCTTGATGGTCTCTGGTCAACTGCAGTTGGGCTTGAAGGTCTGACTTCATCTGCTCTAGTTACTTACAATGATATTTACAATCTTGTAAATCATAAGGTTGAGAATGATTCAAACGCAGTAAAAATAGAAGGTAATCTGGGCGCTAATATTAAGGTTCAGTACAACAATCTTCTGGCTGCTAATGGAGTAGCTCATCGAACAGCTAGTGGAGTAGCAGTAAATGCAACAAACAACTGGTGGGGAGATTTCGATCCATCAGATAATTATGCAACTGATGGTCCATCAGTAAATACAACTAATTTCGCCGGTGGTCCAATCTCTGGACTTATTGGTGGAACTGACCAAAACAGCAACGGCTACGCTGACATGCAAGACTTGCGTTTGACACCAATCGTTGGTGCAACTCCAGGTCTTAATGCTGGCGAGCAAAAGCAGCTAGTTATGGGCGTTCAACTTGATGGCCCAACAACTGGAAATAACTTCCAAGGAGCTGGTCTAACTACTAAACTAACGTTCACACTGAACCAAATCTAGTAATTTGACACCCCATTCATATTCCAACCAACTTTAGTTGGAATATGGGGTGGGGCGTGAAAAAACGCCTGTTGTTATGTTGAAAAAAGCTAGTACTTTAATTGGTTATACGACAATGGTTGCTTTTTTAGCTGTTGCCTTATTGCTCATGGGGATGATGTTGCCATTTGTACCGTACCAAATGAAAATAGTGGAAAGTGGCTCGATGGAGCCAACTATCCCTACCGGTTCAGTTATTTTTATTTCCTCAGCTGTTAGCTACACGGTTGGTGACGTGGTGACCTTCCAACGCTCTGGCGAAGAAGAGGTAACAACGCACCGCATTGTCGAGGAGAGAATCGAAGAAGGGAAAGAGGTTTTTCTCACTCAAGGTGACGCTAACGATGCTGTCGACACAAACCCAGTTTTCCCAGCTGAAATTTCTGGCAAAATGTGGGGACATCTACCATATCTAGGTTACGTACTAAGTTTTTTTCGCCAACCAATCGGATTTTTGCTTTTGATTGGTATTCCGGCAGTTTTGATTATTCATGAACAAATCGGAAAAATCAGGGCTGAGTTGCGCAGACAACAAATAGCAATCGAGGAGGAAACAAACATCGCAGATGATGTATGAATAAAATAAACCAACAAATTAGGGTAGGAAAAATGGCTATGATGATAGCTTTCTTGATGTTTTTCTTTGGTGTTGGTTTTGTTCCAGCCGCGGCTTACTTCACCGCCCCAGCCGAAGCGACGACGAATAACTTCTCAGCTGGTACTTTGTCTATTACTGCTAATCCAGATAAGTCCAACTTGGCTATTTCTTCTTCATTCGGTGATAATTTTACTTTCAATACAACCAACACTGGCTCAGTGAACGAGCAGTATCGAATAGAAGCTGTACCAACCAATTGTAAAGCTGGTTTTTGGAATAATTTAGCTATGACGGTTACCAAAGGAACGGTAGTCTACGACGGTTTCGCTAACTCACTTTTGGCTACTTCGACCACGGGCGGTACTTGGTCGGTTGCGATTAACGCCACTTCTTCTTTTTCAGCGGTGCAAAATGAAACCTGTGATTTTGTGGTGAATGTAACAGCTTGGCAGAATGAGTTTAGTGATGATGTGTCAGGTGGTTTTACGGCTACTACAACTTTCAGTATGACTGTGACAGCAACGGAAGCTGTTGGTCCCCAAACTACTAGCAACGTGGTGTTAAATGAGATTTACCCTAACCCTGATAATAGCTTATCCGCTCCTCTGGAAAGAGAATGGGTCGAATTGTATAACGGAACGGAGACTTCGATAGATGTTGAAGGGTGGAGTATTGGAGAGACTGCAGGTAGTAGTAGTGAGCAACTACATATAATTTCACTATCAAACACCTGCCAATCTAACTCAAAAATTGGCTTTGCCCGACCGTATAACGCCGCTAGTACTAATATACCAGCCGGTGGCCGTTTGCTTATAGAATTTTGTGTGAGCAGTCGGCTAAATGATAGTGGCGATACGGTAACTCTCTATAACACATCTAGTACTTTGCTTGATTCTTATACCTATACATTAACTCCAAAAGGCAAATCTATTGCTCGTATCCCGGATGGTTCGGTGTGGGTAGATCCGGTTCCAACCCCTGGCACACCTAATACCGCTACTCGTGAGGAGTTGGAGACTGCAGGCTGGAGTCAGGCTGATATCGACGCTGTGTTAGGAAGAGAGGTTGAACATCTAGGTGAGGCTGGAGAGCCGAAATTTAAGTTCTTGGAGGCTGATAACGGCACTTCTACCGCTACATCTACCAAGAAGGCGAGTGATACTGGTACTTCAACTACAGCGACGACTACACAGCCTTCTACCGCAGTAGCTACAACTACTGCCACTACAACCGACGACATCATCAATGATTCTGCCGAAGATATCAAAGATAATGGTGACATTTCCACCACCACCGACCCGGTCTTTAAAGATGAAAAAACTAATGATGGAGATGTCAGTCCTGAAGGTTCATCTAATTCTGATAAAAATACCGACAAAGATGACGGTTCTTCCACGGAAAGTAATCCTTCAGAAACTGCTGCTGCTGAAACAAAACCACCAGCTGAAAAAGTACCTGTCTCAACTCCAGAAATTAAGCCGGAAGAGGGTGTGATTAAGGAAGATAATAATGAGACAGAATAAGATTATGATAAAGATTCTCCTACAACCAAAGATAGTTATCTACAGCACTTTATTCTTATTACTTTTTGGTCTCACAACCATCGCTAACGCGGCTGGATTGAATGTGAGTTTCCAAAACGACCCTCTTTTTTATGATGTAAATGTTGCGCCTGGTCTCAGTACCTCACGTACCGTTACTGTCGTTAACAATGGTCCAAATAATGAGTCTGTTTACTTTGATACTAAAGACGAATACTCCGATGGTTTAGCAGCTGTTATGCGTTTAGAAGTCGATGGTCCGACCAGTAATTACTACAACGATTATTTTGCTAGCTTATTTTCTGGGCCAGCTATTCCTTTAGGAACTCTATCAGCTGGACAGTCGCGCACTTATAATTTCACGGCTTCTCTGGATACTGCCACAGATAATAGTTATCAGGTTAAAACTATGGGCTTCGGTTTGTGTGTTGGTTTTTCTGGCGGTAGCGTACTTTGTGATGATGGAGATACCTCTACCACGACGATTACAACACCTCCAGGCGGTGGTGGCGGTGGTACAGGAGGTGGCGGAACAAGTAATTTTAGACTGTTTAACGAAACAGTTGTAGCGGTAAATCCTTTAGACAGCAGTGCTACTATTGCTTGGCAGACTAATAGAGGAGCTACCACCTATTTGGTTTGTGGAAATCTTGCCAACGGACCTTTTGACCTTAATCCAACCGAACCATACTTTGGTTATGAGTTTGCTGTAGCTGAGCGGGAGAATGATAGTGAAGAACATATAGTGATAGTCACGGTGGGAGAGTCTGGTACTTATGAATGTCGACCAGCTAGCAGGGAAGATACTGATGATGATTTTAGTGTTGGTAAAGCTTTGCGTTTTATTATTCCAGGAGGTGCAGTGGCGGGAGCTAGTACAAATTTCTTCGCAGGTAGTGGAGATGGTTTTGGTTCTACCTTGCCGGCTGGAGCGGTGTTAGGAGCAGCAACAAATACCGACACCGAGACTACTGATGAAGGTAAAGTAGACGGTATGGTTAAAGGAATAACTGACTGGTTGGATGATTCTCCGCTCTCAGAGACGGGTGTGTGTACTCTGATATGGCTACTGATTTTAATATTTATTTCTCTGACGTGGAGTGTATTGGCTGATCGTCTGAATCGCGAACATTCTGAATTTAGACCATTTTTCAACCGGCAATTAATTTTCTCTGCTGTCTATACGGTTCTTCTGCTGGTATCTTATTGGTTGAATATAATTGGCTATATTTGGTACGTATTCCTTTTTGCTTGGGTAGTTATGACAGCTTATGATTATCGAGCTCACTATATTAGCCAAACTTTTTGGGATTCTCGCTCGAGGAATATCTATTTCGGTGCTTGGGCACTGTTATTCACTCTCACCTCACTATTTTTCGGATTTCCGTGTGTTTGGTGGCCGTTTTTCGGGATAGCAATTGCTTCTTTATTGTTGCTGATTTTGGATTAAGATATTCAGAATAAATCCTTGACGTTTATTCGGTAGCTAGGGATCGGTTACCGTCGGCTTTGATTAGTTGGCCGGCAGCGGGTGCTAAAGCACCCGCTGCCCGAGCGTGTCCAGCTAAAGCTATCATTACTGAGTTATCAGTCGACATAGCTCTGTGAGGAAAATAGACTGTTACGTCTGGATGACTTTCAAGTAGTTTTGCATTAAAACTTTGACGCAGATGTTGGTTGGCACTTACTCCACCTCCAACAATGAAGGTTTTTGCACCATATTCAGTTAGAGCCCGTGCGGCTTTTTTAAGTAACACTTCCGTCACAGCGTCTTCAAAATCTCTAGCTAAAGCTTGTTTTTCCTCTCCAGTTAATACTTGGTCAGCAACTTTGTACCGAACGGCTGTTTTTAGGCCTGAGAAAGAGAAGTTTAAATCATCTGAGTTCAACATCGGACGAGGAAGATCGGCGTAGGTAGGTAGCTTTTGTTGTCTTGCTAATCCAGCTAAGCGACCGATTTCTGGTCCGCCTGGATAAGGAATATCCATCATCCGAGCTACCTTATCATAAGCTTCGCCAACAGCGTCATCTAGGGTTTGCCCGATTTTTTCATAATGACCCCATTCGTTCATTAAAATTAGTTCAGTGTGCCCACCAGAAATCAATAAAGAAATGGCCGGCAAGCTTATTTCTGCTAACTGATCATCACGTTCGATGTCGAAAATAGAGGCTAAAATATGACCTTCCATATGGTTTACGGGCACGACCGGCGTGTTCCAGATAGCAGCTAAGGTTTTGGCAAAATTCACTCCAACCCACAAAGCTGGCTCAAGACCTGGTCCCGAGGTAACAGCGATTAAGTCAAATTCAGGTTGTTCGTATTTATTAAAAAACTCCAACATTGTCTCACTGAGGTCTGGTTCGCGGTAGAGTATGGTACTGATTTTCTCGGTTTGCTCGTTTGTGAGGTTATGATCGCCTTCTTCTAGTAGTTCCGCCTCACTCAGGGCTTGTGTCAACATCGGAACCAATTTTTTGGCGTGTTCACGTTTAGCTAAGGCTGGAAAAACTCCACCGTATTCAACGTGGATAGCTATTTGGGAATGAAGAGCGTTGCCAAGCACTTCGTAGGTAGCATCAGGGAAGTCGCCGGTAGCTTCTATAATACTGATAGCTGTCTCGTCGCAACTGGTTTCGATAGCGAGAATTTTCATCCGGTTACTATAACAATAAATAAAAAAAAGACCATGCACTAGACAGGGTCTTTGGTGTTCGCAGGAGGATTCTCCACGGATTTATGACCATAGCACCGACCCAAAAAGGATCAGTAACCGAGAGAGCAGGGGGTTCGCCCAAGGGGATGGGCTATAGCGATGCTCAACACAGCGTCTTCCGTGAGGATTCTGGTTTGTGGTCGCGGCCGCGACTCTTTCGTCCAATATCCTCCTGCGAACTTTTTCATATTAGCAATTATCTAAGAAAAGTAAAGGCTTTTCTTAGGTAGAGGGTGGGGATTAGTTTGGTAATTTTAAGAGAGAAAGGTAAAAGGGAGCTCTGAGAAATTCGCTACCTCGATACCGGCGGCGTTCTTATGTCCGCCACCACCGTATTTCTCAGCGATGGCTGCTACGTCTGTTTCTCCGATGCTGCGCAACGAAATATTTACCCCGCCATTGCCGTGATAATACACTATACCAATCGGTTCTTGTTCTTCTGCTAAGTTCAGTTCAGCTAGCTGGTTTCCGAGAATAGAACGGTAGATTCGTGAAGCGTTGATAGCCCAGACTTCGTATCCTTCAAAAAGTACTCGTTCTTTGTACATCATAAGTCGAGCGACTAACTTATCTTCAAACTTGGCTAAGAGGGAACCTTTGGCAATAAAATTGATAAGATTGTCGGTGTTCTTTAAATCTGCGATGAGCTTATCCCAGCTTTCAAAAGTCATCGGGTACTCTCCTAGGGCGACATTAAACTCCCGGTTTTCTGGTAGGGCAAAGCGCCATAAATCATGGTCTTCTACATATTCAAGGAGCGGAGGTATAGTTGTGTCAGGGTGGAAGTACTGCCAAGCTAGCACGGCTCCTGAATGGTCGTTGTCAAAAATGTTTTGGCTAAAGCTCTCGACTGCTTCTCGGGCTGTTTGGTGGTGATCAATAACAACTACGGATTTGTTTGTATCCAAAAGCTGTTGCAATGTTTCTTTTTTATAAGAATAGTCAACAATATAGATTTCTTTATTTGTAAGGCCATCGGGGAGCTCTTCGTCACCCGCCCTGCTTGGTATATAGGAAGCATTATCGCCAAATTTTTTCCAAGCTGCATAAGCCGCCCCAAAACCATCACGACAATCCGCGTGGTAGATAATAACAATGTCTTTAAGTGGTTGTTCCATATTTATGATTTGTGCGCGATGAAAGAATTGAACTTTCGACCTCTCCGATGTCAACGGAGCGCTCTACCACTGAGCTAATCGCGCATTACTCCCCGCCGATTATAGCAAAATATTTCTCTGCAACATAGACCAAGCGTCTACGGATAGCTACATTGCCGCAACGAAGGCTACAAACTCCCTTATAGTAATCATAAGTTTCTTTACCCAAGCTCCGTTTATCGACACTAATTTGTTTAAAGTTTACTAAAGGTATAGAAAGTTCTTTGGCCCAATATTTTTTAAGTTCCTCAGGGTTTTGGTCTGCACGGAGATAAAGTTCACACCGAACAGAATTTCTATTGAAGTCAAACAATGTTTCTAACGCAGTCAAGAAAAAACGTAGAGTAATAGAATCGGAGCTTCCCAGTGCAGTTTCTATATTCTTTTTCGAACCTTCTGCAAGATATAAAACAGCCAACGCTAACTCAAGAGTTTCTTTGTTGGTAGTATCAATTTTATTAACAATAGAATTAGCATCGTCTTGTGCTTTTTGAAGTCGAGCTTCTTTTTGCTGGTTATGCCACTTAACAGCACCTTTCCTCGCTTTCACAAGTCCATTTCTCCAATTTTGATCTAGGATAGCTTTTTGTTCTGGAGTGAGATGAATATCTTTAAACCATCCGCTTAATGTAGAACGAGGGATACCAAGTGTTTTTTCCACAGCTGCGATAGAGAATCCTTTCCTTCGTAATTTTATTGCTTCAGGTTTTAAATCCGACCATTTTGATTTCATTTATAAATGATAATTTCAGAAGTACGACTTGTCAATAATCATCAAATACGTCACACTTGGTTAACCAGTTTTGACGTGTGTATAGAAATACAAAAGTCTATATTTAGCGGAATAGAGAAAGTCCTTTTTCAACGGCCTCTTGAATTTTAAAATTTTTTTCGTATTGAGAATTTTGCAAGATTTCTTTAGTGTTGAGTTCGTTAATCAATCCTCGCACAAAGTTTTGTGCTCTCATTATATGGTCTAAACAAGCGGGGTTTTGTTTTTGTGCATAGTCGGCAAAAACAGCTAATTGCATCTCCATCTCGGATAAAATCGAATGTCTAGCCATATGATCTTTACCACCTTCCTTTGCTCGAGCTAGATCCTTCATAACACCAATATCAAGAGCTATAACGACTCGGGGCAGATTACTTAGTTCCCCTCGGAATCCAGTTTTTCGTTGGTGAAAATACTTCACCACACCTAGTTGACCATCTTTCGTTGCATCATAGCTATCAATCTCGTCTTTTATTCTTTGAAACTTATTTTGTAGATTGTGAGAGAAAGATACGTCGACTCCAATACCCATATTTTCTATTCGTAAATCTTTCTCGTAGGTTAATACAAGATCGACTCCGTGTCGTATGTCGTCATACTCAGTAGTTTTGGTGGCAGTACAGCCAGGTAACCATAGTCCTTGGTTTATGCCACGTATAATTTGAAACTCTAGAATTTCGGCTATTTTTCTAATATCACCTTTGGTTAAACCGTTAGGTCCAGCTTCGTCGTCCTCTTGTTTAAACTTTTCTTTCATTCTTGCTACGTATTGCCTGTCAGCTTGAATTGTTTCTGCTCCGTATAGGTTTTCAAAATTTTCTGGATGGATAGAGATTTTTTCCATAATCTCAGCAATCTTCCCATAAGTGGGTAGTAGTAATTGGGCAGTTTCTTTTATCTCGTCAATCCTTTTTCTATTATCTAGCGAATTGATGGCGGCTCTTTCAGGGTTCATATTAATATCACTATACTATAGTTTTGCTTGGAGGAGATATGATACAATAACAACGTTTATAGGATAATAATATGCAGTATGTTTTTCGGACTTTTTGGTAAGAAAAAGGAAGAGGTTTCAGATATGCCGATGAGCTCAGTTGATATGGGTGAGACACCGGCTACTTCATCTGAGGAACCAGTAGTGGTAGATGATATGGGAACTGTAGAAGTATCTGATGAAGAAGATATTAATACATCTCTGTAATAATACTTTTTATTTATCACTTAGGTGATAAATGAGATATAAAATGACCCGACTCGCCGTAAGGCGAGTCGGGTCATTTTGTTGGACTGATATAGTAAGCCGAATTCTGTTTCGCAGAGCGATGACGATTATTTATCTAGGCTAGTTGTTACCAACTAGCTCGAGCGGCTCTCCCAGCCGTACTTTTTGCATACCATAATGGAATCTATCTCTAACACACAAGGTGAATTTGATGTTTTCGTTTGTATATGCAAAAAGTACGGCTGGGCACGGCCTTGCACAGGGGTAAGGATTTAGCCGTTTCATTTCTTGGTTACCCAAGACCTCATCCATAAATGGATGTCCTTTGCTTTCGCATTGGCCGTTTCTGTTCGCACCTCGGTGATTACTCACGACGGGGGTTACCCGCTACCTGTCTGCATGATAAATCATGCCTGTGTTCGGACTTTCCTCACTACCAAAAGGTAGCGCAATCGTCTCTATCAGACCAGCAACATTATGCAACAAATATACAAATTAAGCAACTCTATTTAAAGTTAGAGACCTGGTCTCTAACTTGAGATGGTGAAGCAACTTATTTCGATTAGCTTTAGTTTTAAAAAGTATACTATTTAATAAGATAAAACTCTATGTGTGGAATTTTTGGTTACGTTGGCGAAAAACAAGCAGTTCCAATTCTTTTAGAAGGCCTGCGAACCCTAGAATATAGAGGTTATGATTCAGCCGGAATATACGTACCACACTGGGGCGCAATCAAGGCAACCGGTCCAGTAGATAATTTGGTCGCTCTGATTAAAGAAGAAATTGTTGGGAATTCAGGTATTTCGCATACGCGTTGGGCTACTCATGGCGCACCAACAGAAACAAATGCCCATCCTCATCACGACTCCGCTGGCCAGATTTGGTTGGTCCATAACGGAATCGTTGAAAACTACCAAGAATTAAAAGCTGATTTAAAAACCCAAGGTCATAGCTTTGAAAGTGATACTGATACAGAAGTGTTGGCAAAGCTAATAGGTTCCTTATATTTAAATGATCTTAAAGAAGCTGTAAGTAAGGCATTAGAGCTAGTTCGAGGCACTTATGGTTTGGCTGTTATGAGTGAAGCTAATCCTCAAGAAATAGTAGTGGCTCGAATGGGGAGTCCGATAGTGTTGGGTGTTAGTTCTGACGGCTATTTTGTTTCGTCTGACCCGTCATCTTTGCTAATACATACGAAGGAAGTTATTTACTTAGACGATGGAGAGATGGCGATAATAAACAAAGATGGTTACGAGATAATCTCTGAAAATGGTGAAAATAACAACAAGTTACCAGAGACTATTGAATGGGATGTCGAAGCTGTCCAGAAGCAAGGTTTTGAGCACTTTATGCTCAAAGAAATCCATGAAGCGCCGGAAGTCATCAAGAACACAATTCGGGGACGATTAGTTGCCAGTGAAGGTAAGGTTAAGTTAGGAGGACTAGAAACTGTACTTGATAAATTGTTAGCAATCGATCGTTTGCAAATAGTCGGCTGCGGCTCGGCTTTTTATGCAGGGGAAGTTGGTCGCTATATGTTAGAAGAATACGCCAAGTTACCGATAGAAGTGGAGTTGGCTAGTGAGTATCGTTACAAGAAAAAACATAAAGAAAAAAACGGTGCTCTTTTGGCTATCTCGCAATCTGGTGAGACAGCCGATACACTTGCCTCGGTGCGAGAGGGTAAAAAAATGGGTCTTTTGACACTGGGTGTTGTAAATACAGTTGGTTCGACCATTGCGCGAGAAACAGAAGCAGGAGTCTATAATCACGCCCGGCCAGAGATAGCAGTGGCTTCGACCAAAGCTTTCATTTCGCAATTAACTGTAATGGTTATGTTGTCGGTTTTGATAGGTCGTAAACGGGGTCTAAGCAAAGAAGAAGGACAGGAAATAATAGAAGGGTTAGAAACTTTGCCGGAGGTTTTGACACAAATGCTGGCCGACAGTAGTCATATTGAGAATGTTGCTAAAAAATACGCTGGTTTTAGTAACGCAATATTTATCGGACGGAAACTACACAAACCGGTGGCCGCTGAAGGTTCTTTAAAACTTAAAGAGGTGACATACATCCATGCCGAAGCCTATGCTGGTGGTGAGCTTAAGCACGGACCCATCGCTATGTTGGATAAAGATTTTGCTGTTATAGCTCTAGCTCCCCAAGACGACGTTTATGAAAAAATGATCTCCAACATAGAGGAGGTGAAGGCTCGTCAGGCTCCGGTATTGGCCTTAGCAACCGAGGGAGACAGTATGATAAATAAGCTGGCAGATGATGTTATTTATCTACCGAAGGTTCACCCTATACTGCAGCCAATTGTTTCAACTATCCCGCTACACTTATTAGCCTATTATATAGGAGTAGAGAAGGGTTTGAATGTTGACCGACCCCGCAACCTTGCTAAAAGTGTGACGGTGGAGTAGATAATCTCAAGCAAAATTTATATTCCTTAGTCAGACTAAGGAATATTTGTTAATACAATATGGCCATTATTAAACCTTTTTGTTTATACCTTAGTCTGACTAAGGAATAGTGGGAGGAGTGGTTACAAGGATTGTAGGAATTTTAAGAGAGTGGGGATGTGAGAGTGGTCTCTATCCTTAACAGCGGTAACAAGAGTAATTTTTTTTCTTTTATCTATGATGTCTGAGGCTTTGTTTTTGTTGTCTTTCAAATATGTTCGATATTTCTTTTCAAATTCTTTAAATCTATTATCTTTGTCTTCATGAAACCAGCTGATAAGTTCGTGTGGTGGGGTTAGGTCTTTGGCCCACAGATCGATTTTTGCCGTTTCCTTTTTAATACCACGCGGCCACAATCGGTCAACCAGGATTCTTTGTCCGTCAGTAGTGGCTGGATCTTCGTAAATACGTTTCACTTTTATCATAATTTTATCTTTTTTAGATAGTTAAAGAATGATTAACCTAAACAAAACCTTAGCGATAAAATCATATTAGCATAAGCTTAGCTCGATTATTTGTTGTACAATAAACCTATGAAAAGAATTATTCTAATAATGTTATTAGTCGCAGTCTTTTCTGTGGCTAGTTGGAGTTATTTGTTATTAAATCAAACAAATGATAAGGACGAAAATAATGTAACCGATGATTCTTCGTCAGAAATGATGATAGATAATGAATCTGCTGCGGAAGATAGTAAAGACGAGGAGCATTCTCTAATAAAAGTTGGACAGGTAGTAGGTACTTACGTCGTCGATAATGTGATCGACGGTGATACTTTCAACGCTGGTGATGGTACAGAAATGTTTACCATCCGGGTGTTAGGGATAGATACTCCAGAGAAATCTGATTCTGGGGCAGAATGTTACAGTGCAGAAGCTACTGCTCAGGCTAAGAAACTCCTTTCTGGTTCATCTGTCACCTTATTGACTGATTCTACTCAAGACACATTTGATGCCTATGGTAGATTATTAGCTTATGTTCAATTAGCTGATGGTGCGGATTTTGGTCAGGTTATGATAGAAGGTGGTTATGCTAAGGAATATACTTTTAAAGGAATAGCTTATGGTCGGCAGCCAGTTTATCAACAGTCTGAAAGTCTGGCTAAAGAAAATGGTATAGGTTTGTGGAGCTGTCAGTAATTAACTCTTGGATTAACTCCGGAGTTAATCCAAGAGTTATAATGTACAAGTATGGCAAGAAGAAAGTTAGAAAATCGTAATATTAGAAAGCTCACCAAGACCGGACGAGGTAACAGTATTTCTGTCACCTTACCGATTGAGCTAGTGCGAGAATTGCGATGGCGAAATAAACAAAAAGTAGTAGTAACCAAGAGGGGAGAGAAACTAATCATAGAAGACTGGAAAGATTAGTTTGGACTGGCAATTTCTGGTTTTTTTGGTATTATTTTGGCCACGTTTGCGGTTATCTGTAAGCGGGTTGTGTTTAGATCTACTAACGGAGTATTTCCATTTTTATGGTCGCCAACGCTTCCTAAAAATTTGGTTCCATCGTCTAGCGGGCACGGACGGAAGTGTTCATCCTGGAAATCGGGGCTGAAATCTGTACAATGCTATAGCATTGTAACAAGCAAACTGCTTTGCTTGTGTACAGATTTCAGGGTCGAAGCATGTCGCGCGCAGGTAACGAGCACGACAGCGAGATGGGACCGCAAGCACTTAGTAAAATTGGAATGAAGTGAACAATTATACTTAGTGACTAGTGGCCGATTCTTGAATCGAACCTGTAACAATTATGACCATTTTGGTCCCATCGTCTAACGGTTAGGACGTCAGGTTTTCATCCTGGAAATCGGGGTTCGATTCCCCGTGGGATCACAGCGTAAGATATACACAAAAACAACAGCGCAAGCTGTTGTTTTTGTTTGTATATCTCGCTGTGATCCCAAGCAGGCAACTTGTGTTGCCTGCGGCGGGGAATCGAAGCGGCGCAGTATATTTCGAGCCTGTGAGAAATACGAGCCGCCGTCCAGAAGTCTTAGTATCTTTAGGAATGAAATGAACTAAAGTACTTAGAACTTCGGGGACGATTTCTCTCTTTGCTTAGGAACTTTTGACCTTTTTAATATTTTTTAAACAAAAATAAATACTGAAAGACAACAGAATTAACTTTTTGACTAAAAATCTTTCATTCGAATGAAAGGTTTTTATATTGTAAATAAAATTGATTTGCTAAACTTATTACAATGACCAAAAAGATAATCAAATCAGGTGTAGTCCATATAGTGCCTAAAGATTTGCGCTTATTACTTCAAGCTAACCTTGATATTCTGGAACTGTGGAATAATTTAACACCTTTGGCCCGCAACGAGTGGATTTGTTGGGTGACAATTGTAAAGAAAGCAGAGACTAGAGAAAAGCATCTCACTAGGTTGTGTGAGGATTTACGTAAAGGTAAAAAGCGTCCTTGTTGCTGGCCGGGCTGTCCGCATCGTAACTTAGAAAAGAAGAAATAGTTACCAAAAGGTAATTTTATGTTATATTCTTCCGCATGGAAGGATATGAATCAGGGCAGGCAGAGATAATGCACGAAGAACTCCGCGAGTTTATAAACGAGCTTTCTGAAAGAACTGGAGAATACCTACCAGTTGAATACGTAGAAGGTACGTATGAGGTAGAGGCTGATGGTTTTACTCTCACCTTTACCTTGGAAGACGATGTCTTTCAAATCCGCAGCATAGATGTGCGTGGCAATACTGGCCTTGGTCGTCAGATTATTGCTGCTATTCACGAATATGCGGATGATAATGGACTTGAGGTCATTGCCAGCAACGTACTCGATACAGCGCGAGGTTTCTGGGAGAAGATGGGTTATCAAGAAGGTGAAGCTGAAGATGAGTATTTTCGAGCAGCTTAACCAGTGCCAATGTCGCGAACAAGAAACCGCCCGTTTTAGGGGCGGTTTTTCTTATGCTCACTTTTCTTTATTCAGTTACTGGAGTGAAGATCATGCTTCCAGTGTCGAGCTTGAGGGTTAGTGCTAAGTCACCTTCGGCGGTAATAAGATAACCATCTGCTGCTTCTAGCATTTCAGCGAAGACAATTTCTTGCGATTCTATATCAGGACAAGCCATTTTAGTAGAAGCAATTTGACCAAATTTTATTTGGCTGTTTACTATTTCATAATTGCCGAACATATTGTTACAGTCGGTAGTAGCAGAGAAACGATCTTCTTCAGCAAAGGTTAAAACAAATGAGTCTGGTATATTAGGTTTTACCACATCATCATTGTTATAAAGAGTTTCTTTCCATTGCCATGAGGTGTTAAAGAGAGGATTTGTAGAAGCTTCCTCTCGCTTATCTGCCTCATTAGACTTTAGGGTAGCTCCAGAAAATATTTCGTTACCGTTAATTTCTACCATGGCTGTCCCTTGGTGTTCCCAATAGATAACAGACTCATCTTTGTTAGCGTACTTGGCACCAGAACCAGAGGTTGCTACTTGCAAATCGTATTCCTGGTCATTTAGATTTAGTCTGGCATAACCGCCATCCTCACTGAAACGAACAGAGAATTCTCTATCGTCGTCAGACACGAATGTGAAAGCTTCTTCATTATAAGTGACATTTGGTGTGTCATCATTATTAATAAAGATAAACCAGTAACCAATCCCCAAAACTGCTATCAAACCAATAGTAAGTAGTAGTGTTTTCATATTCATATTCATAAACTGTTAATACCTTAACAGTAGCAGACCTCTGGGGAAAAGTAAAAATACCCAGAATCAACCTATTACAAAGAAATAGCTATTCTTGTTATAATTCGAAGATGAGTATAAATACTAATGATAATCAGAATTCGAGTGCCGAAATAGTCAAAGAGCATAATCGTTCACACTTAGCAGATTATTTTAAAGAAATTATTTACGGAGGGATTGATGGAGTAATAACTACTTTTGCAGTGGTAGCAGGTTTCTCAGGAGCGGCTCTTTCTAACGAAACCACCACACAGCTTTCCTTCCTCGTTGTTTTATTGTTTGGCCTAGCAAACCTTTTTGCTGATGGAGTCTCGATGGGTTTGGGAAATTTTTTGTCAGTTCGATCAGATAAGGATTTGTACAATGCTACCAGAGTTAAAGAACAGCTAGAAATCCGTAACAAACCAGAAAATGAATACTTAGAAACAGTAATAATCATGAAAGATAAGGGTTTTAGTGTCGAACAAGCAGAAACTCTGGCCAATATTTATCGGACCAATGAAGATTACTGGGTAGATTTTATGATGAATAATGAACACGGTATGCCAGATGTGCGTGAAGAAAAAGCTGCTTTATCTGGTTTTACTACCTTCTCTTCTTTTTTAGTTTTTGGCTCGGTACCTTTGTTACCTTTTATTTTTCTTCAAGACATTTCTTCATCAGAAATGTTTAAATATTCTATTATCGGAACATTCTTGGCCTTAGTAGCGCTCGGCCTTATGAAGTGGAAAATTGTCGGTACTCAATTATGGAAATCATTGATCGAAGTTATTCTGGTTGGTGGGGTAGCGGCATTTATAGCTTTCTATGTCGGTTCATTGTTTGTCTTATAATCATTTATTCAGTTTTTATCATTGAGTTATACCTCTGTTATACAGAGTTTATCCACTGATTTGCTCAGGTTTGGAAAGAAAAGTGCCGACAGCATGACTCAGTCATACTGTCGGCACTTTTGCCGTTGGAGTTACAGTTTTACTATTTAGTTTTTAGGTGAATATAAATATCCTCTAAAGCTCTTACTCCATCACCAGCAGAAATGTTATTTTGGTGATAATGAATATTAGTACAGTCGCCAGCTGCCCAAATACCTGGAACAGAAGTTTTTTGTGTCCAAGGGTCAATAACTATTCTATTATAGTCGTCTAATTCTACGGTACCTACGACTGATTCAGTATTTGGTAGCATACCGATTTCTACGAATATACCAGCTACGTCTAAGTGTTGCTCTGCTCCAGTATGGTCTTTGTAATCTAGGCCGGTCACAAATTTGTCGCCAGTGATACGGATAGTTTCAGCATTAAGTAGACCAGTCATGTTTTCGTGAGACAATACTTTCTTTACAGTTACTGGATCTGCTTTATATTTATCACTGTGTTGTAGGAGAGTAACACTTTTGGCATAGGCGAGTAGTTGGGCAGCAGTTTCAAAAGCCGCATTACCACCACCGATAACAGCCACATTTTGTCCTGAGAACATAGGACCATCGCAAGAAGCACAATAGGTTAAACCCTTATGTTCAAACTCGTCAGCTCCTTCCATGCTCAAACGTCGCCTTTTTGACCCTGTCGCTATTAACACGGCACTAGCTTCAGCAGTTTCACCAGAATCTAGTTCAACAGAAAAAATTTTATCACCCTCTTTCCTTACAGATTTTACCAAGACATTTTCTTTTATCTCAACAAAATTACCAGCATAAGTACGTAAGTGGTTCTCTAAACTCTTTGCTAAATCAGTACCAGAAATAGAAGGAGTACCGATCCAGTTCTGAATATCAGGAGAGACGGTACTTTGACCACCCCATTCCTTAGTGATGAATAATGTTTTTAATTGCTTTCGTGAGGCGTAGACTCCAGCTGCTGTTCCGGCTGGACCGCCACCAATAATTATAAGATCGTACACAGTAAAATTAACTTTTATCAATAAATTTAAGACTGGAACATTTTAACATAGAAAGAAAAAAAGCTCGCTTATAAGCGAGCTTTGTTTCTTTTTGACCAACTAATCAAACTTATTTAAGTTTACTGCGTCGTAAAAATGCAGGAACTGCACCCCAGTCTTCATCATCGTCTTCGTCTAATGGATCGACTGGTTTAGGTTCTGATTTTATTTCAGATTTAAATGGTCTTGCCTTTGGTTTCTCTGCAGAATCATTTTCCACTGTTTCTTCAGATTTACGTGGTGTACCTAGTGAGTTAAAAATACGTCCACGGGCAGGGGAGTCGTCCTCCTCATTGCGCTGAAGTATGTTTGGTGTTCTGACCACTGTATTAGCATGACCTCCGGATTCACTTTCAGGGAAACCTGTGGCGATTACAGTAACTTTAATTTCATTTTTCTTTAGTTTGTCATCCTTGATAGCTCCAAAAATAACTTTAGCGTGCGGATCGATTGATTCGGTAATTACCCTAGCAGCATCTTGAATTTCAAGCATTCCTAAATCGTCCCCACCAGCTATGGCAAATAACACTCCCTTGGCTCCGGTAATAGATACTTCTAGAAGAGGAGAATTTATAGCAGCTTGAGCAGCTTCTTCAGCTCTCTTTTCACCACCTGCTTTACCAATCCCCATCAGAGCAGATCCAGCATTTTCCATCACGCTTCGGATGTCAGCAAAGTCGACATTGATAATACCAGGCATAGTGATCAAATCAGAGATACCTTCCACAGCTTGTTTAAGTATGTCGTCACACATACCAAAGGCATTTCTAACGGTAGTTTCTTTGTCGACGATAGCAAGGAGGCGATCGTTAGGGATTGTAATCAGAGCATCCACCTCTTTTTTAAGTTCTTCAATTCCTTGCATAGCCAAACGCATACGTTCTTGACCTTCAAATAGGAAAGGCTTGGTCACTACACCTACCGTCAGGGCTCCACTTTCACGAGCGATTTTAGCCACCACAGGAGCAGCTCCAGTACCAGTTCCACCACCCATACCACCAGTGATGAAAATCATGTCAGTACCCTTAAGAGAGTTTGCAATTTCTTCTCGAGTTTCTTCAGCCGCCCGGCGACCCATATCAGGATTACCACCAGCTCCCAGGCCTCTAGTTAAATTTTTACCAATATGGATTTTTTTCTTAGCTAAAGAGTGGTGCAAATCCTGAGCATCACTATTGATAGCGATAAACTCCACACCTTTAATCTTATTGGAGATCATGTGATTGACGGCATTGTTTCCTGAACCGCCAATACCAATCACTCTTATCCTAGCAAAACTCTCCACGTCTGACTTTATTTGTTCCATAATAATATAGTAAACTCTCTTAACACCACCTCCTCTCTAATGGAATAATGAATAACTATACTTTTGTCATTCAGTAGGTTTGTTCGTATCCTTTATTTATGGATTTTAACAAACTCTCTCCAACCAAGACAAGGAACTTAATAATTAAATATATAATACACGTCTTAGTTATACCTGTCACCATATTGACATATTTATGATTCGTGTGATTGACTTCTATGTCATTTGTTTTAAAAGTAGTAACCTTTTATGGTAAAAATTGGCTGAACCAATTGAGAAGTGTGTTTTTGGTTTTTTTTGCTAGTCCAACTCCGCCCCCTTCATCTTTATTATCACTTGCTCCCCACATACAGAGTCCGTAGGCGACCGCCCACGATGCGTCACGCACCTTACCATTTTGCCCAGGGTCTAAGGTGGCAATCCGAGAAGGTAGTCTTAGAGCAGCCTTAGCTAGGTCTTGAATACTGGCTACTCCCGATCCTCCACCTGTAATGATAACTCCGGCCGGTAGTAAACCGTCGCGTTTAATTTTCTTTAAATGGGCATCAATCAGTTCGAATATGTCTGTTAAGCGGGCAGCTATAATCTCGTCTAGTCTTTTCTTTGAGTAACTCGCACTACTCATACCTCCACGTTTGATTTTTTCGGCTTCCTCGAGGGTTATTTTTAAACCAAGGGCGATATCGTTGGTAATGTCATTTGAACCAATAGGGAAGACTTTGATAGAGATCGGAGTGCTATTTTCAAATACAGCTACAGATACTGTTTCAGCTCCGATGTTAGCCAGAACACAACCAGCTCGCTTTTGAGCCTTACTTAACATCACAAAGCTAGCCGCCAGCGGGGAAGCCATCACGTCTTCAACCACTATGCCAGTTGTTTCAATGGCATTAATCAGGTCATCTAAATGTCTTTCAAAAGTACTTATGAAAAGAGTTTCAACTTCTAGTTTGGTACCGTGCATACCATGTGGTCTGCCCAGTACCAATTCGCCATCGATTTTGTATGACAAAGGAATGGCGTGTAGGATTTTTCGATTTGGTAGATGTTCGACAATTCTTTCCTCACTGTCCTGCATACATTTGTCGACGTCCACCTGAGTAATCTCTGAATCAGCGCGCGAAGAAATAATTTCCCCCCGTGAGACAATTTCATCTATACCGATGCCTCCAATCCCGACGTAAGCTTTACGAATTTCCACTCCGGCCGCTTTTTCTGCTTGGGCGACTGCACTACGAACACTACGGACCACATCAGTTTCATTTATGATATAACCGTTTCTTAAACCACGACTCTCGGCATAACCAGTACCAATTATTTGGGGGAGAGGAGAATTACCCCCTTTGGTTTTTTGGACACGAACAATAACCACCTTTACTTGGTAGGTACCGACATCTATTCCAGTGATTATTCTTTCAGACATAATATAAATCTTTGTTTTGCAAAAACATTATCTTATTCATATACACATAAGAAACATTATTTCTTATGTGCTATTTTAATCCGTATTTCTTACAATATTTTGCTTCCGCTTCCTCCATTGTAACACCATGACCATGACCTTTTAGGTGTAAGCAACCGTGGATAAACAAAAAACCAATATAACCATCTTTGGTCATAGAAAATTTTTTTGCTTCACTAGAGGCAACAGTGGGAGTTATAAATATTTCGCCATGTTTTTCATCAAGAGGAAAAGACAGAACGTTCGGTACATAGCTAGCTTTGCGGTATTTTTGATTGAGAGTTTTTGCTCTTTGGCTCCCGACAAAGGTTAAGGATAAATTGTAATCAGAACCTAATATGTCTGTCTTAATTTTTTCATAAGAAAGTTTCGGGTAATGACGGACGGTACTTGATATGAAGAAGTTACTCATGATTATGTAAGTATAACACTGGCTAGAAGTTAGAGGCTGCAGTTTTATTATTATCTGTCTATTAATAAAAAACAAAAAACTTGCTGGTTAGGCAAGCTTTTGTTTTTTCTTTTAGTTTAGCGCCGTGTACCAACTCGTTCTTGTATTTTCCCTAGTTTAAGTTGTTTCTCGTACTCAACTTTGCGGTCTAGTTTCTTAAGACGTGCTTCTCTTCGTACGTTTTCACTCTTAACACGGGCGAAATAGCGATTCTTGCGCATTCTAGGAATAATTCCAGAATGTTGGACTCGTTTGGTAAAGCGTCTAATTACGTTAGCGCTACTTTCGTTGTTATTTTTTTCTACTCGGACGTTTATTGCCATATGTGGGCAAAAATATAGCATTTATACTCTTGAGAAGCAAGTGCGATAAAGGCAAAGATTAGTTTGTTGAGGGTACTTTTTTGGAGCGTTTAAGTCGAGTTATGACATTGGCGAAAGATACCTGTTCTTGGTTGCGAGCTACCATATCACGCAATATCACTCCTCCTTCTACGAATTCCTTTTGGCCAATGATTATGGCGTAAGGTACACCTTTATTTTCAGCATCACGTAACTGGGTAGAAAGAGAGTCACTGGCCAAATCCTGATAAACATTAATTCCTGCTTGTTTAAGCTGATCAATCAATATCAAGCTTCTCATCTTAGGTCCTAATCCAAGCTGTACTACATAAACGGAAGGGGTAGAGAGTTTGATTCGTGGTAGGCGAGTAGGAGCTTTTTGTTTTTGTAGCACTACTACAGCTCCGGCAGCCGGAATTGGTTGCTTTGTATTACGATGGACAAATTCATTATAGCGACCTCCGGAGATGGTAATAGGAGAGTCTTTAATGTGTTCACCAGTTTTATTGTCTAATAAATCGATAGCAAACATTGCCTCCGAATAACAATTGTTGTGACCCATTAATTTTGAATCTATCTCATAAGAAGTTTCAGACATATCTAAAAATTCGATGATTTCCCGGAAGTGTTTACGAGACTGGTCGGTCAGATATTCTAGAGGGTTCGGAGATTTATAAGCCAATTCGTGTTTTTGGTCCAAAAGATTAAATAATGCATTAACAGTATCTTCTTTCATTATTTCACGAGCTGATTCCGGTAAATCATTAACGCGCTTTCTTAGATAATTGGATAGTTCTCGGACAAAGCGAGTTGAAGAGTCTCTATCGCCAAGAGAGTTAATTCGCACTGAATGGTTTTGGTAACCTAAATCATTACTTAGTGATTTAGTAGTCTGGATTAAAATAGATTCAGCAATGCTGTTATTGACATTATAGATTTGGAAGCTTATTGCTGCTTCGCCAGAGCGTGGTACTTGCTCGATTGTATAGAATAAGACTGGTTCTTCGATAGCGTTTAGTTTGTTGTCGCAAAAATTATTTATACCAGTCGTCAAAAGACCGTTGAGATTATCAATTCGTCTATCCATAGCAGAGGCGGTGTTTTCTAATTTTGTGGTGCAATTTTTACAACTAGGATGTTTCTTGATTACATCTAGATTTGAAAAACCGAAATACTCAGCGGTACTGATGGCTTGTTTTATGAATGTTGTTGGGGTGATTTCCATAGACTGATGTATTTTATGAATCTGATAAGTTTATGTGTGCTGATCCGGGGAAGGTAGAGATGTGGTCAAAAGGGAAGAGTCGTAAAAATGTGCGACCGATAATGTTCTCTCTATCTAAGACTCCCCAAACTCTGGAATCTGAGCTACGGTCACGATTGTCTCCCATCACAAAATAATTGCCTTCGTCGAGAGTTACATTGTAGTGATTATTATTGTTCATGGCTTTGACATAAGGTTCGTCTAGAATCTGACTTGCTCCGGTGCTTGTGGTTAGTGTGACTACATTATCTTCGATATTGATAGTGTCTCCAGGTATGCCTATAATGCGTTTAATGAAGAACTTGGAAGGGTCTTTAGGGTAGCGGAAAATAATGACATCACCGCGCTTAGGGTCATTAAAGTGATAAGTGAGTTGGTCTATTATCAGATAATCACCATTATCAAAGGTGTTTTCCATAGAAGCACCAGAGACTAAGAATGGTTGAGCTACGAACATTCTGATGGGAGCTACTATCAAGATGGCTAGAATAATGAATTGTGATAGCTCCAGAACAAAACTCTTGTTCTTTACAGAAGGCTCCATCTGGTCTTCGTTTTCAATTGTTTTTTTAACTTCTAAAGAACTCATACTGGTTATAAAAATAGAAATAATGTGTCTTGAGACACATTATAAATGAAATCACGAGGCAAAACAAATTAAGCAAAAAAATATAGCAAAATATTTTTAAAACAATGTTCTGTTATACTAGCGATAATGTTTTATATAGTAGGTTTAGGCAACCCTGGTGAGAAATACGCTAACACCAGACATAACATCGGTTTCATTATTTTGGATTTTTTGGTTCAGATTATGCGTCTACCCGATTTTGTCACATCGAGTAAATATAGTGGAGAAATAAGTAGCGGCATAATAAAAGATGAGGAGATTTTTTTACTTAAACCGGACACTTTCATGAACCATTCCGGACAGGCCGTGAAAAAATTCTTAGCCAAAGATGACATAGGTAAATTAATTGTAATTTATGATGATGTAGATTTGTCTTTAGGCGAATTCAAGATATCAGTAGGGAAAGGTGATGGCGGACACAATGGTATCAAATCTATAATCGACGCTCTCGGAAGTAAGGATTTTATCAGAATACGAGTCGGTATTTCACCGCGTTCAATTTGGACGGGTCAGACCAGGCGACCTAAAGGCGAACGACTGGCCAAATATGTGTTAGGTGATTTCAAAAAGCGAGAACAGATGGAATTAGAGAATGTCGGCAGCATTATAAATAATGTAATAGTAAGTATTGTAGAGAATGGTGTAGAAAAGACGATGAGTCAGTTTAACTAACTTTCTGTAGGGGAGACAAAATGGCCGGGAGCAAAGCTCCCGGCCATTTTGTCTTTGAGTGTGTAATCAGTTACACAATCGTCGGTCTATTATTCAGGCTTTTTCTCTTCCTTAGCTTCACTTTTGAAACTCAAAGTCATTTTTTGATCACCTGGTTCAAATAATGAAATAGTGAATTTATGTACACTACCAAGTGGGAGTTCGGTTTTAAGAGCGTCTTCATTCTCAAATTCAGAGATGTGTACCAAACCAGCTACTCCTTCTTCAATAGAAGCCAAGGCACCATGTTTGTTGTACTTAATCACTACACCGTCTACTTGTTCTCCTTTCTTATATTTGTTAGCAGCAACTACCCAAGGGTTTTCGCGCAATTGTTTTATAGAGAGAGAAATTTTGTCGTCTTTCACTTCAATAACTTTAACTTCTACTTTCTGTCCAACTTTGAACATACTACGTGTGTCTTCCACTAGACCCCAGTCAAGTTCAGAAATGTGGACCAATCCTTCGAGTCCGTCTTCAATTTTTACAAAGACACCAAAGTCAACTGCACCGGTAACTTCACCAGATAGAACATCTCCAACCTGGTATTTACCTACTTTCTCTTCTTTGACTTCTTTTTCTTGCGGTCCCTTTTCTGAGAAGATTAACTTACCTTCTTTTTGATCAGCTGTAATCATCACCACACTGAGGTGCGTATCGACTAGATCGTTTAGGGCAGTTAGGATCTTATCCTTATCACCATCCGCTACGCGAGGATAATTTTCGGTAGATAATTGTGAAGCAGGTAGGAATCCTTGAATACCTTGCCACTCCATAATCAAACCACCTTTGTTAGCTGCTTTTACTGCTAGAGAGAAAGTCTTGCCTTCCTTAACAGCTAATTCTGCGTCTGACCAGATTAAAGCTTGACGAGCTTCTTTAAGTGAAAGTTCTATATAACCGTCTTCGTTACCGGTGTCGACTACCTTAGCGGCGATAGTGTCTCCCATTGCTACTTTACGTAGAATATCGCGAGCATTCATATACTCACGACCATAAATAATACCAGTACCAAATGGTGGCAGGTCAATAAAGACTCGAGCTCGACCAACGGCTGAAACGGTTCCTTCTACTAATTCACCCAATTGTGGTGGGGTAGGGCTGTCAACTAGTAAAGACTGCATAACACCCTTATTCTCAGCAGCCGTAGCGGCTACTGTTGTATCTTCTACCATATATTTGTATATATTTAATCCGACGACACGCGTCCGTATAACCTTTGCGCAAAGTCTAAAAATTGGAATTTTTAAACGTGCCTTTGTTCGTGAATACGGGGTTAAACGTGTGCCGCTAGAAACTTATAAACTCCAAAAGAGTGTCGCTACTATACCTTGTCAGTGAGATTTTGCAATACTTAAATACATTTAAAATCTCCCCGGCCATCTTCTTAGTCAGAGTAGATGTAATTGAATATCTGTATCCTCGCTCTTCATCTTTTCTTGCTGTATAATGCTCGGATTATGGTTATCACATATCACGGCGGTCAGTGTTTTAAAGTGTCTTTTGGTGACACTACGTTGGCGTTTGACCCAATTTCAAAAAAATCATCATTATCACCAGCTAAATTTGGATCTGACATTGCCTTTATTTCGATGCACCATCCTGATTTTAATGGTTCTGAACAAGTCAGTCATGGTAATAAACAACCTTTTGTAATCGATGGTCCTGGTGAATACGAAGTGGGAGACGTAACGGCTCGAGGTTATGGGATAAAAACAATTTATGATAAAAAAGAGCGTTTCGTTACTATCTACCAGGTTCAATTAGAGGGTATCAATATGATTTTCCTAGGAGCTTTAAGTGACCCAGAGATTGACTCGAAAATTCTGTCTGAGTTAGGAGATATTGATATCTTGTTCTTACCAATCGGTGGCGGCGATGTGATGGAGGTCCCTCAGGCTTCTAAATTAGCTGTTAAATTGGAAGCTAAATGTGTCATACCAATGCATTATGATAAAAATGCATTATCTGCTTTCGTCAAAGAAGAAGGGGAATCCGACATTAAACCAATCGATAAGCTCACCATTAAGAAAAAAGAAGTGGAGATGATGACTGGCGAGATCATTGTCTTGAATTCTAAATAGTGTTTTTTGGTGTGGCTGGTGGACTGGCAGGAGTTGGTTCATAATTTGTCTTTAAAATTATGTTTAAAAAGTTAGAAAAACTTAGACAGAAACCTAGAAATGTACGAAATCGATACGCCCTAGTGGGGGCAGTTTTGGTCACATCATTAGTGACTTCTATTTGGGTGATATCGATGCCGGCTCGTTTTTCTGAATTATCAAACACTAGTGCTACAAATACTAAAGTGCCAGGTGGTTTTGTTCGAGCAATGTCTGATATAAAAGGTCAATTTGCTAACATATCTAAAGGGCTTGAGAGAGCTCTGTCTAATCCAGGAACTACAGACGACGCTGGCGCCGAAAAAGCCAAAGAAAAGGAAGCTGCTGAGAGGAATGATATTGTAAAAATGATGTTCGCTACTTCTTCTGAGGAAAATAATGAGAATCTTGATAATAAATCAGAAGAAAAGCCTGCCACAACGACTGAAGCACGACAAATATTAATAGCTACTTCAAGTAACAAGAAGTCAGACAATGTGGTACAATAGCCCCACTATATTGACTAAGATTACGTAATTTTTATGCCGAAAAAGCGAACTGAACCTGAATCAAAACAACCTGAACGCGCTCGCGGTATTGTTGCTCAAAATATTACTGATGAGATGCGCACTGCTTATTTAGATTATGCTATGAGCGTAATCACCTCTCGAGCTCTTCCTGATGTTCGGGATGGTTTGAAGCCTGTTCACCGTCGAATTCTTTATTCGATGCGTCTTAATGGTCTGACTTCAACTGCTAAATTTAGAAAATCAGCGACGGTAGTGGGAGATGTACTTGGTAGTTTTCACCCTCATGGTGACTCTGCTGTGTACGAATCAATGGTTAAACTGGCGCAGGTTTTCTCTACTCGTTACCCGCTAGTTTTAGGACAGGGAAACTTTGGTTCTATTGATGGAGACTCGGCTGCTGCCTATCGTTATACTGAGGCCAAGATGTCTAAGGTGGCTGAAGAAATGCTTCGTGACCTAGAGAAAGATACTGTAAATTGGCGTCCTAACTTTGATGGAACTAAGAAAGAACCAGAAGTTTTGCCGGCTGGCTTACCGAACTTGCTCTTGCTGGGAACACTCGGTATTGCTGTCGGTATGGCAACCAACATTCCTCCTCATAATCTTAGAGAGGTGGTAGATGCTGTAACACACTTAATTGATAATCCAGAAGCTTCTACTGATGATTTGCTTAAGTTTATCCAGGGTCCAGACTTCCCGATGGGCGGTATTGCTTTTGATAAAAAAGCTATAACTCATGCTTATGCCAACGGTAAAGGAGGAGTAGTTTGTCGTGGTGAGGCAGAAATAGTTGAAGATAAAAAAGGTAATTATTCAATATTGATTACCTCGATTCCTTTCCGAGTGAACAAGGCGGATATGCAAGAAAAGATTGCCAACTTAGTAAGAGATAAGAAAATCGAAGGCATTAAAGAAATGCGTGACGAATCTACCTCTGATATTAGAGTAGTTATTGATCTTAAGAGTGGAGCTAACCCGCAAACAGTTTTAAATAAGCTTTACAAACACACCCAGTTGGAGGATGCTTTTCATTACAATATGGTTGCGTTGGTGGACGGTGTCCCGCAGACTTTGTCACTGAAGGTCATTCTGCAAGAATATATCAAACACCGGGTTGAAGTAATTAGACGCCGAACTCAATACGACCTTAATAAAGCCAAGGACCGAGAACATATTCTTTTAGGTCTTAAAAAAGCTCTTGATCATATCGATAAGATAATCAAGCTGATAAGAGCAGCTAAAGATGTGCCAACTGCCCACGCTGCTTTGATGAAAGAATTTAAGTTCTCGACAGTTCAAGCTCAGGCTATTCTTGATATGCGTTTGCAGAAGCTGGCTGGACTGGAGCGTAAGAAAATTGAGGATGAGCTGAAAGAAGTACAGGCTCTAATCAAAGAACTAGAGAGTATTCTAAAAAGTAAGACGAAGATGCTCGGTATCATTAAAGAAGAATTGGCTGACGCTTCAGCTAGATTTGGCGATGAACGTCGAACTAAGATAGTAAAAGGAGGAGTTAAGAATATCAGCCCTGAAGATCTAATCGCTGACGAGGAAAGTGTTTTGGTCTTAACTCGAGGTGGCTATGTTAAGCGTACCAACCCAGCTGAATACAAGACCCAAAAACGTGGAGGGGTAGGAGTAGTAGATTTAAATACAAAAGAAGAAGATGTGGTAACTAAGCTAGTAACTACTTCAACTCACAGTGATCTCCTATTCTTTACAGATAAAGGTAGAGTCTATCAGTGTCGTATGTATGACATTCCTGAAGGACGAAGAGCTACGAAAGGGAAATCAATTATGAATTTCTTGTCTCTTACCTCTGATGAAAACGTCACTTCAGTCTTACCAGTGCGCAAAGAGGATTGGGAAGGGGAATGGAGTCTATTGATGGTAACTCGAGGTGGAGTGGTCAAGAAATCAGATGCCTCAGCCTTTAAAGATGTGAGACGTAGTGGTCTAATAGGTATAAATCTTAAGGAAGAGGACAGGTTAGTAGGAGCGATGTTTGTCGGTGCTGGTGATGAGGTGATGCTGATAACCAGTAATGGTCAAGCGATTCGCTTTAAAGAGTCTGATGTTCGTCAGATGGGACGTACGGCCGCTGGAGTCTCTGGTATGAAATTGAAAGCTGGTGACAGTATAGTTTCAGCTGAATTATTAAAAGAAGGAGAAAAAGATAGAGAAATCCTTGTGGTAATGGAAAACGGATACGGAAAAACCACTTCAGTGAAAGACTACAAGGTACAATCCAGATCTGGTAGTGGTATCAAGACTGCCAAAGTCACTAGCAAAACAGGTAAGGTGGTAGGAGCTTCTGCTCTCAGCAGTGAAGACAAAAAAGAGGGAGAGTTAGTAGTAATGAGTAAGAAGGGGCAAGTAATCAAACTTCCTTTGAAAGACGTGCCGAGTTTAGGTCGCGATACTCAGGGAGTAAAAGTAATGAAGATGAGACCTGGTGATTCGATAGCTTCAATTGTTACCTTCTAAAGTGGAAATGGAAGAAAAGGCCGACAGCTTTGCTGTCGGCCTTTTCTTCAACACCCTAACTTTATTAGCAACATTACTAGGTTATAATATTTAATATGGATTCAAATACCTCTTCTGGTAACCCTCTTTTTTCAGGCCGTTTCGTGGTGCCCTCTGTGGTTGCTACTCATTTTCAATTAAGACCTGGAGATAAAGTAGCCGACTTCGGAGCAGGCTCGGGTTATTTTTTAGAAACTTTGTCAAAATTAGTTGGTGATGAGGGTAGTGTTTATGCTTGCGAGATACAAAAGCAGTTAGTTGAGAAAATTGGTGACTTAGTAAGATTGAAAAACTTATCTAATGTTGATCCGCTATGGTCAGATGTCGAGGAGATTGAAGGAACTAAGATACCCACAGGAATACTAGACGCTGGAATCTTGGTTAATTCTCTTTTTCAATTTGAACAGAAAGAAATAGCTTTACAGGAAATATTCCGTACCCTACGTAACGGTGGTAAGTTGTTTGTAATCGACTGGGCTAACTCTTTTTCTGGAATGGGACCACAAGCCGATCAGGTAGTAGATAAGGATGAAGCTATGGCTCTATGCGAAACAGCTGGTTTAGTGCTGGAAAGAGAGTTCGATGCTGGCGATCATCATTATGGATTAGCTTTTCGTAAACCATAATATATATGACAAACATCAGACCATTTCAAATAGCTCTTTTAGGAATCTTCGTCTTCTTGGCGATTCTCGCTCTCATTTTAGTTAAAACCTACAGTCCTTCTATAAAAAAAGCTAACTATACTTACGGTGATCAAGTAGTTATTTGGGGCACCCTTAATCCATCGGTGATGGGTAATATTTTCGACAAGATATCAATTGATAGTCCTGACTTTAATGTAGTCAAATATCAATACATAGACGAGAGATCTTTTGATGATGTTTTTGTTAATGCAGTTGCAGAGGGGCGGTCTCCAGATTTGATTATTCTTAAAGCAGATAGTCTAGTAAAGCATCGAGCAAAATTAACACCGATACCGTACACTTCTTTATCTGAGAGAGCCTTCAGGGATACTTATATAGATGGGGCAGAGATTTTTATGATGGTTAATGGTGTTTACGCTATTCCTTTTGCTATCGATCCGCTAATTATGTACTGGAACCGTGATCTTTTTGCTACTGGAGGTATCGCAACGGCACCTAGTAATTGGGAAACACTGCTGAGCAAAGTCGTACCAAGTTTAACCATCCGGGACACTAGTCGTAATATTATTCAAAGTGCCGTTGCTATGGGAGAGTTTAGCAACATTGATAATGCTAAAGCTATTTTGATGAGTTTAGCGATGCAGTCTGGGAGTAAACTAGTAACCCAGGACGAAAAAGGCTATGAAGTAATGATGAACTATGCTGACTCCAGCTCTGCCAGACCACCAGTAATGGCTTCTTTGGATTTCTTCACTCGCTTTAGTGACACTGCCAGCCCACTTTATACTTGGAATCGAGCCCAAGCTAGTTCTAAGAATGCTTTTATTGCCGAAGATTTAGCAATTTATTTTGGTTTTGGTTCTGAGGTTAGAGACATAGCCGATAAAAACCCAAATTTGAATTTTGATGTCTCCACCATACCTCAAGGTTCTTCAGCCACAGTCTTCCGTACCTATGGTGATTTCTATGGATTCGCTATTCCTACTGCCGCCACTAACAAACAGGGAGCTTACGCAGCTGCCTTAACGCTGGCTTCAGAACAATATGCCCCTGCCCTAGTTCAGTCGTTGAATATGGCCTCACCTCTGCGAACAGCGTTGACCATAGAAGACGTTAGTCCTTACCGGCAGGTGATAACCAAAGCTGCTTTAGTGGCTCGCGGTTGGCTTGATCCAAATCCTAAAATCAGCAATGAAATATTTGCTACTATGGTAGAAGATGTGGTATCTGGTAGAAGTCGGGTGGATAATGCAGTGTCGGACGCTATTCGTAAATTAACCTTTGAATATTAGTATGAAATTTTTTTCAATCTCTAAAATATTTTTTATAGTGCTTTTAGCTTTCTTTTCAACTCAGTCAGTATTGGCTGTTGGAGGAGGCACTGATTATTCTCCATCAGGTACTGATGGTAGCCCTAGAGGCACTGATTATTCACCTAGAGTAGAGGAACGACCAACTGGGCTCAATAATCCTTTAAGGGAAGATGTAAGTTCTATCCCTGATTTATTTAATATCATTCTAGATATTGTGATGATATTTGCCATACCCATAATAGTCTTTTTTATCATTTACGCCGGTTTCCTCTATGTTACTGCCAGAGGTAACGTCGATACTGTCCAAAAGGCCCACCGAGCTATATTATATTCACTTTTAGGAGCGGTTATAATCCTGGGAGCGAAAGCCTTGATGGTTATTATTAGCGGTACAGTAGATTCAATCTTAAAATAAAAATATGGGAAATCTAAATCGAGCACAAGATTTTACCGGTTTAGTGGATATATTTATTGGTTTTATTTCACTTATAATACCTCTGTTATTTGCTGTTACTTTTCTTTATATAGCTTGGGGTATAATCAATGCTTGGATTATACACTCTGACGATCCAACTAGTATTGAGAAAGGAAAACAATTAGCTATCACTGGCGTCATTGCCCTAGTGATTATGTCTGGGATTTGGGGAATTTTAAAAATCCTACAAAACTCTCTATTTTAGATATTCACAATTTGAGAATTATTTGGCTTTAAGCAATGATTTTCTTGTATAATAAAGTAAATTAATAATGAAAAAATATATGAAGAAAATAAGTATGATTTTGGGCGGATTTGCCCTTATGTTGGCTCCAGTAATAACTTTGGCTCAGTTCGGTCAGATTAATACTTTTATGGATGATATCTCGATTTTTATTAACAACACATTGATTCCATTAGTATTTGCCATTGCTCTTTTGATGTTTATTTATGGAGTATTTAAATATTTTATCTTAGGCGGCCATGATCCTGAGAAGCAAAAAGAAGGTCGACAACTTATGCTGTATGCGATTGTTGGCTTTGTGGTGATGGTTTCTATTTTTGGTATTGTGAACCTGATTGCTGGTGGTCTCGGTTTTTCTAACCAAGAGAACATCCAGAATATTCCTAACGTTCCAACTTCCAACACTCGTTAGATGGTTATGATCAAGTATCTTCTTGATTAGAAGGTACTAGATACAAAGTCATTTATGTTAATAAATTTTGCTTACGCAGATAGCCATATTGTCGCCGCTCAAGGTTTTTTAGATAAAATAAACCAGTTTATTCTCTATCCTCTGATTACGCTAATGTTGGCGGTTGCTTTGCTGGTTTTTCTCTACGGATTATTTGAGTATGTTAAAAACTCTGAAAGTGTAGAAGCGCGAGCAACAGGTAGAAGACATATCATTTGGGGTATAGTTGGCTTACTGGTTATGATTTCCGCTTTATCTATTTTATCTATAGCTGCTGGAACCTTCGGTCTTAAGGGAGAGCTTGATGCAGCTAAGACTGATAGTGATTTTAGCAAAACTTTTCCTCGCTAATTCTATATTTTATAATTTTATATAAAAAGAAACCCCACCCGACCAAGATTGGCCGGATGGGGCATTTGCGTCTCATTCCTCATCTACTGGGTATGTAGGAGAGAATGATAGGAACGGGGTCGCCACCTATCCATTTGAGGTTGATGACTGTGACTCCGTGGTCAACAGAGTTGAAGAAGGAAATCGGCCCTTCTTCAAATCTGAGGAGGGCCCCCCGGTTGGCTGACGCCAACAGTATTCCGCCCCTACCTCGGTGTAGGTCCCACATCATCCCTGGGCAGTAATAGTATTCTGCCGTGGGATTCGTTGCGTCAAGCACTTCGGTTTTCGGCTCGGAACTACAACGAAGGGTACTTTGTCCCTCGGCCCATACCCCTTGACGGTAGAGATTGACCTCAGGCCAGAAAACCCAAACCAACATCCCGACCATTGAACCAATGAGGATCGTGACTAGCATACCAGTCGGCGGCCAGGATGTCGGCTTCCACCTTGGTGCGCTAGCCACTGTTTTCTCGCCCGACTCTGTCGTAAGCATCGTTATTGAACGAGATTTTCGTCTGGGAAACCATCTGGCAATAGCGATGACGACAATAGCCAGCACCACTATGACAACGATTCCCGACATAGTGTTTTGGTTTGCAACTTGTTGGTTCATCTTTGTCTACTCGGTGTCAGCCGAGTCTCCCTTTTTTGTTTTCTTGAACTTTTCAGTACCAGCGGCAAACAAAGCTCCGAGACCACCAATACCATCGGCAATCACAGCGTTTCCGCCCTTGGCGATTTCTTTGCCGACTTCGGCAGCGATCACGGTGTCACCACTTATCTCCAAAGCATCACGAATGGCTTGCTGGCCCTCCGCTTCTGCTTGGAGAAATTTTCTCCGTTTACTTGCTTCGCCCTCACCTTCCAACATGAGGGCTTTTCTCTTACCCTCAGCTTGCATGATGGTTGCGTCACGTTCGGAAGCCGCCGTGCTTCTTTTCTGCAAATCGCTGTTGTAGGTGTGGCCAGGGTTGAATTTCGTGAAGCGAGCTTCCTTCAAATCAAGTCCCCAGTCAAGCACTTCCAACTTGACCCGCAGATGGTAAAGTTCGTCTACCAGAGCACGGTTATGGGTGATCTCATTGTAAGACAGTTTGCCAACAAGAGCAGAAGCGAAAGCGCTGCTGGTGTCACGCAGGTGACGCAGGACTTCAAGCAGCCTGGGCGTGACGGACTGGTTACCCGTGATGGTGTCACGGATCATCTGCCCGTTTTTTTCGTCTACTGGCGCGATATTGATTATCAGGTCAAAGAATCGATCCTGAATAATCTTTACTTTTACCAACATCGATACACCCAGATTGATCTGTTTGTCGGAAGGTAATCCACCTCTCGGGTTTTCACCTGAAAGAACGAATATGGGACGGACCATGCCAGACGGCATCTCCTCCTCCTCTTCGCCCCAGAAGATACGGTCAGCATCTCCAGGCAATTCTCCTTGTGTGAGGTGAACTGTCTCGATGGAAAGTTTGAAAAGCAACCAAGGGTACCATTTTAGTCCGTTGCCGAGTTGTAGTACAGGTTTCCCTGCAAAGTCCAATCCGGCTACTTCACTGGTGTCTATCTGACGTAATCCTGCGGCCAGATAGATGAAGATTAGAACAAGCACAAGCCACTGTGGGTTGAGGGCCACACCGTAAACTTCTGCCACAGGTGGCAAAAGCCAGTTCGTGAACATGGTTACGCCGGCCAGGAAGAAGAGTATAACAACAACCACTGCACTGATGGTCCAGAAAAGCCACTCTGAAACAGTTGTGGTTTCATAGCTGCTCTCTTTTCTCTCGATCAGATCTTCGTAGTAGGCTATCTCAGTCTCCAGCCAGTCCCGTACCGTGAAGTTCTTGTCGTCACGGTCGAAGCTGATCCTTTTCGGTGTATTGGTCATTTCTGACCTCCTATTTCAATAGATTCGAACCCATTTAGGGAAGCGAATCCGTTACATTTCATGACTCATCCCGCCACTTTTCGATTAATTCTCGTCGAGAATACACCGAAAAGGGGAGCGGGTGCCACTTCTATTAATGATAGCACACAAATGACTAAAAGTCAAACTAAAACTACTGATTTCAGGGCTAATTATAGCCGTATTTCAACAAGAGTACTGTTTTTCTAGTAGTTATAGTTGCGGTCTGGATATCCTCGCGGTATTATGCTCCCCATTATGAAAAGAGATCTGCGCCCTCGTAGTGTACGTAAACGTGAAGTTGCTAATGACGGGTTATCCCGAATAACTTTTTCGTTTTATAAATATGTGAAAATTGAGGACCCTGTAATCTTGCAAAAAGAACTTCTGGAACGATGGGGTAATCTCGGTTGCCTGGGGCGTATTTATGTAGCAAAAGAAGGTATTAACGCTCAGATGAATTGTCCTAAAAAACACTGGGATCAATTTGATGCATATATGAGGAACAAGACTGAATTCCGAGATATTCCTTATAAAATTGCTGTTGACGAAGGTGAAAAACCTTCTTTTTATAAACTAACTATTAAGGTGAGAAAGAAAATAGTGGCTGATGGTTTAGATGATAGTAGTTTTGATGTGACCGATACTGGTAAATATTTAACAGCGAAAGAGATAAATGATTACGTCGATGATCCTGAAGCTGTTATTGTTGATATGAGGAATATCTATGAGGCGGAAATCGGACATTTTGAGGGAGCGATTTGTCCAGAGGTGGATACTTTTCGAGAGGAGTTAAAAGTAGCGCCAGAGCTTTTGAGAATTCATAAGAACAAAAAAATTGCTCTCTATTGTACTGGTGGTATTCGTTGCGAAAAGGCGAGTGCTTGGCTTAAACATAATGGCTTTACAGATGTACGACACCTTAAAGGAGGAATCATTGATTATAAACATCAGGTTGATAGGGAAGGTTTACCAAATAAATTTTTAGGAAAAAATTTTGTTTTTGATGAACGTTTAGGGGAGAGGATTGGTAATGAGATTATCTCGTATTGTCATCTATGCAGTATTAATAAAAGTGATACCCACTACCACTGTAAAAATATAGCCTGTCACGCTCTATTTTTGGGCTGTGATGAGTGTTTAGATAAGAAAAAGGGCTTCTGTTCGTATAAGTGTATAGTTTTCGATAAACTACCGAAAAAAATAAAAAAACTGTTGGTGCAAAAGAACTATAAACATAAACCAGAGCAGTTTAAAAAACATCGTTTACGAGCAAAACACAAGATTGGAGCTTAGTTTAGAAAAAGACCCGCCTAGGCGGGTCTTCTTTGTGCCGGGAGCGGGACTTGAATATTACATATTCTGTACAGGTTATTTGTATTTTATTTCGCTGTCGCTCATAAAATATCAAGCAACCTTTTCAAGACCCGACACAAAGTCCCCCGGACTTTACTCTCCCAGCGGACAAAAACCCGCATACGCGGGTCTTCTTTGTGCCGGGAGCGGGACTTGAACCCGCACGAGTTGCCTCACAGCAGTTTAAGTGCTGCGTGTCTACCAATTCCACCATCCCGGCATATATGTTCTGTATACAAATGGTAGAACAGGTAGATGCAGCACTTAAAGTTTAAGTCCTGGTAAAACAATCTCCCAGACTGTTTCACCTACCAATTCCACCATCTTGGCTTCAATATTTGTTTATGACTGAACCAGATAGACTAATCTCTATCCACTCAGTATGTGGCGGATATCATAGCATAAAAGCTTGGTTTAGTAAGTAGTAGATGGTAAAGTATGGCTTATAAAAGTCCTGGTGGCGAAGCGGTTAACGCATCGGTTTGCAAAACCGACACGCGTGGGTTCGAATCCCACCCAGGACTCAAAATAAAGAGAAAAACCTATATTTAAGTCTGACAAGATATAGGTTGTGGTTTAAAACTTTCTTGAAATTGACCCTACAATACTGTAAACTCTCAACACCATTATCCGCCTATAGCTCAGCTGGTAGAGCAGAGGACTCTTAATCCTTGTGTCCCAGGTTCAAGTCCTGGTGGGCGGACAGCGAACGAAGTGAGGTGGACACCCACCAGAGCAGGATTACGTTAGTAATCCGTGGCGTGACTCGAAAAGGTTGCCTAGTATTTTGTGACGTAAGGAAACAAAATACTGACAACCTGTACAGAACTCGTAGAGTTCAAGTCCTGGTGGGCGGACAAAATTTTGTCGTACATAGAACAGTCCGGGGGACTGTTCGTCAGGACTTAAAAAGCTTTTGTGGAATTTTATGAGCAACAGCGAAATAAAATATCAAGTAACCTTTTCAAACCCTTACTAGAAGCCTCCCAGGCTTCGAGCAAGGGTTGAACCTCCACGAGTTGCCTCACTAGTGCCTTTTGTGAAAACCGAACATTGTGCGGGCGAGAGGACTTGAAACTAACTGTTTCTGTATAGGTTTTCAATATTTAAACGCAAAGTGCGGGCGAGAGGACTTGAACCTCCACGAGTTGCCTCACTAGTGCCTAAAACTAGCGCGTCTACCAATTCCGCCACACCCGCACTCTATGTTTAAATATTTGATGAACCTTTTGCGATAGTCTACCAGACTATCGCAACCTCCACGAGTTGCCTCACTTGAAAACTTGGTAGGGACTTCTCCCAGAAGTCCCTACCTACCAATTCCGCCACACCCGCACAATATTCATTTTTCAAAACTTGGTAAAAACTTCTGGGAGAAGTTTTTACCTACCAATTTTGCCATGAACGCATAACAATATTCGCGTGGGGCAGTATAGCAAAATTAATTAGATATTTCTACTATAAATGTAGTCAATTTTACTTAAAAGCTATCTTCCATTCGAATGAAAGGTTCCTAATGTTCAATACAAATTAATCATCTCCCTTCTCCTTTGGTATTTCCTCGAAGGTGCTAGGAGTGCCAGTTTCTCGTACTATCTCGTCAACATGTTGTCGGTGCCTTTCTCCCACATCAAGAGAAAATTCTAGATTGGGGATTATCTTCATATTACTTTTCTTCATAATATAGTGGCGTAATTCACGACCACTACGTTTAAGAAAGATTAAGGCATCTTCTTCACGTCCGTCAGGTATGGTTGTAAAGAAAATAGTTGCATTCCGATAGTCTGGAGAAGTGGTAACTTTGGTAATCGTAATCAAAGGATTCGTGTTGGCCTCTTGTTGAATAAAAACAGCTGCCAATTCTTTAATAAGAGATACTATTCTGTCGTGTCTGTCGATCATATAATTTAAGTAACAACTATGTGAAAAGCTTCTATAATGTCACCTGGTGCAAGGTCTGTTTTAGAGTCAATTTGGATACCAAATTCGCCGTCTTTAATTTCTTCAACATTGTTTTTCATAGACTGGAGACTAGTAATAGTACCGTGGCCTATCTTTAGATCACGTCTCATTATTCTCACCGGTTGTTTAACCTTTAACACACCCTCTAAAACTTTAGCTCCCAGTACATGGATGCTTTTTTGAGTACTAAAATAAACCAGAACTTTAGCTTTACCAGTAATTTCCTCCACTTCTTTTTTAGGAGTACGATTTTTTAGAGCATTTTCCAACCATTCTGAGAGTTCGTAGATAATATCAAAAGTTTCAATTTCTACTCCTAGACGTTCAGCTAACTCAATGGCGGCTCTTTCCACCTTTACTCCAAAACCAACTACGATGGCATTCTCGGTAGCACTAACATTTTGGATGTCAGCAGAAGTGATGTCTCCCACTCCTTCATTAATGATTCGCACTGAGATACGGTCTGAATCAAATTTCTCGAGTTCGTGCTTGATAGCATCTATGGTACCTAATACATCAGCTTTGATAGATAGAGGCACTATTGGTAAATTGGTATCACCAAATTGACGGGCTGCCGGTTTTGAAGTATTTGATTCAATCATTTTTTCAGCCTCCTTCTTGCTATCAACTGTTACGAAGGTACAACCCACTTTTGGAATGCTAGAAAAACCGACTATTCCGACTGGCTCAGAGAGACTGGCTTCTTTAATCATTTTGCCCGCAAAGTTTTCCATAATTCGCACAGGTGCGTAAGTATTGCCAGCGACCACGAAGGATCCGTTTTTAAGAGTACCGTTTTGGATAATTAAAGTAGCGGTGGTGCCGCGCTTGTCGTCCATGTAACCCTCTATCACAGTTCCGGTAGCTGGAGCATTAGTGTCGGCTGTTAGTTCCGCCAATTCTGCAGCCAAAATAACAAGGTCTAGTAGGTCACTCACTCCTTCTCCTGATTTTGCAGAAATCCCAGCCCAAGGAATATCTCCCCCCATACCTTCAATGTAAATTTCGTTTTCCACTAGACTTGCCTGGGTTTTTATTATGTCAGCACCTGGTTTGTCGATTTTATTGATAGCCACAACAAACGGTATGTTAGCCGCTTTGATACTAGCCAAAGCCTCTAAGGTTTGTGGCATTACTCCATCTTCAGCAGAAACTATTAAAATAGCGATATCTGCTACGTCTGCTCCACGTAAACGCATTTCTTGGAAAGCTGCATGTCCTGGAGTATCGAGGAAAGTCATTTTTTCCTTACTACCTTCTTTAGTAGTGTGTTCAACCACATAAGCAGAAAGATGTTGGGTAATACCTCCAGCCTCTCCTGCCACCACATCTGAATTACGGATATGATCTAAAAGTGTTGATTTACCATGGTCAATATGACCCATAATAACCACCACTGGTGGTTTTTTAACTATATTCGGTTGTGAGGTATTTGTTTTTGCCATTATAATCTCGAGATTTAGATGATAGTAAGCTGATAAAGTGAGGCACAAAAGCCAAGAGAATCAGCTTAAAGTCAAGCTACTCTAACATATCTTGGTTCTTTTTAAAACGTGTGTCATTATAATCACACTATAGATAAGTATGTTTGAAATCCTTAAAAATAAATATAAGCCAAAATCATCGAGGGTTTATCTGGATTTTGCAGCCGCTACACCGATTCGAAATTCGGTTCTGAAGATTATGGATGAAGTGTCTCGTCAATTATTTGCCAATCCTAGTGCGGTACACCAAGAAGGTGTGCTGGCAAGAAACAAAATCGATGAGGCTCGACTGGATTTAGCGCGAGCTTTAGAAGTAAAGCCAGAAGGAATAATCTTTACAGCCAGTGGAACCGAAAGTAATAACTTAGCTATATTTGGTCTGGTAGAAAAACTCCACCTAGAAGGCAGAGAGTATTCTGATATGGCTATAATTAGTTCCAAATTAGAACATCCTTCAGTTTCTAGAGTGCTGGACAAATTGTCTTTGTGGGGAGTGAAAATTAAATATGTAAAAGTTGATTCTGGCGGTCGTATTGATTTCAATGATCTGGGGAAATGTTTAGATGAGAGTGTGGTGTTATGTACTTTTTCTTATGTGAATAGTGAAATCGGAGTCATACAAGACATTGGTAAGGTTAGTCGGCTAATACATAAGTTCAATAAGGAAAACGGGACGACTATCAAGGTACATACAGACGCTGCACAAGCCCCGCTCTGGTTATCTTGTCGTCCTGAGGAATTGGGAGTTGATATGTTGTCGCTCGATGCGAGTAAATGTTATGGACCAAAAGGAGTGGGGGTTTTAGTTTTGCACCGTAGTGTTGATATCTCACCAGTTGTCTTAGGGGGCGGGCAAGAGCAGGGGCTGCGGGCAGCTACAGAAAATACTCCAGCCATCATAGGAGCGGCCGCTGCTATAGTTGAAGCTCAAACGAATTATCAAAAGCGGTCTGAAAAAATAACAGTATTGCGGGATAAAACTATAAAGGAACTAAAAGAAATTTCTGGGGCTTTTATAAATGGCTCTCTTGAAAACCGTGTAGCTAACAATATAAACATCTCTATCGCAGATATAGATGGTGAATTTGCCGTGATATCTTTAGATGCTGCCGGTTTCGCCGTATCGACTAAATCAGCTTGTTCCGGATCTGATGGAGAGGGGAGTAAGGTCGTGATGACTATCATAGGGGATAAAAATCGAGCCAGCTCCACCATCCGTATCACTTTAGGGGAGGAGACTAAAGAAAAAGAATTAAAATTTCTAGTTAAAGCTATAAAAGAACATATCAAACAGACAAGAAAAGTGTAGTAAATTGACTTAAGGTTAATTTTATTGCAATATGTATAGACACGGTTATAGCGGAAGATAGCTAAATTCAGAATGAAAAATCGACTGACTGATATGACAGATGCGTTATAATCGATTATGAAGTTTAAAATTGTATATGATGCCTAATTTTCAAAATTTTACATCTCGGGCTAAGGAAGCAATACGTAAAGCTCACGAATTAGCCATTGAACGAGGACAAAATCACGTTAACCCAATACACTTATTGGCGGCTCTTTCTTTGCAAGAGGAAAGTGCGGTTATTTCTGTATTAGATCAATTAGACGTAGATGTTATTGCCTTCACTGATATTCTACTTGAGCTACTTGAGGGCAATGATTTATCATCATCTATCTCGCAGTCTTTCCAATTGTATCTGACTCCTGAGCTGGCTAAAATATTAGAACATTCTGCTGTGGTTGCAGAAAAGCTAGGTGACTCTTACGTCGGTGTAGAGCACTTATTCTTGGCTACTTTAGAATTTCCTGGTCCGACTGCTGAGGTATTACAACGCAATGGTATTGAGAAAGATGCTATTGAGAAAGCTATTCAAGATATTCGAGATAATAATATTACCGATGTTCAGCAACCAAGGAAGTTCCGTGCGCTTTCAAAATTCACTCGCAATCTCACCAAAATGGCACAGGACAATAAACTCGATCCTGTTATCGGTCGAGATATGGAAGTACAGCGTGTTATTCAAATACTATCAAGACGGAATAAAAATAACCCGGTTTTAATCGGTGAAGCTGGAGTAGGTAAGACAGCCATTGCAGAAGGTTTGGCTCAATCAATTGTGCAAGGAAACGTACCGGAGTCTATTAAAGATAAAGAAATTCTTACTTTAGATTTAGGTCTTTTAGTGGCAGGAACAAAGTTTCGTGGTGAATTTGAAGAGCGTTTGAAGGCTGTCATGAAGGAGGTAGAACAGTCTGATGGTAGTGTAATTCTCTTTATTGATGAGCTACATACTATTGTGGGTGCGGGAGCCTCGGAAGGTTCGATGGATGCTTCAAATATGTTAAAGCCAGCATTATCTCGTGGAGAAATGCGGGTTATCGGAGCAACTACTCTAAAGGAGTATCAAAAACATATTGAAAAAGATCCTGCGCTAACCAGACGTTTTCAGCCTATCCATGTACTTGAACCTAATCAAGAAGATGCAATTGCTATTTTGCGTGGCATTGCAGAAAAATATGAACTCTTTCACGGTGTCCGTATCACAGACGACGCGATAGTTTCGGCTGTACAATTCTCAACTCGTTATATCACCGATCGTTTCTTGCCTGATAAGGCAGTTGATTTGATAGATGAAGCTGCTTCATCATTACGCATCTCTCTTGAGAATAAGCCGGAAGAATTGGTATTGGCTGACCGGCAAATTCGTAGATTGGAAATTGAGAAGGAAGCACTTAAAAAAGATGAGGTTGACGCAGAGACGGTAGCAAAAAGAAAACTAAGAGCTCGTTTGCGAGAAATTGATAAAGAAATCGGGGAGTTAAGAGAACAAACATCAGCCCTAGAGACCAAATGGAATAATGAAAAAATAGCTCTAGACGATATAAGAGCTCTTAAAAAAGAACTCGAAGAATTACGACTAGAAGCTGAAAGTGCCGAAGCGATGGCTGATTTAACTAGAGCCGCCGAAATTCGTTACGATACTATCCCAGCGGTTGAGAAAGACTTAGATGAGAAGACTAAACGTCTGAAGAAACTGCATCGGTCACGTCGTCTGCTTAAAGAAGAAGTTACAGAAGAAGATATCGCAGCAGTGGTGTCTCGTTGGACAGGTATTCCGGTGTCGCGCATGTTGGAGGAAGAGGCGAAGAAGTTAGCCCGGATGGAAGAGGATTTGAAGGAGAAGGTAGTTGGTCAAGACCACGCCGTTAAACTGATTGCTGACGCTGTTAAACGGTCTCGAGCTGGTATTGCGGATCCAAATCGACCAATCGGTTCGTTCTTATTCTTGGGTCCAACTGGTGTCGGAAAGACAGAGTTAACTAAGGTTTTAGCAAACTTTATGTTTGATGATCCGGACGCTCTCCTGCGAGTGGATATGTCTGAATTTATGGAAAAACACTCAGTCTCTAAGATTATCGGTTCGCCTCCAGGCTATGTCGGTCATGAAGAGGGTGGCTCAATAACAGAGAAAGTACGCCACCGACCATATTCTGTGATTTTGCTAGACGAAATTGAAAAAGCTCATCCTGAGGTATTCAATGTACTTCTCCAGGTGTTGGATTCTGGTCATTTAACTGATGCTAAAGGTCGGAAGGTAAACTTCAAAAATACCATCATCATTATGACTTCAAATATTGGAGCTGAGCACATTGACCGTATGTCCAACTTTGGATTTACTGAAGATAGAGATGATGCTGCGCAGTACGTGCAAGCCAAGGATAAGGTGTTAGGAAGTTTGAAGAATTATTTCCGTCCTGAATTCTTGAACCGACTCGATGAGATAATAGTCTTCGATATTCTTTCTTCTGAAACAATTCGCTCTATTGTTGAAAAGCAGGTAGAGGAAGTAGTTAAGAGATTAGAAAAGAAAGAAATAAAACTTACTCTAACTAAAGACGTTTATGATTACTTAGCTAAAGAAGGTTACGATCCAAAATTTGGAGCAAGACCACTTAAGCGAGTAATTCAAAGCAAGATTCTAACACCGGTTGCCTCGCAGATGGTGGGACAAGGAATGCTTAAAGGCGGTGTTATAAAAGTCTGCATGAAAGATGGTGAATTAAAGTTTGATATCACCAAAAAAGGAGAGAAAAAACCAGCCAAAAAGACAGCTAAGAAAAGGGAAGTAGTAACAGCTTAATTTCTTTGACAAAGCTTTAAACAAGCACCAAAAAACCAGTCCTTTGGGACTGGTTTTTTGGTGCTACCTAAACTTCTACTGGAAGATTTGTATAATCTTCTTCAGGAGATTCATCTCTAGTAAAGGTGGATTTTATTATTTCCCATATTCTACTAAACCAGCCTTTTTCTTCTTCAATCTTAGCTTCGCCTGCGTAGTCTGCTTCGCTGATGAGCTGTAGGTATTCATCGCCAACAAAGCCAGCGTTAGCAAAGGTTATTCTAGCAGTTTCTTTATCAACAACGGCTGGTAACTGGAGTTCAACTCGGTCACCATCTTTAGTGCTGATTGTGTAGATAAGCTTGTCTTCCGCTAGGCCGTTCTTGCTAGTCCTGGTCTGGTAAGAAGATGATTCTACTTCATCGATACCAAAACTATTTGCTTTAGCTTTTATTATTTTTGTATCTGCAGAATTATTTATGATGGTGTTAGCAGAATCATTGTCTGTTAATTGGTCAGCTAGAAGTGAGTAAGAGTAACTTCTATCATTTAGATTTGGAGCTAGTAGGGTAGTCTTGGCACTGGTCGGTTCGTTTTTAGTTGACACAATGTATGTAAACACAACATCTTCATCATCTACTATTTCTGGTAGCGTTTCATTAGGTACAGGTTGAGTTGGAGTTAATTGACTAAGTAGGTCATTGTACTCTTTAAGTATAGTGCCACTCTTGCTGTCGGTGACTCCGACAGAGACTAGATTATCTTCAGCTCCTTTTCCACTGTCAGAGCCACGAGGGCTATCACTACCAGAATCATCCCTTCTGTCGTCACTCGGACTACCAGCGCCTCCACCAGAAGAACTTCCGCCGGAGAAGAAGTCTCGTAGAGTTCCTAAGCCGTTAGTCACAGCGTCAGCTATACCGCCCACGATACCAGTTCTTGGAGGATTGCCGGCGGGTGTTCCTCTTGGATTAATACGTTCAAGTGCACTTTCTGCCTCAGCTTGTGCAAGCAATTCTGCGTTTCGGTCCGCAAGGGCCTGAGCTTGCTCTGCTAACTTAGCCACCTGAGCGTTACCTTTACCAGATCCGTCTATATTAACTCCTTGGAATTCGCCAGTGTAGGTATCTCTAATATCGTTCATTAGAGAGATGGCTTTTTCTGCATTTGCTTCAATTTCCAGTAGTATAGGACTATCACTTGGAAGAATCTCGCGTGCATTACGAGCATCGATAGCAGCCCGTTTATCTGAAGTTACTTCTGCCTCTCTAATAAGATCATCAAGAGTTGGGAATGGAATCTCTTGGTCTATCGAACTTAAGAAGCCTTTTTCTATACCAAAAATTCTCTCAAGTCGAGCTTTATCGGATTCGCTTGATCCTCTTAGTACTCTGTCGTTCCACTTGATCTGAATATGCGGATGGGGTGGGGTAATTTCTTCTCCATTTGGATTACCAGAATATGCATTAGACAAACCTTCGGCAGCAAATTGAGCTTTTAGTTCAGAAGTTAGCACTCCATTATTTTTATCATATATTTCCCATGCTGCTAGGTCACGCTCTTCCGGAGTCAGTTCTCGTCCAGCTTGTTTTTCAGCGAGTATAGTAACTAGGCCCCATAGAGTAGACCTATCTCCACCAGTATGAGCAATGATTTGACCAGCTTCCACTCGAGTATTTGGTGCAACAATACCTTCAACATGCATAATCTGAATCACGCAAGTGCTTGCTCCATCACAATCTTTAGCTGGATTATCGGGAACAAGACTACATGTTCCTCCAGCCAGACCACCCCCATCCCCACAGCTTGTTATCGTGCCTGCTACCGGTGCTGCTACCCATGGATCACCTCGATTAGTTCCATAATCAAACCCATCGTGTTTTCTGCCAGGTCGACCATCACCTGGGACGGAAAAGACTGTACCATTAGTCATTTGTGCAAAACCGTTTTTATTTTCTCCAGTATGATTATGAGAAATAGCTATATCTGCTACACTAATTGAGGTATTAGACACAGCATTCATTAAGGTATTAACTGCAGTCGAGTATTTATCTGCATCACCCTGGATTGCTTTCGCACTTATCAAGTCCCCGTTAGCTACAGCTATTAGCGCTTCTTCTCTCATAGTTTCTAAACGCTCAACGGCACCATATGTTGAATCAACTGCTCCGACTACTTCCGGTCTGAGAGTTTCTCGACCACTAAGCACATCTGCAAGCCATATTCTTTCCATCTCGTCACGTTCCGCTCGGGCACGTCCTATTGCAGTATTTAATTCATCGGTCACTGCTCCAGCTGTTTCCACTACTGTTCGTAATTGATCATGTTCACCTGCAAGTTCAAGAGTCTCATGCATACGCAATGCTTTGTCTTCCAGAGCCACAAGATCTCTTTCTCGCTGTGCAATTACTTCTGTTGCTTCTTCGACAGTTTTAATCTTACTAGCTTCTTCGAGTTCTGGGAGTGCACGTTCTGCAATCTTTGTAATCCCAACCTGACGTGCTGCCCAACCAACGAGACCTCCTACTTTTTCCGCTATTGTAGTGAGCAGTGGACGGTCGGGTTCGATTCCTCCCCAAAATATTGTTCCGAAGGTATGTGAGTCATTTGGATTATCAGCATCTGCTATTACTAGTACATCAGAGTCATCAGCCATATTTCCAAATGCTTGTTTGGTTGATCCTGAGGCTCCAGATGATCCGTCCATTATTGCACCAATGTTTCCATAATTCAGTACGCCACGCCCTTCGTTATCAACAGCAATAGGCGGAGCTTTACCTTCGAGTACTTCACGTAAACGTTCCCGAGCCTCATTATAGTCTGGACTCATTGGTCCACGGCTTTCTCTTAGATATGGACCTCTCCTGTCTTCGCCAACAGCAGTAAACTGAAGACCCTTTGGGCGCGTATCTCCATCAGCACCTTCAAATATAACCTCTTCAAGAGAGTCGGGGTGATTTCGAGAAAGCATGCGGTACTTCATAACTTCTCCAACTGCCTGAACTCCCTCAAGATTAATTGAACCATCTGCGTTTCTGATACTATCTGTTTCAGCTAATACAACTCTGGTCATTAGATCAAGCTCCTCATCAGAATACTCAACTTTTGGAGAACGCGTGGTTGGTTCAGGAGAGAATTTATCTGCAACAAAACGTGCAATATTACCAAGTGTTTTTGCCGTATCCCTTGGAAGTGAAGCGATTCTGTCTGTGAGGGTTTCAGGTTTAGTTTCTTCAGATTGACTATAGGCACGGTAAGGTACGACTTCAGAAGCTTTTTCACTAGCAAGAGCAGCAAACTCTTCATCGGACAACACTTTTCCGGAGTCCTTACCCTTCATTCTGGTAACATGAGAGTAGTCCCAGTATGTCATTTCACTAATATCAGATTCAGGAAAGTGTCTTGCGTAAGTTGGTTGGATATCTTCTCCTGTCGCTGGGTTTCTCCAACCTTGTATCTGAACTCTACCATCATCTCCAATAGTCGTATCTTTTCCGATTCCAGTCACGAAACCCTTACAGGAACCCTCGCATTTTTCGGCCTTCTCTTGAGCAATATCCCTAGAGTTAGCAAGCATGTTTTCAAATTGATCTGCAGCTGTCGTTGTTTCATTTGGTTGTGGGTTGGGTGTAAGGTTTATTGCTTCAGGACTATCATTTACGCGATCAGCTTCCGCTTCTGTCATAATCTCAAGCCCAGTTGCTTGAGCTATGCGTGCAAGATCACGTGGACTAAGTCCAGGGTAGTAGATAGGTACCTTAGGGTCGGTTGTAATAATACCCCAGGGCTCTTGTTGTATTCCTTCGATTAGGTTTCGTGATTCTGCAGAGGCATAACCTTGAAGAATTAAATCAGTAAAAAAGGCCGACATTTCTTCTTTGGTCATGCCACTTGTGAGAGTACGTAACTCGTCTATAGAATATATTTTTGCAGGAGGAGGAGGGAGACTAATGTCGGTAGATTTTGCTACTATTGCAGCTCGTGAATTTCCTATTGCTGTAACAACTAACTGATCTGCAGTTGTGTAGTCTGCATCAGAGAATATTTCACCCTTTGGATTATCCAATATATTTTTAATCTCGTTTACTTTTTGTCGAGCTTCATTAATACCCCTTTCATCTCCACCAGCTGCAATTGCATCCGCTAATTCCTTTTCCGCGATTGCCAAGTTGGATTTTGTGATACTTATCATTGAGCCAGGAGTACTTGGTCGATAAAAAACAGTTTCTCCGTCTTCGTTTACACTTGTATAAGTAGTATAACGACTCAAGTCTTCTACATCAGTTACGATAGGGGTAGTATCCGCTCTTTCAGTTGGCTTATTATTAGGTCGGGTGGTCGGACCAATCGGTAAGATGTTTTGTACAATTCCTCTAGTTGCTTCAGCTAGTTTGCCAACAGTATTTCCCCAGAATCCACCACCAACTTTATTAGCTCCACCGTCACTGTCTAAAAAGCCGTCAGTATCTACGTATTTCGGCACATCTTTTGTTGGTTGTGGTGGAACAGGACTGGCTGGAGGTTGTTCTGGAGCAGGGGGAGTAATCCCTGTTGATTTTTTTACCCCTGAATCAGGATCAGTTTCAAGATCTCTTAGATAGTTCTCAATATCTGAACCATCAGGGTATTTTTTCCCTGAAGTATTTGGTGGCATTAAACCCCCAATTCCGTTATTTAAAGTTAAAGGATCTCCGTAAGTCATCCCTGGTGCGTCATTGTCTCTCGAGCTATAAGAACTGCCAGGATCGTTACGAGTCCAGTTATCAGTGTAATCGGAAACAACTTCTTCTGTCTTTACTACTTTTGTATCACGATTTTCTAAAAAATCAGGATCTAGTCTAAAGTCAGTCGATTGTGGAGTTCCGTCAACCACCACGCTTATATACTTAGCAGCTTGGTTACCATATTTGTCTTTAGCTGACACACCAACTATTTGACTACCGCTTCTTGGAGTTTCTACTACATAAGTACCAGATGGTTGTCCAGCACCTGCTAGATAACCATAGGGAAGAGCACTACATCCTCCGTCTCCATTCTCACAATTATATTCAACAGTAATTCTAGCACCAGCATCCACTTGGTCTCTTGTGAGGTGCAGGTTACCATTTCCATCGCTGTATACGACATCGATAAAACCGTTCTCATCTAAAATCTCCGCAGCGACCAATATTTCTATATTCCCTTTGGTTATCGGATCAATCTTTCTGGTTGTTGGTCTTTCGGGAACTGGTATACCTTGACCAGTTCCCGAGTCGCCGGTGACTATTCCTGGAGAAACTGGATCTATAACTCGTATATAACTAGATTTAACATCTGTTTCTAAACCTAAAGCTGAGGTCAGGTCGGTCGGTTTTGGTTCAGGCTTTTTGGAAATGAGAGGAATGGAATCCAAAACTCGACTGTACCAGCTTACAGCTGCACTCTTCAGGGAGTCTCTCAATGAACCCAGAAAACCTTTTTGTTTTTCTGATTCTTCTTCTACCCGATTATCAATTATTTCGGATGTACTTTTTTGTGGTTGTCTTCCTAGTCCGCTTCCACCATCACTACCACTATCACTCCCTCCATCATTTTGTGATTGAGTGTAGTCATTCTTAGAATCGTTTTTGGAAGGACCACTACCTAAACCGCTCCCCCCGCCATCATCGTCACCTCTATCCCAGGCACTATCATTTTGTGATTGAGTGTAGTCATTCTTAGAATCGTTTTTGGAAGGGGATGGAGATGAGGTGGTAGGGTCTTCAAAACCAGGACTGCCTGGGCCAGGTTGAACAGTAGGGTTACTTTGTTGGGGAGTATTGGTTTGTTGAGTTTTGGTAGCTTCTTTGGTTGGAGGTTTTGAGTATTCATCATCTAACAAACCAGCTTCAACTGGATTGCTAAAAATTAATAAAAAAAGAGCGACAAAAACTAATAAAAAACCCCAATAAAATGCCTTTTTAGCATGGTAAACATCCTGTGTTGTATTCATTACTTAATTCTACCAATTTCACAGCTTTATGCAGGAGTTTTGCACAGGTTTATACACAATATTTTACCGAAAAATAAAGAAGACCGCTCCCAGAATGGAAGCGGTTCAAAGTGATATTTTCAGTCTCATCAGTCCAGTGTGTTAGATATATTTGAGACTGAAGATTGTTTTTTAATTGTGACTCGGCACTACTTGAGAGGAGATATCTTGTCTTTCTCAATATAGACGAACAGGAACTGTGCTTTGCCGTAGTTTTGCGGATTGATAATCCGCTTTACCTCGAGCAAAGTATATTTCTGGTAGTCGGCGACAGTAGCGGCGAAGATTTCTTCCAGGGAACTGTTCTTCATTCCTCCCCGGTCTCCTTGTTCGTTCGAAAAGTTCATCATAGCTGACGAAGCAAAACGAACAGCCAGCGGATTGGCGATTCTTTCGCTGATGCGAGGAGCCACATAGATGACGTTACCATCGTCAACAGGGGTTTGCTCATTGGGTATAGAGCCGATGGCAAATCCAACAGCCCCGCACAAGAGACACTGGGCCTCAGTTTTGGTAGCACCTACCGGTGAAAAAAGGAAGAGGGTGGAAAACGTCAGGGTTGTAAGGATTTTCATCTAGTCCCTCCTTTGGGTGTACATTTGTCCTCGCTATTTCTAACACAAATAGACCGCCTGTCAAGGTATAAAATTATTAAACATATTGTTTTTCATTTAATTTTATCTGTGTGCGCCGGAAGGCAAGAAGTTAGAACCAATATTATAGAAAATGAGTATAATTTCTTGCCTGGGTATGTGCGGGAGAGGGTAGTTTAAGGTAAAAGAAAAGCCGTCCTCCAAGTGGCTTTTCCAGTTGGTTGACGGCGTTGTCAGGTGTTGTGGTTGGTATGGGTCATGTGAATAGCTTCGCACAGGTTGTCCAGGCTGCCGTAGATGTGGTAACCACCAGTTTCAGGGTGGTCAGCAGCGTAGTGGCGGGGGAGCCCCATGCGCTCGGCAGTATTAGGCCAGCCGATGAACAGCTTTCGCACCCGTTCCTTTTGTGGTAGGTGTGAGAGTTTCCCGAGCCAAATTCCGAACTCGAGGTTTGTGTTCAGTCCGAGAAGTTCGTGCTTGTTGCGTGGAATCCAGAACACCACATAGGTGGCCGAAAGGAGCCGATCTGACTCCCAGCGATGAATGAATTCCTTCTCGGTGAAATCGCCGCTGCGAGCAATACCCGATTTACCAGGTTCGGGTACGTAAATCACCCCCTTGAATCCCTGCTTACGCAGGTAATAGGTGGCTTCGCTGCGCCAGTTGTACTCAGCAATGCATTCTCTAGAAGTTGGTCCAGCCAGGAAGACCGAACCATTGACAGCTTCATAGTCAGCATTGGGCAAATGAGGGTGGTCGTAAAGTTGGACGTGATTGTCAGCCTGCATAGCGCTGATTCGGTCGAGGCGGATGCGTTTTTCTGCAAGTAGCATGAGTCACCTTTTTCTTGAGGAACAGAGAAATTTATCTCTTACTATACCACTAATTTATAAAAAGTATAGACATTTAGGTTCGAACTCCATCCTGCCCTAAAGAAAAAGTCCTGATAAATAGTGACGATTTCGTGTGTGCGCTGGGCAGGAATTTTGGTTATTACATGACCAGTATCCAAATTGGATATTTTTTCACTTCGTTCAATTCTACCAAGCGCTTGTAGGCTCGGCTCGAACAAGATTCTCCGCCCGTTCGAATCCATGACCATTGTTCAAAAGAAAATACCAGACACAGGATCTGGTATTTTCTTTGAAAGTGCGCCGGGCTGGATTCGAACCAGCGTAGACATAAGTCAACGGATTTACAGTCCGTCGCGATTGACCGCTCCGCCACCGACGCAATTATTTAGTTTCGTTAAAACATTTATAAGGTGAAAATTGGACCTCGTTTCCACCTTTGGTCTATTCGTAGAGCTTCGCTTCTACTCATAACGACCAATCTGCTCACTATCGTTCGCAGACCGGATGAAAAGTGAAGTCTTTCACTTTTCATCCGCTCCGCCACCGACGCGTCACACTCGTGTGGCGTATAAGGTACCATATTGTCTGTTGTTAGCAAAGACTTGAAGGTTTGTTTATAAGCAACTTATGGTTTTAAGTAGAGGTGGTTTGGTGTAACATATACAGATATTATATGAGACAAATTATTTTATTTAGTGTTCTCGCTTTATTTTTTATTATTCCAATTTCGGTTGGTGCAGATGAGGCTCAAGGTTTAGTAACTTGCAGTGGTCCAGATTGTAATTTCTGTACCTTCTTCGCCATGGTTAATGGAGTGATTGCTTGGATTATTTCCATCATGACTTTGGTAGCGGTGTTCGTACTGGTTTTTGCTGGCTTTAGATTGGTGACTTCAGGAGGGGACCCGGGTGCTCTGCAGAAAGCTAAAGAAATGATTACCAATGTTTTGATCGGTTTTGTTATTATGTTGGCCGCTTGGGTGATTGTAGACACAATCATTAAGACTTTAACAGGCAGTGACTATGGTGTTTGGGAGCCTGTTACCTGCGGTAAAATAGTCGATCCTTTGGAGGATAGTAAAAATAGTGGAGCCAGTGGTGCTTGGTAGAGGTTCAGTTACATTTCATATTTTCATAAACTAGCAAGTGTTCTCCCTCCCGCTTGCGGTCACGAGTTACTAACCAAAATATCTACCCCATAGATATTTTGCTAAGTACTCGCGACCCCCCCCTCGACCGTTTCTGGCTCTAGGAAATGAGCCAGAAACATGTCTGCGGCTCCCGCCGAGGCACGAAAGCAAAGAAGTTTGCTTTCTAAAGAAAAAAGTCAAAGCACATGCTTTGACTTTTTTCTTTACCTCGGCGGGCCCACGTGGACTCGAACCACGGCCGCTGGTTTTGGAGACCAGAATTCTACCACTAAACTATAGGCCCGATATTTATTTTTGTTAACTGTACAAGACCTGTTTTCTCGATAGGAATTCTACTTTCAAACGATACGAGAGAAATGGAAGCTTGCTTACATTTTTGAGTGAGAGCAGAAAGAAAGAAATTGAAGTTCCTTCAAATTTCTTACCACTAAACTATAGGCCCGATATCGTTTTGTTAACGGCTATCATAGTATGGGAAAAAGGTGTAAAAATCAAACTGCCATATTGTAGGAAGTACGTTTCTAATGAACAAATTCCACTATCATATATGATAGTGGAATTTGTTAATTATACTTGTTTGATATTATGCGAGAGGCTATTTTATAAGATGTTATGTTCTTGTACAGCACCTTATGAAAAATATTTTTTATTCAGAATCCTGTAACCACTCTGCTACTCGGTTTAGTATATCTTCCGCTTGTTCAGGGTTGAACCATTCGATCGACTCATCATTTTTCAACCACAGCAATTGTTTTTTGGCATACTGCCAATTTTTTTCCTCAAGTTTCTGTATTAATTCCTCGGGAGATAGTTTGTTGTCTAAATAGTCTAGGACCACTCGATACTCCAGGCCAATTTCTGATAACCTTTCTCTGCTTACCCCAGTTTTTAGTAATTGTTCTGTTTCCTCGACTAAGCCTTTTGTCAGAGCTTCTTCGGCCCGTTTTCTTAAACGAGTTCGTAATTCTTGTTTATCAGTATTTATCCCAATCATTAAAACTTCATAAGGACAATCGATAGATTTGAGTTTTGGTACCTCTCCTAAGCTGTTAGCAATTTCAATTGCTCGTATTAAACGTCTATGATTTTGAGAGTCGATAGTACTAGCCCTTCTTGGATCTAACGCTTCGAGTCTCTTATAAAGACTTGCAGTATCTAGTTTTTCTAATTCGACTCTTAATTCTGGATTTGGAGGCACTTTAGGGGTTTTGATGCGGCCGAGCAATATGTCTAAATAAAAGAAAGTACCGCCGGCAATAATAGGGAGTTTACCTCGCTGCTGGATATCTTGGATGGCTTTTTCTGCATCCTTTTTAAAATCAAAAGCCGTGTAGATAATTTTTGGTTCGACTATATCTATTAAATGGTGAGGAATGTTGGACATTTCTTCCGGGGTGACTTTTTCTGTTCCGATATCAAGACCGGTATAGACTTGTCGTGAATCTGAAGATATCACTTCACCACTAAATTTTTTAGCGATATTGATAGCGAGTGCGGTCTTGCCGGAGGCGGTAGGTCCTACCACAACCACGATTTTTGGCTTACTACTTATCATATATTCTGGGCATGTTATCATTACCCTCGTTAAAAGCCTAGTTGTATTTGAATTATGGAAGATTATATGTTCGAAAGTGGATTTGCACCACTGACGGTTGGTGATGTTGTGCCAGAAGAATTAACTTTTTCTGTTTTTAAAGATGGTGATATCTCGGAATTGAGTTTTAAGGACTTAAGAGGGAAGTGGACAGTTTTATTTTTTTATCCAGCTGACTTTACTTTTGTTTGTCCGACTGAACTAGGTGAAATGGCAGACCTGTATGACTCTTTTAAAGAATTAGGAGCCGAGGTCGTGTCTGTTTCAACTGATACAGCTTTTGTTCACAAGGCCTGGTTCGATGCTTCAGAAACTATCAAAAAAGTCACTTATCCAATGGCAGCAGATCCTGCTCATGTACTATCAGACTTGTTCGGTGTCTTAATAGAAGAAGAGGGGTTGGCTAGACGGGGGACCTTTATAATCTCTCCAGACGGAGTGATTAAAACAGTAGAAATCCACGATGATGCGATTGGCCGTTCCGGTAAAGAGACCTTACGCAAACTAAAAGCGGCAAAATTTGTAGGTGAACATCCTAACAATGTCTGTCCAGCTGCTTGGAATGAGGGTGATGACACTCTTTCTCCAGGAGTCGATTTGGTTGGGAAGATATAAAGTTTTGCCTTAAATGAAAAGCGTCCCTAAGGATGCTTTTTTGTTCATAAAGAAAATTATAAGTAAAAGTTTTAAAGAATTACTTTTTAGAAAGATTAATTTCTTGAATGAAATTTTGAACATCCTTAGATAAACGAATGGTATATTTGTGCCGTCCTGATTTTGCATAGACTTATAAATATGGGGAGTGTAGCCTATTTGTTCCATCATGTTCTTAACATCGTTAGCTAGTATTTGAATAATGCTATTAAAATTTACCATTAGATAGCCCCTATCTTTGTAGATACTACCGTCCGTTTGTATAAGACCTTTAAGACAGGGACGGATATATTTAGCATTCTCCAATATCCAGCTTGGTACATGTGCATTTTGTACATGTTTAGGGCCGAGCCCGACTTTCCAGGGAATATACTCATTTAATCTATTGGAATAAACACTTATGTCAAAGCAATTTGTTTCTTTTCTTTTAACGTACGAAATCTTATTTGTGGGAAAAAGAAATCTGAGGGCAGTCTTTATCTCTCTTCCTAATTTAGGGTATGCATTATCACAGGTTATTCTGAGCCTCGTGGTTCGTTTGTTTGGACAGGACAGATTGCCGTCTCCTAATGCTACCCCTACAATGTAAGCAAGGATCTGTTTTTCAAAATTAGTCACTACTTTAATTATATCTCAATGTTGTTCAAAATAACTCGTAGTTACTTAGTGATATGAAAATAACAAAACACTTTCTTTTATGGAAAGTGTTTTGTTATTTGTGCTGGAGGAGGGACTTGAACCCTCAAGCCCGAAGGCAATGGGTTTTGAATCCATCGCGTATACCAATTCCGCCACTCCAGCGATTGCCTATAGTCGTAATTGGCAACAAAGAGTGTAACAGAAAAATTGTAAGTTATAAACACCCAGGGGAAATAGTTGTGTTAAAATGGTTCAATAAAAGGGTGTGGTAATTAAACTATTCGTTTTTTCAGCGTAGATTAAATTTGTTATGGCATTTCAAGGAGATTCAATTTTTTGGGTAGAAGTAGGAAAAATAGTACCTAATCCGTACCAACCACGGCGGGAATTTAATGAAGACAAGCTTCGAGAGTTGGCTGAATCTGTCCGTATGTACGGCATCTTGCAGCCACTGACTGTTACTAGAAAAGAGATTCAGTTAGAGGATGGTGCTTTTCGTAATGAATATGAGTTGATAGCCGGAGAGCGCCGCTTGCGAGCGTCTCGTTTAGCTGGTTTAGCTCAAGTGCCGGTAATTATTCGTGATAGCGACGATTCAGAGCAAGAGAAGTTGGAATTGGCGATTATTGAAAACCTGCAGCGTGAAGATCTAAATGCGGTAGATAGGGCTTTAGCCTTCCAGCAATTGGCTAGTGCTTTCAATCTCACTCACGAACAAGTGGCCAAAAAGGTTGGTCGTTCACGAATGTATGTTTCAAACACCATTCGTCTGCTCGGATTACCAGATGTAATCTTGGAGGCTTTGAAAAAAGGTGATGTCAACGAAGGTCATGCCCGAACTTTGTTGATGTTGAAAGATCGTCCAGAAGAACAAGATGTGGTATTTCGAGAGATAATGTTGAAGAAATTATCGGTGCGAGATGTAGAACAGATTGTTCGGAAAATTGCTACGGATAAAGTACGAAAAAAGAACTGGAAGGGTTCAGACCCGCGTTTGATAGAAATAGAAAAGAAATTTACAGTTGCTTTGGGTACTAGGGTACAGATAGCTAAGACTGACTATGGAGGAAAGGTGACCATCGATTATTTTTCAGAAGAAGATCTACAAAAATTATTATCGAGTTTAGATAAGAAAAATGAGCCTGAGGTAAATGAAACTGAAGTTGAGAGCTCTGAAGAATCAACAGTGGTACGTACAATGGAGGAGATGGGGCACAGTACCCCGTTAGAGATTGTAGACGAATCGCCCGAATTAGAGGAGGTGAGTGATGAAATAGATGAAGAGGCAAATAGTTTTGTTGATAATACAATTCATCCACCTGAGCTTAAAATAAATGAGGAAGATACTAACAATCGATACAGTCAGGTAGAACAATCAGTTTCAGAAACAGCTGCCGATGAAGAAGTGACAGAAGAGAATGATGAAAGTGCTGATTTATCATCGATCTTGAGCGAGGAAAAACTTTCTCTCGAAGAACAGATATTAAATGCTGCTAGAGAAGCGGGGAGCCAAGTTTACCGTCCGAACACTGAAGAAAAAATAGAGAATTCTGTGGCAACTAGAAATGAGGTAGAAAGACAAATAAATAATCTGCACGAAAGGGAGAAGCAATACACTCCTCCGGCAAACCCACAGGCTATGTTCAATAAGACTGAGGTAGTTGCAAAAGATGACGAGGAAGAAGATTTATATTCTATGAAGAATTTTTCTATCTAATTCTGAAGACTCTATAAATTTATTTTGTACTTGTATTAAGATAGGATTTTATTTTACGTCGAGCCACCGAAGTCTTGGCAATGTCTAACCATTTATGAGTCGGTTTGGCGGTTTTCTTGGTATCAATTTCTACAATATCTCCGTTTTGTAATGTGGTATCTAATTGAACTAATTTTTTATTTACCTTTACTCCGGCAATATGGTCACCTACTTCAGAATGAATTGCATAAGCGAAATCTATAGGAGTAGCTCCTAAAGGCAGATCTACCACGTCACCGATGGGTGTAAAGACGAAAATTCTATTAGCAAAGAAATCTTCTTGCATATCAGAAATAAATTCATCACCGGTGGAGTGCTCAGTGGTATACATTTCACCAATTTGCCTAATCCAACGCGGGATTTTTTCTGAAGGAGGAATATCTTTGGTCACTTTCAAGTCTTCACTACCGCTGCTGCGTTTGGCAAATGGTCTAAATAAATTTGGCAATAGTCGGTTGAACCAAGAACTACTAGGTTCCTCGTCTAGTGATTGTTGTTTGTAAATAATATGGGAAGCCACACCATATTCGGCCTCATGGTGCATTTGTTCGGTCCTTATTTGTATCTCCAAGATGTTACCGTGAGTAGTAGTGACTGTTGTGTGTATAGATTTGTAACCATTTGGTTTTGGGAAAGCAATATAATCCTTAACTCTTCTCGGCAGGGGTCGCCAGATATCATGAATGATTCCTAATGCTCGATAGCATTCCTCGACAGAGCTAACAACGACTCGCATAGCCATCAGGTCATAGATATTATCTATATCCCAATCGCGTCGCTTTAGTTTTTGGTAAAGGCTATAGAGACCCTTTACACGATAAGCAGTGTTAAAGTTAGTAAGTTTGGAATCAACCAGTTTCTTTTGTAGATACTTTCTTTCTTTTTCCAAAAGTATGTTTGCTTTTTTAGCTTTAGCTTCAAGTAAGTCACAAACCCTTTTATATTCTTTGGGATAGACATAGGGAAAGGCAAGGTCTTCGAGCTCTTTACGAATACGACCCATTCCTAAACGGTAGGCAACTGGTACATATATTTCTAACGTTTCAGTAGCTATGCGTTTTTGTTTTTCAGCCGGTACATGGTCTAAGGTCTGCATATTGTGCAGACGGTCTGTCAATTTTATTATCAGGACCCTGATGTCTTGGCTCGTGGCTACAAAAAGTTTGCGTAATGATTCGTTGTGGCGATCGCTACCATAGTAACGAACGGAACTTAATTTAGTCACTCCCTCCACGAGAAAGAGTATTTCATCACCAAATTCATTTTTAATATCTTCCGCTGTTACAGGTGTATCTTCGATGGTGTCATGAAGTAGTCCGGCGGCAATCGTGCGCGGACCCATACCCATTTTAGCCAAATCTAAAGCTACGGAAGTCAGGTGTTCCATATATGGTTCTCCAGAATAGCGAGTGTGTTCGGAGTGCGCTTTCGTGGCGAAGTTGTAAGCTTTTACTACTAATTCACGGTCAGCCTCAGTGGGTGATGCGAGTTGAGAGTATATTTCCTTAGCAGTTTTCATATTTTTATTTTACGCTGGCCGGCATAATTAGCAAGTTAATCAAGAAAAAACGATGGGAATTGTTAAGCCCATCGTTTTTTCTAAATAAATTATTCTACTACCAAAGTTATTATCCTATCTTCAACAATTCTATTGCGTCTTCAATAGTGAATTTTTTCAAATCAACATCATCTGGTAGAGAGACTCTTTTGAAACCTTTACGTAGATATAAACCTGATTTTGATTCGTAGACGTTGATTAGTTTTTTCGTATTTGGATTTATCCCTAATTCTTTAGCTAATTTCTCACCTTTACGCATCTGTTTTGGTTCTTTAAATATTTTTAGTGCTCTCTCATATGTAATGTCGTAAGGATTATCCTCTCCTTTAAGTGACCTATAATCACCAGCGTGAACTATATAGGGACCAAATTTTCCAGCGTTGGCTAATATAGCTTCGCCCGTATCAGGATGTTCTCCTAGTTCACGCGGTAGTAGAAGATATCTAACTGCTTCAGTGAGGGTAATGTCTTCACGTTTAGTACCTTCTGGTAATGATGCCCGTCTTGGTTTTTCTCCACGTTTGGCCACAGGAATAGTTTTGCCGTTCTCATCCTTGGTAGCCGGAGTTTCACCTAATTGTACGTAGGGTCCGAAACGTCCATCTAAAACAAAGATTGGCTCACCAGTATCCGGGTGATTACCGATAGGTTCGCTATCTTTTAATTCTTCACCTTCAATAGTACGAGCCCCATGACATTCTGGGAAATTTTCACAGGAAAGGAATTTTCCTCCTCGACCGAGTTTAATAACCATATCTTTCTTACAGATAGGACATTTGAATTCCTTAGGCGCTTGACCGAGGTTAGTTAATTTCTCAATGTCTTCTTTGGCCAAAACTGCCTTACTGAATGGTTTATAAAAATCATTTAAAGTTTTTTCATAAGTTCTTTTACCGCTGGCGATCTCATCCAATTCATTTTCCATCTCGCTAGTGAAGTTATCATCAATATATTCTAGAAAATGCTTTTCCAAGAAAGAAGAAACAACATCACCGGTATCAGTAGGGATTAAAGTGCGTCCTTCTTTTTCCACATAACCGCGATCAATGATCGTTTTCATAATAGAAGCGTAAGTAGAAGGTCGTCCGATACCTCTTTTTTCAAGTTCTTTAATTAGTCCAGCTTCCGAATAGCGATTCGGTGGTTGGGTTTGCTTACCTTCTATTTCTATATTTTTTAATTCAAGGGCGTCTCCAATCGCCAATTTAGGCACTTCAACATCTTCACCTCGGGCATTAGGATCGGCTTTTAGCCAACCATCAAAAATAATCCGTGAACCATTGACTGAAAAATCAGGAATAGTTTCTTTTTCTTCTTGAATATTGGCTAGCACTTTAGTTCTTTTGATTTTTGCGTCTGACATTTGCGAAGCTAAAGCTCGGGCATAAATAAGACTATACAAAGATTTTTGATCACTAGTTAGGCCGGCTGTTTTTTTACCAAAGTTAGAAGGTCGTACTGCTTCATGGGCTTCTTGAGCCGATTTACTTTTGGTTTTATATGTATGAGGTGAGAGATACTCTTTCCCGTATTCATTTTTTATAACCTTATATATTTGTTGAAGAGCTGAATCACTTATGTTGGTAGAGTCAGTACGCATGTAAGTGATATGACCAGCCTCATACAATTTTTGAGCAGCACCCATGGTGCGAGACGGTGAGAAACCAAGTCGCGTAGAAGCTGCTTGTTGTAAGGTTGAAGTGGTAAAGGGCGGTCGCGGAGAACGCTTTGCCTCACTCTCTTTAATATTTTTAATTTCCCATTTATTTTCTTCACCAACTTTCTTAATCCTTTTAGCTTCAGCTTCATCTTTGGGTTCTATTGAGCAGACGAAAGGAATATCCAATTTATCTTTTTTGGTGTGTGCGGTCAGAACGAAAAAATCTTCTGGAATGAAAGCTCTGATTTCTCTTTCTCTTTCCATTATGATACGCAGAGCAGGAGACTGCACTCGCCCGGCAGATAATCCGTAGCGAACCTTCTTCCAGATCAAACTAGAAAGATCATAGCCGACAAGACGGTCTAGCACTCGTCTGGCTTCTTGGGCGGATTTAAGATGCATGTCTATATCACGCGGGTGTGCTAGAGCTTCTTTCACAGCTGGTTCAGTAATTTCATGAAAAACTATTCGTTTAAGATTTTTATTACTATCTTTTAGCAGTTCGGCTACATGCCACGCAATAGCCTCTCCTTCACGGTCAGGGTCAGCTGCCAGGAGAACCCCCTTAGCTTCCTTGGCAGCACCCTGGAGTTCCTTAATTACTTTTTCTTTACCTGGAGAAATGATGTAGCGAGGAATAAATCCATTATCGATATCTACTGCATCTTTGTTACTTTTAGGTAAATCTCTAACGTGTCCGATAGATGACTTCACGATGTAGTTACTACCAAGATACTTACCGATAGTTTTGGCTTTGGCAGGGGACTCAACGATAACCAGAGTCTTTTTTGAAGTCTTTGTATTCATATATATGTAGCGTACACAAATACTATGTATAACAGACAATGTCAAACAATAACTTTAAATTCAAATATTTCTACGGTAAATATTATGTTCGGATATTATTAATTCGTTTATCTCCATTTGCATTAAAAGCGCATTAGCTGCAGCGGCAGGTAAACCACTAGCTCGGATGAGGGTGTCTTTGTCGGTCGGTTCAAGAAGTTTGGAAATAATTTTTTGCTCTGCTGGCGAGAGGTCAGAAAGAGCTGCTTCAAACGAAGCTTGCGACGGCTTCTTTTCAGGATCAATTCCTAGTGAGTAAAGAATATCGTTAGCTTCAGTAACAGGAGTTGCTCCGAGCTTCAAAAACTGATGTACCCCTTGACTGTTTGTAGAAAAGATACTACCTGGGACAACTAGTAATTCTCGGTTGTAGTCAGTAGCTAGACGAGCTGTAATTAAAGTTCCAGATTGTGGAGCCGCTTCTATCAGTAGCGTAGCGTGACTAAGGCCAGCCATAATTCGATTGCGCTGACTAAAAGACCATTTGGTGGCCTGAAAGGTTGGTTCAAATTCAGAAAGTAGAGAACCTCCAGCTTCTAGTATTTGTTTGGCGAGCGATTTGTGACGAGCGGGATAGATGACTGCGTCATCTATCCCGCTACCTGGCACCGCCATGGTGTATAAATCATTACGTAAGGCGGCTGTGTGAGCCAAAGAGTCAATTCCGAGAGCTAAGCCAGAAATAATCCCTACTGAATGACCTTTAAGTCCTGATATAAGTTGGTCAACCACCTGTTTACCATAGGTTGTATATTGACGAGAACCTACTACACACAGCAATTTTAGTTTGGGGTCAGGCAAAGTGCCTCGGTAGTTTAATGATTCGGCAGGTTGTGGTATTTCCCGTAAAAGAGGAGGGAAATCATCAGCTTTAACCTGAGAAATAGGAAAAGACATAAATAAATTTTAACATGCTATAAATATTGTTCTGGCCCTGTAATACTGTATAATCTGCATATAGACTCAAAATAACTTATGCTAGATATTAAATTTATTCGTGACAATTTGGACATTGTTAAAATGGCGGCCAAAAAGAAGCACATAACTGTCGATCTGGATCGGCTAGTGACTCTTGATGATGAAAGACGAGCTATTACAACAGAAAAGGAGGATAAAAAAGCCGAACAAAATCGGGTTTCAAAGGAGATAGCAGGAGCTAATGATGACATTGTGCGGCAACAGCTCATTACCGAAATGAGTGCTTTAAAAAACGAGATTCAGGCCGATGAAGAAAAGCTGGCTAAGGTGATGGAGGAATGGCATAAGATTATGCTTCAGGTGCCGCAAATTCCTGATATGTCAGTACCAGAAGGCGACAGCGATGAAGATAATGAAGAAATAAAAACTTGGGGAGAAAAACCACAGTTTGATTTTGAGCCAAAGGATCACGTTGAGATTATGACCAATTTAGGTATGGCAGATTTTGAACGCGGAACCAAAGTCCATGGTTTCCGTGGATATTTTTTGCTGGGTGATGGAGCTCGTTTAACTTGGGCGATTTGGAATTATGCTCAAGACTTTTTTGGAGCCAAAGGTTTTACTCCAATATTACCGCCGACTATAGTACGTAAAGCTAACCTATACGGAACCGGACATTTACCAAACGATGCGGAGGATGTTTACAATACTCAAGATGATGATTATCTAATCGGTACGTCAGAAGTTTCAGTGATGGGTTATTATGCAGATGAAGTTTTAGAAAAATCACAATTCCCAGTTAAATTCCTTGGTTTTTCACCTTGCTACAGACGTGAGGCCGGTTCTCACGGGAAGGATACTAAAGGTCTTATCCGGGTCCATGAATTCTATAAAGTTGAACAAGTGATGTTATGCGAAGCTTCGCATGAAGAAAGTGTAAAGTACCATGAGTGGCTTAATCGTAATACTGAAGAATTTATTGAGAGTTTAAACATCCCATATCACACTGTTCTTAACTGTGGCGGTGACTTAGGACAGGGTCAAGTTAAAAAGTATGATATTGAGTTATGGGTTCCATTAGAAAATAAATATCGAGAGATTAGCTCAGCTTCATACTTCCATGATTTTCAAACACGCCGATTTAATATTCGTTACAAAGATGAGGAAGGTAAAATGCGTTATGCCCACTCTCTTAACTGTACTGCTATTCCAACTCCACGCATCCTAGTTTCATTAATTGAGAACTTTCAACAGGCAGATGGATCAATCAAAATACCGGAACCTTTACAAAAATACATGGGTAAGGATTTGATTACCAAAGAATAATATTGCTAACAATAGATTAATAATGTTGTGATGCGTATTAAAATATATTCGTCATTATGTCACTGCGCTCACAAAATAAAAAAAGGTCTTCAAAACAAAGAAAAAAGACTGTAAGAACAACTAATTATAAACAACAGTTAATTTATCGTCAGATTATTGTCGGTATTCTATTAACTTTGTTTTTAGCGGCTTTGATAACAGCTACATATAAGGTGAGCCGAATAGACTCCTTGCAAATAACAAAAGTAGAGGTAGTGGGGAACAAGACCGTTCCCCCGGGTAAAGTCGTTGGTATTACCAAAAAAGCTTTCACGGGTACTTATTTTCATTTGATTCCTAAAAGTTTCAGACCCACATTTCCAGTTGATACAGTCATCAGTCGAGTAAAGGCTATTGATCGTATAAAGGAGGTCGAGGTCGATTTGAACGATGATACAGTCTTGGTAAAGTACAAAGAATATATACCAATAGGTCTGTGGTGTGAAAATAAAGAAGATGATGATTGTCTGTTTTTAGATAATGAAGGTTATGCTTTCACCGAAGCCCCAGAATTAGACGGAAATGCGTTTCTCCGGTTTATTTCTGGAGGAGTTACTTTCGGCAAACACCAAGCAGTTTTTTCTCCTAAGTTTATGAGTAATAATTTATTGTTCGCTGAGCACTTACGGTCTGAAACCGGTTGGTACATTACCCATATTGAGAAAGTAGATGATTATGATATTGAGTACACTCTGGTTGGCGGAGGGATTATAAAAGTTTCTCAAATGATTAATATCGATACTACTTTTAAAAATTTGTTAACAATTTTGAAATCAAATGAGTTTTCGCACTTAAAGCCAGACAATTTTGAATATATTGACTTGCGCTTTGGAGATAAAGTTTTTGTAAACGAAGAAGAAATTGAAGAGAAAGTTGCAGAGGAGGGAGCTGAGACTGTAATAGATACAATAGAATTACCAGATGAATCGGGCTTAGAGTAAATCTAAACGCAAAGAGTAGAAGGGTAAAAAGTCCGCCAAAGACCACTATCATATATGATAGTGGTCTTTGGCGGACTTTTGTTGAGAGATATGTTTTCAATAAAGTTATTTAACGGAGAGATTAGTTACTGCATTAAGTATAGTTGCGTTTGGTGAACTCTTTAGTAAAGTACTCTGACTATGAATTTTTGGGAAAACTTATCAAAGCCGATTATGGCAGTGGCTCCAATGGCCGATGTCACAGATGCGGCTTTTCGCAGAATGATTACAAAATACTCCGCTCATAAAAGAGCTGACGGAACTGTTGGTGGTCCCGATGTGATGTGGACAGAGTTCGTGGCTGCCGACGGAATAGTACGGGCTACCCCTGAAGGTAAAGAAAAATTATTGGCCGATCTTATATATAGTGAAGAAGAACGACCGATAGTTGCTCAACTCTTTACCAGTAACGAAGAGTATATGGAATATGCTGCTCGTCTTTGTTTGGAACTAGGATTTGATGGTGTTGATATCAATATGGGCTGTCCAGATCGTTCGATTGAGAAGCAGGGTTGTGGTTCCGCTATGATTAAAGATCCGCTTAAAGCGGCGGCTGTTATTAGGGCCGCTAAACGTGGGACAAAGATGGATAAACCAGACGGTATTCCGGTCAGTGTTAAGACTCGTTTAGGATACAATGAGGATCAGTTGGAAGAATGGCTGCCGGCGATTCTGAAAGAATCGCCGGCAGCTGTCACTCTCCACGCCCGTACGCGTAAGGAAATGAGTAAGGTGCCAGCCCGTTGGGAAAGACTCAGGCGAGCGGTAGAAATTCGTGATCAATTGTCACCAGACACTCTAATTATTGGCAACGGTGATGTGTTGTCTTTAGCAGATGCCAAGAAAAAAGTTTCTGAGTCAGGGGTCGATGGTGCAATGATTGGACGTGCTTTGTTTGGAAACCCATGGTTTTTTAACCCAAATAGACAACTACCGGTAAGATTGCATACCTTGCCAACTCATGGCGTGGATCGGGACTCGATTATGACCGAGGACAGAAATAATTCATCGGTTGATTATGTTACTTTGTCAGAACGTCTGACTGTGATGATAGAACATTCAAAATTATTTACCGAATTATTGCCACACAAGAGCTTCGCTACTATGAAGAAACATTACAAAGCTTACGTTAGTGGTTTTCCAGGGGCTGCTGAACTAAGAAATGAATTAATGGCTAGCAATTCACCAGCTGAAGTAGAAAAGATTGTCCACCATTTTCTCACTAAGTGCAAAGGTTAGATTAGTTTAGTGTTAAAATAATAATATGACAGAGGTTTTGCAGGCCAACATATTTTTTATTATCACTTCAGTAGCAGTGATTCTTTTCACTATTTTGGTATCAATCCTCGTGTTTCATTTAATAAAAATAGTTAAGGCGTTGCGACGGATTACAGAAAGAGTCGAAGCCGGTAGTGTTGTTTTGGCTGAAGACTTGGAAAAAATTCGTTCATCGCTGAATGTAGCTGGTTTACTCCAATTTGTTCTGTCATTACTACCGGGAACAAGAGCAAAAAATAAACGAGCAACTAAGACTAGTAAAAAAGAAGATAATTAGTAAGTTTAATTCTAAGTCTATGGCAAAGAAAAATTCTAAAAAATCGACATTAGGAACAAAGGAAAAGGTAGGTATTGGTGTAGGATTAACAGCCGCTGCTGTTGCTGCGGCGGGAGCTTATTTTTTAGCAGGTTCAAAAAATGCTAAACAGAATCGACGCAAGGTGAAGAGTTGGATGCTCAAAGCAAAAGCCGAAGTGCTTGAAGCTTTAGAAACAGCGGAAGAAATGACTGAGAGAGAATTTAATGATCTGATAGAAGGAATCTCAAAAACTTACGGCAAAGTGAAGGATGCTTCGCAAGCTGATATAAGAGAATTCAAAAAAGAAATGAAAGAACATTGGCCAATGATTGTTAAAGAAGGAAAACAAATTAAAGATAAAATGACAGGGAAGGCTAGCGCAGCGAAGAAGACTGTTAAAAAAGCCACAAAAAAAGCAGTCAAGAAAGCCACAAAAAAAGTAGCCAAAAAATAGTTTTAGGAAAATAATAAAAGAGACGGGTAAAAGACTCGTCTTTTTTATTATCTGTTATAATCATCTTTATGTCAGAAAATATTGCTTTATATCGTAAATATCGGCCAGAAACCTTTAAGGATGTTAAAGGTCAGGATCATATCGTAACAGTTTTAGAGGGGGCGATTAAGAAGGATAATATTCCCCACGCTATTTTATTTGCTGGAGGTAGAGGAACGGGGAAAACCACCTTAGCTCGTATCTTTGCTAAAGAAATCGGAGTTAAAGCAGTAGATGTGTACGAAATTGATGCAGCCAGCAACAGAGGGATAGATGATGTTAGAGCTTTACGAGAAGCCGTTCATACTATGCCTTATGAAAGTAAACGAAAAGTCTACATAATCGATGAGATACACATGCTTACCAAGGAAGCTTTTAATGCTCTTTTGAAAACCTTAGAGGAGCCACCAGCTCATGTGATATTTATTTTGGCTACTACAGAACCAGATAGATTGTTGGATACAATTTTGTCACGTTGTCAGATATTTACTATGCGACAACCATCGCGAGAGATGTTGAATGGTGTCGTAACTGAAGTAGCTAAAAAAGAAGGTTTTAAGTTGAGTCATGATGCTGCCGACTTGATAGCGATAGCCGCGGATGGTTCTTTTCGTGACGCTTTGGGCATCACTCAGAAAGTCATTTTAGCCTCTGGGGATACGATTGGTGGGGCTGATGAAGTGGCCGAGATTATCGGTGCTCCAAAGTTACAGATTTTAGAGCAATTAGTAACGGCTCTTAATACTAAAGATGCAGAATCAGCCATCAAAGCTATTAATGAAGCTGTAGTATCACAGGTGGATATGAAATTATTCGTCAGACTTCTATTGGAGAGATTGCGGGCTGTTATTCTGCTACGTAATGCTCCCGGAAATGCAGAAAGTATTCTCGCCAATTTTAGTGCAACGGAAGCTGAGAGACTGCAAAGTCTAGCGAGTGAATCAGTTGGAGCTATTAACTCACATTTGCTTATGCGTTTTTTAACAGCGGCGGAACAGACAGGGAAAGTACCACTACCCCAATTACCTTTAGAGTTAGCTGTAATTGAAACCTGCCAAGGATAGTTTTTTATGGATATTTATTTTGTGCGGCATGGGGAGACGGATGGTAATTTAGCGCGTCGTCATCAGCAGGAAGATACTACTTTAACTGAACTGGGTCGCAAGCAAGCCAGTGAAGTAGCTACTGTGATAAAAGAATTAGATCCCACCCATTTATTCGTAAGCCAAAGAATGCGAGCTTTAGAAACTGGACAGATTATATCCAAACAAACTGGTTTGGATATTGAGACCAGTGATTTGTTTACAGAATTATGTCGTCCACAGCGGCTGTATGGTAATCATCATCGTAGTTTTAAATCCATTTTCTATCTAATTCTTTGGTTCTGTGGTTACTCTGGTGACAATGAATGTGGAAAAAAAGGAGAATCATATCGAGCTTTCAGGAATCGTATAACTAAGGCTAAAGAATTTCTAGTCATTCAACCTGCGGACGCTCGAATTATAATTGTTTCGCATTCAGTATTCATTAACTTATTTCTGGTTCATATGAACAGAAAGAGAGCATTATTGCCTTGGCAGGCCGCTTTAACTTTGATAAAAATCATTAAAATGAAGAATGCTAGTTTGACCCACGTACAATATATTACAAATGAAAAACCAAACTGGCGGATAGTGCGGGATTAGTTGCTTGAATAGTCACAAAAATATGGCAATATAATGGCCATCATTCTTTACGTCAACATTTAAATTATATTGAATCTGAATATTTTTCATTATTTTTGTTGAAAAAGTTCAAAGAATGATATAAATCAAATTATTACCATTGCCAGATCGTCTAATGGTAGGACACATGGTTCTGGTCCATGTTATCTAGGTTCGAGTCCTAGTCTGGCAGCTCTTAGCACAAACCACCCGAGGAGGGTGGTTTTGCTTTAGAGCTGCCAAGCTAGTAACAGTCCGGGAGACTGTTACGTTAGGATTCGAAGCCGTTGCCTATTATCTTGAAGAATGAAAGATAATGACAACGGGTACTGAAACTGTAAGTTTCGAGTCCTAGTCTGGCAGCAATCGGTACGACGCAAACACGGAAGTGTTTTTAGTAATATCTTTCTAGATGTGTTCGTGACATTGATATTTACTGAATTAACTCCGGAGTTAATTCAAGAGTTAATTTTTACCTGCAATATACGGAAAGCTTGTGTAAATAAATGACAGGTGTAAGGTAGGTATAAGAAGGATTAAGCCACTCTATTATCAGATTCAAAACACTTGAAAATAGTGTTTAAAGCGTCATTCTCTCACTATGATACAAATTATAACTATAACTCGTAATATAGAGCTGATTAAGAAATCAGTAACTAATTTATTCTTGAAGTTTCTTCATAAAGAAACAGGTAATTATCTAATAATTGCTAGTCTTATTGGGGTGTCTATATTAAGTATGGTGGTTTGGTTAGTGTTATTATTAAATATATAGTTAATAGATAATAAATTATTATGAACAATTCAAGCATGAACACTGTAATACTAATTTTGATTCTTGGTCTTATAGCGTTCGGAATAGTTTGGTTCTTTAAGAATAATCAGCCAGAAAACGATGCTGGTCTCAATGTTGAATTAAATATTCCTACTCAAGACAATAATGATAGGGAATCAAACTAACAATTATTTCAAATTTTATTAAATAATTATTAAAATATGACTAAAGAAGAACAGATGTATCGTATCACTAGATTTATTTGGTATGTATTCTACGTTATCGAAGCGCTGATAGCCTTTAGAATAATATTGAAATTATTAGCAGCAAATTCTGGAGCAGGATTTACCCAGTTCATTTATGCAACGTCCAATATCTTCATAGCCCCTTTCCAGTATGTTTTCGGTACTCCGGCAGTCGGTGGGAGTGTCCTAGAAATAAGCTCTGTGTTGGCGATGATTGTCTACTGGGTAGCAGCTTGGGGGATAGTGAAGTTAATCGTTATGAATCGCGACGTAGAACCTTATGAAGCTCGTGAAAGTTTAGAGGAGCAGGATAATGTTTAATTTCTCCTATATTATTTCTGTGTAGATATAATGCTGGTTATAACGTGAACTAGAAGTATTATTTTAAGAATAATGTGTTATTCTTATCAGTAAATTTAAGTAATATTTATTTATGCAGACAAAATATAAAATTATAGGTTTGGCGGTAATTGTTGTAGTTATTGTATTGGTTGTGTGGTCACTGGTTGGCAATAAGACAAATGATAACTCAACAAAAATACCGGATCAGGCTCCTGAAGACGCCGTTTTGAACTTTTATAATTCTTGGATAGAAGCTGTTACAAGCAGTTCAACTCCGTATGAGACAGGATTAGCTAAAGATTCTGTACTTTCAGAAGAAGTGAAAGCTTACTTGGAAGAAAATAAGGACTCGGAAATGGATCCTGTATTGTGTCAGGCTGGTGTTCCAGATGCTATTCGAGCAAAGTTGTTGTTTACCAAAGATAATAAAGCTCAAGTTCAGGTGTTAGGAAGGATCGGTAAAACTGCAGCTCCAGAACAGACTATTATGTCACTAACAGCTGTAGATGGGGAATGGCAGATTTCAAAAATTGAATGTCTCAGTGGTGAAACTGCTCCAGATAGAGAATACAGTTTCGAGAAGGATGGTTATCTTCTAAAAAGCGTACCACCACCACTTGATTCTAAATACTGGCATTTAGTTTTTGAAGAGGATGGTGTAATGGGTCACACCGCTCCACTTTTCTTTGATGCCTCTAGTAAGTGTGTTGAAGAAGGTGGAACCGAAATCGCTTGTAGTCCAGATCAATTTACTGAAGCCTCTAAAGTGGTTGTAAAGGGAGAAATGACTGAAGCAGGGGTAAACGTAAAGTATTTATTCCACCTTCAGGGTGAATAGAAATCTGTAAGGCAAAGATTGTCTAAAAACAAAGTACGGGGTCTACCCGTACTTTGTTTTTTTACTCTTTCTTACCTTAGTCAGACTAAGGTATCTTAATTTAGGCCTAATTTCTTAACTTTTAATTTTTTTTATACCTTAGTCTGACTAAGGTATAGAGGAAAATTTATATATTGGGATAAGTGTTATAATGTAGTTATATCCATAAACTAAATATCAATTATGAAAAAAGGATACATTGTAAACATTGAAGAAGAGACAGAAAATAACAACGACTATCGTCGAGTTTTGTACACTGGAGCAAATATGCAGTTGGTAGTAATGAACATTGCTCCCGGTGATGAAATTGGAGAAGAAGTTCATGATGGACACGATCAATTCATTCGTGTAGAAGAAGGGGAGGCTAAAGTAGTGCTTAACAAGGTTGAAGAACATAAGCTGGAGGATGATTTTATTGTAATAGTTCCAGCTGGTGTAGCTCATAACGTAATCAACACTGGTGATAAACCTCTTAAGTTATATACTCTTTATTCTCCACCAGAACATAAAGATGGTACTGTCCAAGCCACCAAGGCAGATGAAAAAGAAGAGCATTTCGACGGAGTGACCACTGAGTAATAGTCGGTTTTAAAAAGCACGGCGGCCCCAGGGCCGCCGTGCTTTTTGTTCTATCGCAGTCTGTTATAATTCTGACATGGCTAAAATATTTGTAACTAGGAAAATACCAGAAGTAGGACTTAGTCTTTTAACTGCTGCTGGGCATGAAGTAGATATTAGTGAAAAAGATGGAGTTTTATCAAAAGAAGAATTACTCACTGCACTTAGTAAGAAACCCTATGACGCTGTCCTGAGTCTTCTTACTGATCAGATAGATAAAGAGGTTTTTACAGCTGCTCCAAACGTTAAGATAGTGGCTAATTATGCAGTTGGGTTTAACAATATAAATATAGAAGGGGCTAAGTTAAGTGAGGTAGTGGTGACCAATACTCCGGACGTTCTAACAGATACTGTAGCGGAGTACGCGGTTTCCTTAATATTGTCTGTAGCTAAACGGATTCCCGAAGCTGATCGGTTTACACGTGCTGGTAAGTATGAAGCTTGGGCTCCAGAACTCTTGCTCGGTAGTGATCTTAAGGGTAAGACACTTGGTATATTAGGTGCGGGACGAATTGGTACTGGTGTAGCAGAAAGGTTGGTAAAAGGGTTCAATATGCGGGTTGTTTACTATGATATTAAACCAAGGGAGCATATTGAAGCTTTTGGAGCAGAATATAGAGATACAGTAGAGGCTGTATTACAAGAAGCTGACATAGTGTCAGTCCATGTGCCATTACTAGATTCGACTCATCACCTGATAAACACAGAGCGTTTATCAATGATGAAACCTTCGGCTTATTTGATCAACACTTCTCGTGGTCCGGTAATAGATGAAGCTGCTTTAGTAGAAGCTTTACGTAACAAAACTATTAAGGGGGCAGGTCTAGATGTTTATGAAAATGAACCGGCTCTAGCACCAGGTCTTAATGAGCTCGATAATGTTGTCGTTACTCCACATATCGCCTCTGCTAGTGAAGAAACTAGGAACAAGATGTCTGAGATGGCAGCGCAAAATATTATTGCTTTCTTTAATGACGAAACACCGCCTAATGTAGTAAAAGAATAAACAGTATGGAGCAAACAACTCAGGAGAAGTTACAGATCTTAGAGGAAAAAATTGATACCATTTTAGCTTCTGTAGAGAAGACCAGAAAATATATAACTATCACGGTTTGGGTAACAGCAATAATGTTTGTTTTGCCTTTAGCCGCTTTGTTATTTATTGTTCCTAAAGCTATTAATGAATACGCTTCATTATTAAATAGTTTATAAACACGAAAGGATATATAGAGACCGGGTCTCTAGTTGCTGTTTAGGGTACGGATTTATGATATATTTAGGATAATCAATCAATATAAAATATGAAAACATTGAAAAAACATAGTTGGAAGATAATAATTGCTACAGCCGTACTCCTTATGGTAGGTGCTTTCTATGCCGCAAGTGTGTCAAAGAAGAGTGCTAATGAGGGAGTGGTTTTATCAGAACATATATTAGGTAACCCAAACGCTGCTGTCACTCTCATTGAATACAGTGACTTTCAGTGTCCCGCTTGTGCTCAATTCCAGCCGATTGTGGAAGATGTTATTGCAACCTACGGAGAGAATATTAGATTTGAATATAAGCATTTTCCTCTTATTTCTATTCACCCACACGCTATACCGGCAGCCGTAGCAGCTGAAGCAGCCGGACAACAAGGAGAGTTTTTTGCTATGGCTAATAAATTGTTTGAAAACCAAACGCAGTGGTCATCTAGTCCGGTTAGTGCACGGACTTACTTTATCCAGTATGCAGAGGACTTAGGTCTTGATACAGATCTGTTTAAAAGACACCTGAAATCTTCTATTTTAGAAGATAAAGTAAAGGCAGAATTTGAAGAAGCCCGTGTTCTAGGCCTTTCTGGTACACCTACTTTCTTTTTAAACGGTGAACCGATGGTTATCGAAAGTCTTCAGGATTTTAGAGATCAGATTGAGGTGGCAGTTAATGGTACTACTGAAACGCCTGAGAATAGCGACAACAAAGGAGTAATAGAATTTGGTATTTAATTTATTTTCCCAGTCTCTTATACCAAGGCTTACTCTTGTGAGCACGATCAAGGGTGTACTGAATTGTTTCTCGGCATAAATTAGTACCAGTTATTTCTTCTAAATTTTCCCAACCGGGCTGTAAGTTTAGTTCTAAGAAATAGAGCTGATCATTCTTAACTAAGATATCTATCCCACAGATATCAACTCCAAAGTGCTGAGCTATTTCTTCTCCAAATTTAATCAAGGGTTTGTTCATCTTCACTTCAGTTTCCTCCATACTGCCTCCAGCGTGTAAGTTAGCTCGAAAATCGCTTCCGTGGGAGATTTTCTTGTAGGTCGCTACTCCTTTTTGACCTACTACATAGACACGATACTCTTCGGCATTGTCCAAATATTCTTGGCAAAGATAAACTTTTTTAGTTTTTGTTGTGATAAAGGTATCTAGCTCTGTCTTTGAGTTTATGAGGGTTACATCTATACCTTTAGATCCGATATCAGGTTTTACGACAAAGCTTGGACCTAAAACAGAAGAGATATCTTCATAATTTAAACTGTTCATCACAAAGCTTTTGGGCTGTAAAATATTATATCTATCAGCAATGAGAGCTTGGCGGATTTTTTTATGAATAAAAGGATGAGTTAAAGTACCGTTTATGCAGGGAATATTCTTTTCTTCTAAGATTTTAGCTAATTCGGTAATGACTGAGCCTTGCATACCAGTCCGATAATAAACAATGTCATAAGAACAAATGTGTCTAATTAGTTCGCTACTGTGAAAACCGGCCAAAGGAATGGCTGGATAACTGATTTGCTCAAAAACTACTCCATTTTTATCAGCCATAGCCATAAGGTCGTTCATGGAGGGGCCCAGAAGGTTAGTCAGAACACCAATTCTATATTTAGTATGTCGCATAGTAGGTAGTTATAGCATATAAAATCGGATAGATGTTTTTTCTTGTCAAGAGTTGATTTTTCTCTGTGCTGTGTTGCGGTCTATACAAAACGGTTTTTTATAGTATGCTTTTCATCTAAAGGCCTGATTTGCATTAATTTATCAGGTTATATTTTTTTAAATAATGGAAAAGAATCCTAAAAACATAATATTGTATGTAATGGGTACTCGTCAGGCTGTGATTGACGATGTCCGTGCTTATGCCAAGTCTAATGACAAACATTATAGAATAATGAATATTCGTGATTCCCGTCTGAAGAAACCAACTGAAACACCTGATTACGATATTGTTGTAGAGTGTGATTTTTCTAAGCCTTGGAAGATTGCTCAGGCTCTGTTGCCCTACAAGGATGAGTTACTAGCTGTTACTTGTCGCTATGAACAACACATAGCTCGATTCATCCAGGTCTTACCTCATGTGCCATATCTTCGAACGCCATCTACCGAATCGTTAGCTTGGGCAACTGATAAGTATGAAATGCGTAAACGTCTAAATTTGTATGACTCTAAAAATACACCGCGGTTCACTTGGGTAAAAAGCAACACTAAAGATGAACGAAAACGAGTTATCGATAAGGTACGATTTCCGATGATTGTAAAGCCAGCTAGTTTAGCCGGAAGTTTGTTTGTGACCATTTGCTATCATGAAGATGAGCTAGACAAGACTCTGCGAACTTTGTTTAGAAAATTGAAAGTAGCTTATGATAAAGATGAGCGCAAAGAAATACCGAAGGTCATAGCGGAAGAGTTTTTAGAAGGAGACCTTTATTCACTTGATTCATACGTCGATTCGAGAGGTGTGGTAAAACACTGTCCTTTAGTCAGGCAGAAAACAGCCCGGGAAATAGGTCATGATGATTTCTATAACTACTTACAGATTACTCCGACTGCTCTTAAAAAAACTACTGTTGAAAAAGCTGAATCAGTTGCTGAGACAGCCATTCACGCGCTAGGTTTACGAAGTACCACAACTCATGTTGAGTTGATGAAAGTTGATGATGATTGGAAAATTATAGAAATTGGTCCCCGAGCTGGCGGTGCTCGAGACGTTCTTCATAAGATGAGCTGTGACATCAATCACAATATGAATGATATTGCGGTGAGAATACCACGCAAAGTAGTCATTCCTAAAAAGTGTAAAGGCTTTGCAGCTTATATGAAATATTTCGCTGGCAAAGAAGGAATAATAACTGAAACAAAAGGTATAAAAAAGATTGAATCGCTTAATTCGTTTGAAAAAATTATAGTTAACAAAAAAGTAGGAGATCGAGCTGTTTTTTCACGTAATGGTGGGCGAGCAATTTTCACTCTGTTCCTATATAACAGTGAGCGTTCACAACTCCTGGCTGATATTAGAAGAATCGAGCAGATGATAAACATTAAAGTAAATAATAGACGTGGCGTGGCGGCGGCCAAAAAAGTAACTAGAGAAACTAAAAAAGTTACTAAGAAAAAATAATTGTTTATACAAAGGCCGGCGAGCGAAGCTCGCCGGCCTTTGGTATTATGTAACCATCTATGCTCAACACAAAAGACTTATTATTGTTTGTACTAGTAGTTATATTTTTGCTATTAGCAATAATGTTTACTTTAGATAGAGACACTAAAGCAGCTAACACTTTAGCTGAGGTTATTTTTGATAACCAAGAAATATCGACTAAGGCAGTGATTTATGAAGAACCAAAAATTGATAGGAATTCAACCATTGCTCATTTGAGAGAAGCTATTAAAGGTGAAGAGATAGTTATGGCCGTTACTCCAACTGAAGAAATAGAGGAGGAGGTGATTATTAATACAGGTGAAAAATGTACAGAAAGGGACAACTTAACTTTAGCGAGAGCTTGGCCTAGAGAGGGAGTGAAGGTTAGAGAAACAGAAGGAGTGAGACAGGTTGTCCATATCACTTCCGGTGAGGATTTAGACAACAGCCAAGCACAAGTAGTTGGCTCAACTAACTCTATTAAAACCCTTTTACTATTGCCTCTACGCCCATCCCCAGCTGCGAATTCTACTTGTGTGTCAGATACTATCGTGGGAGTCACAGTATCGGGTGGTTTATTGTTTAATTCTGACGCAATAGTTTATCGTTCAAAGACAGCTGGTGATTTGGTTGGTTATGCTCGGGACGGCTTTCCAGTTTATGGAAATTACTCAGGCACTGTAGATGAGTGTGGTGGAGTTGAGTTGGCAGGACAATATCGATATTATCTGAGTTCCGAAAATAATAAGATTCTAAACTGTTACCGAGCTACACCACAGAACTTTGTCGGTGAATAAATATGGCAACTTTGATAGTCAGTATTGAAACGATTGGGGAAAACTGGGAAGATATTGATGAAGTAACTCAAGATAATTTAATATATTGGATTGAGCAGTCAAAAAGGGGAGAGTCTGATAGAGCAAAGCATATAAAAGACGTAAAAGAAAATTTACGCTTTTCTCCCTTAACGGGCAAAGTAATTACGTTAGGTTTATACGACTTAGAGAGAAAAAAGGGAGTGATTTACTATACTGCTGAAGGAAAGATTGAGAACAAAAAGGTCGATGAGTTTGTTCTTAAAGCAAGCAACGAGAAAAACATTTTGGAGGATTTTTGGGAAGGTGCTAAAAGTTATGATACTTTTGTTACTTTCTGTGGCCGATCGTTTGTTATTCCATTCATCTTACATCGTTCGCTTGTCCACAATTTGCTCCCCACTAAAAATCTGATGAATAGCCGTTATTTATCATTACAACAGAATATTTCTCATGTAGATTTGCAAGATCAGTTAACTTTTTATGGAGCTATGCGTCGCCGGCCTTCACTTCATATGTTCTGTCGCGCTTATGGTATAGATAGCCCAAGACAGATTAACGAAAATAATAGTGTTCCGGAATTTTATCGGCAGAAGAAATTTCTTGATATCGCTCATCATAGTATGGCAAATGTTATTGCCACAACTAAACTCTATCAGAAGTGGTATAGCTATTTAGCTCCAGAAAGCTTTAAAAACATTGACTTTTAATGTAAGTATTGTAATTTAGGCAAAGAACCCATCCAAAGGGAGAAGGATGATGAAAAATGCTCTTATTACTCGGTTCCTCAATTTCGTGACCGAAGACGACTGGTTGCATAAAAGATGGCGGGCGCCTCTACTTTTCTCTTCGGCTGAGGATCTTGATGTGTTGAAGATTCCCTTGGTTCGCGATACAAGTAAACAAGTTGATCCCAACTGGAGAAAAAATCAGAGATGGGTTCTTCTTTCATCGTTGGGTCCCTTGGAATGTCGCCCGTGTGTCTTTTGGTCCAAACCCCAAGGGGAAGCAATGGCCATGACAACTTGGCTCCCGCTTAAAACTCGCTTGTTCGCTATGCGAGTGGGACCTGAACCTTTCTGGGTGGTCACCGTCAACGAATACGGGATGGTTCGCAAACCATCTTTTTATGACCCTTACGGTCATGACCAACCCCTGATCTTGGGGTACTCAGAAATGAAGATCTTTGTCGATTCGGTTGGTAAAGCAACCTTCGTTTGAATCAAGTCCGCGCCCACCATCAGGGCGCGGATTTCTGCTATAATTTGCCTATGAAAAAATTTCCGGAAGGTTTTTATTGGGGCGCTGCCACCGCCTCCTACCAAGTAGAAGGTAATATTGAAAATACTGATTGGGCTAAGGCGGCAAAAGAAGATAGAGTGCCACCGGCTGGACGATTGGCAGATCATTATAATTTATACGAAAAGGATTTTGATATCGCTAAAGAACTGGGACATAATGCCCATCGCATATCTATCGAGTGGGCCAGAATAGAACCTCGAGAAGGAGAGTTCGATGAAGCTGAGTTAGAGCACTATAAAGAAGTGTTACGAGCTCTCCGAGCTCGTAACTTAGAACCCTTTGTAACTCTTTGGCACTTTACACTCCCATTATGGTTCTCAGAATCGGGTGGTTTTGAGCGTAAAGATTCACCAGAAATTTTTGCTCGCTATTGTAGTAAGGTAGCTTCATCATTGGAAGAATTTTGTCATAATTTCTCCACCATTAATGAACCTAATGTTTTTGGTAGCAATGGTTGGTTACGGGGAAGTTGGCCGCCATTTAAACGCTTTGCCTTAACCGACCTGGTCTCAATAACAAACTCAGGAAAGATTTTTGAGCCAGAATCTACTAAAGGACTCAAGCCATTATTCCTATACTGGCGAGTTATGAAGAATCTTGCATTGGCACATAATGCAGCCTATACGGCTATTAAGAAAAATAATCCTAGACTCGATGTAGGGGTAGTGAAGCATGTTATTTATTTCCACTCCAACCGGAATCCTCTTAATATTTTAAAAGCTCGCTTAGCTAATTATTTCTGGACTGATATTTTTATGCGACGCACATATAAGTACTGTGATTCTATCGGCCTTAATTATTATTTCCATAAAAAATTTGGAGATAAGGAAATTTATAAGAAAACTGATATGGATTGGGATATTTATCCAGAAGGAATTTATGGAGCACTACAGATATTGTGGAGGTATAAAAAACCACTTTATATTACAGAGGCGGGAATAGCTGATGCGGAGGATAAATACCGAGCAGATTACATAACCAAGCAAGTTGAAGCGACTAAAAAAGCCCTAGAGAGAGGTATGGATGTTCGTAGTCATATGTATTGGTCACTGATTGATAATTATGAATGGGCTTTGGGTATAGAGAAAAAATTTGGTTTGGTAGAAATCGACTATGAGACTTTAGAACGAAAAATCCGACCGTCTGCTTGGATCTATAAAGAATTGATAGAAAAGAACAGCCTTTAACAAAGAAAAACCTTTCATTTGCAATGAAAGATTTAATCACCGCTTTAATGCCGGCATTAAAGCGGTGATTAATTTTTCAAGCCAGATATCTTTATGGGCATAAACCCACAAGCAACCAAAAAAATAATGGGATAATACTAAATAATGAATTGGATAATACTTGCCACCTTCGGTCAATTTCTCAACGCTATTGTTGCTTTGCTAGATAAGCATATCGTCAGTGATGAAAAGTTGTTGCCACGACCGTTTGTGTATGCTTTTTATTCTTGCCTTATTACTGGTGGCTGGATTGCGGTTTACTTATTTGGTTTTATTCCTGGTCTAGATAGTTTAGGGGCTCCGTCTTTGAAGAATGTACAGTCCCCCACTATACAGGTAGTAGGAATGTCATTTTTGGCCGCCTACACATTCTTTATGGCTCTGGTGTCTATGTATGACGGTTTGAAGGAAGCGGATGCGTCTGATGTGATGCCTGTAATTGGAGCGGTTTCAGCCATTTCGTCATTCGGAATGGCCTACCTATTTTTAGGCACCAGCTTAACTCATAATTTTATTTGGGGTATCGCTATTCTAGCTTTGGGTACTGCCTTAGTATCCCAAATGCGCTTCTCTGCCTCCACTGCTTTACGTACTTTACATAGTGGTATTTTCTTTGCTCTCCATTACATAGCAATGAAGGGTCTGTTTACCGAAACTAGTTTTGATGACGGGTTTTTCTGGTCACGGATAGCTTTCTTTGCTTTTGCTCTATCGTTATTATTAGTCCCCGCTTATTTAGAAAAGATAAAGAAACAGACAGAACAGACTGGTAAAAAAGGAGGCCTCCTTATATTGGGGAATAAAATGATGGCTGGAGTTGCTTCCTTTTTGATATTGAAAGCTACTGACTTAGGTGAGGTAGCAGTAGTTCAAGCTCTGGATGGATTGAAATATGTGTTCATCATCATTATCGGCATTTTTATTGGTCGTCTAATACCAGAAACAGCTGGTGAAAATGAATTTGATCTAAAAACTATCATACGAAAAACTATTTATGTAGGTATTATTTTCATAGGATTCATAATTTTGTTTGTATAAAAACATAACCCCTTTATAATACCTGTATGCGAATTCTATATAAAATATTGATAGCCTTAGGTTTAGCCGGGTTACTGCTTGTCGTCGTTGGAGGATTTTTGATAGCTGGAGATAAGCCTGAGAGGATCCAGTACGGTATGTCCTTCAATACTTTTTATACTAGAGATTTAGGATTGGAACCAAAGGTTGTGTACGACGCTATTTTGGATGATCTTGGAGTACGACATCTTCGGTTAGCAGCGCACTGGCCGATGGTAGAGCCAATAGATGGAGTTTATGATTTCTCTGATTTGGATTATCAATTGGACAGAGCAGAAGAAGTTGGAGCTGATGTTATATTAGCTGTTGGTCGCCGTTTGCCACGGTGGCCAGAATGCCATATTCCCGACTGGGCTGATGATAAAACTTGGGAACAACAACAAGCAGAGTTACTTGATTACATGAAAGTTGTTGCTAATCGTTATAAAGACAGATCAGTTATAAAATATTGGCAAATAGAAAATGAGCCTTACTTAGAAGTTTTTGCTAAAGATCATTGTGGTCCTTTTGATCAAGAATTTTTCGAGTATGAGATAGAGTATTTCCGAACACTAGACAACACTAGACCTTTGCTCGTTACAGATAGCGGTAATTTAGGTACTTGGTGGAAGCCTTACAAACAAGCTGATGCTTTCGGGACTAGTGTCTATGTCTATTTCTGGAATCCAGAATTAGGTCAATTCAGAACCATTTTGCCACCAATTTGGTATCGTCTGCGTACCGGAATACTCACAGCTTTAAATCCCAAAGAAGTGATGCTAATAGAGTTGTCGATAGAACCTTGGTTGATTGAGCCGGTCACGGATGTTGATATTGAAACTCAATATACTCGTATGAATCCAGAGAAATTTGCTTCTATTCTTGAATATGCAGAAAAAACACACTTAGAAAAACAATATCTATGGGGAGCAGAATGGTGGTATTGGTTGAAAGAACAAGGAGACCCAGAAATGTGGGAAATGGGTAAAGGTTTATTTTCAAACAACTAGGCTCCGCTGTTTTTCAGTAAAAGGGCGTTAAGTACGTTTTTATCATGATATAATGTCACTGTTTGCCAATATATAAATAAATTATGGATTTTCTAGCACGATTTAGAGTCATTGAAGATAAAGATAAAGCTGCGGTGGTCAGGAAGTTGATGGAAAGTAGTACACCAAATTTTGATTTTTTCTACTTAACTGCACTATCGGTTATTATGGCTACTTTTGGGGTCATTATTAATAGTACATCGATTGTTATAGGGAGCATGTTAATTGCTCCAGTTTTGTATCCTATACTTGGAGTTGCGCTCGGACTTTCTATGTCTAATACAATTGTTTTACAAAGATCATTATTTACCTTAGGAAAAGCCCTATCAATAGGTTTGGGCTGTTCAATCTTAGCTGCTTTATTTTTAGGTGACGGACTGATGACAGCCGAAATATTGAGTCGCACAACGCCGTCCCTGATTCACTTCCTAGTGGCTGTGGTATCCGGTGCGGCTGTAGCTTTTGCTCTAGCTAATCCAGAGTGGAGCTCAACCTTGCCTGGCGTTGCTATTTCAGTGGCTCTTATCCCGCCTTTAGCAGTGGTAGGAGTCGGAATCGCTTATCTAGATGTTGCTGTCATTAAAGGCTCCTCTGTGTTGCTCATAATGAATCTTTTTGGAGTAGTTTTCGCGGCTATGGTTAGTTTTTCATTGATGAATCTGTATGATAAGCAAGGTATAGCTACTTCAACCATCAAAAAACAATCAGAAATTCAGCAAAAGGAACAAGCTGCTATCGCCAAAGAAATAAGTAATGATGAGCTGGCTAGAAAGGAACTAGAGAGTTAAATATGAAATTATACAACTACATCTTTATATTAATTCTCATATTCTTACCTTATTCAGTGCTGGCTGAAACTGTTGTTCGAACTGGTAATGCTATATCTGTTGAGAAATCACAATCTATTAAAGGTGATTATTATGTCTCCGTTGGTCCCTTAGGCAACACCAGTATGTCCGGAGAGGTCTTGGGCGATATGTATGCCTTGGGAGGTTCAGTAACAGTTAACGGTGTGGTTAATGAAGATTTGGTAATTCTAAGTGGAGTCTCACAAATACACGCTACGGTTAAGGATGACGTCAGAATATTATCGGGAGAAGTAGTTATAGCTAACGACATAGAAGGCGACCTTTTTGTCATTGCCAGTAATCTAAAAGTTCTCTCCTCAGCTCATATCGGAGGAAATATTTATTTTTTCGGCCGCTCAGGCATTATTGAAGGTAAGGTAGATGGAGCTATTCACGGCACTAGTCAAAACCTCACTATTAATGGTTCTGTCGGCAAAGACGTTGATGTTAATATCCATAAACAATTAACACTGGGAAGCCAGGCTTCGATTGTTGGGAATGTGACTTATGCTAGTAATTCAACTTTAGTAAGAGCTCCTGAGGTCACCATCGAAGGAGATGTTCAGAAGCGCCAACTTTTTGTAAACAATCAAAACAAGGACAGTAAGATGGTGATCAATTTAGTACCTTTTTTGATAACGTTATTTACTTCGTTAACATTATATTTATTGTTTAGTCGTAATCTGCTTAATTTATTAAAGCGGACAGACAATCATCATATAACCAAAACTCTGATTGGTTTTGCTGTGATTATATTTATGCCACTAGCAGCCATCTTTCTGATATTAACCGTATTGGGATTTTTGGTAGGACTTATGACAGCTGGTCTTGCTGCTATACTATTAGCAACTGGCTATGCTCTATCTAGTATTGTCAGCGGTGCTTATTTAGCTAAATTCTTTACAGGCAAGATACAAGTTACTCTGCTATGGTTGTTTGTTGGTACTGCTGTATTGCAACTGATTATTATCTTGCCGATAATTGGCCCGGCTTTGATTCTATTAATTACAGCCTTTTCAGTGGGTATTATAGTCACCAGGCTTTATCAACTGCTTAGTAATAAATAGTTGATTTGTATTGTATAGTGAGATTAGGGTTTATTAGTATTATTTATAACATAATTTTATATGGACAATAAAATGTTAAATACTCTACCAGTCTTACTGGTAATAATCGGTGGTTTGAATTGGCTGACAGTCGGCTTGTTCGACCTAAACTTGGTGAATATGCTCTTAGGAAGTGTGGATTGGTTAGAGAGACTAATCTATATTGTAGTAGGTATCTCTGCAGTGTACATGCTTATCACTTTCAAAAAATTCTGTCCCTCATAAAAAGTAATACTATTCAACTAATACTAGAATAATAGTAAACAAAAAGCATACTCAGGTGTGTTTTTTGTTTGTCTCTTTCTAACAAGAAAGTGTTATTATACTCTTAATATGAATGTTTGGTTGGCCGTTATAGATGATCTATGGAAGTTTGTGTACACTAGCTTATTCGGAGTAATTAAAAACACAGATACAGATAAGATTCCTAAGACTTTAGCTTTGCAAAATACCCTTGCTAACAATCAAGAGCAGGGGCTTTTATTTTCAGGTGATGAAATCAGATTAAAACCGACCTCCATTAGTAATTTTGTAAATGGTGAAAAATACTTCATTGGTTCGACCGAAGTATACCTATACAGTGATCCAGTAATAACTTTTGATTCAGTCATTTGTCCTTTGTCATACGGACAAACAGTTATTTTAGAAAAATTAGGGGGTAGATGGGCGGAGGTAAAAACTGATGATTATAATGGCTGGGTTTTAAAAGATGTTCTGGTTCGCAATCAGAGTGATATCCAACCCCAATTTGTTAATGGAAATGATTATACTGCCCATAATGTTGAGACCATTAAGTTACGGGCCTTGATAGCCGATGAGTTTTCTGGAGCACGAGCTGGTTTATCTTTAACTAGTGCTGAGTACGTTTTCTACAGATTACTACAAAACAATAAATTCATAAAATGGCAACAAAATTCCTCCCGTATTCCTGGAACATGGCAACAGAAACTTCGGGGTCAATCCAATATTCATATAAGCATTTCACCCCAACCACTAGCAGTAATGGAGTACATAGTGGACGATATTGGCCAGCTAGCCTTTATTGAGTCTGTTTTTGATGACTACAGAATTACTATTTCTGAGGTCGGTTGGCCCAAGGAAGGTATTTATCGTAAAACAATTTTGACTCAAAATGAATATCGAGAATTGCAATCGATATTTATAATGGTAGATTAATGATTATGAGAAAAGTTGCTTTTTTTGATATAGACGGTACATTTTTTCGCTCGAGTCTATTCATTGAATTAGTAGAGCAATTGATCGATGAGGGAAAATTTCCCATTTCTGCCCGCGATGAATATAATGATGAATTTCATTCTTGGCTTAACAGGGAAGGTGACTACGAAAGTTATATAGATGCAATGATAACTACCTTTTTTAATCATATCAAAGGAGTTTATTATGGTGATATGGCAGATTTAGGCAGGCTAGTGGTGGCTAGACACAGCCGAAAAATTTATCTTTACACTAAAAATTTATTACAACAGCTTAAGCAGGAAGGGTATTATACGGTAGCCATTTCACAATCACCGAAAGTTATTTTAGACGAATTTTGTCAAAATTATGGTTTTGATAAAGTTTATGGTCGCATTTATGAGATCGGACCCACCGACAGATTTACTGGTGTAGTAGTGGATGAACACCTGATTCAAAACAAGGCAAATATAGTTAAAAGGGTGTTTGAATCTAATGAATTCACAAAGGAGGGATCTTTTGCCATAGGCGATACAGAAGGCGATATATCTATGTTGGAATTAGTGGAGAATCCTATTTGTTTTAATCCTAATCAAACTTTATATAATGAAGCTAAACGTTTGGGCTGGAAGATTGTGGTTGAGCGCAAGGATATGATTTATGAACTGTAGCTGCTTGTTATTTAGTATCTTCGATATTAAAAGAAAAGAATAATCCAGGGATTAGGAAAAAGCCTAAGACCACAAATATCATTTGAAATGGTAGATAGAGTAGAGCTACACTTCCTAATAACGTACCACCTACGGCTGCCAAAGGTCTTAATAGACGGAAAAAACTTATAGTATCAGCATCATCACCGTCTGAATGTTTAAAGAAATAAATTTCTGTAGTGGCTTCTACACAGGCAGCACCTACCCTAGTAGCGAACATAATCAACATCCAAGCTAAAATACTAGTTGAAGTAATAAAGCTTATGCTAGTAACACTTATGGTAAGTATCAAAAAACCCAGAGTCATTATTTCTTTTTCGCCGAACCAGCGGTCAGCGATGATACCAATTGGCCATTCGAGTAAGACATAGGCTAGTAAGCCAAATGCTAATATGTAGCTAATTTTATCCCAGGCAAAACCCATTTCAGTAAATAGATAAAGCGGGAAATATATGACTGTCCAAATGAAAAATACCTGCAAAAGAAAATGGGAAAACATCACATTACGTATATTGGGTTTCAGCCAGATGGTGCGCAGGGAAGTACGAATTTGAAATATATCATAATCAGGATCGGTAAAATCACTGAAAGTAGTAAGCAAAAAAACAATAAACAGAACTAAAGTACCTGCTGCTGTGTAGTAAACAGCACTAAAATTAGTGTGCCCATCCATGATAAGGCCCACCAAGACAGTGGCCAAAACTCCCGTAAGGGAGATAAACCCTAAAATAAGACCGCGTTTATTACCAGTAGATTCTTCATCATGACCGATTAAAGCCTCAGAAAATATATCGATATTTAAATATAGCAGAGGACTGGTCACTAAAAATATAAAGAAGGCTGTAATAGCAATAGCTCGCTCTGGGTTTAAGCCTAGTATAATCAAACAAAGTAAATCAATTACAGCCAGAATGAGTGTTAGCTTCACATTGCCGGCGGCTTTCAAAGCGTGCGAAAAAAATAAAAAGGTCAGTACCGAAACAGCTGAGCTGACAGTGAAAAGAATACTTACTCCCTCGGTGGACATAAACTGCTCCATGTAACTGGAGTTGATGTATGCAACCAAAGAAATGTGGAAAACAAACAATACAGACAGTGGGTAAATATACCAAAACTCTATTATTTTATTGGTAAATTTATGACATTGATCAATCAGCATATAGTTTATATTGTACCGCGTAAAAATCATTTGAATTTGCTTTTCCCCTGATAAAATCTAGCATATGAAAAACAAACCCTCGTGTAAACGAGGGTTTGTTTTTTAATTATGAGAATTTATATGCCAATTTATATACCAATAAGTACCGGGATCACCATCGGTGTCTTATGAGTTTTTTGCATCAAGAACCCGCTGACTACATCAGACAGTTCATCTTTAACCATATCAAGATCAATTGGTTGCATGCCTGAGGTATTTTTCTCAACTGTTTTTTTAATCAGAACTCGAGCCTCGGACAACAGTTGTTGATTTTCTCGTAGGTAAATAAAACCGCGAGAAATAATATCGGGAGATTTTCTTAATTTACCAGTCTTTGTGTTTACTGTCGCAATAATAACGAACATACCATCTTCGGCCAAGGACTGACGGTCGCGCAGCACTACTTCTTGTTTAGTTCCTACTGCAAACCCGTCTACCATCACTGGAGCGCTAGGGGCTTTATCTTTTTGGACAGTAAGTTCCTCACCGTTCTTGATATCGATTAAGAATCCATTGTCTGGGACAACGATGTTTTCAGCAGGGAAGCCATTTTCAATAGCAGCATATTTATGGCTTTTTAACATTGAATGTTGTCCGTGTACTGTAACTAGGAATTTTGGTTTAACTGTTTGGTTTACCCAAATTAGCTCTCCCACGTTCCCGTGACCGGATGAGTGGACGCTAGCGCTACGGTAATTGACTACTCGCACATCACGACGGAACAAGTTGTCTTTTAATTTCTGAACCGCTATTTCGTTACCAGGAATAACTGAAGATGATAATACGACGGTATCTCGTTCGGTGAGGTTGATATACTTGTGGTTATTAGTAGCCATTCTCATCAGAGCAGCAAATTCTTCTCCCTGAGCTCCAGTAGATAGGATAACTATTTTATCTGCTGGATAGTTAGACATATCATTAGCTGAAATGAAGGTGTTCGGTTTTGGCTCCAGCAATTTTGCAGTCATGGCAATGTCGACGTTGTTTTTAATACTTCGTCCCTCGAGGACTACTTTTTTATTGTATTTTTCACAAGCATTGATGATAGCGAAAAGTCTATCGAACTGAGATGCAAAAGTACCAACAATCAACCGTCCGGTTGCATTTCGTATGATTTCGTCAAGATTGTGCAGAACCACTCCTTCGGGAGCTGACCAACCTTCTTTTTCAGCATTGGTTGATTCGCAGATTAGACAAATGTTTTTATTTTTACCGACTTTTTCCCAAGCTTCACGTTCTTCTTTGATTACCTCACCATTTTCATGAGTTAATTTTATGTCGCCAGTTATAACAACGTCACCATGTTTAGTTTCAACTGAAACTCCCATAGCATCAGGAATAGAGTGGGTAACTGGAAAAGTTTTAATTTTCGTTTTACCAACGGTAAAGTGCTCTCCCTCCTTTACAATTGTCATCTCAATAGGTTCTAGATGAGGAAATTCTTCTTGGCGCTTGAGAATCATCAGAGAGGTCAAATACTGAGTGTAAACTGGTGGATTTCCGATTCTTTCCATCAAAAAGGGAATACCCCCAATATGGTCTAGGTGACCGTGAGTGACTACCAGGGCTCGAATTTTGTGCTTTCTCTCTTCTAAGTACTGTGTATTAGGAAGAATATAATCTACTCCTGGAGCGTTAGCCTCAGCAGAAACAAATTGAAAGCCAGCATCAAACACAATAATGTCATCTTTTGTTTCTACCACTGTCATATTGCGACCAATTTCTTCTACACCACCCAGCGGAATGATACGAACGGTATCCTCATCAGTTACTTCTGGCAAAGTTGGAGCTTTATCATCGGTAGTCGCTAGGCGGTGGGTTAGGGCAGGATTAGTCATGCTCCGACGACGTTGGTTATGTCGAGGATTCTTCCCCCGTTTTTTACTGGTTGTTTTTTTAGTTACTTTACGAGTAGTTTTCTTGAAAGTGTGTTTTCTCGTGCTGTTGCTAGCTGGCTGATTACCAAAACGACGAGTATTCTGTCGAGGATCTCGTTTTGGTTGTTGGCTTGAATGATTTTTATTTTCTGATGAATTCATATAATTGTTTTAATATTCTTATCTAATCTAATCTCTCTTAAACACAGGCCAAATGTTCTCAGTCGATACGGACCATGAACCTATATCTGAAAAGCGGTCACTGTGATTACTTAATCTAGGCGGTATGCTTAAAAGTAAGTTTTTATCGTGAACGTAACTGAAAGTCGGGGTAAATAAAAAGATAGCTGGAGAGTCAGTTTTTATGAGCTTAATAGCTTCTTGGTTTAATTCGAAACGAGCATCTGAACTCGTTGCTTTTCGAGCCTTTTCTAATAGAGCGTCTACTTCAATACTGGTGTAGCCAGCAATGTTAAGACCAGGATCATTTTTCTGTGATGAATGCCAGAAAGGATAAAGATCGATGATACGGTCCTGTTCCGCGCCAAATAATAAAGCTTGGAAACTGCGCGGTCTAATAATAGCCTGCACCAAATCTGTTTGTTTAAATTGAGCTACATTAACTATCACTCCCAGATCCCGCCAACTTTGTGCGATATATTCAGCCGTATCGTTGAAAAAAGGACTGTTAGCAGTGCTTATTTCAATCGCCAATTCCATTTCTGAATCGTCTGTTTTTTTAATCCAGTTTCCGGATTCATTCTTTGTCCAGCCATCGTTGGTTAAAATGCTACTAGCTTTAGTTAATGGGTCGAAGTCTTGCTCAGCCTCTTGGTTCTCTGTATCTAGGCTTTGCTTTTCGTAGCCGGCTGGAATAGGTGAGTTAGTTACCATACCATTGCCTAAGAGAACTTTATCAACTAAATCTTGCTTATCTATCATTATTTGCAAAGCTTCTCTGACTGCTTGAGATCGTAGCGCAGGCAGTTTGTTTTGGTTGAAATAAATTGAGAAAGTACGCGGTAGCTCGTGGTTAGAGATAGCAAACTTATCCATGTTAATCGAAGAAAAGTTCTCCGCACCCAAGCTGGCGGTACTCATTATTTTACCAGCATTGAGAGCTGTTAATAATTCTTCTTCAGTAGTGTAGAAATATAGTTCCAACTTTTCTATGTTAGTAAGATTTCTGTGACTATCGGAAGCTTTTAAAGTGTAGTGAGTAATCAAGCCTGATTGATTGTAGGTAGTGTTTGTAATCTGGTATGGTCCAGAACCAACGGGATTTGTGTTGTTTTGACTAAAAGGTAATTGCTCAGTTGGTAAGTTATCCCATATTTCTCTAGGGATGATTCCCACCTTCAAATTTTCTATAAAAGGAGTGTAGGGTTTAGAGACGACAATATTAAGTTCTTTCTCTCCTAGTTCCTCTACCAAGACTCCTTCCCAGTTGCCGCGCAGGGGACTTTTTAAGTCCGGATTTTGGATTAAGGCGATAGTATAAGCTACGTCACGGGCTGTAACCTTTGATCCATCATGGAAGTAGATATTATCTTTCAATTTGACGTGATAGGTTTGACCATTCTCTAAAAGTTCAACTGATTCAGCCAAGTCTGGCACTAAGTCTCCCTCACTATTTATCTTCAATAGACCGCTGTAGACAAGTTCAACGATATCTTTATCGGCTCTAGTGGTGGCCAGTACTGGATTGACGAAACGAGGAGTTCCTACTATTCCTTCTACCAAAACACCACCTCTAGTTGGTATTGATACTGTATATCGTTCATTTAAAATGTATACAAAATATACAGAAGCGATGATAAAAGCTAACAAAGAAGCTTGCAAAAAGAATTTATCACTAGGTTTACGATTTTCTAGTAATGAAAAGTATTTTTTAATAAGATTAAATCTTGGTGTTTTTGTCTGGTTCATGTGTTATTAGAAGTCACTTTAGTTGACCACGCAAAATACAAATCAAATGAGAACAAGTAGTTAAGCTTTACAGTTTACGAAGCCTATTTAATATAAGTTTATTTGGAGAGAAAACTAAATTGAGTGAATTTAAGCTAAGATAGTTATTAAAGTAGATAAAACGAAAAGTACCGCTAACACGATAGTTGCTCGAAACAGAAATAGTTCACTACCACGTCTTTTGTGGAAAGTTGCACTAAAATTATCACCTCCAAAAGCTCCCCCAAGACTCGATCCGCGTTGCTGTAAGAGAATCGCAGCCACTAGCAGGATGGAGAGAATTAATTGTACATACGGGAGTACTGGAAGCACTGCATTTTGTATGAATTCCATGTGAGACGATAGTAGCAAGAAGGTAGAGTTTTGGCAATAGTAAGTCTGAGGAAGTCTGGTAATTCTCTAAAAATCGCTTGTTTTTGACTCTGTTAAATCTTTATATATAATGACAACACGGGTAATTTAAATCTTACCCGATAATTCTTATTGGATTATTGATAATATTTAAATTTTGTATGTCAGATGTGAAAATAAAACCGTTAGGTGACAAAATTGTAATTCGCCCATTAACTGATGAGGAATCTGGAAACACATCAGTTTCTGGCATTATTATTCCTGATTCAGTAGCTAAGGAAAAAGGTGACCAGGGTGTGGTGGTAGCGGTTGGGCCTGGCGCAAAAGACGACTCAGGTAATCATATTAAGATTGAGGTTCAAATAGGAGACCGAGTACTTTTTAAAAGTTGGAGTGAAAAAGTCGAGATTGATAAAGCGGAATACTGGGTAGTATCAGAAGCTGATGTATTGGGGATTATTGGCTAAATTTAAGACTTGTTTATTATGGCAAAGAAAATAATTTTTGGAGAAGATGTAAAGAAAGCTTTGCAAAGAGGAGTTGATACGGTAGCAGATGCAGTGAAGGTTACTCTTGGACCCCGTGGACGAAACGTTATTTTGGACAAAAGTTATGGTGGACCAGTAATTACTAATGATGGTTATACTATCGCTAAGGAGATTGAGTTGAAAGATCGGTTCGAAAATATGGGAGCTGAGATTATCAAAGAAGTAGCTAATAAAACAAACGAATTGGCCGGCGATGGGACAACGACAGCTACTGTCTTGACTCAGGCCTTAGTCAGAGAGGGATTGCGACAGACCACTATGGGTCTTAATGCGATGGCAGTAAGAAACGGAATGGAGCATGCTTCGGCTGATGTAGTAGAAGCATTAAAAGCACAAGCTACAAAAATATCCGATATCTCAGAAATCAAACAAGTGGCAACCGTATCGGCTGAAAGTGCGGAAATTGGTGAAAAAATCGCTGAAGCTATTGATAAAGTGGGTAAGGACGGAGTGGTAACGGTTGAAGAGGGTCAGAGCTTTGGTATAGAAACTGAATTCACAGAAGGAATGGAATTCGACCGTGGTTATGTTTCTCCTTATATGGTGACCAATTCTGAACGAATGGAATCTGAGTATAAGGATGCCCAGATTCTAATCACAGATAAAAGAATTTCTAGCGTCCAGGAAATCCTGCCACTTTTAGAGAAGATTGCTCAGACCGGGAAGAAAGAATTAGTAATAATCGCTGACGACATAGAAGGGGAAGCGTTGACTACCTTTGTAGTAAACAAACTCAAAGGTGGTTTCTCAGTGCTGGGAATTAAAGCGCCAGGTTATGGAGATCGTAAAAAAGAAGTGTTGCAAGATATTGCCATCTTGACTGGTGGTCAAATGATCTCTGAGGAGCTAGGGTTAAAATTAGAGGAAGCAGAATTGTCAGATTTAGGTAAAGCAGACCGCATAGTGTCTACTAAGGATAATACTACTATCGTCGGTGGAGCAGGAGATAAGACAGCTATAGACGAAAGAATCAGCGCTCTACGTGCTCAACTGGAAACTACTACATCTAAGTTCGATAAGGAAAAAATCGAAGAGAGAATGGCTAAGCTTGGAGGTGGAGTAGGTGTGATTCGTGTCGGAGCGGCTACTGAAACAGAAATGAAGTATCTTAAGTTAAAGATAGAAGACGCTGTTAATGCTACAAAAGCTGCGATTGAAGAAGGAATAGTTTCTGGTGGAGGTACTTCTCTAGCTAAAGCAGCTGCGACTGTTGAAGCTAATATGTCTGAAAGGAAAGATCTTACTCGTGAGGAAATGGTGGGTTACAGCATTGTGATCAAAGCTCTCGATGTCCCGTTAAGACAAATTGTTGACAATACTGGACGTGACGAGGGAGCGGTGATTGTAGAAAAAGTTAAATCTTTCGGAGGAAACTCAGGTTATGACGCAGTTAAGGGAGAGATGGTAGAGGATATGATTAAAGCTGGAATTATTGATCCGGTTAAGGTAGAGCGGTCCTGTGTCGAAAATGCTGTATCGGCCGCTGGTATTCTACTGACCAGTGAATGTGCGGTTGCTGACGATCCTGACGAAGATAAGTCAGGCATGCCAGATATGTCGGGTATGAGCGGGATGGGAGGAATGATGTAACAATATAAAATAGATTAGAAAAAGAAAAAGGGCGAATCATCGCCCTTTTCCTTTGGTTCTTACGTTGATTCGCCGCCCTTAGCATGATGTCTGGACACTATTAGTGCCCGAGATGGGAAGTACAGAATATTTGACTCCTGACTAGGTAGCTGGACCAACCTCCTTGCATCAAAACGAAAAGCTTCAAATAACCTTCTGCTTTCCACAGTGATAGCGTTGTGAAAAAGATCACCTTGTATTTTGCGCCACCTCTTATCCTCTGCCAAAAATTCTGCACCGTTTTCCAAAGATCCAAAGGCCACAAATTTTGTCATCTTGTTTCCTCCTTTTTTACAACTTTAGACTTTTCTGCCAAAAAAGCAAATATTTGTTATAATTATAGATAATTAAATAAGATAAATAATTTACAAATTATATGATTGCACTATGGATTGTAGTAGCCGTATCAGCGATAATCGCTGTGTGGACAATTGCTGCTTATAACGGTTTTGTTCGTTTAACACAGAGAACAAAAGAAGCTTGGGCAGATATAGATGTCCAACTAAAACGTCGTTATGATCTGATTCCCAACCTCATTGAATCTGTAAAGGGTTATATGTCCCATGAGCGTGAGACACTAGAGGCTGTGACACAGGCTAGAGCTGAAGCGACCAGAATTCATGTCGATCCTGCTAACATCACACCAGAGCAAATTACAGCTATGGCTGGGGCAGAAGATGCTTTGTCAGGAGCTTTAAGTAAGTTGTTAGCGGTGGCTGAAGCGTATCCAGATTTAAAGGCTAGTCAAAACTTTTCTCAATTACAAACAGAATTATCTGATACTGAAAATAAGATTCAAGCAGCTCGACGTTTTTACAATACAAATGTTCGAGATTTAGCTATTAAATTACAATCTTTTCCAAGTAACATAGTTGGAAATATGTTTGGCTTTAAGGAGGAAGAATATTTTGAATTAGAAGAAGGATCAGTTGAGAGAGAGGTGGTGAAAGTGAGTTTCTAGAAGAAAATGGCAACCCTGTATACACAACAAGCTAAAAATATCCGTAAGACTTGGTTGTTAATGACTGTGTTTTTAGTGATGGTGATAGCCATTGGTTACGCGGTGGCTTGGTATTTGGGAAATTCAGCTATTTTATATTTAGCGATTATCTTTGCCTTAGTGATGAATGTTGGTAGTTACTGGTTTTCGGACAAGTTAGTATTAAAAATGACTAATGCTAAACCAGCTACTCTAGAAAGTAACAGGGAACTGTTCAATGTGGTAGAAAACCTAGCTATCACGGCCGGGCTACCAATGCCAGCGGTATATATAGTCAACGATCCATCACCAAACGCATTTGCTACCGGACGTAATCCAGAACACGCTGTAGTAGCGGTTACCACTGGTCTGTTACAGATATTAGACCGCAACGAATTAGAGGGGGTGGTAGCTCACGAAATGGCTCATATCGGTAATCGCGATATGTTAGTGATGACCGTGGCTGTGGTACTGGCTGGTTTTGTAGCAATTTTAGCTGATCTTCTTACTAGAAGTCTTTATTTTAGTAATGATGACCGTAAAGGTTCACCCTGGTTTATGATCTTGGGATTGGTGGGAATTATTTTAGCTCCTTTGGCTGCAAAATTAATACAAATGGCAGTCTCAAGAAAACGAGAATATCTAGCAGACGCCACTGGAGCATTATTGACCCGTTATCCTGAAGGCCTAGCTTCAGCTTTGGAAAAAATTTCTGCAGATCCAAGACCGTTGAAACACGCATCTACTGCCACTGCTCATCTATTTATTTCAGATCCTTACAAAGGAAGTCGCGGCATTATGCAAAAAATTGGAGGACTTTTTCAAACTCATCCACCGGCTGCTGACCGGGTGGCAAAATTACGAGGCATGGATATAGGTTAATGACCTATAATTAAATAATAGATAAAGATGTTGATGTTTTGGTAATAAACCAGGAAAAGAAATCTATGCTCATTATCGTGATAAAGAGTGGGACTGTTGTAGAAGGTTGCCAGCTGTTCTGTAAAGAATAGCGACAACCTGAACAGCTTCTGAAAGAAGTGCTGGTCAGTTGGTATATCAATAAATATGAAGAATCGTTGTCCATGGGTTGGAGATAAAGAGCACATGAAAAACTATCACGATACAGAGTGGGGTGTGCCAGTTTTCAAGGACCAAAAACTCTTCGAGTTTTTGGTCCTTGAAGGTGCGCAAGCAGGTTTATCTTGGGAAACAGTACTTAAAAAACGGGCCGGTTATAAAAAAGCTTTTCATAATTTTAATGTTGTCAAAATAGCTCAGATGACTGATGGGGAATTACTGTCTTTACAAAAAGATGAGAGAATTATACGCAACCGATTAAAGATTTTTTCGGTTCGTACCAACGCCAAAATTTTTATTGAGATACAAAAAGAGTTTGGTACTTTTAGTACTTATCTTTGGCAATTTGTCGACGGAAAACAAATCATCAATCATTGGCGCTCTGCTGCAGAAATTCCTACCAACATCCCTGAAAGTAAAGCTTTGGCCCGAGATCTTAAAAAACGTGGTATGACTTTTGTCGGTGGCACAATTATGTACGCTTATATGCAAGCGGTTGGTCTGGTTGACGATCATCTAGTCAGCTGCTGGAAAAAAACTAACCTAGGACATCGTAAGTCCTAGGTAGGTAGATTGTTAGTTATCGGCAGGTTAGTTTACTTATTTGTAGAAGTTGTTTGCTATAATTGTGTGCAGTATGAGCATTTTTTCTGTTGTCAGTTTGCATGACATTTATTTAATATTTTTTTCTATTGGTTTAGCTATCGGAGCCGGCGCCACTCTTTTAAACGGGATGTCGTTACTTACTGTTTTAAAAGACCGTCATATATCAAGTGATGAGTATCACATTATAAATGGTAGCTATACAGTTGTTTGGGCAGGTTTGTTACTTTATGCTTTTTTCGGCATCGGTTTATTTACAATGTCGTATGAAGCTATGCTCAGACTGGGAATCTTTCAGGCCAGCATGGTGGTGGCTCTGATCTTGGTAATTAATACTTTTCTGGTTCACTACTGGTTACTGCCGGCAGTTAAGTCTAAGCTAGATGATAAGAAAGAAAAAGAAATAGACAAAAATATAGCTACTTATTTTGCTATCAGTGTAATTGTTTCAATAGTATCCTGGTTATTTTTGGTGGTTCATCACGCTTTGTTTCGAGCTGAAATAAGCTTCTGGTTAGCCATATCGCTATATTTCTTAGCTTTGTTGTTTATAGGATATCTCTATATTTCTGTCATTAGTCGTATTTTAAATAAAATACAAAAGAATACTATATATAAAGTTGGTGGTTTTTTAATAATTTTATTAGCAATTACACTTTCGACTTATTATTTTGTTGTTTTTAAAAATAGCGATTCAAAAATAGAAAAGTCATCTGAAGAAGTGACCGGCGCTACTGTTTATCCGACTTTCCCTCTCTCTGAGGTAGCTAAGCGATCCAATATAGAAGAATGTTGGGTGGTGATAGCCGGTGAAGTATACGATGTTACTCCTGCGGCTGAGAAATATCCGGAATTATATGAATGTGGTAAAGATATAACAACCGCTTACCAAGAAATGAGTCCTGATGGTATTAGCGACAGAGTGCGCTCTTATCACATCGGAAGCGTCGGTTTTGATTTTAGTGAAGTTCAAAGTAACAATACCAAGGATAGTTGCTGGTTAGTGATAGATAATATGGTCTTTGATGCTACTCCTGAAGCCAAGCTTCATCCGGCCGCTTTTAATTGTGGTACTGACGCCAGTATCAACTATCATCGTAATCATGGTAGTGGAGTCAGCGATAAGATGATGCGGATGTATATAGGAAGAATCGATGAGGGGGTAACAATTGTCCCAGATGGTAATCCGGTTGAAAAAAAGACCCAATTAAAACCTTATGCAGAATTATATGTTGAGGCCGGTAGTTGGGATAATCGGGAATTAATGATGGTAGTAGAGAAGGATGCAGAGAAATTATTATTTCTTGATGGCCGAACTCATAATGAGTTAGGTCGTATTCATGATATTGGCTTCCAACCACACACTTCTGTCTTTTCACCTGATGCAAAATATATGTACATTATTTCGCGCGATGGTTGGTTGACCAAAGTTGATTTAGATACCTTCAATCCTGTCATTAGTATCGATGTAGGAGACAACTCTCGAGGCACCGCTCTTACAGATGATGGAAAATATTTGGCTATTGGAAATTACGCACCCGGTAATGTGGTAATAATTGATGCTAAGACAATGAAAATTCTTAAAACCATCCCTACTACTGGAGAACTGAATGGTGAAAAAGTAGAATCTAGAGTAGGGGCAGTAGTTCAAAAGGGTAGCAGCATTATTGTGGCTCTAAAGGATTTAAACAGTGTTTGGGTTATTGACGCAACAGATGAATCATTTCCAGTAAAAAACAAATATTGGAATATCGGAGGAAATGAAACCCCTTTACATGATGCTTACTTAACTCCTGATGGTAACTTTTATATAGTTGCGGCTATGGGAGCAAATAAAGTCTGGGTTTTAGATACTAAAACATGGACTGAAGTAGCCGAGGTACAAACCGGTGATACTCCACACACTGGACCGGGAGCTACTTGGGGAACCACTACTTATGTACCAGCTATTGGAGAAGGTCTAATCACTGCTATCGATACCAAGATCTGGAAGCCCATCGCTTATATTGAAACAGCTGGTCCAGGTTTATTTATTCGATCCTACCACAAAAACCCTGACTATCCGTATGTTTGGGCCGATACTGCATTTGGTGATCATCACGACGAAATTTATGTAATTGATGCCCGTACTAATAAGATAGTTAAGACAATAATACCTGTGGCCGGGGAAAGTTCTTGGCACCCTGAATTTACCTTTGATGGTAAATATGTTTATGTCGTCTCGCAGACTGCTAATGAAATAGAAGTGTACGACGCTCATGATTTCTCTTTAGTAAAGAGGATCACCGCTCATACTCCGTCAGCAGTTTCTAATGTTGGACTTCGAATAGAGGAGCCTGGTTTATAGTGATTTCTTAAAAGAAGATTATTAAGTGTAGTTTCTATTCAAAGAGAATGGGGATATCTATAGCCGCGTCATGTTCTGGTAAACCTGAAGGATTGTCCTTCATTAAAATAAGATAGCCTCGCATATAAGGAGTATCGGCTGGTAGATCATAAGAGACTGTAGCTGTAAAAGGTACGTAGTCTTCAGTCATCCAGTCACTGTCAGCTGTTGCATAACCTTCACCAATTATTAAACCTTTCCAATCTGTCACTACGATAGGGAAGGAAGCTTCAAAAAACCAGTATCCCCTGGCTTCACCGGTTATGGTAATTGGGTTATCTACCACTGTATTTGGTTCTGGATTAGTGACTAAGATTAAATCTTCATCAACCTCGTCCACATTAGGAGTTTCCTCTTCAATTTCGGTTGATTTAGTATCGTTATCAGTATTTGTGTTGAAATCTAAATAATTGCTGAAGGTAAAAACCCCGACAATGAATATAATGACAACCACCAAAGACACATAGACTAATTTCATAATAAAATTTATTATTTTGTATTACTCACTATAGTACCCCCGCTAGATTAATTGGCAATATGGGGGTTTTTAATTTAGCGGAGAGAGGGGGATTCGTCCATTACATGGACTGTATACCTTTTGGCTATTTTCTACGCCAGCTTGAAAATAGCTCAAAAGCTTTTCGAATCCCACGTAACTGTCTCCCAGACAGTTACTCCTCTCTCCGCGAACAAAATAAGCACCCCAAAAAGGGTGCTATTTTGTATTCGCGGAGAGAGGGGGATTCGAACCCCCGGAGGGCGTAAACCCTCACACGCTTTCCAAGCGTGCGCCTTCGACCGCTCAGCCATCTCTCCGTTATTTCTTTTTGAAGAGATGGCTTCGGGTCGAACAAGTTCGTCCACCTCCCTCTGGTCGGATGTAATTGTCTCCCAGACAATTACATCCACTCAGCCATCTCTCCGTATATTTGTTTTTTTACGTAATGCTTTATTGTATTATAAGCATTCGATTCGGTTTCCTCCTAAGGTCTGCTCGTAAACTCACAACGACCTTTTTGCTCTCAGGTTCGCAAACCGGATGAAAAGCAAAGCAGTTTGCTTTTCATCCACTCAGCCATCTCTCCATATACTTGTTTTTGTAAGAACGCTTGTTCTTCATTAGGCGTTCGACTACGTTTCCTCCTTTGGCCTGTTCTCATTCGCTCACAACGGCCAATCTTCTCACTTCGTTCGAAGACCGGAGCAAAAGTGAAACACTTCACTTTTGCTCCACTTAGCCATCTCTCAGTATTTGTGCGAGACTATCATAACTTGTATTGCGATTTTATTAAAGAAATGTAGATATGATATGTTTAGTTGATTTAAACAGGTTATAATTTAAAAAATGACAAAACAACAAATTTTTGTACTGGCATTTACTTTTGCGATTGGTTTATTTTCTGGCTTCTATGTTTATGTAACTGGTTTTGCTCCTAATTATAATAATGAGATTCCAGTAGATGAAAATGTTTTAGATAATTCATTTGCTATTAGAGCTGAGCAGGAAGGTGTGTGCGGTATGGCAGGAGTAGTCTGTCCGTCTTTTGAATTATTGTCTAACCGAAAATATCGCTATATAGGAGCTCATTCTTTAACTGAACCAACTCCCGAACCTGTAACTGGTTATATACCTCGAGCCGAATTCGATAAATTGAAGAATATGGTTAAAAAGTTAGATCTTTTAGAGTTACAAAAACCAGGTCCTTATTGTCAGACCACCGACAATGGGATTGGTTATCGCTACAATGTGATATTAGACGGAATAGCTTACGAACTTAATTCCTGCGGGACGAGATTCTACAATACTCCGTTATATAAAGAATTATTAGATTTGTGGGAAATGATGGCTATTGAAAACGTGGAAGCAGAACTATCCTTTAGTTTACGAGCGTTGTTAATTGACTGGTTTCCTCGTACAGAATAACGTTTATGTCTAAGAGTAAGTGGTTTGTTTATATGGTGCGTTGCTCAGATGAGACCTTGTACACAGGTATTACGACTGATTTAGATAGAAGATTAACCGAGCATAATGGGTTAGGGACTGGTAAGGATAAAGGATCTAAATATACAAGGGTGAGGAGACCAGTAGAGTTAGTCTACCAAACACGATGCTCAGACAAATCAGCTGCTGCTACCAAAGAAGCAGCCTGGAAAAAACTAACTAAAAGTGAGAAAGAAAAACTGATTAGAAGTTAATCTAGTTTTTAATATTTAAAATAGCAAATAAATCACCAAGTTCTTCCCCAGTGAGTTTTCGGTATTGATTAGGTTTAAGTTTCCCTAACTCGATGTTAGCAATCTTTAGACGCTTTAAAGTTTGTACCTGAAAACCCAAAGCAATACACATGCGCCTAATTTGGTGCTTTTTTCCCTCGGAGATAGTGAGTAGAAAGTGTTTGTCTGATTTTTTCTCAGCTAGAGCTGGTTTGGTTACATAACCCTCAATATTTACTCCGGCTTGAAGGTGTTTAAGTAAAAAGTTACTAACTGGCTTGTCGACTTCCACCTCATATGTTTTGGCGATATTATTTTCAGGATCTAGTAGTGGAGCAGTAATACGACCATCGTTAGTTAGGATTATTAGACCTTCGGAATCTTTGTCTAAACGCCCAATAGGATACACGTCTTCTAATTTGTAGTCTTTCTTTAACCTAGTCGCTATATCAACTTCATTTTCACTAGGTGAGTGGGTGATTATGCCGCGACCTTTATAATAAGCCAGATATTTCTTCTCAATTTGTTTGCCTTTAATTTCGATTTTGTCTCGTTCTGATACCTTCTCACCCATAACAGCCTTCTTTCCGTTCACTAAAACTTGGCCCCTACTTATTAGGTCATCGCCCTCACGTCTGGAACATAGTCCTAGTTCAGCTAATCTTTTATTTATCCGTATTTCTTTAGACATAACTTTGTTTTGTCGGCACATCATGCTAATATTTCCCCGTTATGTCAAGTGATCATGTGTATGACGTCATCGTAATTGGTGGTGGTCCAGCAGGAATGATGGCCGCCGGCACCGCTGCCAGTCGAGGTAAAAAAGTTTTACTAGTCGAAAAAAATAAAGATTTAGGGAAGAAGCTATCTATAACGGGTGGTGGTCGTTGTAATATTTTAAATGCGGAAAAAGACACTCGACAGTTACTAGATAATTATGGTGAAGCTGCTAAATACTTATTTTCACCATTTGCCCAATTTGGTATGCAAGACGCTTGGGATTTTTTCGAAGAGGAGGGCTTATCCTTAACAGTTGAAGCTAGGAACCGAGTCTTTCCCGTTAGTCAAAATGCAGAAGACGTTACAGCTTTTATGCGGAAATTCTGTACTGATAACAATGTGGAATTAAAACTGAAGACAAAAGTTCAGGATTTTGTAACAGAAAACGGTAAGCTAATAGCTATCAGAACCAATGATGGAGTGTTGCGTGGTAACAACTTCATTTTGGCTACTGGTGGATCATCGCGTAGTGAAACAGGGTCGACCGGTGAGGGGATTAACTGGTTAAAACAATTTGGACATACAGTACATGAACCTAATCCCAACATTGTTCCTTTGGTTGTAGCTGACGATTGGGTTAAAGAGCTTTCAGGTACAACCTTGTCGTTTATGAAGATTACTTTTGGTAGTGACTTAAGCAAAGAACAAGGTCGGTTTTCTAAAGTAGGTAAAATTCTTTTTACTCATTTTGGTTTGTCTGGACCACTTATTCTTAACGCTGCCCATGAAGTAAAAAAAATATTAAAAGGTGGCCCGATATTAGCTACTATTGATATGTATCCTGATACGGAGGTTGGGTCTTTGCGAGATAAAATCCTACGAGTATTTGAACAAAATAAAAATAAAACTTTTAAAAATGTTTTGAAAGAGTTTGTCCCCCATGGTATGAGCGAGGCAGTAGGTAGCCATCTCGAACCGGAATTACTTGAAGAAAAGGTCCATAGTGTGTCGCGCGAAGCACGTTACGCTTTGGCTGACCTTATTAAAGCTATGCCGCTTACTATAACCGGTACCATGGGGATGGACTGGGCGGTGATATCTGATGGTGGAGTAGATCTTAAAGAGATAGATACCAAGACTATGCGCTCAAAGAAAGTGGATAATCTTTTCTTAATTGGAGATGTTTTACATGTTAATCGTCCGAGTGGAGGATACTCACTCCAGTTATGTTGGACCAGTGGACGGGTGGCTGGAGAGTCAGTTTGATGTTGTATAATAATCTTAATGAAAAGGAGCCTGAAAGATTGCTTTATTCCACACGAAGGGAACGATTATTCTCCTCATAGTCTACAAAAAGCAGCCATGGTAGGCATGTTTGCTTTGGTCTTATTATCGTTTGCTTTTATAAATATTCAATCTCTGCTGTGGGTTAGCTCGGATTGGCTGGTATCGACAGTGTTACCGGCAGTAATTGTTGATCTGACTAACCAAGAGAGAGCTTCAGATTCTCTAAGTTATCTAAAAAGGAATCCTACTTTAGATTTGGCAGCCACTCGCAAAGCAGAAGATATGGCTGAACATGAGTATTTTGCTCACTTCAGCCCAACTGGCGTCTCTCCTTGGTATTGGTTTAACGACGTGCAATATAATTTTGTACACGCTGGAGAAAACCTAGCAATACATTTCAATGATTCAGATGCTGTTGTAAAAGCATGGATGGATTCTCCGACTCATCGGGCCAACATAATGGACGGCAAATATACTGAGATTGGTGTAGGAACTGCCAAAGGAGTCTACGATGGTTATCCAACAGTATATGTGGTGCAAATGTTTGGTACCCCGGGAATAAATTTAACGGATAAGGTAACTAAAAAAATAATTCCAGCTAGAACTGATGACTCTTTAGCTTCCCTAGGCGAATCGAATAACGGTGGGGAAGTAAGTTTGACTAATAATTTACAGAGTGAAGTTTTGTCAGAATCAGTAAACACAACAGCGGTTGAAAATATCGATGTTTCAGGCAATCAGGTGGCGGTCTACTCGAATCATATTTCCACCTCTACTGGTGGAGTTCCGGCTTCAATTAGTGCTGACAATCAACCCAGAGAAACAGTCAGAGAAGCGAATGTTCTTAGCAAATTGGCGACTAGCCCACGATCAATCCTACAAATTTTATATCTTGTAATTGCTTTGTTTGTAGTAGGTTCGCTATTATTATCTATTTTGATTGATATTAAATACCAAAATCCAATTCAGGTTGCCTACAGTTTTGTCTTACTAATAATGATGGCGGGACTTTATCAGATTCATATCCTAGTGACTGCTGGGGCAACGATAATTTAGCAAGAATAATTACTACAAAAGACTAAACACAGAGTGTTTAGTCTTTTGTTTTGATTGCGGAGAAAGTTATAATTGATGGATGATTAAAAGTGAGACAACTGTGAAAGATATCAGAAAAGCCAAGACTAATAAAAAGAATGCTAGACCTATGTATGCTTCACGTCCGGCCGCCGGTTTTCCGTCTCCGGGTGATGATCAGGTAGAAAACGTTTTAGATATCAACGATTTGGTGGTAAAAAATCCGGCTACGACTTTTTTTGTTAGAGTAGAAGGAGATTCGATGGAAGGCGCCGGCATTTTTTCAGGTGATGTTCTGGTGATTGATCGAGGAATAGAAGCTGTGAACAATGATATTGTTGTGGCGGCGGTCAACGGTGAGATGGTGGTTAAGCGCCTACGAGTTGCAGCGGGTAAAGAAGGTTTACTGGTATCAGAAAATGTAAATTATCTACCGATTAAGATCTCTGAGGATGAAGATTGTACTATCTGGGGAGTGGTAGTGGGCAGTGTCCGTCAGTTTAGTCGCTAAAAATTTTAGAAAGTAATAGCTCGAGCTATTTTTTGGAAAGGAGAAGAATTATTATTTTGGACAAAACTAGTTAGTTGGAGACCGTAGACGTCTAACTGGTAATTAATGGTGTACTCATTATCAAAAGCAAAAGATCGAGGTTCTCGAAAGTAAATATCTGACACTGCTCTCACAGCCTTGATTGGTGTAGCTGCTTGAGTAGTGTCATTAACAGCGATGGTAGCTAGCTTCCAGTGGTAGATATTGGTAGTTTTACCGTTTGCGTAGGTTATTTCACCAGCTTTAGTTTTTAAGCCTTTGGTAAGTTCTTTATCATCTATCATCTCTGTGATTTGCTGGGGTTTGAAAATAGGTGACAGCACAATACAATCACAAACCTGCTCAAGGCTAGTGACGCGGCGACTATCTAGACGACTGACATTTGTTTTTTCTTGGCTTTTACTCTGTCTGGTTAAAACCACTAATTCAGCAGTATTAGGATCGAAATAAGTATTGGTATTTATACGTAATGGCCTATCATCCAAAGTAGCTAAAAATGCCATATATTCGATTCCCAGCCTGTATCCTCTAGGGATGGTGATGTCGTAGTCTAAAAGTTGATTGTGATAGGTTTTGTTTAAAAAAACTCCCTCATTGTAAAGGGCAAAGATAATAATTGCGATTGTTACTGTAATAGTAAATAAAATCCCGTAAAATATTCGTTTATCCTTCATAAATTGTAATTTTATCATATATTTAGGCCTGAAATTGCATTCTTGAAAGAGAAGTTGAATACGTACGTCATCAACAGTATGAATAAAAAGATTTTCAAAAGTATACAGCTAGTAGTTGTTAGCTGTTTCATTATGTTGGGTACAACAACTTTGGTCGAAGCTAGTTATCAGGGAGATGTAGCCGGTTGGATTCCGTGGTGGACTGAGGACGATGGAGTAAGAAAAGTGGCCAAACAAGTAGATGAGTTAGATGTCATTTATCCTTTTGTTTATGAAGTCGAAGAAGGTGGAAAGATTGTTGCTAAAGCGGATCTTAAAAAAGGAGTCTGGAAGGATCTTATAAAGAAAGCTAAAAAGAATAAAGTAGAGGTGATTCCAACCATTGCTTGGTTTAATGGAGAGGGTATTCATGCAGTACTTTCAGATGAGGTGCAGCGACAGAGATTAGTAAAAGATATCGGAGAGCTTGTTACAGATAACAATTATGCCGGTATTGATATCGACTTTGAAGAAAAATGGTCAGAAACTAAAGATTATTTTTCTGAGTTTCTAAAAGAGTTAGATGACGAATTAGGTCGAGCTAGTTTGGCTTGTACAATTGAGGCAAGAATGCGCCCAGAGCATCGCTGGTTAGAGATTCCGGCTGAGATCAAGTACGCCAATGATTACGAAGCGATAAATCGTCATTGCGATATTATAGAAATAATGGCTTATGATCAGCAAAGAGCCGATATAGTATTTAACAAAAAACGTCAGGGTGTTCCTTATAGTCCAGTAGCTGATATTGACTGGGTAGAGCATGTTTTAGAGTTTGCTCTTGAAGGTATAGATAAGGATAAAATAATGTTAGGTATCCCTACATACGGTCGAGCATATGATGTAACTGTAGCGGCTGATTGGTATCGAGATTATAAAAGAGTAGCTAGTTTGAATTACTCTCGAATACCTGAGCTAGCTGAAAAATATGATCTTAAAATCGGTCGTAGCCAAGGCGGAGAAGCGGTCATCACATATTTCCCAGAAGATTCAGTATGGAAGATTTTTAACCAACTACCAACACCTGAAGGTACACCTAAAGGTTACGAAGCCGCCGCTAAGGCACTTTTGGTAGCTACTTACGCTGGAGTTGAGATACCAGTTCGTTATGTGGAGGTTAGCGATTCTAAGGCTGCTAAAGATAAAGTAGATCTAGCTAAAAAGTATGGTCTCAAAGGAGTAGCTTTCTTTAAGCTAGACGGTTCAGAAGATAAAAATATTTGGAAACTATTTTAAGAAATTTAGTTAAAAATAGCCGGCACCCAATGGGTGCCGGCTATTTTTTACTTCGCTGCTATTTGCTTTTCAAGTTGTTCGACTCGATAGACTAGGTGGTTAATTAGATTCATCTGTAATAATTTTACCTCCTCCTCTAATACATCTACCATTTCTAATAGCACTATCCTTTTTTGTTCCTCCAGTCTATTTTGACTGAAACCTTCCGTGTAAGAAGCATTAGTTATGGTTGGTAGAAACATTGTTACTGATAATCCAATAGCACAAATCGCAGCAGGTAAACTTAATTTACGCATACTCATATTTATTTTATTTTAAATTATCTAGTAATTCTCTCATTAAGTGGTGACGTACTAATTATAAAATCCTTACATTTAGAAATCTAAGAATGGTAAAATGTTGATAATGATAGGTTTAATGGATTGTAATAACTTCTTCGTTTCGTGTGAACGGCTTTTTCGTCCAGATCTGGAACATAAGCCAGTAGTGGTACTTTCCGGTAATGATGGGGTTATAGTTGCTCGCAGCAATGAAGTTAAAGCTATGGGAGTACCGATGGGTATTCCGCTTTTCCAAGCCAAAAAATTAGTCGATATGAGTGGAGTGACTTTCTTTTCAACTAATTTTTCCTTATATAGAGATATTTCCAGACGAGTAATGAGAGTTTTGGCTGACGAAGTAGGGGAATGCGAAATTTATTCTGTTGATGAGGCTTTTTTTACCTTAACAAACAATATCTCAGAAAAAGACCTAATGTCCTTACGACAAAGAATTATAAAAAGTGTAGGAATTCCAGTTTCTATCGGTGCGGCAAAAACTAAAACTTTAGCAAAAATTGGTAGCAGTCTGGGCAAAAAAAATACAACGGGAGTTTGTTTACTTAATGAAGAGAAGTGGAATAAATTAGCTAGCGACTATCTCTGTCAAGAAGTATGGAATCTAGGTCCGGCCATGACAGCTAAGTTACGAACAAACAATATCACTACGGCTGCTGATTTTATGAATTTGGAAAAGTCTTTTGTAGCATATAATTTTGGTATTAGTGGTCGTCGTATTCAAGATGAATTACTCGGCATTAGTGTTCATAAAATAGGGGTTAATAGTCGAGAGCCAAATAAGAGTATTGCTAGCACAAGGTCATTTTCAAAAATTATTAAAGAGAAGAAAGGTTTAGAAAGTGCTCTTGTTTTTCATGTGTCAGAAGTAGCAAAAAAATTACGAACAAAAAAATTATTAGCTGGGAACATAAATATCTTAGCCAGAGCTAGTCGTCACAGTGATTTCAACTTAAAGAAGAGTACGAGTAATATAGTTTTAGAGAGACCTACGAATGATACGATCGAGCTGACCAAATTAGCCCTTAAAGGATTGTCTGAAATTTATGAAGCAACCACTCCTTACAAAAAAGTCGGGATAACAGTTTCCGGTCTTATCCCAGAAGATATGTTACCCGTGACTTTGTTTACCTCTACTGAGGAAAAATCCGATGAATTAGATAAAATACGTGACCAACTGAACAACCGTTTTGGCGCCGGTACCTTAAGACAGGGAGTGGTTTTAAAAAGCGGGCCTAATACAAGTACTAAATTACGTTCCCCTCACTACACGACGGTGTGGATAGATATCCCCAGGGTAGTAGCAAAATAGGGCAAAGGGACAGTCTCTTATGTCGTATTAGTGTATACCGTCTCTAATAAGCTGTCTTTGTGCATAAGATAAATAAATATATAGGATTAATCAGGTAGAATGATTAGACATGTCTTTTTTTAGAAAAAATAGAAAGAAAAAAGAACAGACTAAAAATGATTTAATATCAGAAGAAAGCATTCCTGTGCCAAGTTTGGCCCGTCTTAATGTTGATGTCTTTCAAGCGTCCGATAGCATAATTGTCTACGCTCAGGTGGCAGGAGCTAATATGTCTAGCATAGACGTGTCAGTGGAAGGAGAGGCAGATATTTTAATAATAAGAGGTAAGCGATTACGACCAGAACATTTGATTGCTCAGGTAGAAAAAGATGGTGATTTTTGTACTGAAGAATGTGTCTGGGGTAATTTTAAAAGAAAGATTTTTTTACCAGCCAGGGTTGATGTTGATCAGGCACAAGCTAAATTAAAAGATGGAATTCTCATTCTAAGCCTGCCTTTGTTATTTGATTAAAGTGGATATAACTGGACAACATTGATTAATTTATATGTCATAATGTTAATGTAAGTTATATGTTAGTTCCTTCCTTACGTTCATTCTATTTTGGTTTTATTCGTCTGTTGCTCATGACAGTGTTTTTGTCATTGAGTTTTTTTATTTTCTTTAATACAGCTACTGCTGACAATACCCCAGTCATAAAACCGACGGAAACAGTGAGTAAGAACTCTTGGCCAGAAGCCAAATCCTATTCTTTTGTCTGGGATCTACCAGAAGATGTTGTAGCAGTAGCCGTTGATGTAGCAACTTCATCTGATACAGAACCGATGACATCTTTTCGGCCTCCAATTTCGGAGTTTGTTTTAGATACTAGTGACTTAGAAGACGGAACTTGGTTTTTGAATGTTCAGTTTAAAAATGATGAAGGGTGGGGAGAAGTAGCTAGTCAGAAATTACTGATAGACAATACTCCACCACTGCCATTTTTACATCGTTTAGTTAGTGATGCAGCAGGTGAAAAACCAACTTTATATTTTGAAGCAACTGACACTATGTCGGGGATAGATTATTATGAAGTCACCATCTCTGGCCATAAGACCGTCATCATATCTCCAGAAGAAGCCCAATTAGGTTACAGTCTAGATAATGTATCTTTAGGATCACATATTGTGAGAGTGGTTGCAGTAGATAAAGCGGGAAATAAAACCAACAGTATTGTCCCTTTGCTTTTAAATTTTACAGATACTACAAATACGAATGCCAGCAATACTAATATTGCTCCACCACTGGGGATCAATTGGTTGATTGTAAATCTAGTCTTAGTGATTCTAGTTTTATTTTTCTATCTTATCTATAACTTACGTGAACAGGCTAGGCAGAAAATTGAAGTAATGAATGAGACATGGGAAGTGCAGGAGCAAATGCAAAAAATCTTCACCGCTCTACGAGATGAGATTTACGAACAAATAGACACTCTTGATAAAAAACCCAGGTTAACTAAAAAGGAAAAAGAAGTCATATCTAACCTAAATAAGACTTTAGCTGTTTCGGAAACCTTGATAGGTAAAGAAATCGAAGATATTAAGCAGACTCTAAAATAACGATAGATTAGGTTCATTGAACATGGCACTGCCCGGTGTTTTATAGAATCTTCCAATTTCAATAATTTGTGTTATATTTTTGGTAGTTAAGTTGTTCGTCACCAAGGTTCCCTTGAGTCGTTTAGATTCCCCTGATATTAGTCGTGTCTGGGTCAATGGGAAGTAATTTTAAACAAATATGTTTAGAGCCATTGGATTTATCATCATTATCTATGGTTTGTCAGTTTTGCTGAATGATGCTTTTGTCGCTTTTGAGTCAGCAACAGTAGCAACTTTCAATACATTGCAGACAGCCGCCTTAGTTACAGAAGTGCAGATAAGCACTCTTAATCCTTAGATAGATGACAAAGGACCTAGCTTTGCTGGGTCTTTGTTCGTTTTATTAATAAAGATAGTTTGCTACAATATTACATATGTTAACTAATAGAATTGTGGAGTATGTTTTCTTCTATGGCTTTATGGCCGTAGTAGGATTTTTAGTTTGGAAAATGATGGCTCCATTTGTGTCAGCCTTAGCCTTAGCTGCTATTATCGTGACTGTCAGTTATCCTCTTTATGAAAAGATTACTACTAAAATGCCTAGACAAAACAGGTCTTTAGCAGCTTTTTTTACAACCTGTATTGTTATCGTCATCGTGGTAATCCCACTTTCTTTTATTTTATCTTCTCTTATTAACGAAGCTGTTTCTCTATATAACCTAGCCGGAAATCAACAGATAGGATTTGAAGAAAGCATAAATGCCTTCGAAGAAACTGCTCAAAATATTATTCCTGGTTTTGAATTTAACTTTACTGAATACATCAGACAGGCGACCGCTTGGGCGGCTGGAAACTTAGGTGCCTTTTTTGCTGGTACGGCTACGACTGTTTTCCTTTTCTTTATCGCCTTTATAGGATCGTTTTATCTGTTCCGTGATGGTAAAGACTTCACAAAGAAGCTAGTAGCTATCAGTCCACTGCCAGACGGAGATGATGAAATAATTCTTAGAAGAATGGCGACTTCAGTACGATCGGTTTTAACTGGGGTAGTATCTATAGCCTTGATACAAGGAGTGTTAACGGCTATTGGTCTTTATGTCTTTGGTTTCGACAGAGCTATCTTATGGGGAACCATGGCTGCTTTTGGAGCTTTGATTCCGAGCGTCGGTACATCAATTGTTTTGGTACCATCGATTATATATCTAATTGTTTTAGGAGAATATGTGAATGCCATTGGTCTAACTGTCTGGGCGTCACTTGCTGTCGGTTTGATTGATAACCTGCTTGGGCCGTATTTGATAAGTCGCGGTAATAAATTACACCCATTTTTGATTCTGTTATCTGTGTTGGGAGGTATTTCTGTTTTTGGACCAGTTGGATTTATAGTTGGACCGGTGATATTAAGCTTGTTTGTGGTCTTGTTGGAAATTTATGCCACTCATATATCGGCGGCCACAAATGAGAATCAAACATGATTACTAAAGAAGTACTAGAGAAAATTTTAGTAGAACAAGGAGTCTCGCCAACTGCCGATGATGAGGAAATTAAGTCCGCTCTTTTAAAAGCCAACTGGAAGAATGGTGACGTCCAGTCGGCTTTAGTCGTGTGGCGTGAGAACATAAAGACTCACGAAAAACGTGTTGATGCAGTGCAGAACTTATTTCGTGGTAAAGCAAAACTCAGCCCATCTGACATAAATGAATTATTGGGAATTGAAATGGATATACCACCAAAGTCGTTAACTGTTACTAGAGCTCGTGGCAATAGGCATATTAGTTATGGAATTATTTTGGAAATATGTGTAGTTTCTTTTATTTTGTCAGTCATCTTTATGTTTGCTGCTATGTGGTTTTTCAAAATAGGTTTCTTTCATCCAGTAGTTTAAAGACGAAAGGGCGTGTTCATCGCAACATATGAAATACAAAACACTATTCTTTCTCACATTTCCGATTCTAGTCGTTGTCTCTGTTGTGGCAGTCAATTATTTTCCAGAGGAAGTAACCTTACTTAATTCAGTTAGTAACAAAATAGAAAATGTACAACCGGCTTTTTTGTCGACTTCTAAACCTTTAGATATTCTCTTTACTGGAGATATTATGTTGGCTCGTCATGTGGAGAAACTTATGGAAAGAGAAGGGGTTAATTATCCTTTAGCAAATATTAAATTTGATTCCTCGTTAGATTATTTAGTTGGTAACTTTGAGGGCTCTATACCAAAAGTCCATCATCCAACTGCTAGTTTCACTTTTTCCTTCTCAGTACCAGAAAGTTCTCTTACCTTACTAGAGAATCATGGATTTACTCATTTGAGTTTGGCTAATAATCACAGTTATGACTTTGGTGCATCGAATTTTCTTCATACCAAGAGCGTAATTGATAAGACTAACATTAAATCTTTTGGAGATCAGGTTTTGAATCCTTCTACCACAGTTACTTATATAAATCATGGAAAAGACAAAATTGCTTTAATCGGAATTTATGCCGTCTATAGAATACCTGACCAAGAAAAATTGAAACAGATATTTTCCGAAGCCAACACTAAGGCTGGTCAACAAATCGTCTACGTACACTGGGGAGAAGAATATGAGCTGCAACACTCTGCTAACCAAGAAGCTCTTGCTACAGAATGGATAAATTTAGGTGCCGATTTGATTATCGGTCATCACCCGCATGTGGTACAAGATATACAAATCATTAATGGGAAATTAGTTTTGTATTCGTTAGGCAACTTTATTTTCGATCAGTATTTTAGTGAAGATGTACAGATGGGTCTGTTGGTTAAGCTTACTAAGTCTAAAAAGGAGGAACAAATAGAATTGTTACCGGTGAGCAGTATGGGAAGTCTCAGCTCTCCTTATTATATGAATCCCGCAGATAAAGATAATTTTCTACAGGCTTTAGCCAAACGCAGCGACCCTCGTCTAACCCCTCAGATATTAGCTGGTATTTTAGATTTAAAAGGACTAAGTCAATAATTTGGGGTTGCAATTTGTTCATTATCTAATAATATGGCGTAATCATGATAAATAAATACGAACTACTAGGAATCTTAGCCAGCGTTAGTTTAATGGCTTTAGCACTGTTTCTTTTACGAATAGACAATACAAGCTCTATTGTAAATAGCTCTAACAACAATGGCGACTCTCAGGTGGCCGCCTTATCAGTAGTTACTGAAGGAGGAAATAATGAGGCTCTACGCGATACCGTTGCAATGGCAGTAGACAAGCGTGGTCAGGTAGAAAAAATGATTATTAACGATGTACATATCGGTACAGGCAATGAAGTAAAAGAAGGTGACACCGTAACTGTTCATTACATTGGTACCCTGCGTAACGGACAGCAATTTGATAATTCATATAATAATGATCAGCCGTTAACTTTTACATTAGGTGAAGGGAAGGTTATTGCTGGTTGGGAAACAGGACTCTTAGGAATGAAAGTTGGAGGACAAAGAGTTTTAGTTATTCCGCCGGAATTAGCTTATGGTAAAAAAGTCATGGGACCAATTCCTGCTAATTCGACTCTAATATTTGCTGTTGAGCTAATCGCCGTACAGTAGAAATCTGGTGCGTACTTTAGTACGTACCTCTAAGTACGTACCTATGAAAGATAAACCGGTTAGTTTTGAGATTGTCAAAAAGCACCCTGGGTCTCTGGCTCGGGCTGGTGTTATTCGCACTCCTCATGGTGACATCAAAACTCCGGCTTTTGTCTCTGTTGGTACCAAGGCAACGGTAAAAAGTCTTAAACCGGAAGATCTGACCGATATTGTTGGAGCAGAAGTAGCTTTAGCAAACACTTATCATCTCTTTCTACAACCTGGTGATAAAATCATTAAAGAGGCTGGTGGTTTGCATACCTTTGCAAATTGGCAGCTTCCTACAATGACTGATAGCGGTGGTTTTCAGGTTTTTAGTTTAGGGGCTGCGTTTGGTAAAGGGGTGACTAAGTTCGCGTTAGATGCGGAAGCGACTGATAGAGTGGCCGAGAAGGAGGGTTTGAATATTTACAGTAAAGAGATGGCTACCGAACACGGTAAGCTTTGCATAATAGATGAAGAGGGAGTTACTTTTACTTCACACATAGATGGTTCGATGCATAGATTTACACCGGAACGATCAATTGATATTCAGCATAATATCGGCGCTGATATCATTATTGCTTTTGATGAATGTACCTCACCGACGGCTGATTATGATTACCAAAAGGAAGCGATGGACAGAACTCACCGTTGGGCCAAACGGAGCATTATGGCTCATAAGCAAAATTATAATGCTCTTAAAAAACAAGGTATTTACGGAGTAGTGCAAGGTGGTCGTCATCTCGATTTAAGACAAGAAAGTGCTCGGGTATTAGCTTCAATGGACTTTGATGGTTTTGGGATAGGTGGTTCTTTTAGTAAGGAAGACCTAGGAGAATCGCTACGCGTAGTTAATGAAATTCTGCCAGAAGATAAGCCACGTCATCTGCTAGGTATCGGAGAACCGGAGGATATCAAACAAGGAGTTTTGATGGGTTGTGATACCTTTGATTGTGTAGCGCCGACTAGGCTGGGTCGGACAGGAACTATTTATATCGATACTGGAAAAAAAGATGAAATTGGTTTACCGGTAATAGAAAAGATAAATTTAAAAAATGCTAAATTCGCTCGTTCCTATGAACCTTTAGACACTGGAGAGAGTCCGATAAATAAATATACGCAGTCTTATTTACACCATTTATTCAAAGCCAACGAAATCTTAGGTGGTCATTTAGCTAGTTTGCATAACCTTTGGACAATTGTGAATTACACTAAAAAATTAAGAGTGAAGATTTTGTCAGATTCATTATAAAAATAATCGCTAATCTTTCAAATTAGACCTAATACTAAATTATGAGGCTGGGTTTTGATTTTTGAGTTGTACTCTGTATACTCAGCTACATGAAGTTTGATTTAAGTACAGAAAAAACACCAGCTGGTGATCAGCCGCAGGCAATAAAAAAGCTGGTAGAAGGGTTAAAGGCTGGTATGACTGACCAGACGCTTTTGGGTGTGACTGGCTCAGGAAAAACCTTTACAGCGGCCAATGTAATCCAACAAATACAAAAACCAACACTGGTTATCGCTCACAATAAAACCCTGGCTGCTCAATTAGCTCAAGAGTATCGTGATTTTTTTCCGAATAACGCTGTACATTATTTCGTTTCTTATTATGACTACTATCAACCGGAAGCGTATATGCCAACTTCAGATACTTATATCGAAAAGGAGGCTCAAATCAATGAAGAAATTGATCGCTTACGACATGCTTCCACTCAGGCGCTTTTGACGCGCAGTGACGTCATCATTGTGGCTTCAGTGTCCTGTATTTATGGCTTGGGAGAACCGGCCGAATACGAAAAACGTCACCAAAAAATAGAAAAAGGTTTTGCAACTACTCGAGCTGATATGTTACGGGTGCTTGTGAGTATGTATTTTACTCGTACCAACGCCGATTTATCGCCGGGTATGTTCAGAGCCGTTGGGAATACTATAGAAATTATGCCAACCAATGAGAGAGTTATTTTCAGGTTAAATTTTACTGGTAACAGTGTATCTCATTTGACTAAGATAGATGCGATTTCTAGACAGATAATTGAAGAGCCAGAGGTATTTTATTTATTTCCAGCTAAACATTTCGTTACTCCAGAGGATGAAAGAAAAGTGGCTTATGAAGACATTAAAGCTGAACTTAAAAGTCAGTTGGCTAAGTTTAAAAAGGAAGGGAAGTTACTAGAGTCGGAGCGCTTAAAGAGAAGAACAGAACATGATTTAGCCTTAATTCGAGAAGTTGGATACTGTAACGGGATAGAGAATTACTCTAGACACTTTGATCGTCGCAAGCCCGGTGATGCACCGTATACTTTATTATCCTACTTTCCACACAAGAAAGATGGCACACCAGACTTTCTCACTATTGTCGATGAGTCGCATGTCACAGTTCCGCAAATAAATGGCATGTACGCTGGCGACCGGTCTCGTAAAGATACTTTAGTAGAGCATGGTTTTCGTCTGCCGAGTGCTGTAGATAACAGACCACTTAAGTTTGCTGAGTGGAAAGAGCGAGTAGGGCAAGTGATTTACACTACGGCTACGCCAGGAAAATACGAAATGGAACAAGTAGCAGAAGGGAAGGGGCAGATAGTTGAGCAAATAATTCGTCCGACTGGTTTAATCGATCCAGAAATAGATTTGCGTCCAGTGACAGGCAAGGGTACTTATGAAGGACAAATAAAGGATTTTATTCGTGAAGCGGAGAAAGTAATAGCTGGAGGAGCAAGGGTTTTAACCACTACTCTGACTAAACAAATGGCTGAAGACTTGGCTGACTTTTTAGAAGAAAAAGGAATAAAAACTAAATATATTCACAGTGATGTCGATACCATAGAAAGAATCGAGATACTAAATGATTTTCGAAGAGGAGAGTTCGATTGTTTGGTGGGTGTTAACTTACTGCGAGAAGGTTTGGATTTACCTGAAGTGGAATTGGTAGCTATTCTTGATGCTGATAAAAGTGGTTTCCTGCGCAGTGAGACAGCTCTTATTCAGACAATTGGGCGAGCAGCCCGTAATGTTAATGGTCGGGTGGTTCTTTATGCCGATGAAATGACTCCGGCGCTTGAATACGCTATTTCTGAAACAAACCGACGACGAGAAATACAAACTGCTTACAACGAAAAACACGGCATAACGCCAACAACTATTAAGAAGGAAATAAAATCTATCACAGATCAAATGCGTAGTGAGCATGATGAAACAGTCGATACTCTGCTTAAGATAGATATGGAACTATTCAAAAAGAATCCTAAAAAGGTATTGAAAGAAAAAAGACGACAGATGGAAGAAGCAGTGGCTATTCTAGATTTTGAAACAGCAGCTATCCTGCGTGATGAAATAGGGTATTTAGAAAAAGCGGGAAGCAAAAGTATGAAGAAATGATTTATTGAACCAAAGTTTCTGCGGTGCTGGTGAAATCATAATATATAAGTATAATAAAACGTTGACTTCCTCTATCATCATGTAGAGATGTTCGCTTGTGTTGTATGAGTAAAAAACCAACTAAAACAGAATGGGAAAACGATGGCGAAAAACGTCTGGTTGTTCGTGGTGCTAGGACACACAACTTAAAAAATGTTGATGTAGAAATGCCGCGTAATAAAATGATAGCTATTACTGGTCCGTCTGGCTCAGGTAAGTCATCCTTGGCTTTCGATACTATTTTTGCTGAGGGACAGCGTCGTTATGTAGAAAGTCTTTCACCGTATGCTAGACAGTTTTTGAATAAAATGCAGAAACCGGACGTTGACGAAATCTCTGGTTTATCACCAGCAATTTCAATAGATCAGAAATCAGCTAGTCGTAACCCACGCTCCACCGTCGCTACTATTACGGAGATTTATGATTATTTAAGGATTCTTTATGCTCGTATTGGTCGTCCATATTGTCTTGACGTGGACGTGGCAATTGAGAAATTATCGCAAGATGAAATTCTAAATATAATTCTTAAATCGATTGAGGATAAAGAAGTAAAAAAGGCTCAAAAAGATGAACAGGTGATGGGTATAAATCTAAGTAAGGGACGAGTATCTATCTTTTCTCCAGTAGTGGTTGGTCGTAAAGGTGAATATTATCAACTTTTATACGATCTTCTCAATAAAGGTTTCGAGGTAGTAAAGATAGATGGAGAAATCAAACAACTACGAGAAAAAATCATCCTAACTAAGACTAAGAGACACGATATCGATGTTTTGGTGGACGAAATATATGTTAGTGAATTTACGGATGATCCGAAAGGTTCGCATGAACGTCTTTCAGAAGCGGTCGAAATTGCTTTAGATCAATCAGGTGGAATGGTGAAGATTAAATCACCAGACGGAAAGGAACGAACCTTGTCAGCTAAATTTATTTGTCCAGTTGATGGCTCATCATTTCCTGAAGTAGAACCACGTTTATTTTCTTTTAACTCTCCTTATGGTGCTTGTGAAGAATGTAATGGATTAGGGGTGGTGGGCATATTTAACTCTGATGTTTGTCCGACTTGTAAGGGAGCCAGACTTCGTCCTGAAGCTTTGCGAATTTATCTTTCTTCAACAACCAAGTTCAAGAATCAGACTTCCGAACTAGGATTAAATATAGTGGACTTTACCCGTTTGACCGTATCTGAAGCTGCCGATTTTATAACTAATATAAAATTAACGAAAAAAGAGCAGGAGATAGCTTGGCCGGCTTTGCGTGAGATTATTGAAAGGTTAGAGTTTATGAAAAATGTTGGTATTGAATACCTAACTCTAGATCGCAGAGCTAACACTCTTTCTGGTGGGGAAGCACAACGTATACGCTTAGCTTCGCAGTTGGGTTCTGGTTTGGTTGGAGCTTTGTACGTGTTGGATGAACCAACTATCGGACTACATCAACGTGATAATGACAAGCTCATTAAGACTCTGACAGAGTTACGTGATTTAGGTAACACTATTTTAGTGGTGGAGCATGACGAAGATACAATTTTCGCGGCTGATTACATCGTTGATGTTGGTCCCGGAGCGGGTGTTCATGGTGGAGAAATAGTGGTGGCGGGTTACTTGCAGCCACTTTTAGAAGCTAAAAATAACGATAGTGGTTCTCTGACTCTGGATTATCTAAGAGGTGACAGAAAAATTGAAGTTCCAGAACGACGTAGTTCAGAAAAAGGTTCAATAAAAATCAGAGGCGGAAAAGCTTTTAATATTAAAAATCTAAATATAGATATCCCGTTGGGTAGATTGATTGCCGTAACCGGTGTCTCTGGTTCGGGAAAATCTACCTTTATGTATGAAATATTACATAAAAACTTGTTGGCTCGTCTTGAAAAGCGTTATCGCACTGCCAAAACTTATAACGTTAAATCTATCGAAGGAACAGAATATCTGGGTCGAACTGTCTTGATAGACCAGTCTCCGATTGGTCGTACTCCTCGGTCTAACCCAGCTACCTATACCGGAGCTTTCACTCATATTCGGGATATGTTTGCTGCAACTAGCGAAGCTAGGGCTAGAGGTTGGAAGCCGGGTCGCTTCTCATTTAATGTCAAAGGCGGACGCTGCGAAGCTTGTCAGGGTAACGGTGTGGTAGCTGTAGAGATGCACTTTTTACCAACTGTGTATGTGACTTGTGATGTTTGTGACGGAAAGCGCTTCACTAAAGAAACTCTGGAAGTACGCTATAAGGGTAAGAATATCCATGAGGTATTGAATATGAATATTGAGGAAGCCACTAAGTTTTTCAGTGATGTACCAGCTATCTATGAACGCCTGGCGTCTTTGGTAAATACCGGTCTAGGTTATATAAGTTTAGGTCAAAGTGCTACTACTCTCTCAGGTGGAGAAGCTCAGCGTGTAAAAATCGCTTCTGAATTGTATCGACCTCATACTTTAAAGACGATCTATTTACTTGATGAACCTACTATAGGATTACACTATAAAGATGTTGCTAAGCTAATTGAAATATTGCAGGAGTTGGTAAATCGTGGCAATACCGTGATGGTTATTGAACATAATTTAGATCTTATTAAGTCAGCCGACTATGTCATCGATGTAGGCCCTGAGGGAGGAGCGGGCGGTGGTCAATTGGTAGCTAAGGGAACACCAGAAGAAGTAGCCGAAAATCCAAAATCATACACTGGTATATACCTTAAAAAAATCCTAAAGAAATAAGCTTTTCAATAGGTTTACATATTTGATTATGCAAAAAAGTAGCCTTAGTAAAAAAAAGTTACCAAGTACACCGGGAGTTTACTTCTTTTTGGGTACAAAAAAAGAGATTTTGTATATTGGTAAAGCCACTAATTTAAATAACCGAGTACGTAGCTACTTTGCCACTGATTTAAAAGAGAAACGTTCTGAGTTGATTGAAAGAATGGTAAAAGAGGCTAAGACGGTGGAGTGGACTGTAACTGATAGTGTGCTGGAGGCTTTGTTATTGGAAGTAAATCTCATTCGAACTCATAAACCTAAGTACAATACAATTTCCAAGGATGACAAAAGCTATAATCATTTAGTTATTACCAATGAAAAATGGCCCCGGGTTCTGGTGGTAAGAGCCAAGGATTTAGCTGAAAAATTTACTCCTGATGAGATACTGCATGAATACGGACCTTTTCCCAGCTCTGGCCTTTTCCGTGAGGCATTAAAAATAGTTCGAAAACTATTTAAATTCTATGATACAAAAGACCCGCTAGGAAAAGAAAAAAGTAAAATAAGTAGGGGTAAAATAGATTTCAATCGACAAATTGGATTATTTCCCGAACAAACAGATCATAAGGAATATAAAAAAACCATTCATTTCATCCAGTTATTTTTTTCTGGTAAAAAGAAGGAGATAATAAAAGAACTAGAAAAAGAAATGTTGTTAGAAGCAAAGAAAGAGAATTTTGAGACAGCCGCGATAATTAAAAGAAAGATATTTGCTCTTAAACACATTGAAGATATTTCTTTGCTAAAAGATGAGAATAGAATATATAGAGATGAAAAAACCATCCGCATAGAAGCTTACGACGTAGCTCATTTAGGTGGAGAGGATATGGTGGGAGTGATGAGTGTGGTCGAGGGAGGAGAACTTAGAAAGTCCGAATACCGAAAATTTAAAATACAGACCATAGATCGTAGTAATGACCCAGGAGCCTTGAAGGAAATTCTTAATCGCAGGTTAACCCATCCAGAGTGGCCATTACCACAAATCATAGTAGTTGATGGCGGAAAAGCCCAAAAGAACGTTGCCGAAATGGTGTTACAGAAAGCTGGCTTGGTTATTCCAGTAGTCGCCGTGGTAAAAGACGAGCGTCATAAACCAGTGCGACTCATTGCAGCAAAGAAAATCTTAACTTTATATGAGAACGAAATTCTTCTAGCTAACGCTGACGCCCACCGCTTTGCTATTACTTATCATAAACAAAAAAGACGTAAAAACTTTTTAAACTAAGATTATTACCTAGGAATATTGTTGCATGGTATTATTTACCTATGAAATATAATCGGGTTGCAGTTTTGCGTGGCGGACCTAGTGCCGAATACGAAGTTTCCTTAAAAACTGGGTCTAATGTGTTGCGTGCCCTACGCGATTTAGGTTATTCAACCAAAGATATAACCATTACTAAAAATGGGGAATGGCTTTGTGATGGTCTCTGCCGTGATCAACAAAATATTTTATCTGATGTTGATGTTGTTTTTATAGCTTTACATGGCTCTTACGGGGAGGATGGCACCGTACAAAGAATGATCAAGAGATTAAATTTGCCATACACGGGTAGTGATCCGTATGCCTCTGCTATCGCAATCAATAAATTCATAACTAAAGAACATCTTAAAGAATCTGGTATTAAAATGCCAAAACACGCCCGTGTTTTGAGACAGGACGTAACTAATTTACAGAAAACAGTTTTTGGTTTGACGCAAGCTTTTGGTCCCCATTATGTAATTAAGCCTGTTTCTGGCGGCTCTTCCGTTGATACTCTGATAGCTCATCATTCAGGGGAATTATCTACAATGTTGGAAGAATTACTTAATAAATACGGCGAAGTTTTGGTGGAGGAATTTGTTAAAGGCAAGGAAGCAACGGTGGGTATATTAGAAGGGTTTAGAGACCAAAAACATTATGTATTACCAGACATAGAAATAATATCGCCTGATGAATCTCCCTTATTCTCTTATGAAGCAAAGTACTCTGGTTGTACTGAAGAAATTTGTCCTGGGCGCTTTTCTAAAACAGAAAAACAGAAACTGGCTGAGGCTGCCTTAGAAGTTCATAAGCAACTAAATCTTTCCCAATATTCAAGATCAGACTTTATCATTTCCGATGGAGAAGTTTACTTCTTGGAAGTTAACACCTTGCCAGGTTTGACGGAAGAGTCTCTTTTCCCTAAATCAATTAATGCTATCGGTAGTAATTACAATGAACTGATAGATCATCTAGTGAAGACTGCTCGACCTTAAGTAGAAAAGAGCTGGTGACAAATAAGTATTGCCAAAATAAAAGCTGGTATAATTCAAGTAATGAAAAGTGTTCGTTTTGAGAGATCGCTACTAATTATCTTAGCTTATATTATTGGTTTTACGACTGCTTTTATAGCCTTTAATCAGTCACTGAATCAGCCTAATTCTGTACCGCAGATTGCCAGCACTGGGAAAGTAATGGAGGAAAAAAATGATTGGGAATTAATCCTAAACGATGTTGGTTTGTTTATAAAGCAAGGTGACAATGAACGCATACTTAGTGCTAATAAAAACAGTCTATCTATGGATGCTGATATAGAAAGAGTTGGTTTTCATCATAAAATAACAAACGCTCAGGTTTCACCAAGTAAAAAATTTATTTTTTACTGTGAATTACTATCTATGACCAGCGAAGGTTGTGTGCCGGTTGTTTACGATATCGAAAAAGATACTGCACACCTGGTTTCTTTACCAGACACTGAAGGAGTGGTTGTTTTAAATTATAATGATAACCCTTGGTCTGATGATGATTTGTTGACGATAAATGATTTCCAATCTCACTCTAGCGATCAGCCTTGGAAATAACTGATTGACTCTGCTTGTGAGTGTAGTAATATATGCGGCACTTACGAGATTTTGTTGGGCAGTAAGCGAAGCTTTCTGACTCAGTAATCAGTAGTGAATATTTACTATCTCGTTTGGGCCAGTAGCTCAATTGGTAGAGCGCCTCATTTGCACTGAGGAGGCAGCGGGTTCGAATCCTGTCTGGTCCACAAAATAAACCGCAGCTTGTCTGCGGTTTGTTTATTTCGGACCAGAAGTAAAGCCTGGGAGGCTTTACGTCAGGATTCGAAGAGGTTGCCTAGTATTCTTAATTCATTAAGAATACTGACAACCTGTACTGAAACAGTATGTTTCGAATCCTGTCTGGTCCACAAAAACCAAAACCAAAGCGAATGCTTTGGTTTTGTTGTTTTTGAGAGACTTTGACAGGATTCGAACTGAGTCGCGACGGAGTCCGCAGGCTTAAGCCGAGGACCGCGACGAATGGTGTAATAAAGTCTGGGAGATTTTATTACAAGGTTGCAGCTCGCTAGAGCGAAACCTGTACAGAATCTGTAAGATTCGAGGGAGTGAGATATTTTTGAGTTCATAGAACGAAGAAAATATCCACGAGAGTGACCGAATCCTGTCTGGTCCACAAAATAAATTAAGAACTCCCATTTGCTACTTTTACAAAGAAATTAAGTTAGAGACCAGGTCTCGATTAGGTTCTTTCAACAGAGTCAAAGTTTACAATCGTCTTCAATATGATAATATGCAGTCGCAAATTGGATTGAACTGGTTTGTTTTTAGAAGTAATTTTGGATGACCAAAGTTGTGAATAACCGGACTCTCAAACATTCTGAGGGTACCGTCGTATTGAACGAGAATTTCACATTTTCAATTGTCCTGAATTATTTTGGAACAAAGCATTTCCTCTGGTTTGTTCGGAATGTATATGTTTCAATTCATTAATATTGCACAAGCAGCGGAGGAGGGAGGCGAAGGAATTTCCGTTCATTTAGCACCGTACGTGTTAGGTCATATTGGAAATATGCCAATCACCTCAACCCTACTAACTTCTTGGTTGGTCATGTTGCTACTTATTGTAGGTGCTTTTTTGTTGAACCGATCTTTAAAGACTATTCCTGGTAAAAGTCAGTCGATAATAGAACTAACTATCGGTGGTCTATATAATTATGTTGTTGAAACTCTAGAGAGTGAGAAGTTAGCCAAAAAATACTTTCCAGTTTTGATTACCATCTTTATTTTTCTATTGACTATGAACTGGGTAGGACTTCTCCCCGGAGTTACTTCAATCGGCTATTTCAATGAACATGGTCATCTAATTCCTTTCTTGTATCCTCCTGCTACTGACTTAAATATTCCTATTGCTTTCGCCTTTATTTCCATGGCTGTGATAGAATTTGCCGGTATAGTAGCTTTAGGGGCCTGGAAATATGGCGGTAAGTTTATAAACTTTTCGTCACCGATGAGCTTCGTAGTTGGGCTAATCGAGCTTATCAGTGAAATCGGTCGGATTGTGTCTTTCTCATTCCGTTTATTCGGAAATATTTTTGCTGGTAAGACCCTTCTCTTGGTGGCGATGTTTTTTGTCCCGCTCATTTTGCCGGTACCTATCCTGCTTTATGAAACTTTTGTCGGGATGATTCAGGCTGGAGTCTTTGCTTTCCTGACTTTAATATTTATAAAGTTAGCAGTAGCTGAGCCCCATTAGTAATTACTATAGAGTTTACATTGGCATGTCGACTCTTAATAATTATTAATAAAGAATTAAATTATGACAGAAATAGAATTAGCTCTTCAGGCTTCAGAAATGAGCGCTGACGCAATCAAATCTATCGCTATGGCTTTAGCCGCCGGTATCGGTGTGCTTGGTCCAGGAATCGGTATTGGTATCTTAGTATCACGAGCCCTTGATGCTATCGGCCGTAATCCAGAAGCAGCTTCAAAGATTCAAAGTACTATGATCCTCGGTATCGTATTCGTTGAAGCTTTGGCAATTTTCGCTTTAGTTGTATCGTTTATCATCAAATTTGCTTAAACAAATTAAGCAAATTCTCGAGCTAAACAACTGTCTGAAAATCTCGATTATGTAGATTTTTAGATTAAAGCAGGGAAGTCACACAGTAACTAAAACCTAGTTATCTAGATAAAATTATGGAACAACTTATTCAAGCTTTCGGCATCGATGTAAAATTGATTGTCGTACAAATCATTAACTTCACTATTTTAGTGGCAGTTCTTTCTTATTTTTTGTACAAACCAGTTCTTAAGCTTTTGGCTGAAAGAGAAGAAAAAGTACGGCAAGGTATTAAAGACGCAGAGACAGCGGCCCGTGCTTTATCTGAAGCTGAGGGAGAAAAACAAACAGTTTTAGCAACTGCTCATAAAGAAGCCGAAGCTATTGCTAAAAGAGCCAAAACATTTGCTGATGAAAAAACTGCAGCTATAACAGCAGCGGCAGATGAGAAAGCATCAAATATAATTTCTCAAGCAGAAGAAAAAGCAATCAATCTACAAACTCAAGCGCGCAAAGATAGTGAGGCTGAAATAGCTAAACTAGCGGTTCTTACTGCAGAGAAAATCTTAGCCGATAAGCAAGCTTAGTTTTACGTATTCATTCTTATGAAAGACAACTACATCACAGCAGTTCTTGAAAAAATTAAAACAGGCGATAGCCTAGATAAAATTATAAAAGGACTACAAAGCACTCTTAAAGAAAGAGGTCACCAGAGACTTTATGCTCCGATTCTGCGTGGTGTTTTGAAGGTATTAGAAGCTACTGGCACAAATAAAATTACAGTAGTAGTTCCAAACGACAATGTCTACGAGAAAGAATTAGCTAAAATAAAAGAAGCTTTAGCAGAATTAGCAGCTACTGGTGAACCAGAAGTTGTTATCGACCCCACCATAGTTGGGGGATGGCTAGTAGAAGCTAATAATAAAATATTAGACAAAAGTTATAAAACAAAGTTGGTCAACCTTTACCGGGCATTAACCACCTAGCAACAAATTATCCACTAAAATAAATCATTCATTATGAGCTCAGTCATTATAGATAAAATAAAGCAAGAAATAGAAAACATCGACCTGTCATCGGCACCGAAAGAAATCGGTGTGGTTACAGCAGTTGGTGACGGAATTGCTGAAATTGACGGTCTTTCGGAAGCCCAGATGATGGAAATGGTGGTGTTTTCTGATAGTGACGGCAAATCACTGGCTGAAACGATTGCTGCTAAGGATGCTCTCTATGGTCTGATCCTCAACTTGGAAGAAGACGTGGTTAAAGTAGTAGTGCTAGGCGAATCTACTCGGGTAAAAGAGGGTATGCGGGTAATGCGAACTGAAAAACTACTTTCTATCCCAGTTGGTCCAGAAATAGTTGGACGAGTGGTCAGTCCACTTGGTGAGCCAATTGACGGTAAGGGTGCAGTAAAAGGGGAAGCAGACATGCCAATCGAGCGAGTTGCTTATGGGGTGATGGATCGTTCAAGTGTTAATGAACCTATCCACACTGGTATCAAAGCTATTGACTCTATGATTCCTATCGGTCGTGGACAAAGAGAGTTGATTATTGGTGACCGACAGACTGGTAAAACAACCATTGCTGTTGACACAATCATCAACCAGAAACACGAGCCAGCAGAAAAAAGACCAATTTGTATATATGTAGCTATTGGGCAGAAACGTTCAAAAACTGTAAGCATCATGGCTAAGTTAGAAGAAGCCGGAGCAATGGAATACACAACAATAGTAGCTACTTCAGCTTCAGAAGCGTCACCACTTCTTTTCTTGGCACCATTTGCAGGCATGGCTATTGGTGAATATTTTATGCAGCAAGGTAAAGACGTGTTGATTATTCTGGATGACTTATCTAAACACGCTAATGCCTATCGACAAATGTCTCTACTTCTACGTCGTCCGCCGGGACGCGAAGCTTATCCAGGTGATATCTTTTATCTCCACTCTCGATTATTAGAGCGTTCTGCTAAACTCTCAGCTGAACTCGGTAGTGGATCGATTACTGCCCTGCCTATTATTGAGACCCAAGAAGGTGACGTGTCTGCTTATATTCCAACTAACGTGATTTCAATCACTGATGGTCAGATTTTCCTAGATACTGATTTGTTTAATAAAGGTATCCGCCCAGCTCTGGATGTCGGTATTTCTGTATCTCGAGTAGGTTCTTCCGCTCAAACTAAAGCGATGAAGAAAGTGTCAGGTAAGATTCGTCTTGAATTGGCACAATTCAGAGAGTTAGAGGCTTTTATGCAATTTGCTTCAGATCTTGATGAAGATACAAAAAATCGTATCGAATCAGGTCGTAAATATGTTGAGTTGTTGAAACAGGGCCAAAACCAACCGGTTCCATTCCAAAAACAAGTGATTGCTATTTACGCCGCTAACCAAGGTATCTTCTTTGGAGCCCCAGTAGAAAATACTCGAAAGATTGAACAGACTTTTATCGAGTTTGTAGAACGTGATCGAAAGGAGATTTTAACCGACATTGAAACAGGTCGTGAACTTACTGACGAAATAATAGAAAAGCTCGATAAAGCTATTAAAGACTATAAAGAAGCCCACCCTCAAAACTACAAACCTGTTGCTTAAGAAGATCCTCGCATTATTTTATGGCACTTAAACAAGTAAAAAACAAAATAATTTCTACCAAGAAAACCGGACAGGTAACCAAAGCCATGGAGTCTGTTTCAGCGGTTAAGATGCGTAAAGCTCAAGAACGAGCTTTCGCTGGTCGGCCGTATGTCCACGCTGCTATGCGAATTCTTTCTCGTCTAGCTAGCTCACCAGACTTAAGACACAGCAATTACACTACCAAGAAAGAAGAAGGTAAAAGGATTTTGGTTATTGTCACTAGTGATAAGGGTTTGGCTGGTAGTGTTAACAGTGCTGTTATTAAAAAAGCCGAGGAGGTAGTTCACAAGTACCGAGCAGAAATAGAAGTCATTTGTATTGGTCGCAAAGCCGGGGATTTTGCACGTCGCGAAAAGCTTGAAATCATTGAAGAGCATAATAATGTTTCGGATGCTGTTACGATGGCAGATATTTATGAAATGTCTAAAGTTATTTTAGACAGATTTAATACAGGAGCTTACAAAGAAATTGAAATTATTTATCAGAATTTTCTTTCTACTTTCGAACAGTTGCCGACTAAGCGTACTATTCTACCGCTTGATCCAGCAGAAATTCATTATATTTTACGCGGTATCCGTCCTAAAAAAGGAAAATTTAGTGAAGAAATAGAGCCGGCTACAGCTATTGTGTCCTATACCATCGAACCTTCAGCAGAAGAGGTTTTAAAATCCCTGATACCACGCTTGATTGAAATTATTATTTATCATGCTCTTTTGGAGAGCAAAGCGTCTGAGCATTCTGCTCGAATGGTGGCAATGAAGAATGCTACCGATAAAAGCAAGGAAGTAATCAAAGCTTTAACAATTAAATATAACAAAGCTCGCCAGACGGCCATTACAGCTGAGGTGTCAGAAATAACCGCGGGGGTAGAAGCAATGAAATAGTTTGCGTAGTACTAAGTAGCCAGAGTCTTACGGACTTTGGATACTCAGTGGTACTGAGTGAGAGACGAATAAAACAATGAGCGGGAGCGATTATGTTTTATTTGGTTCGGGATAATTTTCCTTCGTCCGGGAAATGATGAAGAACATTAAATTAAACCATTATCAAAATCAATTTATAAGAAATTATTATGAATACAACAACCGAAAATAAATCAACTACGAAAACTGGTGTGATTGTCCAAATCATCGGTCCGGTGGTTGACGTACATTTTCCTAACGGTGGTGTGCCAGAGCTGCTAAATGCTTTAACTGTAGAAAGTGAGAACGGTATCGTTACCTTTGAGGTGGCTCAGCATATCGGCTTAGATCGAGTGCGAGCGATTGCTATGGAAGACACGCAGGGGCTTAAGCGAGGAATGTCAGTCGTCGATACTGGTGCTGCTATCTCCGTACCAGTTGGTGAACAAACCTTGGGCCGACTCTTCAATGTTTTGGGAAAGACTCTGGATGGAAAAGAACAACTTTCAGGTAAGAGTAAAGCTATCCATCAAGAAGCTCCAGCTTTTATAGATCAATCAACCAGAACCGAAGTTTTTGAAACCGGTATCAAATCTGTTGATCTTTTGGCTCCTTTTATTAAAGGAGGAAAGGTAGGACTTTTCGGTGGAGCAGGGGTAGGAAAGACTGTGCTTATTACAGAACTAATTCACAACGTGGCTAGTAACCATGGTGGTTATTCAGTATTTGCTGGAGTAGGAGAGCGGGTGCGAGAGGGAAATGATCTCTACCATGAAATGAAGGACTCTGGTGTGCTAGATAAAACAGCTCTCGTTTTTGGACAAATGAATGAAGTTCCCGGATCACGTGCTCGGGTTGGCTTGACTGGTCTAACTATGGCCGAAGAGCTCCGTGATACTGATGGAGGAAAGGATGTTCTTTTCTTTATGGACAACGTTTTCCGCTTCACTCAAGCTGGTCAAGAGGTTTCGTCTCTTTTAGGACGAGTATCCTCTGCAGTAGGTTACCAACCAACTTTGGCAGAAGAGATGGGTAAAATGCAAGAACGTATTACCTCAACTAAAACCGGCTCTATTACCTCTGTACAGGCTGTCTACGTACCTGCTGATGACCTTACTGACCCTGCTCCAGCCACAACTTTCTCTCACTTGGACTCAACCGTCGTACTAAGTAGACAACTAGCTTCACTTGGTATCTATCCAGCTATTGACCCTCTAGAATCTAACTCAACCGCTCTAGATCCGATGATTGTCGGGGAAGAACATTATCGAGTGGCTCAAGAAGTGAAATTAGTTTTGCAAAGATATAAAGACTTACAAGACATCATTGCCATTCTTGGTATCGAAGAACTTTCAGAAGATGATAAACAAGTAGTATATAGAGCAAGAAAAATACAACGATTTTTAAGTCAGCCTTTCTCAGTGGCAGAAGTGTTTACCGGAGCACCAGGTAAATATGTAACACTAGAGGAAACCATTCGTGGTTTTAGTGAAATTCTGGAAGGGAAGCATGATGATAAAAACGAACAAGACTTCTATATGAAGGGAAGTATTGATGAAGTTACAGCTACCAAAGAATAAATATGGCCGAACAAAGATTACTTAAATTAATAGTTTCTAGAGTTGATGCTCCTGTTTTTGAAGGTGAAGTTTTGAGCGTACATGTTCCGGGAGCAGCTGGTGAAATGGAAATAATGGCTGATCACGAGCCATTAATTTCTCCTCTGAAGACTGGGACTCTGACAATCAAAATTAACAAAGAACAAAAAGAAGAGTACCAAATTGATTCAGGAACACTAGAAATAAGTAATAATCAAGCAACTATTTTAATTTAAATTATTAAGATATAAATATCCCCACCTTTTGGCAGTATTGTGTAGATACCGTTGGTAAAAAAAGTTACTATTATTTATAATATTTATTCTTTATGATCATCAAAAATTTAATTAGAAGTAGCTACGATTCATTGCTTGCAGCTGTACTGATACTATCCATTATATTCGCTATTTATTTGGTTTCTGAACCAATAGTAGGGCAAGCGGTAACAGATGAATTTACTGTTACGCAAACTGTTTCCTCAGCTATTGCTTTTGCGGCTACTGCTAGCGATGTCACCATGAGTGGTACTCTAAACGGTCTTACCGGCGGTACTACTCTGGGGGAAACATCTGTTCGTGTGACCAGTAACAACGTTAGTGGTTACAATATGACGATTAAGTTTAGTAGCACTACTGCTATGAAGAGAAATGGTAGTAACGATACTATTGCTAACTATGTTTACTCTTCCGATATGTCTTCTTATCCGACTGGGTATGACACTTCTTTACCTAATGCTCAATTTGGTTTTACAATAAATGCTTCTAATACCAGTGAAGTCTCCAGTGTGTTTACTCATACTGGTGGTAACTGTGGGACAAGTAATAACACGACCTTCACAGTCGATAACTGTTGGCGCGGTGCTTCTTCTACTGATGAAAACGCGGCCACCACTCTAATCTACTCAGGAGCCCCAACTCCGGCATCAGGCTCTACTTCTACTGTTAAATTCAGGATCACTATTCCTAATGGACCAACTCCAGCAGTTCCAAGTGGTACTTATGTTGCTACCGCCACATTGACTGCTTTAGATAATTAGTTTAGTCTTACTTAACTAATTATGACCGCTTCTTGGCTAAGATATACAAGTCTCCTTTCCCTTAGTGCCTTACTATTTCTTTTGGTAATAGCTGTGTCTCAAACAGCTGCACAGGAAAACAATTTTGCTTCAGAAACGAATGAAATAATTCAAAATAATGCTACTTCTTCGGATGAGGTAGAGACAGACCCTTTGCCTGATTTCAGTAATCCTTACCCAACAGAAGCTCTACTTGGCGATAAAGTTTTTGATGATTTTGTTCTTGGTCCAGGGAAGTTAGAATTACAATTACTACCAGGTCAAACGAAAACTGTTTATATAAACATTTCCAACCGGATGGCAGAAACCAAACGTTTTGAAATTGATATCGAGGATATTAGTGGTTCAACAGATATCAATGAATCAGTTGTGCTTTTGGGTGACGACCGAGGCCCCTACACTTTAAAGGACTATATTTCTGTTCCTAAATATAAATTCGATTTAGAACCGAATCTTCGAGTAACAATCCCGGTAACTGTATCTGTTCCTAAGGACGCAGAAGCAGGTGGAAAATACGGTAGTGTTTTAGTTAAAACAGTTACAACCGAGGCCGATCCCGGTTCTGAAGACGGTGCTGCTCCAAGATCAGCTATAATTAGTCGTATCGGTTCACTTATTTTTGTTACGGTGCCTGGAGAAACAGAAATAGCAGGAGAGCTTAAGAGCTTTTCTACTTTGAATAATAAAAAGTGGTACGAAAAAGGTCCTATAGAGTTTCAAATACTTTATGAAAATGAAGGGTCTTTACACCTTAATCCTTATGGTGAAATAAGAATATCCAATGTCCTAGGAGAAGATGTTGGTTTTGTAGAACTTAAACCCTGGTTTGCTTTACCTCAATCATTGCGTTCTCGAGAAATCAGTTGGAACCGTGATCTATTATTCGGTCGTTATACTGCTACTTTGAATCTAAATCGTGGCTATGATGACATTATTGATGAAGCTCAGATTTCATTCTGGGTCATTCCTTGGAAAATAGTTGCTACAATATTCGTAGGTTTGTTTGTGGTAATATGGTTTATTATGAGGTTCTTCAAGTCTTTTGAGTTTAAGAGAAAAGAAAAATAATGTCACGGATATCATGCGTGAACAATCTTTGTACATTATTTTTTTAGTCACCGTATTTTTCTTCAGTAGTTTTTCTGTTTATCACGTGAATGCTCAGGTGCAGCAAAGTATTAACTATCAGATTCAAAATGATAGTATCAATTTTGGTGGAGGTTTATCGACGTCAACAAACTATAGACAAGAATCGACTTTTGGTGAGATCTCAACCGGAGAATCTAACAGTGCTCTTTATCGCCTAAAAGCTGGTTACCAGCAAATGCAAGAAGTCTATCTTGCTCTTTCTGGTGGGAGTGACGTGGTTATGGATGGTGCCATTTCTGGAGTTGGTGGTGGGATGTCTAATGGTTCTACCACTTTGACAGCTATTACTGACAGTCCCTCTGGTTACCAGCTAACAATTAAAGCAGCTAATGAACCAGCTATGCAAAGTAATTCTTATAGCATAGATGATTACGTTCCTTCTGGTGCTGTGCCAGATATTGATTTTACTATCAGTAGTACTGATGCTTATTTTGGATTTTCTCCTTTTGGTAACGATACACCAGACAAATTCAAAACCAACGGTAGTGCTTGTAACATAAGTGGTGTTGCTTCAACAACCGCATGTTGGGAAGGATTGAGTACTACAACCGAAACTATAGCCATTAGAACATCGCCTAACCATCCTGCTGGCACTGCCACAACTCTTTATTTTAAGGTGGGTATAGGTTCGGCTGTATCACAGCCAGCCGGAGTTTATACGGCTACTTCGACTGTAACTTTATTGGCTTTATGAGTCGATCATATTTCAAATTTTCATTTAGTCTATTTATACTAATTGGAATTATTATTTTCAATACGAACTTAGCCCTAGCTGCGTTTACAGATTTTACAGTTTCACAAATAGTCGGTACCACATCAACTTCTTCCACATCTACTCCTCCTACTACATCTACCACTTCAACTACTACTATTCCGTCAGGAGGCGGTGGTAATTTATTTGGTTGGTATGATGACGCCAGCCTGATGTTAAAGAGTTTAAATATTTTGCCACGTAAAAATAGCTCTATTTTCACATGGCAAACTAATCTTCCTAGTCGTTATACATTACGGTGGGGATTAACAAAAAATTATAATTATTCTCTAGTATCTGACGATATATTATTGCAATACCATAGTGTAGAAATCGAAGGACTGCAGTCCAATACTACCTACTATTATGAATTGTTAGCTTATGACGATAAAGGAAAAGAATATATTTTGTCCCGTAATCAATTCTCGACTCTCGACGTAGTGGACACAACTCCGCCGCTAAACGTAAGTAATCTAAAGGCAATAGGTGAGAACAATGATGTTCGTTTGACTTGGAAAAATCCAGTAGATAAAGATTTTGCTAAGGTGCGGGTAGTTCGCAGTCATCTTTTCTATCCAGAAAATACTGCCGCTGGTTATATTGTCTATGAGGGAGCAGGAGAAGAAGTGTTAGATTTTGGAGCTTTTAGACTAAGTCCTAACCAGTATTACACCGTTTTTTCTTATGATTATGACGGCAATATATCCTCAGGAGCAATTGTTTTCATAAACCAAAAAGGTGAAGCAGAAGTTGTGGACATATCTGACCTTGAGATATTAGATATTGATTTGAAAAATGTAATCCTAGTCCAAGAAGGGAGACATTTTTCATTAGCTGATGAAGATTTGTTAATAGATGGATCCAAGCCTTTAACTATAAGTATTCCTTATGATGTTTTGCCCGAACATCTTAAAACCATCACTGTCACATTTACTGACCCCGATAATGATAACTCTAAGTTTTCTTTCCTCTTGAGGGTCAATAAGGATAAGACAGCTTACACAGCCAGTCTGGCTCCTTTTTACGACAAAGGGAATTTTAAAATCTCGATCTCAATATTTGATTACCAAACAAAGCTAGTAAAAGGCTTAGAAGCTGTGATTGAATCACAGTATGCTTTGGCTGCAGAGTCTATGACGACCTTCACCTATTATTTAGAACGTTTAGCAGTGTACATTATTTGGTTCTTTGGGCTATTCTTTTTGTTACTAGTTTGGTATTTATTTTCTCGTAAAAATAAAGAAAAAAAAGCTGAATAATTTATTACGGTGGGGAATAGATCTTCAGTCAATTAAACAGATGGTATAATAAGTTAATTATGAGCTTATTAATTTGTTCCAGTATATGACGAAAGTAGCTATCAATGGTTTTGGGAGAATCGGTCGGGCTTTTTTCAAGATGTCTTTAAATAATCCGAATTTTCAGGTGGTGGCTATTAATGATTTAGGGGATATAAATAACTTAGCTTATCTACTTAAGTACGATACTGCTTACGGTCCTAGTGGTTTGAATGTAGAGGTAGAGAACAATAATTTAATTGTAAATGATAATACTATAACTTTTTTAAGTGAAAGGAATCCGACTTCTTTACCTTGGCAGAAAATGGATATAGATATTGTTATAGAAGCCACAGGAGTTTTTGGTAGTTACGAAAAATCAAAACAGCATCTAGAAGCTGGTGCAAAAAGAGTAATTGTTTCGCAACCGATTAAAGACAATCCCACTACGGCTGGTGTGACAGGCGATACTATCCTGATGGGAGTCAACGATAATAATTTATCTACTTGTCAAATAAGTTCCAATGCTTCTTGTACTACCAATGCCACCTCTCCAGTCATTGCTGTACTAAAAGATTCTATAGGAATAGAGAGTGCCGTTTTAAATACTATCCATGCTTACACATCTTCGCAGTCTTTAGTTGACGGCCCGAATAAAGATTTTCGTAAGGGTAGAGCAGCAGCCTTAAATATCGTACCAACATCAACCGGAGCAGCCATTGCTACTACTAAAGCTCATACAGATCTAGAAAATAAGTTTGATGGTATTGCTATCAGAGTCCCAGTTCCGGTCGGATCGATTGTAGATATTACTTTTATTGCCAGTCGCCCAACTACAGTAGAGGAAATCAATGAAGCGCTTTCAAACGCTGCTGCTTCAGCGGCCTGGAGCGATCTGTTGGCTGTCACCAGTGATCCTCTGGTATCTTCTGATATCATCGGTTCTGAAATAGCTGCTATAGCAGATTTATCAATGACCAGAGTAGTGAACGGTAATTTGGTTAAAGTTTTAGCTTGGTATGATAATGAGACAGGCTACTCCCACACTTTAGTTCGTCATGCTGAAGCTGTAGCTAAATTTTTTAATGCTAAAAGTGGGGAATAATATGACTACAGACGTGAAAAGTTTAATAATTCATCTAGCTACTGATCATGCAGGTTTTGAACATAAGGAAATAGCTAAAGAATGGTTGCTTGAAGCCGGTTATGAGGTTATTGATCATGGCGCATCTGAGTTCAATCCGGAGGATGACTTTCCTGATTTTATCCGCCTAGCTGCTAAGGCTATAGCTGAAGATTCAGAGGAAAATAAAGCAATTATATTTGGTGGCTCTGGTCAAGGAGAAGCAATGATGGCTAATCGTTTTCCTAAGGTCAGGGCTGCAGTTTATTACGGTGGTTCGCCTGAGATTGTAACCTTATCTCGGGAGCATAATGATGCTAATGTTCTGTCTTTGGGAGCAAGATTTATTTCACCATCAGAAATGAAAGAGGTGATTAAGCTGTGGTTAGATACGGAGTTTACGAATGTTTTTAAGTATCAGTGTCGCAACGATAAATTAGATGTTATTGAATAATTTTATGAATGTAACTTTAATTCCGTCTTTTCCAGCCCCTGATAAAGCTAGCCTTTTTTCGGTCATGGATGCTGTTAAGGGACAGAGTAAAGGTTTTCAGGTAGATTTTGTTGACGGAATTTTTGTTCCTTTTAAGTCTTGGCCATTTTCTAATTCTCAGGTAAGTGATATTGAAAGTCTGTCTATATATAAAGACATCTATGAGCTCGAGGCTGACTGCATGGTAGCTAATCCAGAACAGTACATAGATTTATTGATAGAAACAGGATTCAGAAGGATTATCGTTCATTATGGTAGTACCGAAAACTTATTAGCAATTGGGAAGCAGTTACAAGAAGCGGGAATTCTGCTAGGTATAGCTTTTACAAACAATACTCCATTAGAAACCATGATAGATATTGTAGCTGTGGTTGATTACGTTCAGATAATGGGTATTAGAGAAGTCGGACAACAAGGACAGCCTTTCGATGAAAGAACTTACGAAACAGTCTCTGAACTAAGGAAACATTTTCCATTATTAGAAATCGCCGTTGATGGAGGAGTTAATGAAAATACTATAACCGGATTGATTAAAGCTGGCGCCAACCGAGTGGCACCAGGTTCAGCTATCACTAAAGCAGACAGTCCTCTAGATACCTATAAACACCTACTCAAACTTGTTTCGGGTTAACATTGTATAATGTAAACAATGTACCTCTCAGAAGACAAAATACATAGCCTGGAAAAGCAGGCTAATGAAATTAGAGAAAGTATTATAGAAATGTTGGTAGCAGCAGGTAGTGGTCACACGGCTGGTTCTTTAGATGCTGCTGATATTTTTACTTTACTATATTTTCATACTATGCAGCATGACCCAGCTAATCCTGATTGGGAAGAGAGGGATTTGCTAGTCTTATCAGCTGGTCATATCTGTCCTGTTTTATATGCCACTATGGCGCACGCTGGTTACTTTCCAGTGGAAGAGTTACTGACTTTGCGCAAGTTTGGAACTAGGTTGCAAGGACATCCTCACCGAACAGCTCTTCCTGGCCTAGAAACAACCTCAGGACCTTTAGGAAGTGGATTATCACAAGCGGTAGGAATGAGTTTGGCGTTGCGGATGGATAATCCTTATACTTCTCGTTTTGTATATTGTATAACCGGAGACGGAGAATGGAATGAGGGGCAGATGTGGGAAGCAGCCATGCTTGCAGGTAAAGAGCAGCTACATAATCTAGTAGTAATAGTAGATAGAAATGCTATCCAAATAGACGGTTATACTAAAGACGTTATGCCACTTGAGCCACTGCGAGAGAAGTTTGAGTCATTTAATTGGGATGTTCAAGAGGTAGACGGTCATAATATTAGACAACTTAACGACGCTATTGGTAAAGCCCAGGCAGTATATGGTCAACCATCAATAATCATAGCTCACACTATACCGGCCAAAGGAGTAGATGTATTTGAGAGAGATTTTAAATGGCACGGCAATCCTCCCGGTAAAGGACCAGAGGATAGAGTTCCTAAAGACAAACAAGCCAGCCTAGCTCTTGAAAAGTTACGCACCTTAGGCGGCACAATAGAACCATCAGATTCATAAAATATGTTAGCAGAACATTTAGACAAAAGAATAAATTCCAAAGATGTAGAAATGAAAGCTGTTCGTGATGGTTATGGCGAGGGTTTGTTGGAGTTGGGAAGAAATAGTGAACACATCGTGGCTCTGTGCTGCGATCTCACCGAATCAACCAGAACCTCACTTTTTGCAGATGCTTTTCCAGATCGCTTTATTCAAATCGGAATAGCTGAACAAAACTTAGTTTCAGTAGCTTCAGGTATGGCCGCGATGGGGAAGATTCCTTTTGCTACTTCGTACGCCATGTTTTCACCGGGTCGAAGTTGGGAGCAGATACGAACTACGATTGCCTACAATAATGCAAACGTTAAGATTATTGGAGCTCATGCTGGAGTTTCCGTTGGTCCTGATGGAGCTACACACCAAGCAATAGAAGATATAGCAATAATGCGTGCTTTGCCTAATATGGTAGTAATAGCTCCAGCCGATAGTATTGAGGCCAGGAAAGCGACTATGGCCGCGGCTGAATACGAAGGACCAGTGTATATTCGTTTGGCTAGAGAGAAAACTCCTATAGTAACGACTGACGAATCTCCGTTCTCTATTGGTAAAGCTTATACAGTTTTGCACAAGGACGTAAAGCATCAAAAAACGGTAGGTATTGTCGTGACAGGAACATTACTTCATCACTCCATCACGGCAGCTACAGAATTGAATAATGAAGGAATAGGAGTTTCGGTTTTACATATGCCAACAGTTAAACCTTTAGATACTAATGCTCTGATGACTTTCGCTGCTGAACATGATTTTCTAGTGACTGTAGAAGAACACCAAATTACTGGCGGTTTAGGAGGAGCGGTGTGTGAATTTATGTCAGAGAATCACCCGATTAAAATTTTACGCGTAGGAGTCAATGATGAGTTTGGTCAATCTGGCGAACCAGATGAGTTGATTGCGCATTACGGTATGGATTCTACAGCTATTATAAACAAAATAAAAAGCCATCTAGGCTAAAAAACACCACTATCATAGTGGTGTTTTTTAATCATGTTTTATTATCTATACTTTTGATGCTTTGTATTCTTCGGGAGCATTTTCTAAGTATTTCAGTAACTGGTCTTTGGTTAGTAAACCAGCCTGAGCTCCAATGTGTTGAACTACCGACATAGAGTTGATTGGTCCCCAAGAAAGAGCTTCGGCCGGTGTTTTACCCATAGCAATAGCGGCGGTAAAGGTGCTAGAAAATGAATCTCCGGCTCCTGTTCTGTCTACCGGAGGAGCTGGGTCTGGATACATAGGCATGTGCCAAGCTTGGTCATCAGAGTCGACCACGTATGCTCCGTTTGGCCCGTCGGTGATTACCGGCATTTTTGGTCCCAGGGTTTTAAATTCACGGATCAATGTTGGTAGATCTTGAGTAGAGCTATTTAGTATCTCTTGAGCCTCTTCTTTATTACAGAAAAATATTTCAGTGTTTTCATAAACAGGCTTAAGCTTTTCGGCTCCTAATTTAATCTGAAAAGTCCCTGGCTGAAAGACTAGTTTTGTTTCCGGGTGCTTAGAAATATAATCTGCGACTTCAAAATGGAAATCAACAGCCTCTTCACCAATAGATGAAAAATATATAAAACGTGGTGGTTTTTCAAAATCAGGTAGGATGTAAGGGAACGTCTCGTGTTTTATGAGGATAGTTCTTTCTGGTCCATAGCGTAGAACATAGTGATGGTTGGACGTTTTACCTTCATGTAATTTTACGTAATCGGTGTGAATACCCGCCTTCCTTAAAGTGTCTAAACTGTCTTTTCCTAAAGTATCATTCCCTAGATTAGTAACTAAAGCTGCACTAAGTCCTAACCTGTGAGCAGAAATGGTTGCGTTTGGTGAATTACCTACTGCTTTTACAACAGCGACATCATCGTAGGGTAACTTACTTCCAAATGGTATATGTAAGGTTTTTTTACCCGTGTCGAAGTCCGTTGAGACATCAGCGTGGCCTTTATTTAGTTCAATAAATGAGTCTGTGACTATATCTCCCAGACCTATAAAATCGTATTGTTGTGACATAATAGACTTAGTATAACGTATTTAAATATTTAAACTTTTTGTTATCAAGACTTGAGGATTTGCACGATTGTGGTATGTTATATGCCTATATGATAACAAATCTAGAAGTAACAAAGCGCGAAGACGCTACTAAAGACATTCGAGCAGAAGGTAAGGTGCCAGGTGTGGTTTATGGTCCAAAGCAGGAGCCTATTTCAATAGCTATCGATAAGGTTATTTTTGAGAAAACTCTACAGTCAGCAGGTGAATCGACTATTATCACCCTTAAGGGGTTAGATGAAGATATTGAAGTATTAATACAAGATGTAGCCTTTGATACTATCAAGGGTGGCGCTTCACACGTAGATTTATATGCTATCGAGCGAGGAAAGGACATTACTACCAATGTTGCTCTTCATTTTATTGGTGAAGCTCCTGTTGAAAAATCTGGTTACACTATAAATAAGGTTCTCCATGAAGTAGAAGTTACATGTCGACCTAGTGCTCTGCCTTCACACATCGATATTGATTTGTCTGTCCTTAAAGATGAAGATTCAAGTATTTTAGTAAGTGATATTGTTTTGCCTAAAGATGTCACGATAGAAACAGAGCCAGACACAATGGTAGCTAATGTGGCTGCCATGAAAGAAGAAGAGCCTGAGGAAGAAGTGGAAGCAGTTGATATGAGCGCAATTGAGGTAGAAGCTAAAGGTAAGGAAGAGTCTGAAGAAGAAGATAAAGAATAAATGAATCTCTAAATTATTAATAAAAGACTGAAAGCAAAGCTTTCAGTCTTTTATTTTAGACAGATAACCCCAAAGACTGTTATAATCAAACACACATAAATATGCGTGTTTTTTTATTGTCATTTATTTTTATAATCTTTGGTGGTGTGTTTGTTTTTACAGCACAAGCTGAAACTGATGCAGAACGAAAAAGTCGAATCGAATCTCAGTTGCAAGTAGTTGAGCGACAGATATTACAACAGAAGGTTCTGGTTGATAGTAAGAGACAGGAACGGCAGTCCTTAGAGCGAGATCTGGACCTTATTGATGCAGAGATTGGTCAGGTACAACTTGGTATTAAGGCCAGATCTTTAGCCATCGCTGAACTGTCAGAACAAATAGGGGATAAGGAGGTTTTGATAGAAATATTGGACGAACGTTTAGTTAAGCAACGAGCTTCTTTAGCTGAACTGATAAGACAGACACAGACTGTGGATGATTATTCGTTAACAGAAATTCTGCTAAGTAATAAAAATCTTTCTGAATTTTTCACTGATGTTGAAAGTTTTAGATTAGTAAAAAAATCATTAAATGATTCATTAGAAACTTTACGCGGAATAAAGTTTGACACCATTGATCAAAAAACTTCTCTAGAAGAAAAGCAAATAACTGAGGCAAAAATGAAACAGCTCCAAGAATTACAGAAAGCAGAGATTCAATCTAAAGAGAAAGAAAAAGAAAAGATTCTTAAAGTCACCAAAGGTGAAGAGGCTGCTTATGTAGAGCTATTAGAAACCCAACAAAAAACAGCTGCTCAATTACGTGCCCAACTGTTTGATTTGTTAGGTGGTGGAGGAGCGATACCGTTTCCTGAGGCAATTGCTTTAGCACAAGTAGCAAGTCAACAGACTGGTGTTTCTGCTGCTCTTATATTAGCCATTCTAGAACAAGAGTCATCCTATGGAAGCAACATTGGATCTTGTACCGCCACCGAATATATACATGGCAAACAAGTGATGCATCCAGACCGCGACTGGCCAGTCTATAAAGCGATGGCTCTTACGCTCGGTTTCAATCAGGATATTCAACAAATATCTTGCCCTTGGATAAGAAGTGGCGAGAGGATCGGTTGGGGAGGAGCAATGGGGCCTTCACAATTCATTCCGTCTACTTGGGCAATTTATGGTGGTTATGTAAAGTCTGGTTCTGATTTCACCTATGTTCAGAGTAAGGATGCTATTCGTAGTTTGTTAGGTAAATCTGTTCCATCTAGTCCATTCAATAACCAGGATGCATTTTTAGCTACCGCCTTACTGCTTAGAGATAACGGTGCCGCTGGAACTTACAAAACTGAATGGACGGCCGCTATTCGTTATTTCTCTGGTTGGGCCGGGGTAAATAATCCGATAAACTTCCCTTATGGTGATAACGTGATGAATCGTAAGGCTAGATTAGAAAACGAGATCAAAATCCTCCAGGGTGGTTAATAATAGACCATACGAACCTATCCCTCGATACTCGAGACCTGGTCTCTAACCATTGCAGACCCATCCTGAGTAGTTTAAAAAAAGGTTGACAATTCTGTAATATCTGCTATGATAAAAGAATCAATCACGTAGAGAGGAGAAAAAAATGCGTGCGATTGTGATCTTTCTTCTGGTGACGATGGCCGCGCCGGCCGTTGCCACTCAAACGTCGGAAGCTGTGAAGATGAGTCAGTCTCATGAACGTCTGGCTATGACCACGATGGAATGGCAGACATCAAATCGTCTGATGGGTTCCATGGGCAGCTCCAACATGTCGATCCGTGATGACGTTTCGATGAAGTCCTTCACCAAAGTGGCGCTGGAGCGTTTTCAAACGCACCAGTTCGCCACCAAGTCTGATTATACTCTCTCACGGGAGCAGTGATGTCGGAAGAATCGAACGGATGAACCCTGGCTCGCAAGAGTCGGGGTTCTTTTCATTTAGAGTTGGATTATCCCCAAAATCATACTTCTTGATAAACCCTGGTGCTATAATCAAACCATGAGCACCTTTAAAGACATGGTTTCTTTAGTATTCTCCTTCATTAACTGGAAAATACTAATTAGTTTAATTATTATCATCTTCGGTTTAGGCTACGGTACCTTCTACCTTATAAACTCCGGTTTTTTTAATAAAGATTTAAGCCCCGAAACCAAAAGACAACCCACTGGTATGTTATACGCTTCTCTAGCTAAGCTAGCAGATCCGGTTGGTATTATGAGCTTTGATTTGTCGTCTACGACGCAGACTGAATTTGAGCCTTTTATCTCTTACCCAACCTCTGTTGCAATGCAATACCATTCCACTAAAGATTCCGGTAATGGCTCAGTTGGTCTCTTTGCTATGTATGTCCCTGGTCCAAGCGGACACATCTTATATAACAACATCATCGCGATCATGCCGAATGGAGACATCGAAATGATCCTACCTGATGACTCTAGTTTAACTCAAATCCAACATCTCTCGTATTCTGAAGTGAGTAACGAGCTAGTATTTAGTGCCAAGTCCACATCAGCCCTAAATGAAACTACAGCTAAATCAACCACTCCTGCTTCAGTCAACTCCCGGGCCATTTTCATGGCTAGTCCCGCCAGCCGCGAAGTCTTCACAGTCGCCCCCGGCTCCGCCCCCGCCTGGTCACCAGACGGTACTTCTCTCATCTACCT
>CAZSZB010000001.1:218608-224627 GCA_964611205.1 uncultured Candidatus Saccharibacteria bacterium | reverse complement strand
GTGAATTCCCGAAAGCCTACTACTGGCCTGTCTTCTCTCCTGATGGTGAGTTCTTGGCAATACAGACGGCTGATATTAAGAACAATACTGAAATGACCAATCCTCGTGTGAACATCCTGGATTTAGAAAATCAAGACCAAATAGTTCGTACCATCTCAACCGACCAATATGACTTTACTAGAGCTTTTATCGATGAGTGGGATTATTAATATGTTTATGAATTTATTTAAAAAAGTCTCAATAATAATATTTTTGTTAATTATAGTTTCGCTTTCTCCTGTGACAGTTAAGACTGTGCATGCAGGTTTTTGGAGTGATTTAGCAAATAGTTTAAATGAAGTCTTCGGAGGAGGGGGTGGTGGTGGCGGAGGTGGTGGCACATCCGGTCAGTCTCAAAGTAACGAATCGGGAGACGGATCTGGTTGGGATCCTTGGGATCCAGGGAATGACTCAGCTTGGAGTAGAGGTGATGATGGGGGTAGTAGAGGTGGTGGCACCGCTGGTCAATCTCAAAGTAACGAATCGGGAGACGGATCTGGTTGGGAGATTTGGGATCCTGGTAATGACAGTGGGGGAGGCGCTGCTCGCATCAGTCAAGCACAATATAACGCTGCTAGAGGCATTGTCACTGACCCTGTTGCAATAGCTAAGATAGCAGCACAGGTTGGAGGTATGACGACACCTCAATTTCTTGCCTATGTGAGGACTCTAGATACTGTTGATCAAATCGCGGCTCAAGCGGCTCGTAACTTAGGTAATAATAGAGACGTGACCATTAACGGTAATTCGATTGATGTTGCTTGGTGTAACAATGGGGTAGGCGGAACCTGGGAAGTAGTGGCCCCACCAGTCGTTAACCGACCAGACGTAACGAGCTGGCCTTCCGATTCTGACAATGACGACCCACCACAAAACCCCGCCTTCTGTGCCTATCTCTTAGCTAATGGTCAAGCCGGCAACGTCACTATCACCGAACCTGGCCCGGTCACCCTCTCTTGGCAAGTCAACTACGCACAGAGTGGTACCATCACTCCTGAACCAGGAGCTTTCACTAAGCGGGTTGGTAGTGCCTCTGTTAATGTCACCGAAGACACCGTCTTTGAACTTAACACCAGCAATGCCTACGGTAGCGATAGTTGTGCGGTTAATGTCACGATTGGTGAGGGGGAAGAGATTTGTACTGACTCCAGTGCTGAAAATTATAAAGCAACTGGTGCTTGTACATACAAGGATACTAGTGGTAACCCCACCGTCAGTGCTGTCATTGAGGCCCTTGTCTTTATCGAGGGAGGTGGAGTGTACAGTGGAGATGATCGTTATGTAGCTTCTAGCAACCTAACTGATGAAAACCCAGATAACGACTACCCAATCTACCTCCGCTGGCAAGGCGTCCAAAGCAACGGCAAACTCGCCAACTACTGCATCGGTACTACCCCTGAAGACTACACTGCCCCCGGTAACGCTGCCAAAGGCAGCTTCGAAGAAGGCGACGGTCGTGGTACTCCGTACCCAGGCCTAGAAAACGGCGAATCAAAAACCTACACTGTCCAGTGTTTCAATGACTACGGTAGTGACACTGACTCTGTTACCCTAACCGGCATCACCGACTTCACTGGTCAACCACCAACCATCACCGCCGACGGCAAACCGAAACTAGCCATTGTCCCTTATGGCAAAGAAGTCGAGATTGCTTGGAACCCTAATGGTAACCGGAGCTGTTCGTTATCTAAGAATCTAAAGACTGATATCTCTAACCCAGCCGCTGCTGCAAACAACACCAACCAATTCTCTAACAACTCAGCTAACCTAGGTACTCCTAGCCAGCAACAAACTATTGGTTCTAGTATTCTTCAAGGAGTTATGCCTAACAACACAGCCAACACTACTCCAGTAATCACTCTTCCTGGTTCAGAGATGGTCACTGTTACCGGCGAATCTACCTACACTATTACTTGTGAGGGAGGAAGCGACTCTGTTAAAGTTATGGTTTTGCCGATGATGGAAGAGACTTAGGAGATAAGTGTTACAGACTATCCCTAACCTAGGACTTACGATGTCCTAGGTTAGGGGTTCTGTAGTGCTCAAAATGGTTGCTTAAAAGTTTTAATCTGGTATAGTTTTGGCCACTTATAAATAAGGTCGCTGACTAAATGTGGCCGCAATAAAATTATGAAAAAAGACATCCATCCAGAAAGCTATAGATTGGTAATATTCCAAGACAACTCTTGTGGCGAGAGATTTTTGATTGGATCAACTATACATTCTGAAGCTACAGATAAATGGGAAGACGGAAAGGAATATCCAGTAGTCTACGTAGATGTTTCTAGTGCCTCTCATCCTTTTTACACTGGTCAAGAGAAAGTTATGGATACCGCAGGACGAGTTGAACGCTTTAAAGCTCGAGCCGCAAAAGCTAAGAAATAATCTTCCATATTATTTAGAAAACACTGTGCAGCCTGTACAGTGTTTTTCTATTCTAAGTGTTTATTTATCAGCTATTTTAGCGTAATATGTCAGCTATGGAATTTAACCAGGAAAAACTTAACGAATTTAAAGAAAATCAAAAAACTCAGTTCTTAGCTACTCAATTTGAAAGTGAGTTAGAAAAACTTAAAGAAGCCGAAATTTTGGCCAAGAGTGATCCTGAAATGGCTGAGCTGGCTCAAGAGGAGATATCTACTTTATCAAAACAATTGACAGATCAGTTTTCTGAGATGGAAAGAATTATCGAATCGAACAAAGAAGAAGAAGCTAGACCGTATGGGGTTGTTTTGGAAGTGCGAGCGGGAGCGGGGGGAGATGAGGCTTCTCTTTTTGCTAGTGAGTTGGCTAATATGTACGTCACCTTCGCCCAGAACAAAGGCTGGCAAGTAGCAGAATCTTCGAAGTCGGTTTCACCACAAGGGGGTTACAAGGAGGCTGTTTATGAAATCCTTTCACCAGATGTTTATGATGCTCTCAAATTTGAAACCGGTGTTCATCGTGTTCAGCGAGTACCAGTAACTGAAAAACAGGGAAGAACTCATACTTCAACAGCTTCGGTCGCTATTCTACCTATGCGAAAAAAACCTAGTATCGAAATCAACCCGGGAGACATTGATATGGAATTTTCTCGTTCTGGTGGAGCCGGTGGTCAGAATGTGAACAAAGTTGAGACGGCTGTACGTCTGATTCATAAGCCGACAGGTGTGGATGTACGCTGCGAAAGCGAGCGCTCACAGTTAAAGAACCGTGAAAAAGGCATGGCTATGCTGATAGCCAAGCTAGAAGCCATGCACGAAGAAGCTGAAGCTAAAAAACATGCAGCGGTGCGTAGTAAACAAATAGGTACCGGTGATCGTTCAGAAAAAATCCGGACTTATAACTTTCCGCAAAACAGAATCACTGACCACCGCATAAAAGAAAGTTGGCACACCATAGAATCGACTCTGGGAGGGGATTTAGACCCCATTATCTCCTCCCTTCATGCAGCACAGGATGCTTTAAGCGGTGATGATACACTTTAGCTAAAAGCCGGCTAAAATTATCTATTTCCCATGAAATTATAAGAATTTTTCAACCAGTATGATTACTAATCCTGGTTGTTAAAGATCTCGTTATTTAGTAATATACGTTTGCCACAACCACTCTAGTATGCTAATATTTCGGCTCTGTAAGGTGCTTTATTCGTCTGCACCGTACAAACTCCAGACTGCTTAGACTGTCTCAAAGCTCGCGTGATTTGTTAAACAATCACCCCGATGTATCTTTGTAAACCAGTTTATTAGTTAACAAGACAGTCTGGCTTAAAATTATGTCAACAGAAAATAAAAATTTAATTGAACGTTTGTTTGCCGCAGGCTCACATTACGGTTTCCAAAAAAGTCGTCGTCATCCGACTGTAGCTCCGTACATTTTCGGCAGCAAAGATGGTACAGATATATTTGATTTAGAAAAAACTTCAGCACTAATAGAAGATGCTAAAGACTTTTTGCATAAACAAGGAGAACAGGGCAAAAGTCTACTTTTAGTAGGGACTAAAGAAGAAGCTACTAGATTAGTGAAGAACGCAGCTGAAAATGCCGACTTACCTTATGTTTGTAATCGTTGGATAGGAGGATCTCTAACTAACTTTACAGAAATAAGAAAGAGAATCGCTCGCCTAAAGACTTTAACCGAAGAAGGGGAGAGTGGCGAATTGGAAAGAAAATACACTAAGAAAGAGCGAGTATTGATCGGTCGAGAGGCAGACAAGCTGACTTATAACTTCGGTGGTATTAAAGATTTAGATCGTACACCAGGAGTAATGTTAGTGGTTGACCCAAGACATGATTTTATTGCGGTACAAGAGGCTACTGACATGAATGTACCAGTTGTGGCTATTATGAGTTCTGACTGCAACGCTTCAAAAGTGACTAAGCCAGTGATTGTTAACGATAGCTTAACTAAAAGTATTGATTTAGCTCTTTCAGAGTTGGTGTCAGCTTATCTAGAAGGAAAGAAAAAATTTGTACCAGCTCCAGAGAAAAATAATAGTCGTCGCAACTACCGAAGCGCGGCATAGGTTGTAAGTAGAACTAATTAGAATTAAGTACCTTCAAAAAATATGCAAATAACTAGTGAAATGATAAAAGCATTACGAGATCAAACTGGAATCTCCGTCATGCAATGTAAAAAAGCTATCGAAGAAGCAGGTGGGGATATGGAAAAAGCCCTCATCATTCTAAAGAAAAAGCGCAGTGAAGCTGCTGATAAAAAAGCTGACCGAGAATTAGCTGCTGGTGTAGTTGGGTCTTATGTCCATAACACTAAAGAGGTTGCGGCTCTAGTCTTATTATCATGCGAAACTGATTTTGTGGCTAAGAATGAAGAATTCATTACATTAGCCAATGAAATAGCTATGCATGTAGCTGCTCAGAACCCAAAATATATCACTCGAGCTGAAATTGATGAAGTTGCTTTAGAGAAAGCAAAAGAAGTGTTTCAAGAAGAGGTTAAAGACAAACCAGCTGATATGCAAGAGAATATTCTGGAAGGAAAACTAAGTAGCTACTTTAAAGAACAGATTTTGTCTGAACAAGATTTCATCAAGAATCCCGATTCTACTATTGGTGAAATGGTCACCGGAGCAGTTCAAAAATTTGGTGAAAACGTAGCCATCTCTTCTATTTCACGCCTCTCTATAAAATAACGTAATGTCTAACGCTAGTATATTTTTAATCGTAACTTTATTTATCTTCATTGGTCTTTTGGTGTTTTATTCTTTTGAGGATAAAAAGGGGAGACGGATTTTTCTACGAAACCTAAGAATCAAAGTTGATGATACTTTACGACATATTAAACATAAACTGGTATTAAGGTCTGTTAAAACCGCACACCAGACCTCACTTTTTTTGGCTCACCATGGTTTGCAGTTAATCTTGAAGAAGTTGTTGAAATTAGTGAGATCAATAGAATCTAAATTAGATAGACTAATCAAGCGTTTTAAAAGAAGAGCGAAGAAAATCCCGTCTGCTAAAAGGAGCGGTAGGAATCATCTAGATGACATAGCTGATCACAAGGAAGCCTCCGCTTTGAGCCATGAGCAAAAAGCAGAGTTACGATCAAAATAAGAAAAGACCAGCCTATAGGCTGGTCTTTTCTTATTTTTGGCTATCTAACTGCTGGCTGCGAGAGCAGTTTCAGGAAGCTTTGCTTACGGTTTACAAAACCGTGTAGAGAATCATTAGCTTCTCTGCTGCTTATCTATACTTGGAGCCACCTCTCGGGCTCGAACCGAGGACCTACGGTTTACAAAACCGTTGCTCTAGCCAACTGAGCTAAGGTGGCTTATTCAATTCATCTTACCAACCGACTTAAGTTACCAGATGGTTTTGTAAATGTTCACAAAACTTTAAAGAATTCCCCGAACTCTTTAACTCCAGCCTCCTGAGCCTAGGCGGGCTTATTCAATTCATCTTACCAACCGACTTAAGTTACCAGATAGTTTTGTAAATGTTCACAAAACTTTAAAGAATTCCCCGAACTCTTTAACTCCAGC
>CAZSZB010000001.1:118443-218508 GCA_964611205.1 uncultured Candidatus Saccharibacteria bacterium | reverse complement strand
GTAAATGTTCACAAAACTTTAAAGAATTCCCCGAACTCTTTAACTCCAGCCTCCTCCGCCAACGGTACCGCCAAACTGTTTAATCCGACGTCGCAGCATTATTGCAAATTGAAGAAAAAAAGCAAGTAAGTTATTTAACAAGAGTGTCTAACAGCCCTTTATTTTAAGCCAAAATAGGTATATACTGCGGCTCATATATATATGTTGGATCAAACACACTTGTTGCCTTATGCTAGGCGGCCGGATTTTAAAGTAGGGAAGGCTCCTGAATTAACCGGTAAGAATAGAAGACTTTATAGAATGTTGGAAATACTGCCAGGCTTAGCTACTTGGACCACTCTAATAGGTGTTTTATTATTATCTAACTACGCTCCTTTTATAGCAGCTTATTTTATTATAGGCTTCGCAATTTATTGGGTTCTTAAAACAGCTTTTTTATCTTATCACCTACGGTATAACTGGAAACGCTTACGACATAACCTAAAAGTAGACTGGCAGAGTATGAATAGTCGTTTTGAATACGATCATATTCATCATTTGATAATTTTACCTTTTTTCCAAGAACCGGAGGAGATAATTGACGCTACCATTAAGTCTTTGTCAGAAGTTAATTACGACAAAAAGAAATTGATGGTAGTTTTGGCTGCTGAAGAGAAAGCTGGCTTGGAAGCGCAAAAGATAGCTAATGCCATGAAGGAAAAATGGGGAGGTTTGTTTGGAGAGTTTTTAGTTACTACCCACCCTTCAGGTATTATTGGTGAGGTGGCAGGTAAGGGAGCTAATGCAACTCATGCAGCTGAGGAAGCGAGACAAAAAATACTTGACGTTCGTGGTATTCCTTATGATCAAACACTAGTTTCTATTTTCGATATCGATACAATTCTTTATCCAAACTATTTTAATTGTTTGATCTGGTACTTTATGACAGCTGATAAGCCTCTTAAAACATCTTTCCAGCCGGTACCTATTTTCAATAACAATATCTGGGAGGCTCCAGCTATTGCCCGAGTTGTTGCTATGAGTAGTACTTTCTGGGAAATGATTCAACAAGAAAGACCAGAAAGAATGGCTACTTTTTCTTCTCACTCAGTAAGTTTCCAAGCTCTGTATGAGGTTGGTTATTGGCAAACGAACATGGTTAACGAGGATTCACGAATTTTCTGGAATTTGCTAATAGCTAATAATGGAGACTATCATGTAGTTCCGTTATCTTACCCGGTATCAATGGATGCCAATGTAACTTCAACATTCTGGGGCACTGTTAAAAATATTTATAAACAACACAGACGATGGACTTACGGGGTAGAGAATTTTCCTTATATTATTTATCATTTCACAAAGAATAAGAAAATTTCACTTTGGAAAAGAATAACTATCGCTTTTCAGCAAGCAGAGGGTTATTGGGCGTTAGTTACTAACCCGATTATGCTTTTTATTTTAGGTTGGGCCCCGATTTTCTTGGGTACACAAGAATTTCATCAAACCGTACTTTCTTACAATTTACCGATTTTAGTTCGTAACCTATTGATTCTTGCTATGTTTGGTTTAGTTGTGTCATCTATAATTTCCTTAACGATGCTACCTCCACGGCCGGAAGGTAAGAGTAGACTGCGTTACATTACTTTAGCCTTACAGTGGATATTGGTGCCTGTTACGATGATTGTTTTCAGTGCCTTACCAGGACTCGATGCTCAGACTCGATTGATGCTAGGTAAATACATGGGTTTCTGGGTAACTCCAAAATCTCGAACTAATTAAATTATATAATTTTATGTCACCCTCACCCACAATGAGCCCGTTATCCCGCAAACATAGACAATGGTTGTTCATCGTTTCGATAATAGTGTTCGCATCGGCAGTCCCGCTGTTGGTATTTTATGCAATTGGATACAGAATCGATCTTTCTGGTGAGACTAGTAACATCAGAACAGTGGGAGGAATCTATGCTTCAACAGATACTGCCAACGTGAAAATCTATATAGATGATGAACCAGTGAAGAATATGCGTATTTTCCAGAATGCGGCATATATTCAAGATTTAGATGCTGGACTTCACCAAATTCACACTCAAGGAGAAATGTTTCAAACTTGGGTCAAAGAGCTTCCTGTTTATGCTCAATATGTGACTGAAGTTTCCAGCTTTAATCTTCCTATTACTCCGCAAATACGTTTAGTAACGAAATTCACTACCGATTCCAAAGCTAGTGTAGTGGGTCTTGATGCTACTTCTAGTCTAGCCTTCGCATCAACAACTAACTCATTTTATGCTACCAGTTCAACAGCTACCAGCTCTTTCAATATCAATCCCGAGTACACTTATCTAGCTGAATTATTTGCTTCGAGTACAGCAGAAAGACAGTTGTTTAAACAACAACAAAATCAAGATAAACGATTTGTGTTTCAACCTACCGCAACCACTTCTGAAATTTTAGTGGCCACCACTACGAAAGTAAGAGACGATATAATATTGCAAGAAATAGATGATGATATCGAGGCTGTCTGGGTGGGCTCTAACAAAAATAGACCAGCTTATTTTTGTGTTACTTATACAGGACCAAAAAGCACCATTCTAGCTTACGGAACACATGTTTACGAAGATATTGTAGATGAGTTTGGTGAAGCGACAGACCTGTTTTCAGATGAAATTATAGGAGCACAAATGTGTCGTGATTCTGTACGCATTGATAGTCAAGGTAAAGAAGTTAAGTATTTCAATTTCCTACCAAAACGTAGTGATTTAGTGATTATGCATCTACCAGACGGAATCTATGTCACGGAGATTGATGATCGAGCTTGGCAAAATGTGCAGTTACTATATCCGGGTGACGATCTCGATATCTTAATCGAAAGTAATAGTATCTTTGTCAAAGATGGGGGGATAATAATGGAGGTTTTTACAGAGATTCGATCATAAAGTGGACAGATAGTTTGTTATTATAATATTCATGAAAAAAGGACATCAACACCCACTGACGAAAATGATTGCTGAGATTAATTCCATTTTCTCAGAATTGGGCTTTGTCTTTGCCGAAGGACCTGAGGCTGAAACAGAATATTATAATTTTGATCGGTTAAATGTACCAAAAGACCATCCCGCTCGAGATATGCAAGATACTTTTTGGTTCAAAGATAAAGATGTCAAAGAGCCGATGGTTCTTCGAACACACACTTCTCCTGTGCAAGCTAGATATATGGATGCGCACAAACCCCCGATCAGGGTAATAGTTCCAGGCAAAGTGTTTCGCAACGAGGCTACAGACGCTACCCATGAAGCTCAATTTTTCCAACTAGAGGGTTTATGCGTTGATGAAAAAGTACATCTAGGACACTTGAAAGGCACAATTGAGTATTTCTTTTCTAAATTTTTTAGCGGTGAAGTCGAGATAAGATTCCGGCCTGGCTTTTTTCCTTTTGTAGAGCCAGGAGTCGAAGTAGATATGATGCTTAAAAACAGTGATAGTAAGTTAGCTAATAGATGGATAGAAATAATGGGAGCAGGAATGGTTCATCCTAATGTATTGAAAGAATCAGGTATAGATCCGGAAAAATATTCAGGTTTCGCTTTTGGAGTCGGGATAGACAGGTTGGCCGTTATGAAATATGGAATAGATGATGTTCGCGATCTGTATACGGGTGATTTAAGGTTTGTTAACCAATTCTAATTAATTTATGTTAGTTTCATTCAATTGGCTTAAAGATTATCTCGGAGATACTAAACTTACTGCAGCCCAAGCAGCAGATTTGCTGGGACAACATGCTTTTGAAATTGAAGGAGTTGTTGCAAAAGGTGAAGATTTTGTCATCGATGTTGACGTTCTTCCTAATCGCTCTTCTGATTCTTTATGTCATCGTGGTATTGCTAGAGAAATTGCTTCTATTGTGGACAAACCCCTAGCTACAGACCCGTTAACTAATAGCCCAGAATTAACGGAAACAGATTTAATTGAAATTGATATTAAAGAGGAAGAGGCCTGTCCTCGTTTTACAGCTTCCTTGCTTACTGATGTGACAGTGAAGGAGTCTCCTGCTTGGTTAAAGAATCGCCTGGAAACTATTGGCCAAAAGTCAATAAATAACATTGTGGATGCTACTAATTATGTGATGTTTGCCCTAGGTCAACCTTTACATGCCTATGATGCTGATCTTTTTCCGCAAGTAGCAGGTAAGTGGAGATTTTGTGTACGCTACGCTAAAGAAGGTGAGACTGTTGAGTTAATAGCTGAGGGGGGCAAAAATGAAGCTAGAGTAGTGGAACTGACAGGTTCTGAGCTACTCATTGTAGATCAATCAAGTAATAGACCGATAAGTTTAGCTGGGGTTAAGGGTGGAAGTTTTGCAGGCGTCCATTTGGGTACCAAGAAAGTTATTATTGAAGCTGCTCATTTTGATCCTGTTATTACAAGGAGAACAGCTCGACGTTTGGGAATAGTAATAGATGCTTCTAAACGATTTGAAAATGAACCTTCACGAGAACTTCCTCCTTTCGCTCAATTTGAGATCATAAAGTTAATTAAAGATATAGCCGGAGGTAATAATGAAGGAACTGTTGATAAATATTTGAAAGCTGCCCAACAGCCAGAAGTAACAGTATCTACTGATCAGGTTAATAATTTGCTGGGTATAACTATCAGTGGGGAAGAGATGAAAAAGATTTTAGAACAAGTTGGTTGTACTGTTAAGTTAGAAGATAAAACTCTGGTGGCTAAAGGTCCTTGGGAAAGAACTGACTTGAAAATCGCAGAAGATTTTATAGAAGAGATCGGAAGGATTTATGGCTATGAACACATAAAATCAGTCTTACCCGAAAAGATTAGTCTAAATGAAATTAATAAAAAACATTATTATTCAGAAAAAATAAGACACGTTCTACTTTCCTTAGGTTTTTCAGAAGTAATAACTTCTTCTTTTCGGAAGAAGGATGAAATTCAACTTCTTAATGCTCTAGCTAGTGACAAAAGTTATTTGCGCTCAAATCTCAAACAGAATATCTTAGAAGCACTCGATAAAAATGCTCCCCACACTGATTTGTTAGGTGCAGATGATACACGGATTTTTGAAATCGGAACTGTATTCCAAAAAGACAAAGATAATTATATTACTGAACATACAACTCTGTCATTAGGAGTACGCATTAAATCTTCAGGGTATTCAGGTAAGGAAGACGGTGTAGTTAAAACTGTTTTAGAGAAAGTAGCAGAAGAGCTCCAGACGACAATTGACTGGGACTTAGAAAAAGGAGTGGCCGAAGTCAATCTCTCTGAGCTTTTAGAAAAGTTGCCCGAGCCTACATCTTACGAAGCCTTTACAGCAGCTTCGACAATCTCTTACAAGCCATTTTCAATGTACCCGTCGATGAGTCGAGATATTGCATTGTGGGTCTCTGAAAATACCAAAGCAGATATGGTAGAAAAGGTTTTGACGGAAGCGGCCGGAGATCTTCTTGTACGAACTCGTCTTTTTGATGAATTTAGTAAAGAGGGAAAGTTATCGTTAGCTTTCCGTATGGTTTTTCAGTCTCCGGAAAAAACTCTTACTGACGAAGAAGTTAACGGCTTTATGGAAAAAGTGTACACCGCTGTCGCTAAAGAAGGTTGGGAGGTCCGTTAGACTAAGCCGGTGAAGCTTTGGTAACATTGTAATAATAATTAAGAAATATTACACAACAATTACCAGCAATGTCAGCAAAAAGTAACATACTTTCACATGTAATCAAACGAAAGATTTGCTATAATTAGCCTTATTTTTCAGTCAATCATTAACACTCATGTCAGTTAAAAAAACAGCCAAAAAAGTCACTAAGGATAACGGAAAGCATTATGACGCTTCAGCTATTTCGGTCCTAGAAGGACTGGAGCCAGTTCGTAAACGTCCTGGTATGTATATCGGTACTACTGGTCCGGAAGGTTTGCACCACATGATTTGGGAGATTTTCGACAATGCTCGCGATGAGGCGATGGGGGGTTTTGCTGACACAGTTGAAGTGGTTCTACTGCCGGATAATTATGTGCGCGTAGTAGATAACGGACGAGGTATTCCTGTAGATATTCATAAACAGACAAAAGTTTCTGCTCTGGAGACTATTATGACCACTTTGCACGCAGGTGGTAAATTTGGTGGCGATGATTCTGGTTACAAAGTATCAGGAGGACTGCATGGGGTAGGAGTATCTGTGGTTAATGCCTTATCTACACATACAAGGGTGGACGTACACAAGGATGGTTTTCATTATGTTCAAGAATATAATATTGGGATCGCTAAAAGCCGAGTAAAGAAATTGGGTAAAACCGACTTCCAGGGTTCGATTGTAACTTTTCAAGCTGACCCAAGTATTTTCCCAGAGATAATTTTCGACTGGAAAAAGATAGTTAGTCACCTCAGACAACAAGCGTACCTAGTAAAAGAAATGAAATTGACTGTTATAGATGCGCGTGAGAGTGAGCAAAAGTTAACAACAAAGGACCTCGAGAGTGTTGTGTATGTTTCAGATTTGAATTTTGAAGTACCAAGCATGACTTTCTATTTTGAAGGAGGTCTTAAGTCTTTAGTTGCTTTCAATAACCACTACCAAAAACCAGTTCACAAAAATATTTTTTATGTCGAGAAAACCGATGTTGATGGTTTTGTTTTGTCGGTGGAAGTAGCTTTGCAGTACGTAGATGATATTTCTTCACGTATTTCCGCCTTTGCTAACAATATTTATAACTCAGAACATGGAACACATGTGACTGGTTTTAAAACCGCCCTAACAAGAACTCTTAATAATTACGCTAAAAAGAATAATTTTATTAAGGAGAAGGATGAGGCTTTTTCTGGAGAGGATGTGTTGGAAGGGATTACGGCAGTTATTTCTGTAAAGATGCCAGAGATTCAGTTTGAGGGACAAACTAAAGGAAAACTTGGTTCTGTTGAAGCAAGAGGCGCCGTGGAGTCAGTTTTCGGTGAAGCTTTTGCAATGTTCTTGGAAGAAAACCCGGACGATGCTAAAGCGATCATTAATAAAGTCATGATTGCTGTTAAAGCTCGAAAAGCTGCCAAAGCTGCCAAAGATAGTGTCTTGCGAAAAGGAGCACTAGAAGGAATGTCTTTGCCAGGTAAATTAGCTGACTGTCAGACTAAGCGAGCAGATGAATCTGAGCTGTTTATAGTAGAGGGAGACTCGGCGGGAGGATCTGCTAAAATGGGACGTGATCGAAGAACTCAAGCCATCCTCCCTTTGCGTGGAAAAATACTAAACGTCGAGAGAGCTCGCATTGACAAGATGTTGGCGTCCGAACAGATAAAAAACCTAGTAATTGCCCTAGGAACAGCAGTCGGTGACGTGTTTGATATTTCTAAACTTCGTTATCATAAAATAATCATTGCGACTGATGCGGATGTGGACGGAGCTCATATCAGAACCTTATTACTGACTCTATTCTTCAGATACTTCCGGCCGTTACTTGACGCAGGTTATGTTTATATTGCCCAACCACCACTTTACAAGATTCAGAAAAATAAGGAGACCTGGTACGCATACACTGATGCTGAAAAATTTGCGATCGTCGGTGAAGAAGATGCTGCCGAAATAGTCGAGAGTGAGGAAGCAGAAGAGGAGACAGAAGAAAATGAACCTGAAGAAGAATCGACGACTAAGAAAACCAAATTCCGAATACAACGTTATAAAGGTTTGGGAGAAATGAACCCGGAGGAACTTTGGGAAACTACTATGAATCCAGAAAACAGACTCCTGAAACAAGTAACAATAGATGATGCTGCAGAGGCGGACAAAGTTTTTGATATATTAATGGGTACAGATGTAGCTAATCGAAAATCATTCATCCAATCTAATGCAAAGCACGCTCAGTTAGATATTTAATCTACAGAAAAGTAGACAAAAATAACCGGCAACATAAGTTGCCGGTTATTTTTTATGTAGTGTTTACGAATCTTCGGTATTAATTAACAATTGTTACCCAAGAAGAAAATGAGTTGTTGTTTAGATTAACATCAGCTCTGGTTTTTAGATTTACACCGATTCTCTCAGCTCCTGCTTTAGATGGTTCTGAAAAACCGATTGTAAAAATAGCTTTTTCATTAGGCTTAAGTGGTTGTAGTGAAGCAGAGTTATATTCTTGTCCTGAAGGGAGTAAGGCAGTAAAAGACCAGTCATTCGAAGTTTTTGTACCTTGATTAATTACTTCAAATTGGAAAGCTCCTGTTTGGTTTCTTACTATTGTATTGGTTGGGATAAAGGCGTTATTCCTATCTAAGATTCCAGTAGCCAACAGGCGCACAGCGATGTCTATGCTTCCATTAGGATCTGATACAGGCATACTATAAATCGGTACTTTTACAGTCTTGTAGTAGATTTGAGAGCTATCAGAGTCTTTGCTCGCGTCCTTGTCAGTATCAACTACTGGCTCATCTTTAATGTCTGTATCATCTTCGACAGCAACAGAGTCTGAAATGGTTGCATTAATTACTGTGACCTTAGATTCGTTCTGAACGCTGTCTGCTGCGTTTTCAGGAATAAAGGTGATTTTATAGGGGACATCGATAAATCTCTCTTTTTCAGAGGCAATAATGATTTCTATACTGTTGCTTTGACCAACATTAAGTTCCTTATTACAGTCAACGCTGTAAATAACTCCAGCTGATCGAACATCCATAGATACACCATTCACACAACTATATGAAAAAGTGTATATACCATCGATATTTTGTTTAGACCAACTTATCTTAGTTGGCTCTCCTATATTGATGACGGTATTCTCGTTAGAGATTAAAATCTCCGTTGGTTCTTTATAGTTATAGATACTATCAGCCAGTGAAGCTAAAGAATTAAAAGCTACTGGGACAACATTAACCACTTGGATAGCCAACCACACTAAAAATAAAATAGTGGCTAAGAATCCTAAAACGGCGAATGATTTAGTGAGAGAATCCTTCTTTTTCTCAAAAACTGTATTCATAATATTAATTTTATTTACAATTATTGTACTCCTGTTGTCTTACCGTAAACACTACAAATCCACCTGCACAGTTAAGTGCAGGGGAAGAGCTAAAATTTGGTTAAGAGCAGACCGTATTTAACGGACTATGTACTTCCTAACCATATCACAATTTAATATATAAGTCAATGTCTATATCAGAAATCAATCTTGGGGTTGACGAACCACTGTTATCGTGATAAAAATGTGTAATCAGACATGAGCGGTTTCTATATAACTCAGGTCGTAAAATAATTATGATTTCATTTAAACCAAAAACTATAACTAGTAAGCTGCTTTCTAAATTACCAGATCGGGCGCGTGATGTTTTGATTAAGCGTTATGGCTTAACTAAAGATGGAAAGATACACACTCTTGAATCTATCGGACAAACGTACGGAATTACTCGTGAACGAGTTCGTCAAATCGAAAATTACGGTATAAATAACATACAAAAATCTGATGTTTATAGTGAGTACGAAAATGTATTTGCTGAGCTACAGGACACTATAGATTCTTTGGGAGGAGGCTTGATTGCCGAACAAACTCTTCTTAATGAGTTAGCTAAAGATCAAATTACTAAAAACCATATTTATTTCCTACTTGTTGTTGGTTTACCATTCTATAGAAGTCGAGAAACTACTTGCTACAATCACTGTTGGTATACAGAGAAAAAGACCATGGAGACAGTTGAGGGAGCTTTAAAGAATGTTTATTCTAAGCTGGACAGAGAAGAACTAGTTTCTGAAGATGATATTTTAAACTTATTCCGAGAACAACTGTCTGCAGTAGTAGGCGAAAGAGATGATGTCATACTCAGACGCTGGTTAGAAGTTTCTAAAGAAATAGCTCCGAATCCGCTGGGAGAATGGGGACATGCAGCTTCTCCGAATGTTAGAGTAAAAGGTATTCGTGATTATGCTTACCTTGTTGTTAAGCGTCACGGTTCACCGATGCATTTTAGAGAGGTAGCAGAATCTATTGAAAAACTATTTGAAAGGAAAGCCCATACAGCCACCACTCACAATGAATTAATCAAGGATCAAAGATTTGTTTTGGTAGGAAGAGGTCTCTACGCCTTAACAGAGTGGGGTTACTCAGCTGGAGTAGTCAAGGATGTACTGCGAGACATTTTGACAGAACACGGACCATTAACGAAAGAGGAGATTATTGATAAGGTGAGAAAGGAAAGATATGTAAAGGACAACACCATCATAGTTAACCTCCAAGATTCTAATTTGTTTCGTCGTACAGCCAACGGTACTTATAGATTGGCAGAATAAACCAAAATAACTTATCCAACAAAACCGGATGATTGCTCCAACAATCATCCGGTTTTGTTGTACAATTACATCCAATGGCAGTTAAAGATATTCCAATACTAGGAAAAATACTTGGAACACTGGATGATGAGGGAATTGACTACGGTCAAATGGCTTTTATTTTTGGCGTAGTATTTTTCTTTATTGCTTTAGGTGTAGTCGGTCTAACAAAAATAAGTGTCTTTAGCATGCTTTTATACACTATGCCTATCTGGTTACCGTATGTAACATTTTGGATATTTTATGAAAAATGGATGTTCATGATAGGTTTGAAGTTTGCTGAGAGCAATGGCCGTTCTATAGTTGAAATGATTTTACCCCCTGAGGTGAATAAATCTCCAGAAGCTATGGAATTCTTTTTTACTCAGATTCATAATGCTCCTAGCCCTGATAACCTTTGGCAGGCTTATATAGATGGAAAAAAACCCTTACCTTACACCTTCGAAATAGTTTCTCGCGGTGGTGACATTCATTTTTATATTACCGTGCCAGAAAAATTCATTCCTTCGATTAAAAGTAATCTATACGCCCAATACCCAGGAATAGAATTAAAGGATGTTAGTTTAGATTACACAGCTGAAGTACCAAGTGATTTGAAAGGATGGGAGTTTATGAGTTTTCATCTGCAAAAAAAAGAGGCGGATGTTATTCCGATTTTGACTTACAAAGATCTTAAAATGGACATGCTTCCTAAGGAAGAAGAAAAATTAGATCCTATAACACCGATGCTGGAAGCAATGGCTACAGTTAAACCAGGTCACCAGGTTTGGGTACAGTTTATCTGCATCGCTCATAAAAAACAAAGCTTCAAATCCGGATCCTTAAAAACCGTACCAGAGTGGACCAAAGCAGCGTCAGCTAAGATCGATGAAATAATGCAAAGAGATAAGAAAACTAAAACTGGTCCCGGAGAGTTTGAAAGTATGCCTAGGTTAACTACTGGAGAACGTGATTTAGTCGAGGCTATCGAACGAAACTCAAGCAAATATGCTTTTGAGACCGCTATCAGATATTGTTATATGAGTGACAAAGAAGGTGATTTTGACGGAGGCATTATCCCACGTATGAATAGAACCTTCGCTCAAACTGAGGCTAAGGGAAGAAATGGTTTAGGTATCCGGTGGCGTACAGACTTTAACTACAAATGGTTCTCAGATCCTTTTTCTAAAAAAATACCTTACTTAAAAAAAGCAGAGCTCGGCGAGTATAAAAAACGCAAACTTAATCCAAAATCTGACGCGATGACCTTTAAAGTCTTTTCGGTAGAAGAAATGGCTACTTTGTTCCATCCTCCAGGATTAGTGGCGCTCACCCCGACACTTAATCGTGTTGAATCAACCAAACAACAAGCGCCTAGCAACTTGCCAACCGGATTAAACTAATAATTATGATAGAAGCACCCACACCAGATACGAATTTGAGAAAAAGATCTTTTGGATTTTATATAATAATTTTAATATCAATTATTATATTTCTATCGTCTATCTTTGTTTCTTTAAATAGATTATTGACGACTCCGGCTCTGCAAACACAACAAACTTTCGTTGTTGAAAAAGGATTTTCTGTTAAAAGTATAGCTAAGAAAGCTAAGAAGGAGGGAGTGGTACGTTCTGAATTTATTCTTTATTCTATTCTAACTTTACTATACGACCCAACCAATATTCACGCGGGTAATTATATTTTTGATGAGACTTCCGACATTCTTGCGGTAGCTAAAAAACTTGCACAAAGTGAAGCAGAACAAGATTTGTTTCGTTTAACCATACCAGAAGGTTCTAGTAGAGCTAAAATAGCTATTATCGCCAATAATGTCCTTCCCAAATTTGCTGAGGTTGAATACTTAGAAAACACCGCAGATTATGAGGGGTACTTATTTCCAGACACTTATTTTATACCGGAAAATTTTACAGCTGACGATCTGATCGATTTGCAATTAAGTACTTTCAAAGAGAAAACTCTAGAGTTAACTCCATTGATAGATTCCTCAGAACTTTCTGAATACGAAATTTTGACCCTAGCTTCTATAGTAGAGAGGGAGGCAAAAAATGAAGGTAGTATGAAAATGGTAGCCGGAATATTACTAAATAGACTTAACATTGGTATGCCACTTCAGGCTGATGCAACCATTGAATATGTTCTTGATAGTGAGCTAATAGATTTACCTGAAGGACAGTTAGCTAAAACCTTGCGAGAGCTCGATTCTCCTTACAATACCTACAAATATAAAGGTTTAACTCCTACTCCCATAGGAAACCCCGGCCTAACCTCTATAAGAGCTGTCTTGGAGCCTATAAGGTCAAAAAACCTATACTATATTACTGACGAGAATGGAGAATTCCATTATGCCGAAACTCTTGAACAGCATAACCTTAATGTAAAGAAATATTTACGCTAAAACTTATTATTTTATGGTATCTTTGTATCCATAAAGTATGTCGGAGAAAAATAAAACAGTATTTGTGGGGTTATCAGGCGGGGTAGATTCCTCAGTAGCTGCCCTGCGTCTTTTAAAACAAGGCTACAATGTAGTTGGTGTTTTTATTAAAGTTTGGCATCCAGATTGGCTTAAATGTAACTGGGAAGCAGAGCGTCTGGATGCTATGCGGGTAGCAGCTCGTCTGAAGATAAAATTTTTAACTTGTGATGCTGAGCAAGCTTATAAAGACGGTGTGGCTGACTATTTCATCCGTGAATACTCAGCAGGACGAACTCCAAACCCGGACGTTATGTGCAATAAACACGTTAAATTTGGCACTTTCTTAAAGTTTGCTATTGACCAAGGAGCTGATTATATTGCAACCGGCCATTACGCAAGAAGAACTGAGGTAACAAATGGGGAAGGTGTTAAAAAATTTCAATTAAACCGTGGTCTTGATAACGATAAAGATCAATCCTATTTTCTTTGGACTCTAACACAAGAACAACTGGCCAGAACTTTATTTCCCATAGGTGATACAGAAAAATCTCAAGTCAGAAAAGAGGCGAAAAAAGCTGGTTTGTTGACCGCTTCAAAAAAAGATAGTCAGGGTATTTGTTTTTTAGGTCATATTGATATAGCACAGTTTCTTAGTCACTACATTGATTTAGAACCAGGTGAAGTATTGGATATGACAGGTAAAATAATAGGTCATCACAATGGAGCTATGATTTACACTACTGGACAAAGACATGGATTTACCATCACTACTAAAGATGAACAGCGTCAGCCTTATTATGTAATTGATAGAGACTTAACCAAAAACACCATTACTGTAGGGAATATATTACCCACTTTAAATGAGTCCGATGTCTTAAAAGTTATAGAGGTAAATTTAATTGAAGAAGATTTAGGGATACCTTCTGAGATAGAGGTACAAACAAGATATCGTCAAAAACCGAATCTATTTTCCGTCACCAAAGAAGACAAGGATTTAATCCTTCGACCTAAAAGTGAGATAGATAGTGTTAGTAGTGGACAATCTTGTGTATTTTATTCAGGTAGTCAGTGTCTAGGAGGTGGTATCATAAAGTAATGGCAATAAAAGTACTAAAAGCTGACGGCTTATATCAAGATTTCGACGTTCAAAAATTAAAACGTTCGTTACGCAGGTCAGGAGCAACTGATGAAGAAACTAAGGAAGTCGTAAAAAGAATAGAAGCTATTCTTTATGACGGAATTAGAACTCAAGAAATATATCGTCACGCTTTTACTTTTTTACGTGAAGGTCAAAAAGACATAGCCGCTCGTTATTCTCTAAGAAGAGCGCTGTTTGGTCTAGGTCCCACAGGATTTCCATTTGAAGATTTTTTAGCCCGTTTATTCCAAACTGAAGGCTATACTACAAAAACTAGAGTCTCCTTAGTAGGTAAGTGTGCAGAGCATGAGCTAGATATAGCGGCTTATAGTGAAAGCGATAGCTTCGTCTGTGAAGCAAAATTTCACTCCAGACCAGGTATAAAATCCGATTTACAAGTTGTTATGTATAGCTATGCGAGATTGCTAGATTTGAAAAATCAAAAGATTTGTCAGCAGGATGTGTGTGGTATCAAAGATTTTAAAATAGTTACAAATACGAAATTTACCAATACTGCCGAAAAATATGCTAATTGTGTTGGGATGTCCTTATTGAGCTGGAATTATCCCGAAGGGAATAATTTGCACGATTTAATACAACGATCAGGACTATATCCTGTAACGGTACTGAATAATCTTAGTCAGTCACAAAAATTGATGCTGATAAGTAGAGGAGCAATAGTTTGCAGCGATTTGGTCGAAAGACCGCAGTTATTAAGACATTTACACATTAGCAAAAAGCGCACCGAGTCTGTCTTAGCAGAAGCAGCCTCTTTATGTGGGAAAAAGTAGAACTAAAAACGACGATAATAAATAGTTCGTTTAAATTACAAAATACTTTCAACATTTTAAAAGGGTTTTAAGCTCCTACAAATATATGCTACAATCGGAAGTATATTAAAATTAGTACAGAATTACGTATGTCAGAAGAATTAAAGCAAGAAAGTCAAAAGACAGTAGTGGCCTTTGTGGCCGGACTTTTAATAGGGGGTCTATTGGTCTGGGTTTTTGCCGGTTCCGGTAAAACAGAAAGTAATGATCAGGATTCTAATAAACAAGATTTTGAAATAAACGAATCTGTTGAAGATCAAGCGGGAGATAATAACGTTGTTGATTTAACTGATAAAAAGGAGACCAAAACTGATTTAGAAGTAGGAAATGCTTCAATCAAAGTATCTAATCAAGAAGCAGGTAATTCAGTTGTAATAGATGCTGCAACTTTCCCAGTAGCTGAAGGTTGGATAGCTGTACGCAGTTATGCTAATGGTGAGTTGGGAAGTATTCTTGGAGCTGCTCGTTTCTCAAAGGAACAAGGCCTTATCCCTGAAAGGATTCCATTACTGGCTGCGACAACACCAGGTCGCTCTTATGCTGTCGTTTTCTTCTCTGACGACGGAGACAGAGAATTCAACCTAGCAGGTGACGTTCAGTTAGATGGAGGTTTAGGAAGCTTTACAGCTAAATAAGCACACTAATTAATAAAAAACCGGCCCTAAGGCCGGTTTTTTATTATCCGAAAATAAGCTATACTAAACAAATGGCAGAGTATGTTAAGCGCTATAACCCAAATCGTAGTTCTGAATGGAATTATGGAGGACCCAAATGGCGATTATCAAGATCTAAATTAGACTTTTTCTTGGAGTGTCCACGTTGTTTTTATTTGGATAACAAATTGGGTACTAAACGACCAGGCTTTCCAGCCTTCAATCTAAATATAGCGGTTGATGAACTCTTCAAGAAGGAGTTTGATGTGCACCGTGAAGCTGGAACAGCCCATCCGATTATGCGGAAATATGACATCGAGGCTATCCCTTTTTCTCATAAAGATATAGACAAGTGGCGTGATAATTTCGTCGGTATAGATTATAAAGACAAAGAAACTGGATTAGTTATATCTGGAGCGGTGGACGATATATGGGTAAAACCCAATGGGGAATTGATAATCATAGATTATAAGGCTACCTCGAAAGACGGATCTATAATAGAACTCTCTGATAGTCCTTGGGATCAACAATATAAAAGACAACTAGGAGTCTATAAATGGTTACTAGAAAAAAATGGTTTCAAAGTCAGTAATACTGGTTATCTAGTGTATGCAAACGCTGATAAAGCAGTCGACGCTTTTGATGATCGTCTAATTTTTGAAACTACTTTAGTCTCAGTTGAACTAGAAGAAGAATGGATAGAACCTGTACTGGAAGAAATTAAAGCGTGTTTAGAAAGTGATGAAATACCTGAGATAGGTAATAATTGTGAATTTTGTCCTTACCGAGAAGCTGCTGGTAAAAAATTGTTGCATATGCACCAAGCTCTAAAGGCCCGACCAAAGAAAGACCCAAATTCTGATACCAAGGAAACTATTGAACAGTTAAAAAAGAAATATGCTTAGTTTTTCTGATCGAGTTAAAGAAATTGTGAAAAATATACCCAAAGGTAGTGTGATGACTTATAGAGAGGTAGCTATAGAAGCAGGTAATAACAAGGCAGCTCGAGCAGTTGCTAATGTTATGGCGGCCAATTATGAACCCTCTATACCTTGTCACAGAGTAATTCGATCAGATGGTCAATTAGGAGGATATAATAGAGGGGGCGAAGTTAAAAAGCGAATTTTATTAGAAAGAGAAGGTGTTTCTCTAAAATAAGAATATGTCGGCATCTGATAGGGTAAAAAGGGCTATAGAATCCATCAACAGAAGTCGCGGTGTCACTGATAGAGGTAACGCCGTGAGAGAAATGATTTCTGGCGTCCAAGAGTATGTAAATAATCTTGAAATGGAGAAAAACCTGGTCAAAGAAATACCAGCGCTACAGACAGAAATAAATGACCTAAAAACTCAAGTGAAGGCTGAGGAATTATCGAGCGAAAGACGCCAACTAGAAAGAGCTATTCACGAAAAGGAGGATGTTCTCAAACAGGCACTACAAGCCAGGAGAAATTCAGATAAAAACCGCACCATAATCAAAAATTTAAGAACGGATGTATCAGAGCTTAAAAGATTGTTGGATTCAGCTATATAAAATATGTATACCTACAAGATAGAACAGGCCATAAAAGCAGCCTCATTGCTCCATAAGGACCAATTCAGACAAGGCTTGGTAGCCATCCCGTATGTGAGTCATCTCTTCTCTGTAGCGAGTATCGTGGCCGATTACACAGATGATGAGGATGTAATAGTAGCCGCTCTACTGCACGACACCTTAGAAGATACCGACTATACAGCCGAAGAGCTGGAAGGAGATTTTGGGAAAAAAATAAGAGACATTGTAGAGTCTTTATCTGAACCTAAAGACACAGAAAAGAAGAAGTATACTTGGCGAGAAAGAAAACAAGCTTACACTGATAAACTAAAGAAAGCATCTGATGAGGCTTTGCTTATAGCCGCCGCCGACAAGACTCATAATATGCGCTCTATTGTAGAAGAGTATGCCGATAATCATAATCGTTTTCTTAAAGAGTTTAGTGGTCCCATAGAAGATAGAGTTTTCGCTTACCAAAATATATCCAATGTTATAAATAGGAGATTAAAAAATAACATTTTAAGAGAATTTAATAATGTTTTTACCGAATATAAAAATTTTATAGAAGATGTCAAAAATAAAAACTAACACATTTACATACGTTCCGACGCAGAAACTTCCAAAACTTGGTCCTATTAAACACGAGTGGGATTTAAGAGGTCTTTATTATAAAAATGAAAAGGATCCACAAATAGAATTGGACGTCCTGCAAACCGAAAAAGCTTACACTAAATTTGCTAAGAAATGGAAAAACACTGATTTTACAAAGAACGCTGAGATCTTAGCAGAAGCTCTAAAAGAATACGAGACTCTGATTAGTATGTCAGAATCTAGCAAGCCGGGTCGGTATTTTAGTTTCAGATTGGTTTTAAATGCCAAAGATTCCACAGCGGAGAAAAAATTGGCTATTTTATCAAATCGTTTACGTAAATTATCTGACGAGGTTATATTTTTCACCTTAGAAATTGGAAAAGTTCCAACTAATAAGCAGGAAATATTTAAAGTTTCTCCGCTACTCAAACCATACTATTATTTTTTAGAATGTATTTGGCAAAATGCTAAGTATGATTTAAGTGAAGCAGAGGAAAAGATAATCAACTTGAAAGCCCGGCAATCAAGTAGTATGTGGGTAAATATGGTGGAAAAACTATTAGCGAAAGAGACAATTCTTTGGCAAGGAAAAGAATTACCCTTCAATGAAGCGATGGAAACAATAGATTTATTGTCACCTAAAGATAAAGAGAAGCTTTGGACAAAATTGATGTTAGTTGCCAAAAACCTAGGTGAAGTAGCTGAACATGAATTCAATGCTGTAATTAATGATGTCAGAACTGAAGACGATTTGCGAGGTTATAAAAAACCCTATAGTGCCACTGCTTTACACTATGAGGATACAGAAAAAAGTATTGAGAACTTAGTTTCTGTAGTTAGTACGGAAGGTTTTAAATTGAGTAACAAATTCTATCGCTTAAAAGCTGATTGGCACGGACTGGATAAGCTACATTACACACGGAAGTATGACAGTATCGGTACTGCTCCGGTTATACCGTTTAAACAAGCTGTGGAAATCTGTCGTGACGTATTTTATGGTGTCAAAAACGAATATGGAGTCATATTTGATAATATGTTAACCAATGGACAAATCGATGTTTTTCCTAAAGCAGGAAAGAGGGGAGGAGCATTTATGTCAGACTCCATTGGTAATCCCACTCATGTTTTCTTGAACCATTTAGAAAATTTCAAATCTTTAGAGACTTTAGCTCATGAAATGGGTCACGCTATACACGCTCACCGCAGCAAAACCCAGCCGCCTTTTTATCAAGGTCACTCTATTACTACAGCCGAGACAGCCAGTACTTTATTTGAAAATCTTCTTTTTGATAGTGTTTATGCGCAAGCAGATGAACAAAGTAAGCCGATACTTCTGCACGATCGTATGGCTCGTGATATTTCCACAATCCAAAGACAGATTGCATTCTTTAACTGCGAGCTAGAGATACACAACACCATAAAAGAACAGGGTGCTATGACCAACGATGAATTACGTGATTGTATGTATAAACACCTTAAATCCTATCTTGGACCAGCTATAGCACTTGATAAAAATGACGGTTACAGTTATGTATACATACCTCATTTACGTTATGGGTTTTATGTCTATACTTATTCTTTTGGAATTTTAATTAGCACTATTATGGCGAATCATTACAAGGCTGATAAAAAATATGTGCAAGAAATAGATAAGTTTTTATCAGCCGGAGCTTCAGATTCTGTCGCTAATATATTCAAATCAATTGGTATAGATACCACCAAACAAGATATCTTTAGCAAAGCTCTGCTTAACCAGGCGGCAGACATTGATAGTTTTGCCAAAATGGTAAAAGCTAAGAAAAAAAAGCAGTAATACTAGTAATCTCTTTACCATCTGGTATATTGTCATAAATATTATGTCGGGAAATGAAATAAGAACAAAGTTTTTAAATTTTTTTGAGAAGAGGGGACACACCATAATTCCTTCGGCGTCTTTAGTGCCGGAAAATGATCCATCAGTGCTCTTTAATACCGCAGGAATGCAGCCTCTGGTTCCTTATCTATTAGGTCAGGAACATCCAACTGGTTCAAAACGAATAGTAAACTCACAGAAATGTATCCGTACTAACGATATTGAAGAAGTAGGAGACAATACCCACCTTACTTTCTTTGAGATGTTGGGCAACTGGTCATTGGGTGATTATTTTAAGGAAGATGCACTTAAATGGAGTTTCGAATTCTTAACAGATCAAGAGGAGGGACTCGGACTTGATCCTAAGCGTATTTACGTAACAGTTTTTGCTGGTGACGAAAATGCTCCTAAAGATGCTGAAGCCTATGCAATTTGGGAAAAAATATTTTCAGACATAGGATTGGATCCAGAGCAAAGAATTTTCTTTTTAGGGGCTGATTCCAACTGGTGGAGTCCTGGTGATAATGGCCCTTGCGGTCCAGATAGTGAGATGTTTTATGATGTCTCAGGAGAACTAACTGAAGGACTTACTAAAGAACAGTTCCTGGCGGCTGATGATAGACAAGATGTCATAGAAATATGGAATGATGTTTTTATGGAGTATGAGAAAAAGGATGGTGTAATAGTTGGTAAATTAGCTAATAAAAACGTCGATACGGGTTCTGGTTTAGAGCGAGTAACGGGCGTAGTTCAAGGAAAAGACAATGTTTTTGAAACTGACTTATTCTTACCAATTATTCACAAAATAGAAGAACTTTCGAATAAACAATACACCTTAGCCCAAGACAGTAACAAAACAAACTCAACTAACGCCAACTGGAAAGAGGATAATAAAGCGATGCGTATTATAGCCGACCACATCAGAGCATCAGTTTTTCTTATTGCTGACGGAGTTTCGGTTTCAAATACTGATCAAGGATATATATTAAGACGTTTGTTACGACGTAGTATTAGACAAGGAGATAAACTTGGATTAGCTAAGCATTCTCTCAAAGCCATCGCTCAGAGTGTGATAGATATTTATGGTGAAATGTATACTAATTTAAAGACCCAAGAAGATAATATTCTCAATCTTATAGATGGTGAAGAGACTCAGTTTCGAACTACCCTAGAGCATGGTTTAAAACAGTTTGAAAAAATAGCTTCTGACAGAGAGGTGATTAATAACAAGATGGTCAAAGCAGAAGATCTTTTTCTACTTTTTACCACCTATGGTTTTCCTATCGAATTAACTAAAGAAATAGCTTCCGAAAGAAATCTATCAGTAGATGAGGCAGGTTTTAGGGAGCTAATGCTAGAACATCGAGAAAAATCTCGTAGTGGGGCAGCTCAAAAATTCAAAGGTGGCTTAGCTGATCATTCAGAAAAAGTAGTCGAATACCATACCGCCACCCACTTACTACTAGCTGCTTTACAGCACTTTTTAGGTAAAGAAGTTCATCAAGCAGGAAGTAACATAACCAGCGAAAGATTACGTTTCGATTTTACTCATCCACAGAAGGTGGAGCGTGAGACATTAGACAAAATAGAAGACTGGGTTAATGAAAAAATCAGTACTGGGGGTGAAGTAACGATCGAAACCATGCCCAAAGCAACTGCTGAGCAAGACTCTACAATCGAAGGTAGTTTTTGGGATAAATATCCAGATATGGTTAATGTCTACACTATCCATTCGCGGACTGGCGATGTGATATCACGAGAATTATGTGGAGGCCCTCATGTCTCGAGTCTGACTAAAATAACACCCACTTTTGTCATCAAAAAGGAAGAGTCTGTGGCAGCTGGTGTTCGAAGAATAAAAGCTGTTCTCGAATAGAAGTGAATATCAATATTCTATCCCCGTAAACTCCGCCTTAGAAAATGGTGTTCGTTCTTTATTTGTTACAATATAGCAGTATGTTCAACATGGGGTCTAAAATAAAAAGGGAATGTCTATTAATTGTTGATATTGGTTCTGGTAGCATCGGGATGGCATTAGTACACTACAAACCAGAACAATCTACTCCAACCATAATATGGTCACACCGTGAGAGTTGTCTTTTCAAAGGAAAGACAGACAAAAGTGTTCTAAAACATATACAAACTACTCTGATAAACTCTTTTTTGGAGTTTGGCAGTGTTGGTTTAAAAAAAATGCACCAGTATGATTCTCGGCAGAGAGTGGACTCAGTTAAAATTACGATAAGCGCACCCTGGTCTTTAACTGTAACCAAAAGTATAAAGTACGAAAACAAAGAACCTTTTGTAGTAAACGAAAAGTTAATTAAGCAATTGGAGGCAGCGGCTGAGAAAGAAGTTAAATCATCTGCTTCTAAATCAAAAATAAAGGATAGTAATCTGACCATAATAAATCAGAAATCGATAAGCTGGAGAGTTAATGGTTACCAAACAGATATTGATAATTCACCTAAAGGTAACAGATTGGAATTATCATATTTAACAGTTCTTACTGAGCAATCTTTAATCGACACCATAAACGAGTCGGTAGAGAAGATCCTACCTAAAGCCACTATTGGTTTTGATTCTTTTATGTCCATCTATTACAACACTCTGCGACACATGAGACCCAACACAGCAGAAGCTTGTCTAATTGATGTGACTGATGAGGCGGTGGAAATGGGTATTGTGCGTGACAATATTCTTACTTACACTAATCACATTCCTTACGGATCACGTACTCTAGCTAGAGAGATTGAAAATCTTGCTCAAATTCCACAGGAAGAAGCTTATGGTCTTTTAAAAAACGAATTCGCAGCGAGTACAAAAAGCAATGACCAGATACAAGCCACTTTTTCGGCGTTTGATTTAAAATTAGCTTCATTATTCAAGGAGACAGGAGACTCTTTGTCTATTGCTGAAACTTTATTCTTACATACAGACAGACTGACAGAAGAATTTTATATTGAACATTTAAAAAATGGAGCTAAAGAAGCCACCAGACGAGACCATATAATACTGCTTATATCTGAAAAAATATTCCCTCATTTAGAGCTCAGTGATTCCGCTCTCCTGCTTTCTGTTTATTATTATTCTAGGCAATTAGTGAAGAAGTAGTTATACTAATCAATATGAGTCAAAAGTGGAATTTACAAGACATTCGTCCAGCCGAATCACGAAAAAAGCGTCGGGCAGAGGTGACGACTAAGTCTCCGGTAGCTACAACAGCACCTAAACAAAGTACAATCAGTAAAGATGGCGATGTTAAGTTGCGAAGAGCCCCTAGTAACAGAAAACCCAAATCGACAATTTATCTAATTGGTATCATTCTAGTTATCCTTGGTATAGGTGTAGCTAGTAGTTTCTTGATGCAAGGTGCGAAAGTGACTGTCTATCCGCACTTTAAAGAACCCAACCTAAACGCTACCTTTACTGCATATAAGATTCCCGAAGAAGGGGAGTTAAATTATGAAATAATGACTCTTGAAGCAGAAGGAGAAAGACAAGTTACTGCCACAGGAAAAGAGGAAGCTTTTACACAAGCTACAGGAAAAATACTTATTTATAACACCCACCAAACCAAACCTATCAGATTGGTAACCAACACGCGTTTTGAAAGTCCAGAAGGTTTGATTTTTAAAGTGAAAGACTCAGTGATGGTGCCCGGATATTCGGTAGGTCCATCTGGGGATATTGTTCCCGGTGTTGTAACGGCTGAGGTTTATGCCTCAGAAGCCGGGTCAGAATATAATTTACCTCCTACAAAATTCACTATTCCAGGCTTCAAAGACTACCCTGAATACGAAACAGTTTACGCTGAATCAGTCGAAAATATGGCGGGTGGCTTTTCTGGAGAAAAATTCATAATTGAAGAAAATGAATTGTCTGTAGTCCAAGAAAGTCTACGGGAGGAATTACGAAATTCTCTTAAACAGCGTCTAGATTCTGAACTTCCAGCTGACTTTATAAAATTCTCTAACTCGGAAACCTTTACCCACCAATCACTTCCAGCTGTAGAATCAGGAGATGATCAAGCAACCATAAAAGAAAAAGTTACAGTTCGAGTACCTTTATTTGCGGCTAAAGATTTTGCTAAATACATAGCTGCCGCTTCAGTGTCAGGTTACGAAGGTAATCCAGTAAGAATAGAAGACTACGCTAATTTAAATTTCAGTTATGATTCGGCCACCACTACTGCCCAAGATATTTCAGTTTTAGATTCTCTAACTTTCAAATTGGTAGGGAAGCCCACTTTGATTTGGGAGTATGAAGAAAGTAAGTTAAAAACTGATTTACTTGATGCTAACAAAACTGCCTTACCTTCTATTTTGGGAGGCTACCCAGCAATCAGAAGCGCTGAAGCTGTAATCAGACCATTCTGGAAAACTAAATTCCCAAGCGCTACAAACAAAATAGAAATCATTGAAGTGGTAGAAAGACAGTCATAAAAGTATCATCGAACAGATTATTAACAGATGTTATCTTATCTTGATGTTGACGTATCACTGTGTATCTGCTAAAATCACGCACGTTTAATGGATCAGTCACAGAATCAAGATAATTTAATCTACGGTACCGTAGAAGAGGCACTACCTAATGCGCTTTTTCGTGTTGTACTAGATGATAACAAGGAACTTATCATGGCTCACCTAGCTGGTAAGATGCGACGTTTTAGGATTAGAGTCTTGGTTGGTGACAAGGTGGCTATACAACCTGATCAGTATGGTAGTCAACATCGCATCGTAAAACGTTTTAATTAAAATAACTCATGAAAGTTCGCTCATCTGTAAAAAAAATTAGTCCAGACGACATCATCGTCCGACGCCGTGGTCGCATATATGTGATCAACAAGTTGAAACCCCGACATAAACAAAGACAAGGATAAATATGAGAATTTCAGGTATCACAATTCCAGACGACAAACACTTAGAATTCGGCTTAACAGCTGTGCATGGTATTGGTCGTCCTCGAGCAATAGAAATACTAAATGAGTTAGGTATAAAACAATTTACCAAGCCTACAGACTTGAGTACAGAACAAGAAAATGCTATTCGCGAAAAAGTAGAGTCTTTTGCTATAGAGGGAGAACTAAAAAGATCTATCGCTGGTTCTATAAAACGTTTAAAGGACATCGGTTCATACCGCGGTTCTCGACACGCTAAGCGTCTACCTGTACGAGGTCAACGTACGAAAACAAACGCTCGAACTCTTAAAGGTGTGAAGAAGACTATGGGTAGTGGTAAGCGTAAGCTAGAAAAGACTTAAAATACAAACTTTCTTTTATTTAATTTAAATTTCCTATGGGTAAGAAACGAATCATAAAAAAAGGGGGCGGATCAGATGTAGCGGGAACTTCTCGTGCTCTTAATCGCGTTCCTAAGAAAAAAGTAAATTCAGGTAGACTAAATATTATAGCTACTTTCAATAATACAATCCTGACTTTATGCGATCCAAAAGGTAACTCTTTAATAGCTGCTAGTAGTGGCGCTTTAGGCTTTAAGGGTTCTCGCAAAAGCACGCCTTTCGCGGCTGCTAAAATCGGTGAAGTAATTGGAGACAAAGCAGTACAAATGGGCATGAAGGAAGCTGCCGTCATCATCAAAGGAGTCGGAGCAGGTCGAGAATCTTCACTCCGAGCTTTTGCTGGTAAAGGAGTGGCCATTACAAGCATTACGGATAAGACACCGGTACCTCACAATGGTCCACGTCCTAAGAAAGCGCGTCGCGTCTAGTCACATAAACGTAGAAAATATATTATGAAAATAGGTCCAAAATTTAAAATAGCTAAACGTTTAGGAGCTCCAATTTTTGAAAAAACTCAAACTCAAAAATTCGCCCTCTCTGAAGCTCGTTCTAGTCGCAACAAAAAGCGTGGCCGACCAGGACAAATGAGTGACTATAAGCGTCAGTTGATAGAAAAGCAGAAAATGCGTTTTAGTTATGGTATTTCTGAAAAGCAACTACGTCGTTACGTTGATGAAGCTATGTCAAAAAGCCATCAGCCTATAGAACTATTGATGCAAAGACTGGAGTCACGTCTCGATAACACTGTATATCGTCTTGGTTTGGCTAAAACTCGCCGTCTAGCGCGTCAAATGGTCTCCCACGGACATATTGTAATTAACGGTAAAAAAATGACTGTACCGTCTCACAAGGTGCGTCAAGGGGATGAGATTTCTGTCCGCGAAGGAAGCAAAGATACTGGTTTATTTATCGATATAGCTGAAAGACATGAAAATGCTGCTGTCCCAGCCTGGCTATCATTCGATGTTAAGAAACTCACAGGAGTTGTTGTTAGTCTTCCAGTTTATGAACCTACTGAAACACTGTTCGATCCAGCACAGGTAATGGAGTATTACAGTCGATAAAATTATTAATTTATAACACACAAAAGTATGTTAGAAACAAAAGTATCTTTGCCATCAAAACCACGAGTAGTTAAAGAAGAAGAATTTCGTGGTACTTATGAAATAGATGGTTTTTATCCTGGATATGGACACACTCTTGGTAATTCATTACGAAGAATTATTCTTTCATCACTACCAGGTTCCGCCATCACTCATGTAAAAATTACAGGAGTTGAACATGAATTTTCTACCATCGCTGGAGTGCGCGAAGATGTAATTACTATTTTATTGAACTTAAAAAGAGTTCGTATAAAATCTCACTCAGACGAACCTATTACGATGACCCTAAAAAAGAAAGGGTTAGGTATTATTACTGCTAAAGATATCGACGCTCCTTCACAAATCGAAATTCTTTCACCAGATCAACCGATTGCAGAAATAACTAATAAAACAACTGAATTAGAAATGGAAATTACTGTTGAAAACGGAATGGGATATGTGGCTCGAGAAATTCACCAAAAAAATAAAGTGGAGGTTGGAGTTATCGCTATGGATGCTGTTTTTACACCTATCAGACGAGCCAACTACGAGGTAGAAAATATGCGTGTCGGAGATCGAACTGATTACAACCGACTAAGGATAATGATTGAAACAGACGGGACTGTCACTCCGCGTAAAGCTCTGGAACAATCTATAGAAGTAATGATTCATCAACTGAAGTCTATTATAGGTTTCAAAGACGAAGAGATTGAACCTAAAAAAGAAGTTAGCGAAGCAGATGTGGATTCAAATAATGAAGTCGAAATTGATTCTGACTTACTAAAAACCCGCATTGAAACATTAGATCTTTCGGCTCGAACTTTGTCTGCTTTGGAAGAAGCTAACATTCGAACAGTAGGAGGTCTTGTGCGAAAGAAAAAAGATGATATTCTAGCCCTCGACGGAATTGGCCCTAAGGGTGTAGAAGAAATTATTAACCTTCTAAAAACTATGGGGACAGCTTTAAATGATTAATTATGAGACACGGAAATAAGAACAGAACACTAGGGAGACCAACTCGCCAGAGAACCGCATTAATGCGAGGTTTAGCTGTTTCTTTGATTGAACACGGCAAAATAAAGACGACAGAAGCAAAAGCAAAGGAATTACGTCCTTTTGCTGAAAGACTTGTTACCTATGCTAAAGAAGGAAGCATTGCGGCACGTAGAAAAGCAGCTACTGCTTTAGGTGAGCCAAAAGCTGAGACAATCAAAACTCTATTTGAAGATATCGCTCCTAAATTCAAGGCTCGTAGTGGAGGCTACACCAGAATTATCAAAATGGGTCGAACTAAGGCTGGTCGAGACGAAGCCGTAATTGAATACGTAGAATAAAAATATGGAAATTCGCGAATATAAAATTGACGCTACTAATAAACGACTCGGTAATATCGCTACCGAGGCAGCTACCTATTTACAAGGAAAAGATTTACCTGATTTTGTAAATAACGTTGTAGCACCTGTCTCAGTAACTATTGAGAACGCAAGTAAAATGGATATCCCAGACAAAAAGAAAGGAGAAATTTACCAGTCTTACTCAGGTTATCCTGGAGGACGAAGTGAGGAAACCTTAGAGCATTTAGGTAAGCGTTTAGGTTATTCTGAGGTTGTTCGAAGAACAATCAAGGGTATGCTACCTAAAAATAAATTACAGGCAGTAATGATGAAGAATTTAATCGTAACCGAGTAGATATTATGGCAAAAGACACATACATTGAAGGCATTGGACGTCGCAAAACTGCATCTGCACGAGTACGACTTACGCCTGCTAAAGAAACTACCATAGTAATCAACGATAAAAGTTTATCTGATTATTTTGAAAATGATGCTTTTGAAAAGACAGTGATGTCTGTACTAAAGGCTGACGGTGCTGGAGTTGGCGACTATGCAATCTCTGTGCATGTTAAAGGTAGCGGCCTTTCAGCTCAATCAGAAGCTATCCGACTAGGTATAGCTCGCGCCCTGGTAGAAGAAAAAGCCGATCGCCGTTCAATTCTTAAACCTTTAGGTTTCCTCAAGCGCGATCCACGTTCTGTTGAAAGAAAGAAATTTGGACTTCTCAAAGCTCGTCGTAGACCACAATGGTCTAAGCGATAACAACAAAATCCTCGCAAGAGGATTTTTTGTTGTTGGTTTATAGATAATAAACGGTAATCTTTACAAGATGCATAATCATAGATATAATGCTGTTTGACATGGATAAGAAAGATATGAAAAACGACGAGACTGAGTTCGAATACACGAAAGAAAACCACGCCGAAGAAACTCAAATCGTTGAAGAAGAAGAAAATCACAAAGATAAAATTTCAAAATTAAAAGCTAAACTTAAGAATTGCGAGGAGGAGAAACGTAACCATCTAGAGGAACTACAAAGAGCCAAAGCTGACTTTCTAAACTCTCGAAAACGAGTTACAGAACAAAGTAAAGTAGAAATAGAAAATGCTCTAAACGGTTTTTTAATTTCACTTTTGCCATTAATGGACAGTTTTGATATGGCTATTTCAGACACTGAAACTTGGGAATCAGTAAATGAAGATTGGCGAAAAGGCGTTGAGGGTATAAAGAATCAGTTATTTTCGATTTTTAAGAAATTCAACGTCGAAGAAATTCCTGCCTTAGGAGAACAATTTGATCCAAATCGTCACGAAGCTATGTCAGTCGGGGATAAAGGCAAGGATTCAGATACTGTAATAGAGATAATCCAAAAAGGTTATATCCGCAATGGCAATATAATTAGACCAACAAAAGTTATTATTCAAAGTTAATCTATAAATTCAATATGTCTAAAATACTAGGAATAGATTTAGGAACTACAAACTCAGCAGTAGCTATTATAGAAGCTGGAGAGCCGATGATAATTGAAAATGCTGAGGGTAATAGAACAACTCCATCAGTAGTAGCTATCTCAAAAAAAGGTGAGCGTCTGGTAGGGCAAATAGCTAGACGACAAGCTGTTACCAATCCACAGAATACAGTTTACGGTATAAAGCGCTTTATGGGTCATAATTTTGACGATGAGGCTGTTCAGCGCGATAAGGAGGTAGTTCCTTATGAAGTTAAGAAAAGTGATTCAGGTGGAGTTTTGGTCCATTTGGGTGATAAAGACCTACGACCAGAAGAAGTGTCTGCCATGATACTTTCCAAACTGAAAGCGGATGCTGAAGCTAAAATTGGAGAAAAAATCACTGAAGCGGTTATTACCGTACCGGCTTATTTTAATGATACGCAAAGAAAAGCCACCCAAGACGCTGGAAAAATTGCTGGCTTAGATGTTAAGAGAATCATCAATGAACCGACCGCAGCCGCTTTAGCTTATGGTTTTAACCGTAAGAAAGATGAAAAAATCGTAGTCTATGACTTTGGAGGTGGTACCTTCGATGTCACTGTGCTAGAAGTTGGTGATGATGTGGTAGAGGTTCAGTCTACTGACGGAGATGCACATATGGGCGGTCGCGATATCGACCAGCAAGTTGTTAGATATTTAATTAATGAATTTAAAAAAGAAGAAGGAATCGATCTTAGTAAAGATCCTTTAGCTCTACAGCGTCTAGACGATGAATCAGAAAAAGCTAAGAAAGAATTATCTAGCTCAGGAGAGACTGAAATTAACATTCCATTTATTGCCAATATTGACGGAGTCCCTAAAAACCTTTTGATTACTCTAACTAGATCTAAGTTGGAAGAGCTTGCTGGTGACTATATCGACCGATCAATCGAGATTACTAAACGCGCTATTGAAGCTTCCTCATTTTCGAAAGAAGAAATCGATGAAATTATTCTAGTTGGAGGACAAACTAGAATGCCAGCAATTGTGGAAGCGGTTAAAAAATTTTTTGGAAAAGAGCCTAACAAAACAATTAACCCAGACGAAGTAGTGGCCCAAGGAGCAGCTATTCAGGCTGGTATTTTCCAAGGAGACGTACGGGACATTACTTTAGTTGATGTTATTCCTCTATCATTAGGTATCGAAACTATGGGGGGAGTTACCACTAAATTGATTGAAAAAAATACTCATATTCCAACTAAAAAAGAACAAGTATTCTCAACCGCTGCCGACAATCAAACATCTACAGAAATTCATATCACACAAGGAGAAAGACCGATGGCGGAGGATAATAAATCACTAGGACGCTTTGTATTAGACGGTATTCCACCAGCTCCTCGAGGCATTCCGCAAATCGAAGTTACTTTTGACGTTGATAGTAATGGTGTTCTAAATGTTACTGCTAAAGACAAGTCTACTGGTAAGGAGCAGACAATTAGAATCGAGGCTAACTCAGGTCTCACTGAAGAAGACATAGAGAAGATGAAAACTGAAGCCGAAGCTAATGCTGAAACAGATAAGCAAAAACAAAAAATGGTTGAGGCTCGCAACTTGGCAGAACAATTAATATACACTGCTGAGAAAAGCATAAGAGATCATGGGGAGGCAGCGGGGGAAGAAATTGTAAAAAGTCTCAATGAAAAGATAACTGCTCTTAAGGAAGTTAAGGATAAGGAAGACCATGATGCCATTAAAAAAGCATCCGAGAATTTATCAACCGAAATGTCCAAAATTGGCGAGGTTATGCAAAAAGCCGCTACCGAACCAGGGAAGGATGAGAAGGGAGGTGAAGGCAAAGAAGAAAATGTTAGAGACGCAGATGTGACCAAAGAAGGAGAGAACGACGAGGAGACCAAATAATTGTTTTTTATGACTGCAAAATTATTTTGCAGTCATTGTAAAGCAGTTATGAAAAAAGTAAGATAACAGCAAGATATGGCAAAAGATTATTACAACATTTTGGGGATATCAAAAAACGCCACTAAAGACGAGGTGAAAAAAGCTTTTCGCAAACTAGCCGCCCAACACCATCCAGATAAAAAAACTGGTAATGAAGCTAAATTCAAAGAAATTAGTGAGGCTTATGCTGTTTTAGGAGATGAGAAAAAGAGAGTCGAATACGATACTTACGGCCATGCCTATCAGAATGCAGGAGGTGGTTCTCAATCTGGAGCGGGTGGCTTTAACTGGTCAGACTTCCAACAAGCAGCCAGTGGAGGTGGTTTTGAATTTGATGTATCAGATATGTTTGGTGATTTTTTTGGCGGACAGCGAGGGCGACAGAATCGCGGCCGAGATATCTCTATTGATATAGAACTCTCTTTCAAAGAAGCGGTTTTTGGCACCGTTCGAAAAGTTCTGTTGAATAAGAATAATATCTGTGACAAATGTGATGGCTCAGGAGCTAAGCCAGATACTGAACTGATAAATTGTACTTCTTGTAACGGACAGGGCAGAATCAGGGAAACTCGCAATACCTTTATGGGACAAGTCCAGACAGTACGTGAATGCGATATGTGTCAGGGCAAAGGAAAAATACCGAAAGAAAAATGTCCCGATTGTGAGGGTTCTGGTGTTAAGAGGGGAGAGGAAGAAATAGAAATTAATATCCCTGCCGGAGTGCAAAATGGTGAAATGATCCGTATGACAGCCCGTGGAGAGGCTATTAATAATGGAGCTCCCGGTGACCTTTACATAAAGATTCATGTAAAGCCACATAAGACCATTACCCGAGAAGGTTCGACTCTTTATACCAACCTGCATATTAAGTTATCGGACGCCTTATTAGGTAACTTTTATTCGGTTGAGACACTAGATAATTCAGTAGAAATAAAGATTCCGGCAGGCATTAAGCACGGAGAGTTGTTACGCATCAAAAACAAAGGGGTACCTACTAGTTACAGTAATAACCGCGGTGATTTTATGGTGAAGATACACATAGATTTGCCACAAAAACTTTCTCGTAAGGCTAAAAAATTAATTGAAGAACTAAAAGAAGAAGGTATTTAAAGTGCGCGAGATAAAAGCATCTCGACATAGCTAGCAGTCCTATGCCTCGTCAATCAACTCAATTTGATTTTGGAAATTCCAAGAAGCCACGGGAACCATTTGTTTTGTTAGAAAAAATTATTAAAGATCGTGGTAGTGTCTACTCAGTTAGTTATGGACTAGTTAAGTCACGTCAAGAAATAAAAGATTTTTTAACACGACTTAAGACAAACAAAAAGTACGCTAGAGCAACTCACAATAGTTGGGCTACCCGCATCACCCATGAAGGGGCTGTTTACGAAACAAAGAGCGATGATGGTGAGACAGGAGCTGGTTTAGTCATACTTAATATTATGCAAAAAGAAAATGTCACCGATTGCATTATATGTGTAACCCGTTGGTTCGGCGGGGTTAAACTTATGAATGACCGTTTCAAACACATACAGGACGCTAGTAAACTAGCTACCGACCATATTAAGTAGGGAATAGTTATCCAGCAGATCTCTTCAACAATGAGTTCGCTGGGTCTATAATATAAGCACATGGATACAGCAACTATTATTTCTTTTTTAAAGGAATGTTTGTTTTTGATAGTGATTTTTAGCGGCTTTTTATTCTATGCTGTGAAGTTTGGTAGACAGAGTATCACTAACTTAATTCTGGGTTTATATTTTGCTTTGCTTATATCTGTAGAATTTCCTTACTACGAAGTGCTGCTTAACAATACTGATAGTCAAAAATCGAAAGCGATATTAATGATTTTGGTTTTTGCTACTTTCACTTTTCTCTCGACTAAACTTTTTTCACGCATCTTACCTCGAGAATATGACGAGAATTTATTTGAAGGCTTTTGGAAAAAGTTTTTATTAGCAACCGCCGGAACTGTTCTTATTATGATATACAGCTATCATGTTCTTCCTGTCACCGATATAATCACGCCTGGCTCTCCCATAAATTATCTATTCGGTTCTGAACAAAGCTTCTTTTGGTGGTTGATGTTACCGTTTATCTTACTTTTTTTATTATGACAAAAATTGATTCTGTACTATGGAATTAAGTTTTTTGTCTGGCGGAATATTAGGTCTTTTCATTTTAATTACGACTCCCTGGGTAATATTATCTCTCGTATCTACAGGAGCAGATGTGGGGGTTGGGTTTGTAGACGAGTGGCTGTTAAAGAAGCTAAATAAAAAAACTAAAGGACAAAATAATGTTGATGCCCCAGGTCGTCTTATATTAATTTCTGGTTTCTTTGGCTTAGTTATAAGTATTGCCACAGTTATTTTCTTGCTAGGAATAAACCAAATTTCTTTGCTAAACATACCGAAGATAGCAGCTCTTAACGCATTTGGAGCTGGTATGCTGGAAGTACTGTGGTTGATTCCATATTTTTATTCTTTGCAGCGCGGTGGAGCAGTTAACGTTACTCCTTTATTTCAAACCATCCCTATATTTTCTTTGATATTCGGCCTCCTATTATTTGCAGAAATACCTTCGCTTATCCATATTTTCGGTACCGTAATAATCATTCTTGGAGCTGGTTTTCTAAATTTTGTCCCAGAAAACAAGAAACTAGATACCCATACTTTATTATTAATGTTCTGCGCTTCTGCCGTCATCAGTTTGGGATACTTTTTGTTCAAAGATTCGACAATAAGCGGTAACTTCTTAGCTTCTCTATTCTGGAACGGATTAGGTATGACATTTTTAAGCAGTGTGATTTGGACAACTTGGCCTCCGTACCGAAAACAGTTTCAAGATTTTGTGTCTCAATTAGATTTCAAAGTATTGGGTATACAATTCCTAAATGAATCACTTTACGCTTTATCAGCTATCACAAATCAATTAGCAATCGTTATAGGTCCATCTATTATGGCCGTTAGTTCATTTAATGCTTTTCATCCAATCTTTACCTTAATGTTTGGTTTTTTTCTAGCTCGCTTAAGCTCTTCTTCACAAAGAAGACAGCTTTCTGGATTACCGTTAAGTTTAAAAATAATTGGGGTTCTTTTAATTTCAAGCGGAGCGTTGTTGATTGTTACACAAGGAAATTAGTCAAAATATGATTTTAATTCACCTCGTCTACGAATATCAGCTGTAGCACAATGAATAGAACCACCGAATGGATAAAAATTACGGAAGGGGATAGGAATGGGTTCAAAACCATGTTTTTGTAAAAGCTTAATCAATGGTTCTTCATTCTCTTCTACTATAATGCGTTTCTCATCGATGCTTAAAAAATTCATAGTAAGCCAATCACTTGAGAAATAAAGTGCCGAATCATATGGTTTAACAGGTTCCGGGGCTTCGATAATCTCCCAAGAATCAAACATTTTAGGAATTTGTTCTCTTCTTACCCAGGAAGGATTTATCATAAGTTTACCTGGAGCTAGGGGAACAATAGTAGTATCAATATGCATAGGATTCTCATCATCAAACTCCACTTCGTGGATATTGAATTCTGATCCAATATGACGGCGTACCCATTCTATTCCAATAGCATTGGTGACATTACTTTTTTGTACAAAAATATCTTTACCACATCTAGTGAAGTCGGCTGCATCAAATGCTATTTCTTTTTCAGTTATAACAAACTGACGAACTCCATCTTTAGTAGCTTGGCTTGGGTCATACTCGGGATTATAGAAACCTTCCGCCATACTAGGTTTAGGGGCAGCCAACCATCTGGCACCATCTTTAAAGTATCCTTCCATCAATCTCCTGAAGGCGAAAATTTCGAAGTAACGAGAACGCCAAGCCATAGGAGCTTCAACTATCGTATCTCCGATAATCATCATTACATCTCGAGGCATAGCAGAATAAAGCCCTTGACTACTCCACCAAGGAGAACTGTATTCGGTATTAAAATCTTGCTTGTCAGGACGATGAACTATAATATCGAGCTGTTTAAGAGTCTTAACCAATCCGTCCAACTCAATCGTGGCTTTTTCAATCATGTCTCCAGGAAAAGGTTTTCCTCCATGTTGTTCAAAAAACCATTTAGCATGCTTGGGCGTCGTAGATGCTAAGTATTGATTCCAGATAGGTACCGTAGCATTCTCAACTGAACCAACTATGACTTCTTCAAGAGGATCCCATTCGTTACATGACCATACTGGCCCAAAATCATTTTTCATATTGTTATTCTTATAAGAGCTTTGGTAATCCCCAGGATTAAAATCTCTTTAATTGTTAATAATGTACCATGAACAAAGGACGTATAAACTTTTATGAGTGAAAAACTTTCGAAAATTCTTCTCTACATCATACTGGCATTAATTTTTATTTCTGTCACAGCTACTTATTACAAAACTATTGTCCAAAGGGATTTTGAGATTATTAATGATTTAGAAGAAAATCTAACGGAATAATATTATGCAATTATTATACTGCCCATGGGAAGCAGCCTCATTTGTTTTCATTTCTTCAAATGTACCCTTATTGATAAATTACTCCCATTTTATTGCTATCTTTTCAGCTCTTGCAGTAGGGTTGCTGATTTTTTTCAATAATCCAAAGCTCATCATCTCTCGTCTTCTATTAATTTTTGTAATTCTCTTCAGCTTGTGGGCTTTGTTAGATGTCTCATTGTGGGCAACTAATGATCCCGCTTTAGTTATGTTTGCTTGGTCAATGCAGGTTTTAATAGAGCCTCTTACTTATGCAATTGCTTTCTATATATTTTATATTTTTGCTTTTAAAAGTATTCCTAATTTTAAACTTAACCTAGCTATTTCCTTTTTACTTTTACCATTAATTATCCTCTTACCAACCACTTACAATCTAGAATCAATAGCTCTTTCTAGTTGTGAAAGTATCGAAGGCCCAATAGCTAAATATTATACTTATATTTTAAACTTAATATTTATAATACTAATCTTCGTTACCGCAGTTAAAGCTTTACGGATTACGGAAAAACACAGGCGTCGGGTGTTACTTCTTTTTGTAACTGGTTTACTAACTTTTCTCCTATCTTTCACTTCAGGTAACATTATTAGTAGTTTTACTGATAACTGGACTATCAGTCAGTATGGTTTATTTGGAATGCCAGTTTTTGCATTCCTTATTGCATATTGTATTGTCCAATTTGAAGCATTCAAAATTCAGATAGCTGGAGCGCAAGTTCTAGTGGTAGTTCTATGGGCTCTTGTATGTTCTTTGATTTTTGTAGAGTCTGAACTACTGAAGATAATAGCCGGCTTGACTCTAGTTTTCACTACTGTAGCTGGCTATCTTCTTATCCAGAGTGTCCGCAAAGAGTTTGAACAAAGAAAGGAAATTGAAGATTTGGCACTTAAGTTACAGAAGGCCAATGATCGGCTCAAAGTATTAGACAAGATGAAATCCGAATTTGTTTCCATTGCCTCCCACCAGCTACGCAGTCCTCTGACATCTATCCGCGGTTATGCCTCTATGTTGTTGGAAGGATCTTTTGGCAAGTTACCAAAAAAAGCTGAGGAGGCAGTAGAACATATAGAAAAATCTAGTAGCTATATGGCTTCATCAGTGGAAGATTATCTCAATGTCTCTCGTATCCAAGCTGGCAATATGAAATATGATTATACAGATGTCAATTTAAGCCAACTAACTAAAAATATCGTTGATGATCTGCGCCAACAAGCTGTCAAACAGGGACTTCTTCTGACTTTTAAATCAAACCTGAAATCGCAAGGAATAATAAATGCTGACATTGGGAAAACTAGACAGATTATCCATAATCTAATAAACAACGCTATTAAATACACTCCACACGGATCTATTAAAGTAACGGTTTACGAGAAGGTGCATCCTAAACGTATTTTAGTAGATATTATTGATACTGGAGTAGGTATGTCTACTGAAACTATCGAGGAAATGTTTAACAAATTTGAACGCGCAGACAATGCTCACAATATTAATACAGCCGGGACTGGATTAGGGTTGTATATCGCAAAGAAAATGGCCAACGATATGGGAGGTGATATTTCTGCAGCCTCCGCTGGAGAAGGTGAGGGTTCAACTTTTAGCTTGGAATTTCCCCTCAAAAAATAATATCTTCTAAATAGAAAATTTTGCTAACCCGATAACTACTTGCTAAACTAACAGAATGAAAAAACGATTATTTACAGGACTACAACCTAGCGGGGATCTACATATTGGCAATTATTTTGGTGCTCTGAAACCATTCAAAGAAGTCTACGAGGATTATGAAAGTTTTCTTATGGTCGCAGATTATCATGCTTTAACCTCTGTTCGTGATCCTGAATTACTACAAAAAAATATTCTAAATATCGTAAAAGATTATCTGGCTATTGGTATAGATCCCCAGAAAGTGACTATTTTCCGTCAGTCTGATAATCCAGATCATACTGAACTAGGATGGATATTAAATTGTTTAGTGACAGTACCTTTTCTGATGCAAAGCCATGCCTATAAAGACAAAGTGGCTAAAGGCGGGGAACCGAACGCTGGACTGTTTACCTATCCAATGTTGCAAGCAGCTGACATTACCCTTTATGATATTGACGAAGTTCCAGTAGGTGAAGACCAACGACAACATTTAGAATACACTAGAGAGGCCGTTGGTAAATTCAACCGTGCTTATGGTGAGATTTTAAAGGAACCAACTACTGTAATACTAGATGGGGTAGGAATAGTTCCTGGTACCGATGGATCTAAAATGAGTAAAAGTTATAAAAATACCATCCCCTTGTTCGGTACTAAAGAAGAAATTAAAAAATCAGTAATGAGCATTGTGACTGATTCAACAGGGGAGAGACCTGAAAATGTCTACGCCATCCATAGTCTCTTTAGAAGTACAGCGGAACTGGATGAACTATACGAAAAGCACAAAGGGCAATATGGCGAGCTGAAAAATATTCTAACAGAAGACATCGAAGAAGTTATCAAACCGATGCGTGAAAAGAGAGAGTCTATTAGCGACGATGAGGTAAAAAACATTCTCCAAGATGGGGCTACCAAAGCTAAGGCAGTTTCCAATCAAACTTTAGGCCGTGTCCGCAAAGCTGTTGGCATCGAATTATAAGCATGCTATTGTTTAATAAACCAACGAAACGGCTGACACCGTGGAGGTGGGGGAGGAAAATATAAGCTTATTATTAAGCTCATTTGAGTAGAACCCCCCGGGAACGCCCGAAATAGCGTGGTCGAAAAATAAGGTCCTGTTCTCTAAGAACGGGACGAAGTAGGGTGGCACCGCGACAAACAATTAACAAATTGTAATCGCCCCTGCGTTCGTATTAGTAATTAATATGCATGCAGGGGCGTTTTACGTGGCATTTGAAATCTTTAGGTTTTGACGAATAAAATTACAGAACGTTTATTGCAGCAAAAAATATATGGAACGTATACTTTTAAATAATTTAACTGAACACATAGGAGAGACAGTGACCATTAATGGTGTTGTTGACGTTGTTCGTTTACAGGGAAAAATGGCTTTCTTTGACTTTCGTGACTATTCTAGCGTGGTACAAGGAGTGGTTTTTGGTAAGCCAGAAGTCCTAGAGATAGCTAAAGACGCCAGTCCAGAATCATCAGTTGAGGTTACGGGAATAGTTAATAAACGGCCTGAAAAGATGATAAACAATAAGGTACCAAACGGTGATATCGAACTCGAGATAACTGAGATACAGATTCTAAACAAAGCTGAAGCTATGCCTTTTGATCTGGCTAGCAATCTCTCTATAGACACCTTACTGGACAACCGACCGCTAACACTACGACGACCACAGGAGCAGGCAATTTTTAAAGTCCAGGCAACTATAATCTCTGCCTTCAGAAATTTTTTAATAGCAGAAAATTTTACTGAGTTTCAAGCTCCTAAATTGGTAGGAGGTGACGCCGAAGGAGGAGCTGAGGTGTTTAAGGTTGAATACTTCAAAGAACGTAGTGCTTCTTTAGCAACGAGTCCACAACTTTATAAACAAATTATGGTAGGAGTTTTTGAAAGAGTTTTCTCTACCGGAACGACCTTTCGAGCAGAAAAAAGTGCCACAACTCGACATCTCAGTGAGATTGCTATGCTCGACTTAGAGATGGGTTTTATCAAGGATCACAAAGATGTTATTGCTCTGACAGCAAAACTAATGACTTATATGACGGAAGCAGTAAATAGCCAATGTCAAAAAGAACTTGCTTTACTAGGAGTCGAGGAAGCTTTAGTTCCTGAAGAATTTCCAGTCATGACACTCCGTGAGGCCCAAGAACTCATTAAAAAAGAAACCGGTGTTGATAAAACAAAAGAACCAGATTTGGAGCCTGAAGACGAACGCTTTCTTTGTGAGTATGCAAAAAATAACCTTGGGTCAGATTTTGTTTTCGTTACTCATTTTCCAACTAGCAAGAGACCTTTCTATACCCACATAGAACCAAAGGATCCTGAGTATACTCGTAGTTTTGACCTACTATTCAGAGGTTTAGAAATGTGTTCTGGTGGACAAAGAGTTCATGACTATGAGGAATTAAAGGAGAGAATTACAAAGAAAGGTTTGGACCCTGATAAGTTTGAATTCTATTTACAAGCTTTTAAGTATGGAATTCCACCTCACGGAGGTATCGGTATGGGTCTTGAGCGACTGACGGCCAAATATTGTGGAGTTAAAAACGTTAAAGAAGCAACTCTTTTCCCAAGAGATATTAACCGTATAGACACTCTACTCTCCGCCGAAGAAAAATCTGACGACAGTGACCTATAATATGCAACAAAGCTACACACCTAGTGATAAAATACTTGAAAAATACGCTGAATTAATAGTGCAATTCGGTCTGCGGGATAAGAATGACGAGAAACCAAAACCTGGTTCAGTAGTACATTACTTAGTTCCAGAAGTAGCTAAACCATTATATTTTCATCTCCAAAAAGCTATTTTGAAAAATGGTTATCATCCTCTCGGACAATTTTTTCCTAGTTCAGATTCTCAGTATAAATTCCAAAAAGACTTCTATAAGATTGCGTCTGAGGACCAGCTCACTTTCTCACCTGAGAAATTAAATAAAGCTTTGATCGATCAAATAGATTGTACGATTTTAGTTTTAGCTCAAACTGATCATCATGAGCTTAACCAAATTAATACTCAAAAAATCTTTACTCATAACAAAGCTCGTAGTGGCTCAATTAGTTACAAAAGAAAAAAGATAGACGCCGGAAAACTAAACTGGACTATCGTGCTTTATGGCACAGATGCCGGAGCAAAAGAAGCTAATCTTACAGGACGACAGTATTGGAATCAAATCATCAAAGCATGTTACCTCGATGAAAAAGACCCGATTAAAATTTGGCAAAAGATTGACTCAACTGTTCAGAAAACAGCGAATAAATTAACCAAAATGGAAATAGAAGCTCTTCATATGTCAGGAGAAGACGTAGATTTGACTGTCGGTATTGGCCACAATAGATTCTGGCGAGCAGGTGGGGGCAATAATATTCCATCCTATGAGGTCTTTACCTCTCCCAATTGGAGAGAGACGAAGGGGTGGATTCGCTTTAATCAACCTTTCTATAGCAACGGAAAGAAAATTGAAGGAATTCAATTATGGTTTGAGAATGGAAAGGTTATCAAATCCAAGGCAAGTAAAAATTACGACGTACTTAAAAGTATGCTAGCTATAGAAGGAGGGAACAGGTTGGGTGAATTCTCACTAACTGATAGTCGACTATCAAGAATCACCAAATTTATGGCAGAAACTCTATATGATGAAAATATGGGCGGCAAGTACGGCAACAGTCACGTTGCAATCGGAGCATCGTTTAGAGACTGTTATTTAGGGGAAATTGACCCTAAATGGAAGAACAGTGACTGGGATAAACTTGGTTTTAACAACTCAATTGTCCATAGTGACTTTGTAACCACCACTAATCGAACCGTTACCGCTACTCTCAAAAACGGCAAGAATAAAGTTATCTACCAAAACGGTCAGTTTACTATTTAAAGAATTTAAACTTACCCATGCTACAATTTAGACAATGAATTCTTCAGCCGAAGTAGACTTATTCCCAGTGAAAACAGAGGCTTTTGAAGGTCCTCTAGAACTTTTACTCGAGTTAGTTGAGAAACGCAAGCTACTTATAAATGACATTTCTCTAGCCAAAGTAACTGACGAATATATGGAAAGGGTGTCTTATATGCAAAGACAATCTTTGCCTAATAGTATTTATTTTGTACAGCTAGCTTCCACACTGTTACTCATTAAATCTAAGTCTTTATTACCAATTTTAGACTTAAGCAGTGATGAGGAAGAGGTAATAGACGATCTAGAAATTAAATTACGTCGCTATGCTATTTTTAGAGAAATTTCTAAAGGTATCGAAGAAAGATTTGGTAAGAACATCCTTCACGAACGACAATATGTACCTAATAAAAAACCACTGTTTGTCACTGACAAATTCACTACCGTAGAAAATTTACGACAAGCAATTTATGATGTTTTACAAAACCTCCCACAAAAGATAGAGCAACCTCGAGTTAGGGTAAAAAAAATCATCTCTCTTGAAGAAATGATAGAGCGCCTAGAGAAGAGAGTTAAGGAACAAATGAACCTACGCTTTAGCGAATTATTGGATAATGATAGAGAGAGGCCACTTATTATTGTTGGTTTTTTAGCTATTCTCGAATCAGTCAAACAAGGTAGTGTCTTAGTGGCCCAAAGTGAACATTTTGCTGACATAGAAATAAGTATTGAACAGACAAATACGCCTAGGTATCATTAATCCTAACCAGGCATGACCAGTTGAACCAAGGGGAATAATGAAGGAAGGCTAGGTATAAATAGTGTTATAATCAGGCGGTATATTATGGATGACCTAGAAATAAACCTTAAAATCGAAGGGATTTTGTTCTACAAGGGAACGCCTTTTAAAAAACAAGAACTTTGTAAGTTATTAGAGATAAACGAAGAAACTCTATCTAATAATTTAGAAATTATTTCTAACCGTCTTAAGTCAGGAGCAATTAGACTACTCGAAACTGATAAAGAGGTCCAATTAGTTACCATTCCTCAATTAGACAATCTTATTGAAGGAATGCGTAAAGATGAATTAAAACGTGACATTGGTAAAGCAGGAGCTGAAACTTTGGCTATTATTTTATACCGTGGGCCAATATCTCGATCAGACATTGACAGTATTCGCGGTGTTAATTCCTCCTTCATTATTCGCAACCTTTTAACCAGAGGCTTGATAGAGAAACAATCACAGGGAAACAGCAATCTTTTTTCAGTTACCCCCATTTTGTTAGCTCATTTGGGTATCACTAATATTCAAGACTTACCAGACAGACCTGATATATTAGACAAACTGGAAGCTTTTGAGAAGGAGATAGAAAATGAGAATAAATAACATGGAAGATTACGACCAAAACAACGACATTGATTCAACCGAACCTTTTTTAAATGAAGAGGTTATAGTTGATGATATCTATAATGATTCAGTCACTAACTACACTGAAGTAGGATCCGATGGTGGAGTGCCTGTAAAACAACAACTTATCTTGGTTGGTAGTGTTTTGTTTTTGATATTTAGCACGACTCTGACATCTAAATTTTTTATTAATGCCGATAGCCATAACAATCAGGCAACTGATGAAGTTACCGAAAGCGAGATAATTCTAAATCCTATCAATAACGAGGGAAGGAATTTTGATGATATAGCTTTGGTCGGGGAAGCAGCTTATGTTTGGGATGTTAACAGCCAGAGGGTTCTGTATAAAAAGAATGAAGATGAAAAATTGGCCATAGCTTCTATCACAAAATTAATGACTGCCCTCTTAGCTGACGAAATACTCGCAAAAAAATCAGGGGTACAAATTAATTCCCAAGCTCTAAGTCAGATAGGGGACAGCGGTCTATTATTGGACGAGGTTTTTGCTAGAGAAACTCTCTCAGATTTAATGCTTATTTCTTCTTCAAACGATGGTGCTTACGCATTAGCTATCGCTGCTGGGGATATGATTAAGGAAGATGCTGGAGCAGGAGCTTTTGTGAAAGCGATGAATGTTCGGGCTAAAGAACTAAATTTAAAAGACACAACCTTCTATAACCCAACCGGCCTAGATATCTCTAAAAATCAAGCTGGGGCTTACAGCACTGCCAAAGATATGGCTTTCTTAATGGAATATATTGTAAAAAATAATCCAGATATCCTTTCGTTAACACGAGAAGACTCAGTACAAATGTACAATGAATCTGGAGATTATCACTTAGCTAATAACACCAACTATTTTGTCAATCAGATACCGGGCTTGATTGGATCTAAAACTGGATACACGGATTTAGCTGGCGGCAATCTTGTTATTGCCTACGACGCTGGGCTAAATCGTCCGGTTGTAATAGTGGTGCTTGGCTCTACTCAACAAGACCGTTTTACTGATGTCATGCAGCTACATGAAGCGACAAGTAATTACTTGATAAACCATTAGTCGAATTTATTATTAATAGTCTATAATTAACATACAATGTACGATCCTATCCTAAAAGTCCTTATCCCAGCTGCTCTTGCCTTTGTTATAGGTATTCTTTTAACACCTCTATTAACTCATTATCTGTATCGTTACAAAGTCTGGAAAAAAGTCGGAGGGAAAAAAGCTATGATGGGACATGAGGCTACTGAATTTAACCGCCTCAAAGCAGAGGGAGAAACCAAAACTCCCCGCATGGGAGGAATAGTGATTTGGGGAAGTGTCATCATTACTACTTGTTTACTCTATGCCTTAAAATGCGTCTTTCCAGATACTATTTTTAAAGATTTAGATTTTCTCAGTCGTTCTCAAACCATTATTCCTCTAGCTACACTTATGTTAGGTGCTGGAGTAGGTTTTTTAAATGACATATTTGATGTAATACATGATGGAAAAGGATTACGCTTGCGAGTGAGGCTTATCTTTGTCACTATTTTAGCCGGCATCATCGGTTGGTGGTTTTATGATAAATTAGACATTACTCACATCAGCATTCCTTTTGACGGTACTTTATACTTAGGAATCCTTATCGTTCCATTCTTTATCTTTTTAACCAACTTCCTTTATGCTAGTGGAGTGATAGACGGAATAGATGGTTTATCCGGCGGGGTTTTTGCTTCGATCTACATCTCTTACGCTGGAGTCGCTATTATTCAGTCACAATATGATATAGCTGCTCTTTGCGCCACTATAGCTGGAGGAATTCTGGCTTTTTTATGGTTCAATATACCACCAGCTAGATTCTGGATGACAGAGACTGGGTCTATGGCGCTCACTTTAACCTTAGCCGTCATTGTTATGGTGACTGATAATTTAGGAGGAGGAAACGGAGTATCTTTGTTATTAGTCATTGGTTTACCACTTTGGGTCACTGTGTTATCTAACATTATTCAGGTCAGCTATCGTCTTACTACTGGCCGAAAATTCTTCAGGATAGCTCCTTTACACCATCATTTCGAAGCTATCGGTTGGCCTTCTTATAAAGTAACTATGCGTTACTGGGTAATCAGTATTATCTGCGGTATTTTAGGTATTATTTTGGCGGCGGTAGCATAAGGATTAGGTATGCATAAACACGTCGATAAAACTCTGCTAACACTGATTATTATATTGGTGACGTTGGGTTTTATGATTTTCTCTTCAGCTTCTCTAGGTCTTCTGGCTAGAGATGGTGCTCGTTTTACTTCTGTTGCTTTCAGTCAATTAGTATTTGGTATTATCGGCGGAGGATTAGGAATGTTCTTAACTAGCCAAATATATTACCGCAACTGGCGTAAATATGCTTTCTACATATTTTTGTTTACACTCTTCGCTACCTTGTTAGTCTATACTCCGCTTGGTTTTAGTCATGGTGGAGCTAGGAGGTGGTTAGAAATAGCCAGCTTCTCATTTCAGCCGGCAGAATTACTAAAAATTGGCTACACCATATATATAGCCACCTGGCTCTCAGCGGCACATAACAAAATTGACTCTTTCCGAGAAGGAACTTTACCTTTTATTATTATTACAGGTATTGTTGGAATAATTCTTTTACTTCAACCTGATACTGACACCTTTATGTTGATAGCTATAGCAGGGGTGGCAATGTTTACTACAGCTGGTGGTAGATGGAGAGATATCTTAATGATTTTTATAGCTGGAGTTTTAGTGCTGACAGTTTTGTTTTTTGCTAAACCATATATCAAAGATCGTTTTATGACTTTGTTTAATCCTGATGATGACCCACAGGGAAGTGGCTGGCAAATAAAACAATCCCTAATCGCCATTGGAACTGGGGGACTCAATGGTCGGGGATTTGGCCAAAGTATTCAAAAATTTGAATACTTACCAGAACCAATAGGAGACTCTGTATTCGCTGTCTTTGCTGAAGAATTCGGTTTCATAGGTACTAGCTTTTTGATCTTACTTCTTTCTTCTTTTACTTTCCGGGGCTATAAAATAGCTTCTCACGCAGTTGATATGTTTGGTATGTTGTTGGTGGTTGGCTTCATCACCATCATAGTAGTTCAGGCTTTCCTCAACATTTCAGCCATGCTTGCCTTAGCACCACTTATGGGACTACCTCTACCTTTTATCAGCCATGGAGGAACTGCTTTATTAGTGACTTTATTATCAGCTGGAATAGTCTTAAATGTCTCTAGATACCAAAAGAAAATCTAACTGACACCATTTGTCGTGTTAAAATTTAACTAACTATGAAGAAAAGTATTGTATTAACAGGCGGGGGGAGTGGGGGACATTTTTACCCTCTGATAGCCGTAGCTGAAGAAATTAGAAAAATCAATGATACTAACCATGACTTTAAGCTTTTTTATTTAGCTCCAGACCCATATAAGATTGAATTATTGCAAAAAAATAACATCTCGTTTGTTAAGGTCCCAGCTGGTAAAAGAACAAGATATTTTTCTTTAGGGAATTTTCTAACTCCTTTTAAACTCGTAATCGGAACCATCATCGCCATTAAAAAACTCTATTTCATCTATCCTGATGTCGTCTTTAGTAAAGGAGGATATGCTTCTTTACCAGTTGTTTTAGCTGCCGCTTTTTTGCGCATACCAATCGTAATACATGAATCTGACTCTAAGGTTGGTACAGCCAATAAAATAGCCGCCAGATTTGCCCGCTATATTGCCATTGCTTTTCCTGATGTAGCTTCTGCTTTTCCAGAAGAAAAAACCGCCCTGGTAGGAATCCCTTTACGCCATGTCATCATGGGTAAAAAACAAAATCCCATTGAGGCCTTGGGTTTACCATCCGATAAGCCGTTAATTTTTATCACAGGTGGTTCACTGGGAGCGGAAAAAATAAATAATCTGGTCTTAGAATCTTTGGATGAATTATTGCCTCATTACACACTCCTACATCAGACCGGCCCTAAACACGAAGATTTAGTACAACAAACAGCCGTGTCTCTTATGAGCGACTCTGGTCTACTCGACCATTATTTTGTACGCGGTACTTTAACAGGGGAGGAGATGAGTTTGGCTCAATCTGCGGCCACCCTAATTGTATCCAGAGCCGGATCTACCACTATTTTTGAAATTGCTGAGGAAGGAAAACCTTCTATCATCATCCCTATATCAGAAAAAGTTAGTCACGATCAAAGAACTAATGCCTTCGCTTATGCTCGTAGTGGGGCTGCTCAAGTAATAGAAGAACACAATCTAGCCGACGGATTGCTCTTTGCTGAGATAAACCGTATTATAACTGACCAAGATTTATACCAGAGAATGAGTACGGCCGCGGCTGCCTTTGCTAAACCACACGCTGCTGAGAAAATAACCACAACCCTGATAGATATAGCTAAGGAACATAAATAAATATGACAGAAAAAGTAGTTACAAGATTTGCCCCTTCACCAACAGGCTTTTTGCACATTGGCGGTATCAGAACGGCTCTGTACGCCTGGTTGTACGCTAGACAGAATAATGGTTTATTTATATTACGAATTGAGGACACTGACAAAACTAGGGAAGTGGCAGGATCAATTCAACAGATTCAGGACTCCCTAAAATGGCTTGGCCTGGACTGGGATTATGGACCAGATAAACCCGGACCTTTCGGCTCTTGTTTGCAATCTGATCGTTTAGACGTGTATAAATTATACGCAGAAAAACTAGTAGCCAAAGGATTGGCTTATCCTGATCCTCACACTGAAAGTGAAATAGAAGAATTTAAAGCCCAAGCAGTAAAAGAAAAAAAACCGTTTCTATTTAGAAATCACCGTCCCGCCAAATTTGCTGAGTGGGATGGTAAGCGTCCCTTGCGTTTTAAAGTTCCTGAAATAAAACGTTCAGTCTGGCAAGATGTAGTACGCGGAGAATTAACGGCAGGTGAAGAGATGCTTGATGACATGATCATAATCAAGTCTGATGGTTATCCTACATACAACTTTGCCCACATCGTCGATGACCACGAAATGGGCGTAACCCATGTAATGCGTGGTCAGGAATTTATTGCTAGCACACCAAAATTTTTAAGCTTATACCAAGCTTTGGAAATACCTTTGCCAGTTTTTGTTACCTTACCACCAATTATGGGACCTGATGGAAAAAAGAAACTAAGCAAACGAGATGGAGCGAAAGATCTTTTGGAATACAGAGACGAAGGCTATTTACCAGAAACAATGCGTAATTTCTTGGCCTTAATTGGCTGGAACCCAGGGGGAGAAAAAGAAATATTTCACGATGATGAATTAATAAAAATCTTTTCCCTAAATAAAATTCAAAAATCTGGAGGAGCATTCAATGAAGAAAAATTACGGTGGATGAACAAGCAATTCTTGAAAAGCAAATCAGAGGATTTCAAATTTGATTACCTTAAAACTTCCGTACCAGAGAACATTTTTCAATTATCGAATTACTCTGATGAAAGACTAAAAAGATTACAACCAGTGATATTTGAGCGTATACATAACCAAACAGAAATCAAACAAACATTTACTGACGGTTCTTATAACTGGGTCTTTAATGATGAAGACTTTATTGCACCAAAGGCTTTACTTCCTTGGAAGAAAGACGATTCTCCAAATGCTTTTTTGCCAAGACTTGAGAAATCCATAGAGATACTTAATACAGCAGACTTCACTTCGTCCGAAACGATTAAAGAAGCACTTTGGCCCTATGCTGAAGAAATAGGGAAGGGGGAGTTGCTATGGCCGCTAAGAATAGCTCTTACCGGACTAGAACAATCACCAGATCCTTTTGTTTGTGCTTATATTTTAGGAAAAGAAGCGACAATCAGAAGACTAAGTGCAGCAGTCGCCAATTATGACAATTAATCTAGAAACTTATTCCTGTGCATAAACCAAGATTCATAACAGGCTATGATAAAATAGTTTTATGGTAAAAAAACGTAGAATTTATGCCTTTATTTTGGGAATATTGACGATAACTATACTATCACTTGATAGTAATTTTGTATTTGCACAATCTGAAGTAGAAAAACTACAAAGCCAAATATCTGAAAAGAATAATCGTCTCAAAGAAATCGAAAAAGAGATAGCTAAATACACTAGTGCCTTAAACGAGGTGGGGGCGGAAAAAGCCACCTTACAAAAAGCTATCAATCAGCTTGATTTAGAAAAAAAGAAAGTCCAGGCAGATATCGCATACACCGAAAATAAGATTGCTGCCACTGATCTGACAATCGGAAAACTAGGTATTGAAATAAATAAAACTGAAAAAAGTGTCTTTGCTAGTCAGGAAACTATGAGCGAGATTATTCGTAATATGAATATGGCTGACAATGATTCAATGGTAGAAATACTGCTCCGTCACGAAAATCTGGCTGAATTTTGGAGCAATTTCGAAACCCTAGAGACTTTTCGCAGAAAACTATATGAACACGTGCGAGAATTAACTATATTAAAAGAGGATTTAGAGGGCAAAAAAGATACCAACACCAAACAGAAAGATCAACTCCTTAATCTAAAGTTACAGTACGATGATCAAAATAATATTCTAAAAAGTAACCTAAACGAAAAAGCCGAGCTTCTAGATGTTACCAAAAATGAAGAGGCGAACTACCAGACTCTGCTCAAAGAAAGAAAAGCTGCTCAAGAAAAATTATTAGCTGAAGTTCGTAATATTGAGTCACAGTTACAGTTTATTTTAGATCCTAACACTATTCCTACAGCTGGTTCTAATGTCTTTATCTGGCCGATCAATAACCCAATACTGACGCAATACTTCGGTTATACTAAATTTGCTTTATCAGGTGCATACAGTGGAAGTAAGCATAATGGAATAGACCTTGGTACCCCGGTCGGTACCCAATTACGTGCACCCTTATCAGGTACCGTACGTAATGTTGGCAACACCGATAGCGTACCAGGATGTTATTCATGGGGAAAATGGATACTAGTCGATCATCCTAATGGACTTTCTTCAATGTTCGCTCACTTAAGCCAAATCTCTGTTTCTCCAGGACAAAAGGTCAGCACGGGAGAGACTATTGGCTATACAGGAAATACCGGTTACTCTACTGGACCGCACCTACACTATACTGTTTATGTAAAGGATGCCGTACAGGTTAAACAATTCAACCAGTTTAAAAGTGTAACGGGGTGCGGTGCTGCCTTGTCTCCGTTTGCTGCTATCGAAGGGTATCTAAACCCTCTAGATTATCTACCTAATATTTAGACTCACCCTTAAGGAGGGCAGGGCAGGCATAAGTGAATAAGAGTTTTAACCTAAGACACGATTAAGAGCTGTACTGGATTAATCACCGCATTAATGCGGTGATTAATTATTTGTGATAATTATCTTTGGTAATGAAGGTTCGCACAATATTCGACTAACAAGAAGCAAATAGGGGAGTAGGGTATTGGATTTCCAAAAATATCGATATCTTACTTTCATACTAGACAATATAAAACTTAAAAAAATAAATTTTTACAACTAGTTAAGTAAAAATAAAAATAAAATCTAATAAATTATTTAATTGATATTAAGTAATCAATTTAAAATAAATTAAAATAAATATTTGAGAATTAATTTTTAAAATTACAAAAAAAAACCAAACTAAGAGCTGAACACAAGCTCTAATATAAATTCAGAGGATAGAATATACCTCTAGTGTACTTGAAGGCCCTTAGAATCGAATTTTGGACGTCAAAATAGGGCTTTATTAAAGGCTATAGTAGGTATCATGATTAGATCAGATATGGACGTAAAAATGAATAACCGAGGGAAAAAACAAGAAAAACAGATGGCGATTATTAGGATCTAGACAGCTTAAGGATAGATTATAAATAAGTGAACGATTCACTTATAATAATGAAGAAAATGAAGGAATTGACCCAGGTTAGAAATATAAATAACATTATGTGGATAGTTCGTTTTACATATATTGTGCGAACCTATATACTATTGAAAGTAGGGGCTGGAAAAGCCCCTACTCTACGGTCTCACTGCAAGCCGCTACCGCGAGCTATGCTTGCCAGGTACCAGATGAACCGTCGCCACAGTTCATACCCTGCTTGGTCTGCTTCGTTTTGCAGCGTCAGGGCGTCCAGACCCTGGTCTTTGCTGATGACCCGCTTAGACCACTTGGGGTCTGGCAGACCAACCGGATTGTTTGGACATCTTCCTTTGTGAGTCGTTTTAGACATCTACTCCCCTCCCTTCCTATGGGTTAAAATTAAAGAACACTAAAATCAATATACTATGGCCCTCCGCAAAAGCAACGAATCAATTGTCGATCACATTTTACCTTTTCTAGATTACTGTGAAATCGAAAAGGGACTTTCTAGTAACACCCAAAGAAACTATCAGCAGTATCTTAATCTGTTTGTGAAGTGGTTAAATGAAATCAAGAAACCAAACCTAAAGCCACACGAACTTACAGCCGAACATGTTTGGGACTATCGTCTTTTTATAGCACGTAAATACAAAACCCCCCGCGGAGAGTATCTTTCCAAAAAATCACAAAATTACTATCTAATAGCATTACGAGCTTTATTAAACTATCTAGCAGAACGAGATATTGAGTCTCTCCCCTCCTCCAAAATAAAATTAGCTAAACAAAAAAGTGAAGAGACGATTTCTTTTCTAGATGTACACGACATAGAAGCTATGTTGAAAATTCCTGACATCAAAAAACCGTCTGGGATACGTGACCGGGCCATTATGGAACTATTTTTCTCTTCAGGCATGCGTATTTCAGAATTAACAGCATTAGATGCCGATCAGTTTACAATGCTCAAGGACAAAGACCTTAAACGAACTTACGAGCTTTCAATAGTTGGTAAAGGTAAGCACATTAGGACTATTTTTATTTCTCCCCGAGCTGCTAAATGGCTTAGAAAATACTTAGAATCACGTCGTGATGTTGATAAACCTTTGTTTATAAATTATCGATCACGAGACGCGGAAGATAATCGTTTGACACCTCGTTCGATTCAGAAAATGATTTCTCGTTCGGCCATCATGGCTGGTCTATCAAAGAAGGTTACTCCCCACACATTGCGTCACACCTATGCAACAGATCTTCTAGATCATGGAGCTGACTTACGTAGCGTACAAGAGCTGTTAGGGCACCAAAACGTTGCTACTACCCAAATCTATACTCACGTTACAAACAAACGTTTACGAGACATTCATCAAAAATTCCACAGTGGAAGTAAGGACAGTAACAATAAAGAAAAAACGGATGAATGATCACTTACCCTTCAGTTTTCACATTAGTGTAATAAACTAAATTTATAGTTAAAGAAGCTATAATTCCAATGATAAACGTCCACTCAATCGACAAATAAAGAGTCAGTAGTACCATCAGCAGCAAAGCGAATGCTCTGGCTACATGACCGGATATTTCTCGTAACACTGTAAATTCATCTATATACTGTCCTTGCTCTGCACTCATGTCATACAAAATCGCACTGTACGGGGTCTTGATGAAAATCTTTGTGATGTTGTGATATAGACCAACAAAAAATATTTGAGTGGCAGAGAGAACAAACATTTTAAAAATCCAACCGGCTGCATAAAGTACACTTCCCTTTCTTAGCGTACTAATTTTGTTAGCGCCCTCTTTGTCTAGATGTTTACCAACCAACAACTGTATAACTATTGTTACCCCCACAATCACTGTCGATAATAAACCAATCTCCAATAAATTACCGTTTACTATTTCGTACAAGAAAATAGGCCAGGCTATCAAGGTCACAACTAACTCAGCCCCATTGGCCATCTCCCCCACCATCACATTTCGATATTTCTTAGAGAATAAGTGAGTTATAGTTTCTTTGTAAGTCCAAGTAAACTCTTGTTCTACGGCTGGCACAAATAAATATGAGAAAGCAGCCATACATAACAAAATCATCCCGACTATAAACAGCATCTGATAACCAGCTTTAGTAATTATAAAAGCAGCTAAAAGCGGACCAATCACACCCATAAATGCTATCGTGGCAAACATCAACGAGACATCACGCCCTCGTGTATGGGTATCGGTAAATGAAGTAAAATCAACCTGGTAAGGCACCCAGTGAAAAATACGAAAACCAGTAGTGAATACTGCTAAGATTAAGAGCAGCATCCAGATATTCTCAGCATTCATAAAATACAGTGTAAAATACTGCCCAACTGCAAAAACAGCGCTCAAAGCTAACGCTTTACTGAAACCTATTCTGTTAGTCAATTCCATGCCAGGCACTAACAGCCCTGCGTATAAAAAACTTAGAAAAGCATAGAATAAACCCACTACCCAGAATTCATGACCACTTGTCTCGTAAATAAAGATCGGTACAAACAAAGCGAACATTGCAGCAGCAAGCCCTTGGATAAGCCTTTTTGAAATGAATAACTGTACAAAACCTTCCTTGTACGTAATATTTTTAACTGACAATCTTTTCAGTACTGAAGTAAGAGATTCCATATTCTATTTTTCTTTAGACAATTCTATTATGTATTCGTAATGTTTTTTTGAAATCGGCATCACTGATAAACGGTTGCCCTTTTTCAAGACTGGCATACCGCTCAGCTTTGGATCTAGTTTTAATTCCGACAATCTAATAACCGCTGGAAACTTCTTAATAAATTTAACATCAACACATGACCAGCGAGGATTATCTTTTTCACTCTTGGGATCGAAATGTTCATTCTTTTTATCGAATTGAGTTGGATCTGGATAAGCTTTACTAACTACTTCCATCTCTCCAACTATACCAGTTTCGTTGCCAGCGTTAGAGTGATAAAAGAATGCTCTATCCCCTTTTTTCATATCATCCCTCATCATATTTCGTACCTGATAATTCCGCACCCCATCCCACATTTCTTTTTTGTCATTTTTGAGGTCATCGATAGAATAACAACTCGGTTCACTTTTCATCAACCAAAATGACTTTAATCCTAAAACAGCTTTCATAGATACAGTATAATATAGATTATATTATATATTTAAATAACTGCTATTTATGAGCTCTTTAAGTCGTCACCATATAATTTCTAAAATAATTGAAAAGTATAAATTTTATTTTATAGCCAGTGGAAGAATATTGATGGGTGTACTTTTTCTTATCCTTGGAACTATCAAGTTAATGAATCTGGGTGAAATGACAGACTATATGATTTTATTAGATATACCCTACCCTGCTGCTGCAGCTTTAATCTCTGGATTATTAATAACTTTAGCAGGAGCAGCTTTAATCTCTGGTTACCACACTAAAATTGCGGTGATCGTCTTAATAATTTATATGATTCTGACCACTCTTATATTTAACAATCCAAACCAGTGGGCTACCGATCCAACTGCGCAAATAATGCTTCTTAAGAACCTCGCTATTACTGGCGGACTGCTCTTTATGCTTCCCTTTCTTAGATAACTAGATAACAAAAAACACCGCTTCTTGGAAGCAGTGTTTTTTGTTATTTGTCTCAACTCAATATTTTGCAATATTAGGCATTCAACAGGAGAATGTTATAGCGATGCAAGTGTACGACTCCAACATGGGGCCGATGCACTCCATGGCTGAGTACCCTGTCGCTCATATAAGTCACGAGCATAGGCCATGTTATCGTAAATATTTTCAAGATTAAGTTCGAGGTTTTTCGCTTGCTCACCATGATAATAGGTGTTGATTTGCATTACCCCAAGATCTCGATTATCAACTACTCCCCGTAGAACGGTTCCGTCTGCTAGTGTGTGTCTAAAGTGAGACTCACAACGAGCAACTTGAATCATCACCGGAATATCTGAGAAATACTGTCGAACAATTTCTTCAGTAGAAGCATTTTCTTCACTCAGATTAGTCGCTACTGTTACAATTTGCCCATAGGATGTGTCAGTAACTTCTACTGAGTTAAGTCCTGAAAGGGCCATGGCAGCTGCTATTACAGTGGATATAATAAGCCAAAGGTCTTATCTAACAAATGTCTGGCGAACCAGACAACCGGAAAATCATAACATGATTATCGGATTTCTATTATAATAACACAGTTTAGTAACTATGTCAATACATAGGGTAATTTTTAAGATAAAACTACTGTTTTTCGAGTTTAAAGCTATTTTTGATCGGTTGGGCTAGTTACAGACCGAATCCAGTCATTAGCCCCCTCTACAGCTCTTAAAACCTCAATAGGAACAGCAAAAACCACGGTGTTTGATTGGTCTGAAGATAAATCGTTCAGACTTTGTAAGGTACGCAGATGCAAGGCTCCATTAGATTCTGATAGCATTTTTGCTGCCTTAGCCATGTTTTCAGCTGCCGCCACTTCCCCTTCCGCTTTAATGATCACTGAACGTCGTTCACGCTCTGCCTCTGCTTGTTTACCGATAGTGCGTTCCATATCTTCAGGTAAAAAGAAATCCTTTAATTCAACATTTTCCACAGTAATTCCCCATTCATCGGTTTCTTTGTCGACTATAGATTGAATCCGGGCAGACAATTCATCTCTTTGCGATAAAACCTCATCGAGCTCAGCCCCTCCTACTATATTCCTCATTGTAGTCTGGGCTAACTGTGAGACAGCATGATAGAAATCCTCTACCTCAAGAATTGCTTTAGCTGCATCAGAAACCTTGTAGTAAATGACCGCATTTATACTTGCCGACACATTGTCTTTGGTGATTACTTTTTGGTCCGGCACATCTACTGCTTTAACTCTTAAATCTACCTTGGTCATACGCTGAAAAACTGGAACAATGATGCTCCAGCCTGGAGAACGTACTCCAGTAAATTTTCCCATCGTCAACACCACTCCTCTTTCATAATGCTTCACTTCACGCAGGAATGAAAGCACTACCACTATCACAATTGGAATAATCCACCACATAATATTTATATTAGAATTTATAACTTAAGTAATTGTACAATATAAAACAGCCCTGGTTAAGAGCTGTTTTATTAGAGAGCTACTCAAAGCGATTAGATTCTTTGCTGCAAAAGCGCCATTGCACCATACAAACCTCCTTCGTCTCCTAGTTTGGCATCAACAATAAGCGGACAAGTCATCACATCTTCCAACACTTCGTTCGTATGTTTAATAATATCATCAAGCATAATCCGCGGATCTCCTATGATCATCGAACCACCTAAAACAATAATATCTGGGGACCAATACAAAATTGTATTTCTAAGCCCATGAGCCAAGTAGTAGGCCAACTGATCCCAGATAGCATCTTTTTGATCTATTTCGTACGGCTTACTACCCATCCTCTCTTCTACCGCAGTTCCGGAAACTAAATTTTCTAAGGTCGGCTCTATATCATCCCCTAAAATAGTATGGTCAATATCCAAAATCTGATGTCCTGGTTCAAATCCTTCAGCATAACTATCAATCTGGCCATTCTCTATTTTCACTCCACCAACGCCGGTACTAACAGTATGATAAACAACAATCTCATGCCCTTTACCAGCTCCATAATGTGACTCCCCTAATCCAACTACGGCCGAATCATTTTCTAAGTAAACATTTGACTTGAATTTTTTCTTAAGAGTCTCTACTAAGGGTTTTTCTTGCCAATCTGATAATTTTTCGTCCTTAATCATCATTGTCCTGTCTTCATTTAAGACACCCCTTATACCTCCTGCCATACCTCGTATCTCATTGTCAGTAATATCATTCACGGCTTGGACAATTTTTTCTATACCTTCAACAAAGGTCTCTGGAGTTTTAAACTTTATTACTTCACCAAAGCTACGCAAGTCTTCACTTACAGCCACTCTGGTATTAGTCCCTCCGATATCAAAAAGTATGTAACTCATGTTCTTATTCAACGATTGGTTTTATTTCTTGTTTAAAAATGTCTGAAACTTCTTTAGTGTAAGCAACTATTGAATCCTTGAAGTAAGCTGGTAAAGCTTTTTGTATTTTACCAATAACATAATAACCAACGGCAATCATGCCTGCGTACTCAATTGTTTCTGGTAATGGTAAATATAAATTATTTTCAGAGTAGCCGTAATCCTGTTTACTTGTCCCGAGATGAATAAATAATTCTTTTTTCGATTTTACAACTGTTTTGGCGTGCTTTATTTCCTCTTCTGAAAAAACTCTGCCCACTACCATTGGTCCAAATAATTCTTCAAATTTGGTTCTTAACATCGCCACCACATATGCAAAGCGAGCTGGGACTATTAGAGTAAAGGCTGTGTAATTGCTGAAATCAACATTTAGATTATCGTTAAGATCAGTCTCTAAAAAATCCTTTAGTGCAGCTGGAAACTCCCCTGTAGACGCTAAAATTGGTCCCAAATAAGTAGAAACATTATAAGTGTATGGTTCTCGATTAGTCGGAAAAATAATTTGTTTTTCTAAAGGTATATATTCTCCAGCTAAAGAATCCTGTTTACTAGTTATCAAATAAGTATCCAGATTACTTTTCTGAGCTAATTCTGACATCTCAACTGCGTGTTTACCCCCAGAAGCGCTTAAAATAACCACGGAATTATAATTTCCTGGATGTTCTAAAAGTGATTGATAATTAGATTCATTACCAAAATAAGCTGGCTTATTACTGAAAATAATTCGAGCTGCTTGATAAGCATTTACACTTCCTAGAACTAAAGACTTTTGCCAATGTTGAAAATTTATTTGCGGTACATTGATACTACTAAATAAATCTAAAGCACCTAAAACAACCTCATCTAAGTCGGGCAAAGAGTTTATATCAAAAGTTTGAAGTTGTTTTAGATAATCAGACATATCGTATGTTCATCTAACTCTAGCACTTATTTTTTAACTCTTTAATAATATATTTGTAAGCCTCATCTGCATCTTCGACTAAGTGGATGATATCTAAATCTTCTTTGCTTATTGTCTTGTATTTTGCCAACATTTCTTTCTCCATAAAATTCATCAATGGATTCCAAAAATCTTTCCCTACACAAACGATTGGGATTTTTTCTATTTTCTCCGTCTGGATCAGAGTAATTAGTTCAAAAAACTCATCTAGTGTGCCAAATCCGCCAGGAAAATAAACGTAAACTTCAGAAGCATAGCTCAACATGACCTTGCGAGAAAAGAAAAAATCAAAATGTTCTGATTCTGTAACATAGGGATTGAATTTTTGTTCAGCCGGTAAATCTATATTTAATCCAACTGACTTACCTCCCATCTTAAAACCTCCCACATTAGCCGCCTCCATAATTCCAGGTCCCCCACCAGTTATAACCGTAAAGCCTTTCTTTGCTAACTTGGCTGTCAATTTCTCTGCTTCTTTATACCAAGGATCAGAAGGAGTAAATCGAGCACTACCAAAAACTGAGACAGCCAGACTGTATTTTCGTAATAACTCAAATCCTTGAACGAACTCAGACATTATTCTGAAAACGCGCCATGATTCTATGGCATCTCCGTTTGCATCAAGTAAATCTGTGATAACTCGACAATTTTCTACTTTCTTTTCTTCTTTCTTTTTACGTTTTATTAGAGGCATATGTGACCATTTTAGCATGCATCCAAAACGTATAATTATAGTAGTGTGAACACAACTTTAAATTAAAGCCAAGGAATTTTAAACTCAGCAAATTCCGGTAAAAGATTTTTATCATACAAAAGTCTGGCTGCCACCTCACCGTGACAAAGAGCGCCGGTAAGGGCATTATGCGGATCTGGCTCCCTAGGAATACCGCAATAATTTAATAAAGCGTTTAGGTTTAACATAGACCTCTTTTGTTCTTTATCAATCGGTATTTGATAACCCCTTTTTACCATATGCATCCAACACAAGCTGTGTGTATCTACGGTACGATAAGCTAACGGCCAATTGATGCGAGCTCGAGCACAAGCTGCTTTGATAAAATCTCGGTCAAAAGACGGGTTCTGTCCGCACAGGGTTTTATCTTCAACACTCTCCGACCAGAGTAAGAACTCTGCAACAAGCTCAGCTTCACTGAGCTTGTTTTTATCTGTAATCTCTTCTTTTGTAAAACCATTCACCTCTAGAGCCCCATCCATGATTTTTGCCTGTGACTGAGGCTGTATATGTTTTGGACACTTAGCTCCACACTGCTCACACACTACTTCTGACGAAATAGTTGACCCATCTTGTGTGTCAGCGATCTCCCAAATGTAACATTCCTGATAAAACCGATTATCAGGATTATCAAAATCGAAAGCTCCAATTGAAACAATGGAATGCTTTTCGTACTCTGTTCCAGAAGCTTCGACGTCGATGATAATCATAATTTCCTATATACTAACATAATATGGATTTACGAATTGACTCTAAATGGAAAGACATATTATCTGAGGAATTTGCAAAAGAGTATTTTTCCCAACTTAATGAAAGACTAGACCAGTTATACAAAAAAGGATCCGTCGCACCCATGCCTGAGCTCGTCTTCAACGCTTTTAATCACTGTTCATTTTCTCAGGTTAAGGTGGTCATAATAGGCCAAGACCCTTATCATGGGCTTGGCCAGGCGCACGGATTATCCTTTTCAGTTCCTGAGGACATACCTATTCCTCCCTCTTTAAAGAATATTTACAAAGAAATAGCGTCCGATATAGGAATCAGTATTCCTGATAATGGCAACCTAGAAAAATGGGCCGGCCAAGGTGTCCTGCTTCTAAACGCTACTTTGACGGTAAGTATAGGTCAAGCTGGTTCTCATCAAAAAATTGGCTGGGAAATCTTTACTGACGCTGTTATCCAGAAAATTTCCGAAGAGAAAGAACATATAGTTTTTCTTCTTTGGGGTAACTACGCAAAAGCTAAGGGGAAAAATATAGATCGTCAGAAGCACCTGGTTTTAGAAGCCGCCCACCCTTCCCCTCTGTCTGCTTATAATGGTTTTTTTGGCTGTCAACATTTCTCTAAAACCAATAATTATTTAAAGGAACATAACCAAAAGCCAATTATTTGGTAAGTTTTATTATCTTCCTTTAAGAGAGTCGCAGTTTGCAGCCGGAGTATACCCAGCGGCCAAAGCTAAATCTTCACTTTCAAAATAAACTTTGTTTTCGTCCTTGATGCGATTAACACCAGAGCACCAAGGCAGATAATATTTAGACCCATTTTTTGAAGCTACGTATTGCAAGCTTGAATCATTTATAAGGGGTTTTTGTTTTTGCTTCTCTGAGACAGGGGTCTGTAGATGCGTAATAGTAGCTGTTTGAGCCTGAAAGTTGTCTGCGGTAGCAGAAACTCGCCCCAAACCAAAAGAAGCCACTGCTACAAGCATGATAACCGTGACGTAATAAGTAGCATCCTCACGTATAATTTCTTTAATAAAAATAGGAAAATTCTTATTCAATTTATCTCTGAAACTACGAATCATTGTTATCTTACGAGGGTTGATAAAGTTGACAATATCTAGTATATTATGCCAGCTAATTAAATTATAACGTATGGCAACAAAAAAAGCGGGCGGTAGCTCAAAAAACCTACGCGATTCACAACCTAAATTCCTAGGTGTAAAAATCAATAACGGACAGGCTATCAAGACTGGTCAGGTTATTGTTCGTCAGCGCGGTACTAAAATAGAAGCCGGTAAGAATGTTAAAGTCGGTAGAGATCATACTCTATTTGCAATGACAGACGGTAAAGTTTCTTTCAAAAATATCCGTAAAACTCGATTCGATGGTCAAACTGTAACCAAGAAAGCGGTCGAGGTACTTACTGCTTAAAGTAAAAATAAGACGAAAAGGCCGGTGAGCGAAGCTCACCGGCTTTTTCGTTTATGCAATTACTATTAGTTATATCTACTCAATTACTACTGATTCAATAACTATTGGATCAACAGGCACATCACGCTGACCTACTTCAGATTTAGCAATAGCATCGACGATATCCATCCCTTCAATTACTCGTCCAAATACGGGATGTTTTGATGAAAATGGTTCCTTGTCAAAATCTAAAGGTGTGTTGTCTACCAAGTTTATAAAAAACTGACTCCCTCCAGAATTAGGCTGTCCTGTATTAGCCATAGCGATAGTTCCTCGGACATTGGTCAATAATTCTCCCTCTGTGAACTCATCCTCAATAGTATAACCAGGCCCCCCGGTTCCGTAGTTGGTCGCATCATTACTTTTAGAATTAGGATCACCTCCTTGAATCATAAAGCCATCAATAACTCGGTGGAATTTGGTTTGGTCGTAAAAACCTTCTTCCGCTAAAGTAACGAAGTTACTAACGGTAATCGGCATATCTTCACCGAAAAGCTCTAACTTGATAATCCCTTTATTAGTATTTAGTACTGCTATTGGATTCATATTATTTATTATCGCAACTTGTTTAACCTTTCGTTCTTCGGCAGTAAGTGGACCGCCTAATTCTTCAATCTCACCATTTTTATTAAGCAATAAATCAGGTTCTCTATTTATACCATGTTCAGCAAACCAAGTTAGTAGCCCGATCAGAACAGCACTGAAGACTAGGACACCTATTATTGATTTCGGTATATTGAAATTAGGCATATAAATAATTATATTTTAATTACGTTGATAATTAAAATACTTTCTTTATCTCCAGACACTAAATGAATACTATGCTCCCCGAGTTGTTTTACTGGGTTTTTTAAGACTACCATTTCTGGAAGTAGACTAACTCCTTCTGCTTCCTCTACACTTTTAATGATATTTTCTAGTTTCAAGGCCTGGTATAACTTCCCATCTTCGTTGGCTTCAACTTTAACATCAATTACCTTACCCTCTAAAGTACCGACAATTTCTAAAAAATTGCTATCAGCAGCTTCTCGTAAGGCCATATTTTGAGCTGATTTTGTAGCAACTTTTCTTAAATTAGCTGGCGTAGCCATTTCTGCTAAACCTTGTGGAATTAACTTATTAAGACCGTAACCATCGGCTACGGTAACAACATCATGTCGTCGCCCAATTTTGGCTACATCCTGTAAAAGAATTACTTTCATTCTGTTAATGATTAAATTGTTAATTTATTTATGAACGCTACTATAGCACATAGTATCTACAATATACCAACCAAAGAAAACCTCTGATTTAAGTAAATATAGCAAAAATCTTTAGTTTGCAAAATCAGTTAGTAACGAAGTTTTTGTGGTGGCTCCAACATTTTTATTCCCTCGCAACCACTCGATAGCAGCTTCCAGTTGTGAGTCTATATTAGCGTTAGTATCTTTCTCTTCTTGCTTAACAAAGATATCTGGGTTTAAGCCTCCTTCTGAAATTGACTTACCTTCAGGCGTGAACCAGCGAGCAATTGTAACCTTCAAAGATGCCTTGCTTGGTAAAGCAATTAATTCTTGAACTGAACCCTTACCGAAGGTTGTATCACCCATCAAGGTAGCCACTCCATGCTCTCTTAACGCTCCGGCTAAAATCTCAGAGGCAGAAGCTGAACCACCATCGATAAGAATTACCATTTCTTTTGGAATATTTTTACCTAAACTACGACTACTGCTACGGTACAGCTTATCTTCGCTACCATCACCAAAACCTTCCTGAACTACGACTTTTCCAGCTGGCAAGAAATATGAAGCTATTGATACGGCGCTTTGGAGGAAACCACCAGGATTACCACGCAAGTCCAACACTAGTTTTGTTAGACCACTATCAATATACTCTTGCATAGCCTCTTGCATTTTTTCTTCCGCTACTGCGTTAAAACTGTATAAAGAAATAATGAAGACATCATCCTTGATTTCAGTATCGACAGTTGGGATATTGATATTAGCTCTAACTACTGGAATTTCTATAAAATCAGGTTCACTTTTTCGGTATAGTGTAAGTGTTACTGTCGTATTAGCTTCTCCTCTGATTAAGCGAACAGCCTGATCGATGGACATATTCTCAGTTGATTGACCGTCAATTTTGACTATTTTATCACCTGACTTTACGCCAGCCTTATCTGCTGGAGTGTTTTGTAATGGAGAAATAACTGTAATCAGTCCTTCTCTCATTCCAACCTCCATTCCTACCCCGCTGAAATTACCGGAAATGTCATCTTCAAACATTGCTGCATCATCAGCTGGTAAATATACAGTGTAAGGATCGCCGTAAGTACGAACTAATCCTTTAATAGCTCCGTTAATTTTTTCTTCAGTAGTAATAGCTTCTGAAGAAGATGACATCGCAAATTTTTCATCTAACAAGTTCCAAACTTTCCAAAACTCTTTTAGATCAGCTTCTTCAGTTACCACTTTTGGAGAATAGAACAAAGAGAACAAGCTGGCTGTTTGCAAATCTTCTTGGTCAGCAAAAGAACCAATTTGTAAACCTGAGAAAAAGGCTGCTATCGCTAAGAGGACTGCTAAACCACTACCCAGCATAAGGCGTCCGGGGTGGTTTCCCTCAATCAATTTTATCTCGTTATTTTGCTCACCTGGTTCTTTTTTAATCATGCTCTAAATTATTACATAATACCCTGCACAACTCAAAATGTAACCTGTTAATGCATGATAAAATAACAGTAATAATATTTGCATTACCTAGTTCTTTACTATGATAAATCGTTACAAACACAACAATCTTACCTGGTTAGATGTTTCAAACCCTACTGTAGAGGAAATCCGAGACATAGTTTCTGAGTGTAAAATTCCTTTAGAATTAGCTAATGATCTCACTACTACCAATCCTCGTACTGAAGCTCTAGCTAGAAAAGGAACCCTGAAAATTACTCTCGACTTCCCTATCGTTAAAAGAACAGACATCAGTCATCCTCATGAAATAAAATTCATAGTTACTAATAAATATCTGATAACGTTCCGTTTTGAAGATATTGAAGCTATACATTATTTTGGGAAAGAGTTCGAGGTTATGTGTATGCTCAATAATCAAGTTTCCGATAAGCGACAAATTAAAACTACCGGGTTATTTTTCACACTACTGAGTCATCTTTACACCACCTTGCACACAAAGCTCGATTACATCGAAGCTAAAATAGCTGACGTCGAAGAAGGAGTTTTCAATAACCAGGAACGTGAAATGGTTTTTGAAATTTCTCATCTAACTAGACGACTTATTGGCTTCAAACAAGCGGTCGGTTCACATGAGAAGGCTCTGGAACATTTGCATGAATTGATTAAGGTCGCTTTCCCGGGGAATTACACTGATGATGTACTTAATATGGAGCACCATTATCGTAGTGTTAACAGAAGAACTTATTCTCTAATTAGCGCCGTGGAAGATTTGCGCGATACCAATAATGCTTTATTGAGCACCAAACAAAATGAGGTTATGAAAATGTTTACAATTCTAGCTTTTATCACCTTCCCTCTTACTCTCTTTACTTCTATGTTCGGAATGAATACCACCACCACCCCTATTATTGGTAGACAAAATGACTTCTGGATGATCGTTGGGATAATGATAATAGTCTCTATTTCCTTCTTTGTTTTCTTTAGATATAAACGTTGGTTTTAACTTTTTAGCAAATATTTAAACCAAAATCATTCCTCTTAAATATCTGTTAAAATAATAAATATGTTTAAATTTTTAAAATCCGCAAACGGGCAAACTGCTTCTGACCTTAAAGTCTATAATACCGAAACTCGTTCTTTGGAAATTTTTGAGCCAATGCAGAAAAGAGAAGTGAAAATGTATTCCTGTGGGCCTACGGTTTATGATTATGCCCATATTGGCAATCTCAGAGCCTATGTGTTCGTAGATATTTTAAAAAGAGTCCTTCTGATTAATGGTTACTCAGTAAACAACACTATTAACTTAACCGATTTTGGACATCTCACTTCTGATGCAGATTCTGGAGACGATAAAATGATGAAAGGATTACGGCGCGAAGGTTTACCGATTACACTAGAAAATATGCTGACTCTAGCAAATAGATATATTACTGCTTTCAAAGAAGATATGGAAACTCTTAACAACCTACCGCCAACTCAATACTCCAGAGCCAGCGATTACATAAAAGAACAAATAAAGTTGATCGAAACATTAGCTGAAAAAGGCTACACTTATGAAACTAGTGATGGCGTCTATTTTGATGTTAGCAAATTCCCTACCTATGGTCGCTTAGGCAACATAAACATTGATGCTCTACAAAGCGGCTGCCGAGTTGAAGAGAATCCTGAAAAAAAACATCCGGCTGATTTCGCGGTTTGGAAGAAGGGTGATTTAGGTTGGGAGAGTAAATGGGGTACAGGCTTCCCTGGTTGGCATATAGAGTGTTCGGCAATGGCTTTTGCTACTTTAGGTAAGCAAATAGATATTCATACAGGCGGCGTTGATCATATTTCGACTCATCATAATGGTGAGATTGCTCAAAGTGAAGCTGCTACAGGAAAAAGGTTTGCTAAATACTGGATGCATAACGAACACCTACAGATAAACGATTCTAAGATTTCAAAATCAGAAGGTAACGCTATTTATTTAGCAGATTTAAAAAAACAAGGATTCTCCGGCGAAGATTACCGCTATTGGCTTTTAACCTCACACTACCGTACACAAGTGAACGTCAACTTAGAGGCCTTAAATGGAGCCAAACAAGCACTCAACCGCTTGCAAAGATTAATCTATATTGATTGGGCAGATGCTAAAGGAGAACTCAATGAACAATATTACAAACAATTCATTTCCGCTGTTAATGATGACTTAGACACCCCTAAATCCATCGCTCTAATCTGGCAACTAGTCAAAGACGATGATGTAAGCGACGGTGAGAAGAAAATAACAATTCAAGAATGTGATGCGGTCTTAGGCTTAGGTTTATCCTTATCCAATAAAGAAGGCAGCGAGAAATTAGGTTATCTAGATGAAGACGAACTACCATCTGAGGTACAAGAACTAGTAACAAAACGAGAAGTAAGCCGAACAAATGCTGACTGGACTGAAGCTGATAAGCTACGGGAGCAAATCGAGGCACTTGGTTACAATGTGGTAGACAATGCTACAGGCTCAACAATAACCAAAAAATAGAAAGATTCTTTGCTCTGTTTTTATACACAGCTCTTCCCCTTTTTGCACACAGTTTTCAGAAAAACGTCAATCTAAAATCCGTGATAGAATGTTCTCACTATGGCCACTTATGGTAAATCTGAACCTCCTAAAACTAACCGCAGTTTGCGTACTCCGCCACATAATATAGAGGCTGAAAAAGCTCTCATTGGAGCCATTATCCTCAAGCCAGAAGTTATGCATGATATTTCTACAATGGTTTATCCTGAGAGTTTTTATGCTGATAAACATCGTGAAATCTATCGCGCTATCTTGGAAGTCTTCACTAAAGGTGATCCTATAGACATGCTTTCGATTACCAATAAACTCAAGAGCAATAACCAATTAGAAAGAGTTGGCGGAGCTAGTTATATAACGGAATTAGTAGAACAAGTTCCAGCCGCCAGTAATGCTAATTACTACGGAGAAGTGGTCCAGTCTAGGGCTATTTTACGCGGCCTAATCAACGCTGCTGACGATATAGCTGAGCTTGGATTTTCTGACCCTGAAAATATAGATGAAACATTAGATCAAGCTGAGAAAAAAGTATACGGAGTCACAAATTCTACAACCTCACAAAAGTTTAAAACCATTGGTTCTTCATTATCAGAAGCCTGGGAACGTTTCGAGTATCTTAGTGCTAACCAGAATGAAAAAAGAGGTGTCCCTACCGGTTTTGGGTCACTCGATAATATCTTGGCCGGGTTACAAAAATCGGACTTGATAATATTAGCTGCCCGACCTTCAATGGGAAAAACTACCTTTGCCCTCGATCTAGCGCGTAATGCAGCCTTACAACACGGTGCGAAAGTCGGTATCTTTTCTCTTGAGATGAGCGACCAACAGTTGGTTGACCGTATGTTAGCGGCTGAAGCTGGGGTGGACTCTTGGAAATTACGAACTGGGAAATTACGAACCGATCAGGAATTTGAGGCTGTCCAGACAGCGATGGCAAAACTCTCTGAAGCTTCTATTCATATTGATGATCAACCAGGTACAAACATTCTCAAGATGCGTTCCTCTGCTAGACGGCTAAAGAACGAACACGGGCTGGACTTACTGATTGTCGATTACCTGCAACTTATGCATCCTACTGCTTCTAAAGCCAGCGATTCGATGGTGCAGCAGGTTACCGAAATTTCTCGGTCACTTAAACAGTTGGCTCGCGAATTAGAAGTACCTGTATTAGCTTTATCACAGTTATCTCGTGCGGTTGAGCAGCGCGGTGGCAAACCTCGCCTATCCGACTTGCGAGACTCTGGATCTATTGAGCAAGACGCTGACGTGGTGATGTTTATTCATCGCGAAGACAAAATCAATAAAGAATCAGAACGGCCAAACATCGCTGAAATAATGGTAGAAAAACATCGCAATGGTCCTGTTGGTAGCTGTGAATTATACTTTGACGGCCAACATGTACGTTTCTTAAATCTCGACAACCAACACAGCGCTGGCGCTGCTATTCCTGATGATGATTTCTAGAACGAATTAATTTGAGATTTTTTGTTGCCTTTATATATTTAATTAACCTATGAGTAATCTGGACAAACTGAATACCTATTTTGAACAATTCCCTGGAGTTGGTGGACGTCAAGCTCGCAGATTTTCATTTCATATCCTTACTTTACCTAAAGCAGACGTAACAGAAATAGCTAGATTAATCACCTCCTTGCAAGACAATGTGACTGAGTGCCATAGTTGTCACCGTTTTTTTTCACAAAATGGTAAAGCTACCGAGTGTAATATTTGCTCTGACCCTAACAGAGATACTACCGAGCTTTTAGTAGTTGAAAGAGACAGCGATATCATCCCTATAGAGAGATCCGGTGTTTACAACGGTTTGTATTTCGTCCTTGGTGGTAAAGTACCCCTCCTTGAGTCTAAAGAAGCCAACAAGCTGCGTAGTGGAGCTTTGCGAGCTATTGTTCAAGATAGAGTTAAAAGCGGATTGAAGGAGATTGTACTGGCCTTTGCGGTCAATCCTGACGGTGAAAACACTACTCGTTATATAGAAAAATTATTACAAACAGAGGTAGAGGAAAATAAATTAACCGTGTCCCAATTAGGTAGAGGTTTATCTACCGGATCAGAATTAGAATACGCTGATCCAGAGACGATAAAGAGTGCTTGGAAAAATCGGGGTTAATTTAATTTTGTACCAGTTATATTTACCAATTCATTTCCTCTAATTCTTCGTAAAATTTTTCGACTGCGTTTAATAAAAAATCTCTCTGTCTAGAATCTAATCTATCATTCTCTTCTTCCTCTGAACCACCAACCAGCACTTGCCAGCCTTTAACCGCTTGCAACCCCTGTGTAGAGCCAAACCTTTCTCGACATTCTGCTTTCAGATTTTTATCCCAATCAATTATTAAATCATTCAATTTCAATATTTTATCTATATCTCGAGAATCGACTATCTGATTTTTAAATTCTCTTATCTTATGAGCTAACTCATTTTGACGATTTTTATTACTCTCTATACTTTCTTTATCTAAACTTTCCATAATATTTATTATAACAAAAAGCCGCTCTCATGAGCGGCTTTTTGTTAAATAGCTGTGATTTCTACCCGGGAGTATTTTTGGCGGTGTCCCTGTTTTCGGCTACGATTACTCTTAGCTTTGAAGCGTAGTATAGAAATTTTCTTTCCTTTCTTCTCACCCAACAGTTTAGCCTTAACTTTGGTTCCTTCAACTAAAGGAGTACCTACCTTGTCGTTTTTCATTAATACCTGATCGAATTCCACAACAGCCCCTTCTTCTAAGTTGCCGTCTAGTAATTCAATATCAAGAATATCGCCAGTAGAAACAATATATTGTTTTCCTCCAGTTTCAATTACTGCAAAATTATCTTCTTTGTTTACCATGTTTATAAATTAAATATTTATCATCTAAACGTCACTGCTGATCGGGTGGCAATAACTACTCTAGAAACAATAATGAGCCAAATAGTACAAGAAAAACTTGTATTTTGCAATAGGATATTGTAAATTTGCAACAGACCTGCAACCAGGGAGAAGGGTTCTACTAATGACTCAGAAACTCGACTGCACGATCGTCATCAAGATGCCACAATTGAAAAAGCGCTGGATTACCAATCTTTCAGCCTTACCTTTGCACTCATACATATGCGGACCAGAAAACCTGACCCTCAGCGTTGAGAACAACAAGATAAGAGGTATGAAATACCGGATCCGTTTCCGGAAAGAGGTTCAACTCTGGACTTTAGCGAAGGATAGAATAGTGGTCTGGAATGTATATGTGCCCTGTATTGGCTTAACCGCCAACCAACAGGCCTCATTTGTCAGTTATGCTCGGGTTTTTTTCAAAGAGAAAGACTGCCTGGAAACTCGACTCAAAGCAAGACGAGTCCCTCCAATGCGCCCTCTTTGAAAGACGTGGAGCGACCACAGACTCATGCCCCATACTGAGAAATGTCTCAGTATGGGGCATTTTTCAAGTCAAATTAATCTGATTGAGATGGTTTATCGAGTGTTAAGATTTCTATTTCTGGACTGGCGCCAGTGATCTTCGTGACATCTTTTTCGATTTTACCTAATTCTTTACTAGCCGTATTGTAATGATTAACTGTAGTACCTAGAGTGTTACCTAATTTTTCAAAATACTGGTTATAGGCCTGCAGGTGACGAGATAACTTTTCGACATTCTTCTGGATCTCCTTAGCCCCTTCCTCTATCTTGAAAGCCCGGAAACCATAAAGAACTGATTGCAAGTATGCAGCGAAAGTCGTCGGTGAGACAATAATCACGTTTTTATCTTTATAAGCGTAATCAATCAAACTACGGGTATTAATTTTCACTGAACCGACTTCATTGACCAAGAGATCATAATAGATCGCTTCCGCTGGAATATACATAAAGGCAAATGGTAAAGTGCCGTCTTTAGGGCGGATGTATTTTGCTGTTTCATCAATACGCTTTTTTAGATCATTCTTGAATTCTTTTTCTAAAATTTCTTTTTGTTGCTCATTGGTTTCATCAACCAATCGACGATAATTATCGAGAGAAAACTTAGCATCAATCGGAATCATTCCTTCCTTTGTGAATATCACCGCATCTACCGTTTCACCACCCGGGAAGAGGTGTTGCATCTCGAATGAAGTGGCATCTAGGATATTTTCTAGAGCAAGTTGCAAACTGGCTTCTCCCAAATTACCACGTTGTTTTTGGTGCTTTAAAACTTTTTCGAGGTTCTGTAACTGCTCTGCCACCGTAAAGACTTGCTTGGAACTTTCCTGCACCTCAGACACTCCCTTAATTACTCCTCGAAGTTGCTCATTTACTTCCCGATTTATTTCCTGAATCAGTTCTTTACTCTCTCTAAATTGCAGCCGGCTCCCCTCTTGCATTGATTTATTAGCTTCCCCAATCTTGCGGTCCATCGTGTCTGTAAGCTGTTGTAATTGTTGTTGCAACAGCAACATACCTTTGTCATCTGATTTTTTTTCAGGTTTTAGAAAAGAGTCATAAAGCAAAATAAGCAAAACGACTATCAATAGCAATACTGCTAACATCTGTAGAATATCCATACGAGATGATTATAACACGTCTGTATTTATGTCAGATAATTAAACTTTATTTCTGAAATATAGCCATTTTCCAGTCTCTATAACGAGCAATGAAAGAAGTCCAAAGCAACCAATAATTACAAACTGATTCAAAGTAAGTGGCTCATAGTGGAGTAATTTTTGGAAAAAAGGTACTTCGATTACTGCCAAGAGCAAAGCGAAACTTACAAAGAAAGAACCTATAAAAAACTTATTATCTTTCAGCGACATCCGCCAAGCAGGCAGCGTTAGTGACCGGAAGGCAAAAGCTAGGAAAAGAGAATCGACGGATATAGTGATGAACATCACACTTCGTAGTTTATCTATCTCTAGGCCTTGGTTTAAGAAATAGAGATATATACCTACTATCATCATACTTAAAATAGTCACCACGTAGGCCATAAACCACAACATACTTTTTGAAAGAATTCCTTCATCTTGAATATCTTGAGGCTTTTGTTTCATCAAATCCTTATCACCTTTCTCAAACGCAAAAGCAACGCTCATCAAGCCTTCCTCAATAATATTTGCCCAAAGAATTTGGGTTGGCAATATAGGCACAGCCGCACCCAATAGTAAGGCTACAGTTATCAATACCGCCTCGGATAAACTGGTGGATAATAGATAGCCAACCACCTTACGTAAGTTATTGATGATTCGTCTCCCCTCCTCTATGGCATGGTGAATAGTAGCAAAAGAATCATTGACCAATATCAAGTCAGAGGACTCCTTAGCCACCTCCGTTCCTGATCCAATTGCAATTCCAATATTAGCTCGACGCAGCGCTGGGGCGTCATTTATACCGTCACCAGTCATCGCAACTATCTCTCCTCTTTGTTGCAGTAAGCTAGCTATACGCATCTTCTGTTTGGGTAAAATACGAGCAAAAACTTTAACCTTTCTAAAAGCTGTTAACAAATCATTATCCGACATTTTTTCCAACTCAGAACCCACCAGCACGGTATCGCCTGATTTAGCGATACCAACATCGCGAGCTACTGCCAAAGCCGTCTTGGCATTATCACCAGTTATCAGCATCACCTCTGCACCAGCTTCCTGCACACTCAAGATCACTTCAGTCACGCCTGGACGTACAGGATCATCTAAAACAACAACCCCCACCAAAACTATATCCTTCAATAAATCTTTACTGCTGGATGTAATTTCCTCATATTCTACTTTCTTATAAGCAATAGCAAACAACCTTTTCCCTTTTGTCGTTTGATTCTCTATTTCATCCAATACGACCTGTTTTTGTTCCGGCAGAAACTTCTCTTCCCCGCGCTTAAATAAGACTTTATTGGCGGAAGCTATCAATAAGGCCGGTGAGCCATTAATACATAAATAATTTTCCTTATCAGTGAATTTACTTAGGCCAGCTGCGAAACGTTGCTCAGAATCGAAAGCTAAAAAATCCAGTCGTTCATTGCGGTAGGTTGGATCGGATACTTTAATCTGCAACTTATTTGCCTGCCGTAAAATAGCCTGTTCTAGAGGGTCACCGCGTAGGATTTTTTTCTCAGCTACCTGGTCTACATAAGCATTTGACGCAACCAGAGCTATTTTAAAAGCTTTTTTTACTTCTTCCATCTCGGTAAAATCACCACCGTCTAAGTAAACACCTTTACCGTTAATCATTCCCTTAACAGTCATCTTAGCTTCCGTTAATGTCCCAGTTTTATCAGTTAAAACATAAGTGGTAGAACCTAAAGTTTCGGCTGCTATCAAACTACGCATCAAACCTCCTCGTTTAAGCAAAGCTTCCATCCCTACAGCTAAGATAATGGTCACAGCCGCTGGCAACCCTTCTGGAATCGAAGCTACCGCCACCGCCACAGAAGTCAGTAGCATCTCCTGCAAAGGTTGTCCTTGTAATAACCCTATTAAAAATATGAAGACTACCAAGCCTCCAATGATGTAGAGCATAAAATGAGAAATCCTCTCCATCTCAATCTGCAAAGGTGTTTTGGTGTCTTTTATATCATCTACCAAACCAGCTAATTTGCCGACTTCAGTATCGTCTCCAATGGCAGTAACTATTCCCAAACCATAACCCTTGGCAACATAAGTCCCCAACCAAGCCATATTGTTTCGTTCTGGCAAAGGTGCTCCGACGGCGACAGCCTTAGTGTGTTTTTCTACCGCCACCCACTCTCCAGTTAAAGCTTCTTCATTTATAGAAAGTTGCTTTGTTTTTAGCAGACGTAAATCTGCCGGTACTTTCATACCGCTTTCTAAGATAACGATATCACCTATCGTCACAGTTTCAGCTGTTATTTTGTGCGGAGAACCGGCTCGTAAAACAGTAGCAAAATGTGATTGCGATTTCTTTAGTTTCGAAAAAGCTTTAGATGCTTTACCTTCTTGCAAAATACTGATAATGACGGCTACAGCCAGAGCTAACGCAATCACAATAGCGTCTACATATTCAGATAAAGCTATTGTTACAGCCAGTGTCGACAAAAGTACGAAGACAAGGGGGCTGCGTAAATGTTTATATATTGTTTTCCAAAGCTTTTCCGAGTCTTTCTTAGTAAACTGGTTTAAACCATATTTATTTTGTCTCGTTTTAACCTCTTCTTCCTCAAGGCCCTCTGCGTTAGTTTTTAAGATTTCTAAAACTTCACGATAATCGTGGGCATGATAAACATACTGCTCCAATGATGAGCCTTCACACCATAAAACCTCTTGGGAAGAACCTTTCATAGTGTTAGTATAGCAAGACTAGTCAATAGACAAATAAAATATATGGGATTACATGAAGATATTAAAGCCTCGCTCAAAGAAGCTTTGAAAGCTAAAGAGGAAGTTCGTTTACGAACAATTAGACAGATGCTGACAGCTTTTACTAACGAATTAGTAGCGACTGGACACACTCCACAGGAAATATTAGAGGATGATAAGGTTCTTGATGTCATAAAACGCCTTGCCAAACAAAGAAAGGAATCTATCGTACAGTACGAAGCTGCTAACAGGCCCGAGTTAGCCGTACCAGAAAAGGAAGAGTTAATTATTTTGGAAAGTTACTTACCAACCCTAATGAGTCAAGATGAAATAAAACCCATTGCCGAAGCCAAAAAAGCTGAACTGAATGTAACTGACAAAAGTAAAATGGGTGTTTTAATCGGAGCCGTTATGAAAGAACTAAACGGTCAAGCCGACGGTGGTGATGTTAAAGCTGTAGTCGAGTCTCTTTTCGAATAACCTAAGTGGTTATTTTGAAAAAATAATTATCAGCACTCTAGCGTTCAATCCGGCCAGCTGCTATTCTATTACCTTCTTCCATAGCTTCTTTCGCTGTTATATCTCCAACTAAAAGCCTCTTTTCTACGTTTGCTAATTGATCAAACTCACTATCTACATTGCCTTCACTGGCAAACCTAGCTCTTAAAGACTGCAAATGTAGCATAGCCTCGTTGAAATTGGGGGTATGTGATTTTTCTGATTCCATAATTTTAATACTACCTTCGATATAGTTATCTGCAAACCTGTTTAATAGGATAATTTATTACATAATCAACTAGTCTAGACTTTTTGTTCAATTTGTTGTTTAATAGTAGCAGAACCCATAACAAGGAGGTCCCAATGGGTAAAAAATCTGCTGACTTCTTTCGGCGTTTGGCTGAAGAAGATCCAGAACATCACCGCTACCTTTCCAGCAAAGGTGGCAAAGAATCCGCCCGCCGCAGAAAAGAAAAGAAGGATCTGGAGGAGGTCATCACGGCCAACACTGCTCTGCGTAAGCAGACGGACATGTCCGGAAAAAACCAGCCGGGCAACCAGTTGGGCTGCTACGATCCTGATCTGTCCATCGTAGACGAGGACGGAATTGAATGGACCTGAGCCTATCCTGGGCTTCAGGCCCCTCCTAGGACGCCGCATCTGTGTGGCGTCCTTTTCTATTTAGTCTTTACAAAATCTTTAAAAGTGTTTTAATACTAGTAATGTTTGCCTGGGGGGACCACTTTAAACGGGGGTCTAAAATGAGCAAACGAAAAAGAGGTGAGAGAAACTGGATTGGTGAGGAAGGTGATGAGCGACACATCTTCCCTACCTCCAAACCAGATGACTTTCTCGAGCATACCTATCCAAACGGTTTGCCTGAAGGTATCGTTCTAGTGCACGGTCATCCTTGCATCAGAGCAGCCGACGGTAAGTTGGAACGGATCGACGAATAAGCACTTGGCCTGGGATGCACACTAAGCAACCCGGGCCTTATTTTATACTTCTAAAGCATCTTCGACTCTAAACTTCCCTATCTTAGTGCGTCGCAGTGAATAAAGACAGGCCGGATAACCTAGGTCCGAACCTAACTTCTCCGCCAACGAACGAATGTAAGTACCACTAGCTACAAAAAATCTAACCTTCACTATCATTCGTTTGATACCAGAAACTTTTACAACATATATATCCTCCACCTCGGCTTCATAAATAGTCATTTCCCGCCACGGAACATTAGTTACTATCTCACCCAGTTTAGCTGACTCACGCGCCCGTTTATACATCGGTACTCCATCTTTTTTAATGGCAGAGTAAGCCGATACTGGTAACTTAATAGTGCCAATTAGTTTCTTAACAGCAGTAACTATATCTTCTGGCGAAATCTCAACAGCATCCACTGCTCCAACGACCGCACCTTCCATATCACTAGTAGTACGACTTTCCCCTATCAGTATCTCAGCTACATACTCCTTATCTAATTTAATAAGTTCACCCAGTTTTTTGGTCCCTGTGCCAACCCCAATTATCATCAAACCAGTAGCCAAGGGGTCTAGCGTTCCAGCATGTCCCATCTTAGGAGCTTTATTTGTTTTGTTTTTATCTTTATAGATAATCCGTAACCGCCTAATAACATCGAACGATGTGATTCCGGCTACTTTATCGATTAGCATAACTTCCTTAAATTCCATATCTGCATCATATAGGAATACCAAGGGAAAGCAAAAATACCTAATTGCTTCTAACTAGAAGAAAACCAATAGTTTAGTTATAAAGAGAGCAAAAAATAACAACATCATAATTCCCTCCCAACGCATAATTTGCCTAGACAAACCACTTACAAAAAGAATCAGAGAGGAAGCCAACAAAACTTGTAAACCGAGTTTCATCACAACCTCATCAGCAAATAATGGAACCATCAGGGCTGGTATACCAACCACCACCAAGATATTAAAGGCGTTAGAACCAAAGATATTTCCAATCGCTAATTCAGCATCACCGGATTTCAAAGCTTGCAACGAGACAGAGAGTTCAGGAAGTGAAGTACCGATAGCAATGGCTAGGATAGAAACAAGACCCAACGGCACCTTGGCTGCTGTCGCTATATTGATTACCATCTCTACCGTATAGTGTGCTCCAACCAAGACGGCCGCGATACCTAGCATAATAAAAGCCAAAGAACGTGCCTGCACCATTGGTCGGCCACCATTTTCTTTAATGAGTTCGATACTATCTTCATCTTTAGCTTCGACAAAGAGATACCACAAGTAGGCGCAGAAAGTACCGAGCAAGAGGACGCCTTCGACCCGATCTACTACCCCGTCCCAAATCACAAATAAAAAATGAGTGGTAGAAATGAAGAAAATTGGTAGTTCAGTTTTAATCAAATCCCTCTTAATGACAATTCGGCCACCCAAGGTGGCTAAAATACCCACCACCAGCAATATATTTGTAATATTAGATCCGACAGCATTAGCAATCACAATCTCGGTAGCACCATTTAGAACAGCTGCGATTGAAGAGGCTAATTCAGGTAACGAGGTACCAAAACCAACTATCAACACACCGATAGCAAATTTACTCATACCGAGGCTGGCTCCCACTTGTTTAGCACCGACTACAAAGGTATCGGACCCCCTGACTAAAGCAAACAAAGCTAAAACTAAGATAACAGCCCACTCCACGTATATTAACAATTCCATATTAGTAACAATTGTACACTAGAGAACTAATAATTCTGGCTTAAAGACCAGAAGAGCACCGAGCAACACCATCAGCACGCCGCCGATTATAAGAGACAACTGAGAATACTTATGACCATGGGATTCAAGTTTGTCATAACCCCAAATAGCAAGACCGAAGACTAAGAAATCATCCAGCATATAACCGACTGTATAAACTAAAATATAAAACTGTCGCTCAATAAAGGTCAGTAGATTGAGGTCTAAGATTTTTGTGTAGGCTTGCGGAATACCTATTGAGCAAGCAAATTCAATAATATTAACAGAAAACGCAATAATCAATATAGCTGCCAAGGTGGCTATTGTAATCGGCTCGGAAACTATTTTTTGGAACTTAGCAATAGTTTTAGTTTGAGAGCTAACATTCGAAATATCACAGACTAAAGCCACGTCACGATTCTTATACCAACGATAAACAAAGAAAGCTCCTCCTCCTAGTGACAACAGCCCCACCAACGGCGTAACGATTTGATCTAAAGCTACAAAGTCCCAAGTCTTATACCAGACATTTAAGATTAAGTTATACATAATAGCCTCAGCCATTATGAAAATACCAGCCAACATAATCATCTTCCTTTTACTACCGGCTTGTGAGAGAAGGACTAGAAAAGTGATCAACACCCACATCGCGCACGGATTAAAACCGTCGATTGTGCCCAATACCACCGATAAGGTAAAAAGAGAAAAGCTCTTCAAATCAGTCAGACCTAATATAGGCAAATCGAAAACGTAAGAGCCTGCCCCATCAGCACACTCAATTCCATCTTCATCACAACCACTGCCCAACATCACATCGACAGCCGGAGCGTCGGCAATATGCTCCTCAATAGTAAGAAAAAGTGTTCCCCTTTCCTTCTCAATTAACCTTAATATTTGTTCACCTGTAGTATCGTCACTATTGTAGCCCTGCAGAACAGCGCTACCAACAACTGTTACGGGGGTGACTTTCGAAATATCATGCTTTTTTGTTATTTGATTGAATAAAACCTTGGCATTATCATCGTCTGTCACATTTAAATAAACCCAATCTGCATTATTTGCTTCTAAAAAATCTTTTTCAGCTAGACAAAATTTACAATCGTCACGTCCAAAGACATAAACTATAGGCACTTCGGTTGAACCTTCAGCCACCACATAAATATTGCCAACCGGTAAAAAAGCAGCCAAAAAGAGAAAAATAAAGGCCATCCAGGTAGTTAGGTAATTTTTCATACTGGATTATGTTAGCAAATAATAATCATATAACCAGCACTATCTCCGAATAGCTTTACTTTTAGGCTCTACTAATTTCCTCTCTAATATCCGGAGCTCTGCTTGACGATTTTTATAATCTGGAATTTTTTCAGCTACTAAAGACCAAAAATTTGCACCGTGATTAAGTTCGGCTAAATGACATAATTCATGAACGATAATATAGTCCACCAAATGTTCTGGTAGAAAAAGTAAGCGATAACTAAAATTAAGATTTTTGAGAGAGGTGCAACTACCCCAACACTGTTTTTGATTTCGGATTGCTACCCGATTCCAAAAAAAACCATAATGTTGATTATGATATTTTAGTCTCGCTTCTACCAGAGCACGAGCAATTTCTTTATGCTCCAAATAATGCTTGGTAACACTACTGGCCCTTTTACGCTTTTGCTTTCTTCTCCTTACTTTCCACATACTTTAAATCACTGAGCTTGTTTCAAACTATATTCAATACGGGCCAGCCTAACCAAATCATAATCATATTTTTCATCACAAAATTCGTAGATGGGTTTTAATTTATCTATTCCACATTCTTCGATAGCTATATGGAGTTCCTGTGCTGCTTTCTTATAATCCTTATCTTCAAGCAAAGACTGTAGATCGGACGCTGTAATAGCTTTGTCTTCGACTAATTTTTCAATATGGTTCCAAATAGTTGATTCTCCTATCTTTCTTTCTTTAGCAATGGCTGAAACTGTTTTTCCTTCTAACAATAAATTCTTTGTAATCTCATAAGTACTCTCTTTCTTTATTCCATCAAAAACAGCTTCCTCAATCCTTTTTAAATCATCTGCTGATGGCCATTTTCCTCCACAAGCAGAAATAAATTGCTGGTGCATTTTTTCAACTTCCACTTCTTCCATCTCAGAAAAAGCCTCGTCAGCCATTTCACTTTCTTGTCGGAAGCGTTGATCATTAGTGATTACTTTAGGATCAACTTGCAGTGCATTTGGGCTCATACCCAACATTTTTAGACCCTGTAAGGTTCGCACCCGAGAAAGGGCTACATAACCCTGTCCATAAACAAAGGCCTTGGATAAATCTATTTCTGCAGCATCCAAACTCATACCCTGACTTTTATGAATGGTAATTGCCCAAGCTAAACGCAGCGGTACCTGTTCCACCGCAGCCAACACTTTATTATCCTCCCGCACTTCCCAGGTGGTAGTCTTTATAGTAATTTCCTTACCGGCGGCAGTTTTTATAATCGGCATACCATCAATATCAAAACCGATTACTCTAGCCAACGTACCGTTAACATAACCAGCCTCAAAATTATTTTTGGTGCACATCACCATTGCCTCCTCCTTTAGCTCTAATAACTCTGGTGATAAGCAGTTCTTAGAGAGACTTTGTTGTAGTTGTTTATTTCCTTGACCTTTCATAGAAAACTTTCTAACCGGAGTTTTTAATTCTTTTAACTTAGTCAAATTTACAGCGTCAACATCGGCATTATGGGTATAAAGTCTAGTCGGTTCAATATCGCTGTACCCCATCTCTGTTTGTTCAGACAATAGCGTAAAGTGTTCTTCTTCAATTTCACCACTGCGAATTGATTTTAGTAGCGACAAAAATAACTCATCCTCTTGTCTATACTGATCAGTAATATAGCAAACAAGCGGTCTCGTCATTTCCCAAGTTCGACTTTCGAAAGCATAGCGCATTACATCACCTCTTTTTGTAATCGGCGGCAACTGAAAAAAATCACCAACAAAAATAACCTGTAGGCCACCAAATGGTTCGGGCTTACCAAGAATTACTCGACACACTTGGTCAACCATTTCCAAAACTGCACCGTCAAGCATAGAAATTTCATCTATTATCAAAACCTGTGTCTTTTTTATTCGTTTAGAAGTCTTTTCATTACTAGAAATCATATCTAAATCATACGGCGAAAGACCGTCACGAATACCAATGCCACTCCAGGAATGGATGGTCATACCACCGATATGAGTAGCCGCTATACCGGTAGAAGCAGTCACGGCTACCTTAACCCCAGCTGCTTCAAGCCAATTTATATACTGGTTGATAACAAATGTCTTTCCAGCTCCCGGCTCACCGGTCAGGAAAACATTACCGCCAGTCTTTAATATTTCTAATGCTCTTTCTTGTGTCATATAACTCGAGACACCAGTATAACATTCTAAATTTTGTGGACACACCTAAAAAGACCTCCGCTTAATTGTTATAATATAAAGAACTCGGATGTTACCAGTTCCTTTGTTCATGACTTCTCTTACTAAAAACCAGATTAGCAAACCTCGACTTAAAGCTGTCAAAAAGACAACCGCTAAAGAAGTGATTCCTAAAACAGGAAAAGTACCAATTAAATCTCTCAATATTGAAGCTCCGAACCGAAAGTATCCTTTAGGTCACCTGCTTTTAGCGAAGTTATTGAAAGAAGAAAATTTTGCTGGGGATATTTCGACTAATAGCGATCTATTAAACGAATACAGTACCGATGAAAGTATTTTCTCCATTCGTCCCCAATTAGTAATCCAACCTAAAAATCAACGAGACGTAGAAATAGCCGTCCAAGTAACCAACAAATTGAAAAAGGATTTCCCTTCTATCTCTCTTACTCCTCGCGCTGCTGGTACAGGTTTATCTGGTGGTTCCTTAACAGATTCGATTATTATTGACGTCTCTCGTCATATGCACCACAAAGGTGAGCCTATCAAAAATAAAGATGGTGTAACGATCACAGTCGAACCGGGAGCTATGTGGAAAGATGTTGAGTCGATTTTAAAAAAGCACGGGGTCTACTTACCTTCTTATCCTGCTTCAAAAGACTTCTGCTCTATTGGTGGCTCCGTCGCTAACAATGCGGCCGGTCCTGACTCTCTACAATACGGACAGTGTGCCAAATGGGTCAACTCTCTTAATGTCACTCTCTATGATGGAAAAACCTACACCTTAAAACCAATAACTTATAAGGAATATAAGTCGTTAACAGAAAAAGATAATGCTTTGGCTACTATTTTGAAGAAAACTTTTGCTATTATCGAAAAAAATGAAAAATCAATTCAAGAAGCGAAACCAAAAGTAAAAAAGAATAGTTCTGGTTATGCTTTATGGGGTGTTTTAAATGGTTCTGTGGCTAGCTTTAAAAGAGGTAAAGCCGTTTTCGATTTGACTCAGTTGATTTCTGGCAGTCAGGGTACTATTGGTATCATCACTTCCATCACCCTACGGACTACTCCCATAAACCCTGAGACAAAATTAATAGTCGTACCGGTCTTTGACTTGATGGAAGCTGGTAAAGTAATTTCTAAAGCTTTGGATTTTTATCCTAACAATATTGAATTCTTTGACGACTTAACTTTTGATCTTGCCTTACGTAACCCTAGTTTCTTTAAGATCCGACTAAACCAAAACCAATACTACAAAGTCATTCTATCAATGTATACCCTCTATCATGTTCGCTACGCACGAAAAATTCCCGACATCACCCTGCTCATCACTATAGATCCCAGTCGCTTAGGTAACCGCAAAATAAAATCTATTATTAAAAGCCTACAAAAAAACGGGGGCAAGAGGGCCAGACTAGTAAAAAATCCAGCTGAGCAAGAAATGTTCTGGCAAATTCGTCGATCCAGTTATTCCTTATCAAAACTGCAAGACAGCTCCAAAAGACCGGCCGCTTTCTTAGAAGACATGACGGTACCACCAGAAAATATTTCTAAGTTTTTGGTACAAATTAAAAAGCTTTTACATAAATACAATGTCCCAGCTACCGTCCATGGACATGGAGGTGATGGTCATTTTCATTTCTATCCATTGCTAGACTTCACTAATAAGACCACTCCCCTACTCGTAGAAAAGATGGCTGAGGAATTCTTTTCTCTAGCCAAGAAGTTTGGCGGTAATATATGTGGCGAACATAATGACGGAATTATTCGTACTCCCTATATGTCTAAAATGTTTACCAAAAAAATTATTGACCTGTTTGAAAAAACCGAAAGAACTTTCGATCCTTTAGATATATTCAATCCGGGCAAAAAAGTAAATCCCCGTTTTGACATCAAATCTTCTATACGCAAAACTAACTAATTTATTTATTGAGTCATAAATAAAATATAGTGAAGTATTGATATTTATGGTTTTTATAGCTAAAATTTCAATGAACTTAGTGCGTTAACTGGAGGGTCCACCATGCGCATCATCATGCTCTTTGTCATCTTTTCTCTCGCCGCTATTCCGATAGCAATCCATCTTGGGGACATATCGAGCCAAGTATGGGCGAACAGCTCTGTTGAAAATACAGGTGATTGGACGGGAGTGCTGTTCATCATGGCCTTATTCTTCGGGCTTGTCGGCTTCGTCAACTGGAGCCTGGAAGTATCCGGTCTACAACGCAACCATGTCAATCAGGATGTCGACACTAAGTCCCAAATTGGAGTGGGACTTACAATGACCACTACTGCCTTCTGCTGGAGCTATCTATACGGCTTTACGGTTGCGCCGTTCTCGAACGAGTCAGGGTGGCTGAGTGGGTGGCTGCTTTTCATGGTCATCGGATTATTTCCGATCATCATAGTTGTCAACAACTTGATCGGCAGAATGGTCAGGCGGCGGCGGATCATGCGGACCATGAACGACTCCGTCGAAGAGTGGGAGAACGTGCGCAACATCCGTTGATTGCGCCCACCGCTTGACCTGAGATGAACCGAAACCGCTCGGCTCATACTTGAGTCGGGCGGTTTTATTTTGTCTAAATTTATAGGAAAACTCATGCAACTAGCAATAATTTTACATCTTAGTGAGTATGTCCGTGAATATGAGAATGCGAATGAGTGTGTTTAGGTCGGTAATCTTTTAAATAAATAACAGCCAGTAAAGTAACAATTGGGACGGTCATAACTAATCCAATACTCCCCACGAAAGTTCTAACAATTTCGGTCGCAAAAAATTCGGTATTGATAGCCATACTTAGACTAGAAGAAGCCATATAAAAATGCAGAAGCAAAGGTAGCGACGCACCAGTGTAAGCCAGCACCAAGGTATTCACTAAGGCTCCCACATGCTCTCGACCAACCCGGATAGCTTTTTGGTAAACTTCCCGTCGCGTAAGATCTTTATTGCTATTGAAAAGCTCAGTCACAACAGCCGCTTGGGTGACAGCTATATCATCTAAAACACCCAAAACTCCGATAATGATAGCGGCTTGCAGTAATGATACAAAATCCAGCGCTCCTCTAGTATTAAAATTTAAATAGGTGCTGATGTCGTCATTGAAGCCTGATAAGGACGTTATATGGACAGAAAAAATCGCAAACAAACTTGTTATACTGACCGCTATCATAGTCCCACTAAAGGCGACTAGTGACTCTCGATTGAAACCGTGGGTGAAAAATATTGCAGCAAACAACACTCCTGCCGCCACCAAGACACTAGCAAGAAGCGGGTTCCAGCCGTTTAGAATTCCTGGTAGCAATATATAAAAAATAGCAAGAAAACTACCTGCCAAAGCCAGCAAAGAACGGATACCCTGCCAGCCACCAAAAACAACAACCGCTCCAGCAAAAACTAAAAATAAAAAGAATAATGAACCAACCCGGTCAATATTTACCACTCCGTATGTCTCACTACCGTCTCGATATCGCGTATAATTAAAATAAAACTTGTCACTTTTTTTCAACTCTAAAAAATCGTTTTCAATAGTTATTACTTTCCCTTCTTTGGGTCCGTCCAAAACTTTAACCGATACGGTCTGGTATAAATGTTCTGTATCGGTACCCGGAATAATTCTCATCTCCTCTTCCAAGACCTCTACAACTTTACCGTGCCAAGTACCTTGGTATTCATTGTATATTTCTTGAGCAATCGTCCCCTGAGGTAAAAAGGTAAAAATTGAAAAAAATAAAAAGACAAAGAATATATATTTTGCTTTTAGGTGCCTAAACATTATGTTTGTAATTTTATAAATCAGTGTACCAAATTCTCTTGGTTTTCGTTTTCCAGATGTTCAGGATGTGCATCAAATCTTTCATGCGACCAGCTTAGAATAACTGTCATCAATAAAAAGCCGACTATGATAGATAAGGAAGCCTGCCAAATACCGCCATAGTTTTTAAGATTACCATGAATGCGCGGCAACAAATCACTAGCTGCTATGAAAAGCAGGTTACCCGCTGCAACACCGGTAATGACCCAAATATAACCGGCCGCTAACTCTGAGACGTAAAATATTAAGCCTAACCCTATCAAAATGCTACTAGCAGAAATAAGGTTATACAAAGACGCTCTTGACCGACTATAGCCGGCTCGCATCAGAATACCGAACTCGACTATCTCCTGTGGCAGTTCGTGTAGGGCCAAACCGATCGCGGTCACTACTCCAGCGGCTGGGTTGATTAAAAATGCTCCCCCTAAAACAATACCATCAGACACATTATGGATAGAATCTCCTATTAGGATAAGCATAGCGGCTCCTTTGCGATCACATTCATCATCTTTTAAATGCTGATATTTTTTGTGCATTGTCTTATGGAGCACACTAGCTAAAATATAAAAAGAGATAAAACCAAAAGCCACCGCTAAGCCCCCTGAATCAGGCGAGGCTTCCAGAGTTTCCGGGATTAATTCATAAAGCACAACACTTAAAAACACTCCCACCGCTACCGGAATCGAATACTTTTCAATACCGACGAGACGACCGGAACTTCCGAAGAAAAAAACTCCAACTAAGGATATTAAGATAATGACACCAGCTGCTAATAAAGATTCGATAACCATAAAGGGTAATTTGTTTAAATTATAATGAAAATGTAGAATTTTATCCTATTTCCTAGGATAAAATTTTTAAAAAGTGAATGCAAATGATTTGCAATTGCCAGTATAACAATCAAATGTTAAAATGCAAATCACTTGCATATGTCATTACGTCTAACACCCAAACGAAAGCAAATATTAGAAGTGCTAAAAAAGCAATGTGGTACCCTCTCTGCCAAAGATATTCATACTAAGTTACCCGCGATAGATTTAACTACTATCTATCGCAACTTAGATTTATTTGTACAAGAAAAATTAATCAAGGAGGTCAACTTAGGTAGCGATGAGGTGCATTACGAATACCAAACAGAACCTCATCATCACGCCCTTTGTACCGACTGCAATAAAGTAATCCACTTCACTGCCCCAGATGAATCTATCAAAAAACTCCTCGGCCTCGAAAATTTCGATATTCAAGAGTTAGAAGTCGTGGTTAAAGGTGTTTGTGGGAGGAAGGAGTAGTTTGAATGATAACGTTTGTTAAACACCCAAGGCACTATGATTTAAGACTATTGCCCCTCCCTCTTTTATCCAAAGACAAAACCTTTCATTCGAATTTGCGAAGTGACATTGAGTCACTCCTCACTCGCCTCGCGGTTTCTGTCCTTAAGGCACAGGACAGAAACATCGCTGTGGCCATCACACAGACCGAAGCTGAAACAGTTCAGCCTCTAAGACAGCAAGAGACTACTTCTTAAGAAGTAGTCTCTTGCTGTCTTGTCTGTGTGATCCCACGGGGAAATCTTTCATTACATGAACTGTACACCTTTTGGACATATTCTCCCTTTGGTCGAATCTGTCACAAAAGCTTTTCGATTCCCACGCAAGAGTGCTTAGGCACTCTTGCTCGTGGGATCACGAACAGAAAAGGCACTTCACAAAATGTTAAGTGCTCTTTTCTGTACTCGTGATCCCACGGGGAATCGAACCCCGATTTCATGGATGAGAACCATGTGTCCTAGCCGTTAGACGATGGGACCAAATTTTTAGGAAGTGTTAGCGACCATAAAAATGGATATGCTCTTGTGGTGGACCAATTTATATACAGCAAACCGATATCGGTGAGCAAAATAGTAACAGATTATCTGCAAATCTCAAATTACCAATAGTTTTGCTTTGCTTAAAGTTCTTTTATAGGTTAGAAATAGAGTAGCTAGAAGGAGTTCTTAAATGGGAAACATACACCAATCAGAAACCCTCGTGACAGTGGCCGATGTCTTGGCTGGCAAAGGATGGGAGGTAGAAGAACATGATGAACTCTTCCAGAAAAACATCATTTTCACTACGCGATCGAAGCTAGGAATCCATGATGCCCAGATCAGCCATATTGGCAATATGCTGACCTTGGAACTACTGGTGCAGATATCGCCAGTGCAAGCCTTTCTCCGGAATGAGTTCCTGAGACTGCTCAACCTCATCAACCAAGAGATCGTGGGGACAATCTGTCACATGGTTGAGACAGATGAGGAAGGCTATACGAGTGAGTTCATCATTTACCGCTCGCAGCTACACTTCGACGGTGAGATTGGGTTGACGGAAAATCCGATTTCCCATTTCGTCGATATAGCGGTAAGCTCTTACGAGCTTTGCCTGCCGAATATCGCTGTGTTCTTGACTACCAAACCCCATTTCCGACTGAACAAGGATCAGGAAGTATGCGGGATGCCCTTGCGAGTAACACCGGAAGAAATCATGGATTCTATACTCTATGGTTCTCCGGCGGGATTCGCCTGAAACCAAACGCCCCGGACATCAGTTCGGGGCGTTCATCATTATTTTTTGATTAATTGGTTCTAAACTGTCTGACATCACCACATTCGAGTGTTTCGTTTCTGCGGTCATTATCATATCCAACACAAAGTCGGAAATAATAATTTGTGTTATCGTACAAATTACCAACTCGGTACCAATAGCTTCTAAAACCGTTAAGTCCCCTATCTACCAAAACTTTCTTTAAGTCTCTCCTATTCTCATTTATGTCGTAATAACTATTTTCATCTTCAACATTTATTACTTGATTTCTACTTTCACCATAGACAAAGAAAACCTGTCCTTTGTCGAAATCATTCATATCTACATCGCCTCGTAATCTAGCACTATTTCGTGATATTTCATCAGCTCTGTTGGTATTTACGGTTGGCTCTTCATCACGATATGAAGAACCACTATAATTATCTAACTGGAAATAACGACGCTCTCCGTAACTTCGACGGCCATTTTTATCTTCGACTACAGCCCGGAAACTATACTGCTTATTATCTCGCAAGTTATAAAGTCTGACACTAAAATTATTTGTGTAATTATTATTTATCCGTATTTTCTCAGTTTGATAATCAAAATCTCCATCTATACCGTACTCGAACCAAACATAAGCATAATCTGAACCAGTTAAACTCACTCGTCCATTTAGTGTAGTGGAGTTTCTGTCAGTATTAGAAACTAGTAAAGTTTCTACATTTACACCATAAGAAGGATAATAACTTACTCCATGTACTTGTCCGTACATATTTCCGTAAGTATATCCGTAGTTATAATTTTGCTGGGCTTGTAGCTGTTGTAACTGAGCTATCAGTTGGTATAGACGCGCAATCATCTGTTCTACAGACTCAGAGCCTCTATTAGGATAATAGACCGTACTCGCTTCTGCTTTTGGCACTAAAGTAGTAGCTAGAGTTAGCACCAAACTCAAACCAAGTACGAAAGTAATAGTTTTTTGAATTGTTGTTGACATAAGCATGTTTGTTATGTCTGTACATTACTCTTAATAACCTGCTTTTGCAAGCTAAATCCATTTCTGTGGCTATTTATTTATATTTCAGTAGTCTAAATATTTTTCCAACGTTCTTCTTGCCGAACTAGTTCTTGCTCTGCGCTTTTTGGATCATTTAGTATTTTTGCCACTATTTTTTCTGCCCTAATACTCTGTGAAGCTTTAACTAACACCACATCACCTGGTTCAAGCATCCCATATAATTCATCCCCTGCTCTATCTGTTTTTTCATACTGAAAAATATTGCTTTCATCCATTCCATTTTCAAGCGCTGCTTCAGCTATCTTTCTTGATCTCACCCCGACAGTTAGTAGTATATCGGCATATTTTTCTACCAGAACTCCGATTTTTTCATGTTCCCGCACTGAATACTGTCCCAGCTCCAACATATCACCTAACACAGCTATCTTACGTTTAGCGCTACTAATTTCATTCAACGTTTGCAAAGCTCGTTCACATGCCGTTGGTGAAGAGTTGTAGGTGTCATCTATGATTGTAGTTTGTTTTACACCCTCAAGAAGCCGCATTCGCCCCGGTGGAGGGACATGCTTACTAAGCGCCACAGCAGCCTCTGTCAGACTAATTTCGAAGACATGACCCACAGCTGCCGCTGCACTGTAGCTAAAGATATTAGGTAACCCGACCGAACCATTTACTTTAAAATTTGCTTTCTCGGTGACTGATTCGAGTTCAAAAGCTACCCCAATCGGACTACTCCCATCATAGATAATTTTATCTCCGGTGGCTATAAAATGAGAAGTCGAATAACGACTATAACCGAAAGACTGTTGACGTACACTGGCCACTACCTCTCTGACTTTCTCATCATCATTGTTATAGATAAGAATTCCGTCCTCTTTAAGAGCCTCTACCAACTTCATTTTTTCCTTAATTACATCATTTGGACTAGGAAAAAACTCTACATGCACTGGTACATCAGGTAAACTCGTCAGAACAACCATGTCTGGTTTTAGCCAGCTAGTTAATCTGACCATATCACCTGGATGATCGACTCCCGCTTCCAATACCAAAACCTCCGGATACTCACGGGTAAATAAAATTATAAAAAGACCCTCAATTAAGTTTTTAATCCAACCTAAAGGACTATTCCATGCAGTTTGCAAACCAAGGATAGTTAAAGGAACTCCAAATTCTGAGTTAAAACTTTTCTGGTTTTTACGTGATTTAACTTTATCCTTTAAGACCGTATAAATAGCATCCTTAGTAGATGTTTTACCAACACTACCGGTTACGGCAATAATTTTCGGCTTATGTTTTTTGAGAATTATTTTGGCTTCAGCAGTTAGGATATTTACTACAACTAGTTTAAAGATTCTTTTCATACCGTAAAGATTGTATATTGTTTAATTGGATATTCAGTAGCACACTTCCCTCAAGACACGTCATTTGTAGATTTTACCTTGTATAGATAAATACTTCTACCTATCTGGTGGCAAATCATAATAATTTATCAAGAATTTAGTTAGCTCAATAAAGGGTTCTGTCAGTGTTTCTGATGCGTACTTAACATTTTTCGGTTCTACCGTATAAAGAAATATCAAAAATTCCGGGTCGTATGATGGGAAATAACCGAAAAATGAGTGCAGATAACGATCCCCATAGTAACCACCATGTACCGGGTCGGCGATCTGGGCTGTTCCTGTCTTGGCCGCTACAGAATAATTTGGCAGAGCTACCTCCCCTTTTGCCAACGCTTCATCTACTACCACTGTCAACATACGAGAAATCTCTTCACTAGTAGCCGCTGAAAAAACCTGATCACCTTCTGGATAACTTATTTTTCTAACCTCACCATCCTTATACTCAATAGCTGTCGCTATGTGAGGAGAAATTAGTTTACCCCCATTTCCTAGAGCTGATAAAGCTCGAACGATTGATACTGGCGTCATCGCAATCCCTTGACCAAAGGAAGCTGTCGCATATTCTATTTTTCTTGGAGAATCTAAGTTTGCTATCAAACCAAAAGCTTCATTTGGTAAATCAATCCCTGTTTCATTACCCAATTTTAAGTCTTTGAAATAATTTCGAAACTTATCTTTACCCATTGTTTCTACCACAAACGATACTCCCGTGTTAAGCGATTGATTAAGTACCTCCTGCATCGACACAGTTCCCCGACCTCGTCCATCATAGTTACCGATAGTAAAACCATCAAGAGTCATCTTTCCACTATCATAATAAGTTGTAGCAGCATTTACCGCTCCACTATCTAAACCAGCAGCCATTGTTAGAGCTTTTATAATAGAACCAAACTCATATACGTTCTCTACTAAAGGATTTCTAAAATCACTAAGGTCCACTCCTTTGCGATCATTAAGATCGAAGGTAGGTACTACATTCATCGCATATATCTCCCCTGTTTTAGGGTTAATAATAATACCGCCAGTGAGATCACTATTCCATTTATTCTGGGCGGCATAGAGTTGTTGATCTAATACCCTAGCCACTGTTGGTTCAATAGAAGTGATAACATCTCCCGAGCGAGAGTCAGAGTTATCAAAAATCACATTACCTAGATTGCTAAATATTTCGGCAAAAAAGTTAACTGACAATCTGTCTCGGTCACGCAAAAGAACATCATCATAATAGCGTTCTAGACCATAGCGACCAGTCAATTGATTAGAATCCTTAAAGTAACCAACAAAGCCGATGGTACGGGCTGACAGACTATCTCCGGGATAGTAACGCCACTGGTTACGATACATCTGGACACCATCAAGTCCTAGCTTCTCTATACGATCCGCTTCTTCTTTATTTATTTGCGATAATATTTCTTGATAAACCTTATCCTTATTAGCAGCTTTACGCATAAAGGAATCACGATCAATTTCTACAATTTCATTCAATTTTAAATAAACTGATTCATCATCTTTAATATGAGATGGATTTATAGCTAACAAATAACCAGCCTGGACTGTTGCGGCTGATACTTTACTACCATCACGGGCTGTGAAATAAATATTACCTCTAGAGTACAAATCATTTACAGTGTGAACATACTGACTCTCTGCTTCCTCTACATATTTATCGTGGCTAAATATCTGTATATAATAGAGTTTAATTAAAAGAATAACTGCCAAAAGCAGTACTACAGAGGTGATTATTCGGATTCTAATTATTGCTTGTTTTCTCATTGTCAGTTACAGAAAATTATTCTGTGAGCGGATTGATACAGAAAAATTCATTAGAATCATATCAGATTCTGCGCTACGGTTCGATAGTCTTGGACAGAGCCAGGTTGGCTGAAGTTCTATTTATAAAAATCTTGTTCTCTATTTCATGATAACCTTCTAAAGTTGCAATTTGATTACTCATAGCGTGTTGCGCTGCTATGTATTTGGAATCTAACTCACTAACCTCAGAACTAAGTCTGACTAAATCTTGCCCTACTTCTTTTCTTATCACAACGTGAACAATCGAAGCGCTAACAAAGTACATATATAAAGCAACCATCCCGATGCAAGCAAAAGCCAGGACAATAAAAACTATCCGATCATAATTTATTGTTTGCATTCTCTTCTTGTTCATATTAATTTTTTTCAATTACTCTTAGTTTTGCGCTTCTGCTTCTGGGATTGGTTGATAATTCTTCAGGACTTGGAACTATTGGTTTTTTGTTTACTAAAACTGCTTTTTGATCGCTGACTAAATTTCGATAGCTGTGTTTAACTATCCGGTCTTCAAGGCTGTGAAAAGTAATGATGGCTAGTCGACCACCTGATTTAAGTGAAGAGAAACCTTTACTTATCAATTCACTGAGTGCATCCAGTTCATCATTGACTGCTATACGTAAACCCTGAAAGGTTTTGGTGGCTGGATGTGTTTTTTGTCTTCTGTAGAAGGCAGGCACTGACTCTTCCACAATCTCTGCTAACTGACTAGCTCGCTCTATCGGTGAATTTTTACGAGCTGCGACGATAGCTGTCGCAATCCGTCGTGAAAATCCTTCACCGCCGTAAGCGTAAATGACATTCGCTATATCCTCTTCGGCCCAGTCATTTACAATGTCATAAGCAGTAAATGGATGACTACTCGGCTCACCAAAAGTCATATGTAGTGGTTCATCACTCTGGAAAGAAAAACCTCTTGGTAAATCTGTTGAACCAGAGAATTGTTCCATCCTCCAACCTAGGTCAGCCAAAATGGCATCCACCTCACTTTCACCAGCTGTTAACAACACTTGGTCTATGTCACGAAAATTTGCTTTTAATAATGTGACCTTAGCAACTGAAGAATTTTTTAACTCTTCGTTAGCTGTTATTGCAGTTGGGTCAGCGTCGATACCTATGTAATGTCCTTTTTCACCAAGTATTGTTTGTATGTACTTGGCATGTCCGCCACTACCTAAGGTACAATCGACGACTACTGAATCTTTTTTTAGACCCAATAAATCAACAGCTTCATGCTCTAGAACCGTTATGTGTTGCATAGTGTTTTGTGTGGTAGAAGATACGAACTAAAGTACTCCGATGTCGCCCAGCTTTTCAGCTAACTGATCAGCTTTGGTTTCGATCTCACGTTTGTACTGAGTCCATTTCTTCTCATCCCAAATTTCCACACGATCATGGATACCTGCTAATACTACTTTTGAATCTAGTACTGCAAATTCCTTTAAGAAATCTGGAACGAGAATACGTCCAACACTATCTACCTCTACTTCTACTGCTCCTGAAAGAAAGAAGCGATTGAAGCTTCTTGTGTCCGCCTGACCGAGCGGCAATTGGCCAATTTTTTCACTGACCTTTTGCCACTCACGCAGCGGATATACAAAGAGACAGTTGTCGAGACCCCGTGTAAGGATCAACTTTTTCCCAAGTTCCTTCCGCCATTTAGACGGAATGGACAGCCGTTTCTTAGGATCTAGTGTATGTGTATATTCTCCTATTAACATAATCTCGACAGTTATACTGTTTTCACAGTATACCACTATCTCCCACCACTCCTATAGTATATACCACCTCACCCCACCCTCTGCCACAGTTATACACAACACAATAAGAAAAGACGGCACCGGGGCGCCGTCTTTTTCGTTGTGTAATTATCGAACCTAGAAGCATTCCAGGTTCGGCCGACCGAAAAGGAGTATGCATGGCAATTCGTCTTTATACCTGACCATGATCACTCGTCGGTCACTTCCGAGACGAATAGTCATCGTCGTAACCTTCTCTCCGTCGACCATTTCCTCGGAGGTAGACAGAACCTCCAAGTCGGTAAGGTCCAAATATAGATCTGCTTTCATTGCTTTTTCCTCCTGCCAAGAACAATAACACGACTTTTACAATTGTAAAGTCCGAGTAAAAATCGCTATACTAGACTATTTACAGGCGATTGTTGTTATTCTTCTTTCTTGTCTGTTACTGAGTTATCAGCCTTAGGTTTCATCAGTGGGAAATATTGAGTTTCGCGAATCGGTTTATCTACCAAGTAAGCAAAAAACCTTTCCCCTAAAGTAGCTGCTCCGAATGTTGGTGGCATACCATATTCCAAGGCTTCGACAAAATCCCAGTCTGGCATCATAGCTTCATTGTCCCCCGCTTCTAATAAGCGCTGTTGCATAGCAAAACGATCTCTCTGCTCGATTGGGTCATTAAGTTCAGCAAAACAATTATCGAATTCTGCTCCCGCCATTATCAGCTGCGCTCGCAACACAGTACCGTCTTCTTTATCTGACTCCTTAGACAAAGGTGATACTAATTTAGGATGACCAGTAAGCCAGACTGGACCGGCTATTTGTTTACGACAATACTTCCATAACGTATCTGTCAGCCTCTCTTTATTATCCCCCTCATAATCTACTCCCAATTCTTTAGCTTTATCAACCATTTCATCGTAGGTGGCAGAAACTACATTTATACCAGTTTTTTCTTCTATGGTTTTAACATAATCTATTTGCTTAAATGGTCCGGTGAAATCCACCTCGAAACCTTTCATAGAAAATTTTCTTTGTCCTGCCCAAACTTCATCTAAAACATATTGAATATGTTCCTCTAGTAAAATTAGACCATCTTCGAAATTCATGTAAGCGGCATAAAATTCGATATTAGTAAATTCTTGCAAATGGTCTGGACTGGAACCCTCATTGCGATAAACTCTACCGACTTCAAAAGTTCTAGGTAAACCAGCAACCATCAAACGCTTTTGCCATAATTCACCAACTGAAATCCTCAGGTACACGTCAATGTCAAAATCATCGTGGTGAGTTATAAAAGGATTTGCCTCGGCACCGCCGGTTGTAGTCTCTAGAGTAGGAGTATGGACCTCAGCAAAACCTTTGTCTTCTAAAAATCTTCTCGAAGCTTTCCAGAACAAAGCTTTTTTATCAAACATCTCTCTGATTTCTGGATTTACTAGAATATCAAGATAGCGTTTACGAAGACGCTCATCTTCATCTTTCAAACCAAAGTGTTCGGTTGGTATGGTAGCCAGAGCTTTACTCAGTACCTTCCAGGCAGACACACTAAGAGCATCTACTCCTCGCTTCGTTACATAAGCTATAGCTGTAACTTCGACAAAATCACCAGTACTTATTGAAGAGAGAAAATTATCAAAACTTTCTTCCATATTTTCTTTAGAAAAGAAAGCTTGAATTTTGGCAGTACCGTCGAAGAGATCGACGAAAGCAATTGCTCCGTGTTCACGAATAGACATAATACGTCCTGCTACTACAATCCTTTCACTTGAGTCTTTCAACTCGGAAAAATTATCTACCACTGCAGAAATAGTATGGGTAACTTCTGTATCTGCTGGATAAGGATTTTGATTTTGCTCTTTTAATAGTTCTAACTTACGTTCCCTATCTGCACGTAATTCTTGATTTTCTGCCATAATGCAACTAATAGTAGCTAATAATATTCGATTTGCAAAGCTGTTTATGGCTATTATTTAAAAAGACGGTGGCCCTTGGGCCGCCGTCTTTTTAAATCTGGCAAAAATTTAACCTAATTTAAGAATTTTATATTTTTGTTTTCCGTTAGGAGTGTCGAACTCTATTTCATCACCCTTGCTTCGTCCCACTAGAGCTTCGCCCAAAGGAGAGAGGTAAGATAATTTATGGTTATGAATATTAGCTTCTTCTGATCCCACTATGGTGTAGCAAATACTAGCCTTGTCACCGATTTTTTGAATACATACTTCGGTACCTAGGCCTACCACATCCTCATTCTTCTTACCTGAAACAATCTTGGCTTCTTTAATAACTTGTTCGAGGTGATTGATTCGTTCCTCAATAGCTGCTTGCATATCACGAGCTTCTTGATACTCGGCGTTTTCTGAGAGATCTCCTAGGCTTCTTGCGTACTCGAGCGATTCTGCTACCTCTTTACGTCTTACTGTTTTTAGGTGCTCAAGTTCTTTTTTTAGCTCCTCAAATTTTTCCTTGGTCAAAAATGCTTGTGTGTCATTCATATGAAAGTTAGTTAGTGACAACAATTATACGCATAAACAAGTTTGGGTCAATTCGATAGGTTTTCCACAGCATCATCTAGACCTAAATACTCTGGTCGATTTTCATTAATCCAATCCATAATGTCACCCATAATCCTGGTAGCACCCAGACTATTACTCCGAGGAGCTTTATCCATCATTAAAATAAATGAGTATTGAGGATCCTGCAGCGGCCAATAACCGGCCGCCCAAGAATTGACAAAAGCATTCCCGGCACCTATCTCAGCAGTTCCGCTTTTTGCAGCTATGTCGACATATGATTTTTCTAAAGATCTAGCAGTTCCCCGATCGAAGTAAGTGGTCATATGCATACCATCTTCTATTATATCCATAATGTAATCATCCATCGGTTTATCAACATACACAGGAGTTTCGCCTTTAATTATATGAGGTGTAAAGAACCTACCGTTAGTGGCCAGCGCACCATAAGCGACTAACATCTGCAGTGGAGTGACCTGCCACCCAAACTGACCGATAGCAGTGTGATAAGTGTTACCCAGTCGCCACGGTTCATCGAACACCTCCTCCTTCCATTCTGGAGTTGGTACTGTGCCAGATTGCTCATTGGCTAAAATAATATCGGTTTTACGTCCAAAGTTAAAATAATCGAAATACTCATCCAGTTTCCTAATACCTAGACCATCCATGGGATTTTTTAACCCAGCTTGCGGAACTGCTATCTCTGGTAACCCACCCCCGATTAAATAGAAAAAAACATTAGAGGAAAAAGCCAGCGCTTCCCGCACCGTCATTTCTCCTTGCGAACGCCAGTCAGCGAATCGGGTTGGATTACCAGAATCATACGGATTAGGAATAATAAGTTGACCATTACTGCTTATCTTTGTATTTTCTGTGATTACTCCTTCCTTCAAACCAGCGTAAGCTACAAACGGTTTAACAATCGAACCCGGAACATACACTCCTGCCAAAACTTTGTTCAGGAACGGATAACTTTCATCATTATTATATGATTGTATAAGTTCTACATCCTTACCATCAGACATAACTTCAGGATCATAAGAAGGATAACTAGTCATTGCTACAATCTCTCCAGTTCTTAAATCCATGATAGCAGCTGCGCCACTACGGAAGCCCGCTTGTTTGGTACTGGTGGCGATAATGTTATACATCGCTTCTGATAACTCAATATCGATAGATAAGTGAACCTCTTTCCCTGACTCGGGTAAATCAACAACGTGTTCTCCAATAATATTTCCTAGAGCATCTGTTTCAACTAATTGTTGACCATTCTTCCCTTTCAGAATTTCATCATACGAAGCTTCTACACCATTTACGCCAGTGTATTCTGTTCGATAATAGAAACCTCGACTGTCTTTTTGCGGATAGCTAACATAACCTATCATCTGACCTAATCCTTTTCTATCTGAATAAGCCCGCATCGGAAAACCAAGTTCTTCAGTATTATCTAATTCATTCCACGCCACTAGTTCACCATTGCGGTCATACACAACTCCTCTTTCAGCAATAATGACTGTCCTATCTATACTATTATTTTCACTTATTTTTGAAAAATTGGCTCCGTTAACAGCCTGCATGTAAAACAGTTTGTACAAGAAAACTCCTGCTATCAAGAAAAAAATTACACCAACCACAAAAACATTAAATTTCTTTATCGGTAATTCCAACCGTCCCTCCATTCGGTGTCGATTGAAAGCAGGAAGATTAGATGAATCTAAAAATATTTCATCGAAGGACATGGGTTCTTTATGTTCATCCGGTCGAAATATCATAATGAATTATAATTATTAATATTTAAACGAGGCCTGATTAATTCAGTCACAAACATCACTCCGAGCACTATCAGTACATAAAAAGGTGACATTATGCCAGTTCCATAATATGCATCCACACAAGCGGCAAATATGAGTATCTCATAACATCTATACAAAAAACTATAAATTACCAAAAATGGTAACCATAGAAACCAAGAGGTATGTAACAAGCCAAATACAATTATTAGAAACAAACTGAGTCTCAACATACTAAATTTCATTACTGTTAGTAGTGGTAGCGTTAGTATCTGTCGAAGTAGCCGAACTGGTACCATTTAAGTCTACCAAAATATCTTTTGGAACCGGTACGATAAAAACATCATTACGAATTTTTTCTACATTCGCCTGAGCTGCGGCAAAATCAACTTCAGGAATAGGCTTATTACCTACCGCTACAAAGTGAATACTATTTATAGGTATCTCCAAAGAAACAAAACCATATTGTTCAGGGTCTGCTGGTAATGATTCTATAACACTTATTTCTCCAAAAAGTCCTGCTTCAAGTGACGGGAGTACAACCAGGTTCCCGATTTCCAAATTCACACCCTGAGGAACTCCGACTCGCAATACTCCTCCCCCCACTCCGACTGCAGTCGTATAAATGTTGGGACCATAAACATAAACCGTACTCTTAAAAGCCGGTGATGTAGTAAGCTGCACTACTGATGTATTCTTAGATACTCTCTCGACTATTCCAATAACTGTTCTACTTGAACTATAGACTGGTGCATTTGGTTGAATACCATTCTCACTACCCTTATCTATAATCAAAACATCATAAGGAATTAGGTTGGGACGACCTATAACAGTAGCTCTTTGTGTATCCTCTCTGAGTTCTTCACCCAACAAAGACTTTAATTCTTCGTTCTCTTTACGTAAAAGCTCTTCTTCTACTCTACTATCAGAATCAAATCCAATTTCGTATTTTAACTCTGATATTTCGTTGATCAAATCTTGTCGATCTCTTATAAAATACGGTAAACCAGTTTTTGCCTCAGTGAACCAGAGTTCAATTTTATGAAATGGCCACAGTAAGACTGAGGATACGTTGGCTACTATTTTAGGTGTAAAAAATACCAACAACAGAATAACTATGCCGCTAAGAAAAATACGTACAATGTACTTATTCAGAGAGGTACGGCGAGAGTTCACCCTCGTTGTTAATAAGGATTTCTTCATAATGATCTAGGTTTTCTAATACAATACCAGTTCCCCGCACAACTGCACGTAACGGATCAGGAACAATATAGACTGGTACTTGTAATACCTCTTCCAAAAGTACAGCCAAGCCAGGGATTAAAGCCCCTCCTCCTGAAACATGTATTCCTCTTTGCATAATATCTGACAAAACTTCCGGTGGTGTTTTTTCTAAAACATTTCGTACTGATTCAACTATAGAGTCAACATTGTGTGATATGGCATTTTTAATATCTGTATCAGTCACAACCACCTCTCGTGGTAAGCCTGTTACCACGTCACGACCGCGCACAACCAAATCCTTACCGCCATCCTCATGTTCTACGGAAGCCAGTACTATTTTAGCGTCCTCAGCAGTTTTATCACCCACCAAAACTTTAAACTGATCCCTAATATAAGTAACAATCGATGCATTGAGGTGGTCACCAGCTACACGTAAATTCTTTGCTACTACTATTCCGCTAAGTGAGATTACCGCTATATCAGTTGTTCCGCCTCCAATATCTATAATCATATTACCGGTGGCTTTATCAATCGGCATTTTTGCACCAATAGCAGCAGACATCGGTTCTTCAATAAGAAAGACATCTCTTGCTCCAGCATTCTTAGCGGCGTCTCGAGCCGCTCGCATTTCTACATTAGTAATTCCAGAAGGCACTCCAATCAGGACTCTAGGAGCAATAATGTTACGCATATCGCCTCTTACCTTGTTGATTAAATAGGCTAGCATCTGCTCCGTTACTTCAAAATCAAAAATCACTCCATCCACTAAAGGTCGTATTACCTCAATATGGTTGGGTGTGCGGCCTTGCATATTTTTTGCCTCCTTTCCAACTGCTACTAACTGTCCTGTTTTCTTATTGACTGCAACGATGGTGGGTTCGTTTAGCACCACTCCTTTTCCTTTAACATAAACTAGAGTATTTGCTGTACCCAAATCGATACCAATATCAGTCGAAATTGTTCCGAGTAGTTGATCAAAATATCTAGTCAATGATTTCATAAAGTTAATTACAGACAATTTTACTACAGTAATACACCAGACCCAAATTTAAGGTTATTTTCTTACTTTAAATCAACTGAGCAATGAGATTGGTGCGAATCTACAGTCCAAAAGGAAGTAAGGTTTAGTCGAGACCTGGTCTCGAACTTTTAGCCTTGGTCAATAAAGTCAGAATAAAGCTCTTCTTCCGTTAAAAATCGAACTTCTCCAGTACGACGAGTAACGACCTCAAATTTTCCTTCATCTTTGGCTTTGCGGGAAATTACTACGCGGTAAGGAATACCCAGCAAATCAGAGTCGGCAAATTTCTCACCAGCTCTGACTTCAATTCTGTCATCATACAAAACTTCTACTCCTTGTTTAGTCAAGGTATTATAGACACCTTCTGTGTAGTCATTCACTTCGGCATCATCACCATTTAGACCAACTAAATGAACCTTAAATGGTGCGATGCTTTCCGGCCAGACAACTCCTTTTTCATCAGATAATAAGTCTACCACTGTTCCCATAGCTCGAGCAGGTCCAATACCATAAGAACCCATAATCACAGGTTTTTCATTGCCCGACTCATCTTTATAATATAATTCCAAATCCTCAGAGAATTTTGTCCCTAGAGAAAAAATATTCCCCACCTCAATACTTTTCTGTTCCACCAATTCTTCTTTAGTTACTCCTAATTCAGAAAGATCTGCCTCAGCTAACACTTCCTCATTTATAGCGATTCCTTTCTCTTCATTGACATACACAACATCTTCTCCAGATTCTGCTAACGTCTGAAACTCATGCGAAAATTTAGTAAAAGCTCCACCTGAAGCAAAGGTCCTATAAGTTTTATCGCCGATACCTAATCGATCAAAGATTCGCATATAAGCATCAGCACAAGCCTCATAAAATTCATTATGTTGCTCTTCAGTCGCACAAAAAGAATAGAGATCTTTCATATCGAACTCCCGAGTACGCATAATTCCGCTTTTGGCGCGCATTTCGTTGCGGAATTTTGTTTGAATATGGTAAGCAAACAATGGTAGGTCTTTATAAGAAGATATATATTGCCGCATCAAATCTGTAATCACTTCTTCATGAGTCCAAGCTAGCCCAACATCACCACCAGCCTTAAGCTCTGTCTTAAACCAGATATCTACCTTTTCATCATCCCAACGATCAGTTTTTTTCCATAATTCAGGACTCTGCAGTGAAGGCATGTGCATCTCTTGGCTACCGATACTATCCATTTCTTCTCGTATAATATTCTTTATCTTATCCATTACTCGCAAACCAAGTGGTAAGAAAGTATAAGTACCAGCCATGTTTTTATAAATATAACCAGCTCGAATCAAAAGTCGAGCATTTTTTGCCACCTCGTCTGCTGGAGCTTCTTTCCTAGTTTTTGTGAATAGTTTTGATTGTCTCATATTTTGATTTTTAGCTGTTAATATTTTCTTCTGATAAACACTTCCAGAACCTAATTACTAGGTCTCATAACAGTAATATTGAGACAATGTAATATCTAAAGTCTTTGTATTTTATAATAGAATCCATTATTTACAATCTCTTTCTATCCTACTTAAAACAACTTGGACACATCACTGATAGTGATAATTATCATAAGCAGAATCAGTAGGGCAAAACCAATGAAGTTCACACGCATCATCCAAACTGGGTTTATATTCCGCCTAGTTACTGTTTCAATAGCTACAAACAACAATCGTCCGCCATCTAAAGCTGGTAATGGTAGTAAATTAATTACTGCCAAATTTAAAGAAATAATAGCAGTAAACATCAGTAACGACGTAAAGCCAAATTCTGCAGCGTCACCCACCATTCCAACAATACCTACTGGGCCAGCAACCTGAGACAAATCAGCCGTCCCCCTCAGACCGTCAACAGCTAACTTCGAAATACCAACAACAATTGCTACCAAACTTTTGCCTGTCATTATGCTGGCGTCATAGAGGGCAACAAAAAAAGGTTGGGAAATATTTTCTACTAACGATAGTTGCACACCCACTGCTGGTTTTTCAATTTCAGACTCAATTAGTCCAACTTCTGGAATCATTTTAATAACTTCCCCCTCACTTGTAGTGATAGAAATCTCTTGCTCAGGATGAGAAACTACAAACTGACTAAAAGCTGTTGGAGTAATTGGGCTCAAAGTAGTTTCTCCACTAGAAACTTCTACAACTCTAGTCCCGGCCTTTAAACCAGAAAGATCTGCTGGACCTCCCGAAACAATATCAACGATAACTAAATCAGCTTGGGAAGAAGCAGAATTTTCATCAACTGCAGTCGGTACTCCAATCATTAGAACCAGGACAAATAAAAACCAAGCAAAGATTATATTCATCGTTATACCAGCTACTAAAACTACGGCTTGGGCTAATTTGCTTTTAGAAGTAAATGAAGCGGATTTCGTCCCTCCTTCGCCTGCTTCGGCTGAAGCTTGCAGGTGAGCGGATTTCGTCCCTCCTTCGCCTGCTTCGGCTGAAGCTTGCAGGTGAGCGGATTTCGTCCCACCTTCGC
>CAZSZB010000001.1:11862-118343 GCA_964611205.1 uncultured Candidatus Saccharibacteria bacterium | reverse complement strand
CTGAAGCTTGCAGGTGAGCGGATTTCGTCCCACCTTCGCCTGCTTCGGCTGAAGCTTGCAGGTGAGCGGATTTCGTCCCACCTTCGCCTGCTTCGGCTGAAGCCTCAGATCGGCGATCGCTCGCTACGCTCGCGACCGGAGAAAACGGCTCCTCGCCGTTTTCTCCATTTTCTCCTAAAATACGGACAAAGCCACCAATCGGTAGCAAGTTAATACTATATTCGGTCTCTCCTTTCTTAAAGCTGAATAATTTTGGCGGAAAGCCAATCCCAAACTCATCGACTCGCATACCAGTTTTCTTGGCTGCTATAAAATGTCCCCACTCATGAACCAGGATTAAGACAAATAAAACAGCCAGAAAAAGTAGTATTGTCATAATTATTTATTAATCTCTGTTTCTTTATTTTTATACAAGTCTTCTAGTTTTTTATTTGTAGACTCTATCTCTTTTTGGATTTCCTCCTTTTTTTGAAATAACTCATCTTTACTTATCTCTCCAGATTTTTCTTGTTGTTCTATCTCTCTAATAACATCCTCTCTAACACCGCGCACTGAAACTCGAGCATCTTCTAGTTTTTGTTTAGCTAATTTCAGTAACTGTACTCTACGCTCACTTGTTAACTCTGGAAAAACCACTCGCAAACCAGCAGAATCTGTGGCAATAGACACACCGAGGTTTGCATCTTTTATAGCAGTTTCGATAGCTTTCACATTACCAGCATCCCATGGTGTAATCCGTAACGTTCTAGCGTCCTCTATACCAACTGAACCTACTTGGTTAAGAGGCATCTTTGAACCATAACTCTCTACTTTTACAATATCCAATAAGGCTGGGGTCGCCTGACCAGTTCTAATCCCGACATATTCTTGTTGCAACCATTCTATAACTTTGTTTAATCTTGAAGAAATATTCATATTTTTATTATATTTTTAATAGCATAAAGTTAGAACCACTATAGAGTCAAGGCCATTTCCTCTAATAGCATTTTTTTAGCGGCTCCTGGGCCATTGATATGACTGGCTACAAAAACCACACTGTTCATTTTTTTTAAATCTTTTGAACCTTTTATATGATTGACAGCCCCCGTAACTATTTTGTTAGTCCATTCTAAATCTTTTTCTTTCATTTTTTCGGCTATGCTAGCCAATCTGTCTTTACAAGACAACTGTATAAAATTAGTAAAAACTTCTGATTCCTCCGTGACATCTTCTCCTTTGAGAACTAGCAAACGTGATTGTAAGGTAGGTATCAGAAACTCATAATCCGACATCAAAATATAGAACTTTGCCCCCACCGGTGGCTCTTCCAGTAATTTCAATAAAGCATTCTGAGCCTCTAATGTTATTTTCTTTGCACAGACCACAAACGCACGTTTAGTTCCTGAGACAGCTTTCTGACCAGATTTATTTAATAGATCCCTCGCATCATCAATGCCGAAACTATCACAAGAAAGATGGTAAACATCGATACTGGTTTTTAAGAGAGCTGTCGGTAAGGAACTTTCTTCGATATTATTAGCTTGAAGGAAATAAGCATGATGATTATCGTCAATTTTCATACCATCTTATAATAACCCATTTTCAACAATTTAAGCTACCTGAACCTTATTAGAAAATGTATATCTTAGGATTGTTTCTTTTGTTTATCCAGAATATGTCTAATGACCCTTCGTAAATAATGCTCAAAGGTTTCAGACTGTTGGTGTAAAATACCCTCTTCATAGCGCCAACCATTCATATAGTCAGTAATACTTTGATGAATTTCTGGAGTAGAATCTTCAAAACGTCCAGCGACTAAGGCAGTCATTTGTAAAGTAGATAATTTCTTATAAAGTGGGTGCTCAATCCCTCGCGGACCAGTACCGAACATTCCGCTACTTTTAAAAAGAGGCCATTCTAATAACAATTGCTTTAGACCATCTGTCACATCAGGTCTCTCCAAAGGGTCTAGAGCGGCAATTGCAGCTTCCTCTTTGGCATTGGCAGCTATAATCTCCTCCCGCTTAAGGGTGCTTATACTATTCTCTGCTTGTCTTTCTTTAGCTACTGATTGCAAAGGTTTCCTAGACTCAGATGTCTCATTATATGAAGGTAGAGTAGCTGATACTTTTGGCTTCTTATCTAGTCCAGTATCCGCAGTGACAGGTTTTTGTACGGGCTCTGGTTCGACTAAGGACTGAGTAACTTCCTCATCAATAGTTTTACCTACTTCAGCGGCAGAAGACCAACGATTTATCTCTGTTTGGTTTTCTTCAGATTCGGTAGATTTAATATCCTCCTCATTAGCTTGATCCGACTTCTCGTCTCCAGGACTATCTTGTATTTTTGATTGGTCGTTGACTGTCAGTTTAATAGTGGCAGAATTTGGTACTGCAGTCGGCTCAGGTGATGTCTGTGCTTTTTCGTCTAAAGAAACTTTTGTCTGATTTACTATAGTAGATTTTACTATAACACCTTCGCCCTCTTCTTTCTTATTGGACGGCTTATCAGCAGCTAATTCTAAAACTGCACTATATGACTTTTCTAAATCCGACATCGCTTGCGTCACTTCCGCTGCAGTTCCTCCGTTTAGTTTTTTCATCGCAGCCAAAAGACTATTCATATAGGCGCGACCCAAATCTTTATCTAAACTAATAAGGTTTATTGGATTACCAATCTTACTATTAACATCCTTTTTAATTTCTTGGATTCTTTTTAGTGGATCAGAATGTTCACGGGAAGATTCGTCGGCATTAAACTGTTCTGATGGAGTATTAGGAGTAGCAGCTACTTCTTTAACTGTAGCTATGGTTTCAGGTTCTTTAGCTTTAACTTCTATCTCTGTGGCAGTATTTGTATTTTCCTCCTCCTTTGGCTGTGGTGCGATATCTTTATCGTCGTTTTTTATTTTTAGTGACGATTCGGTTAGATCGGCCGAAATATCAACCTCTTCTTTAGGCACTACAACAGATTGAGTATTTGCAAAACTTGGTTTCAATCTGACTGCTCCCAATACAGGTCGACCGTCCTTCTTAGTATCTGTCGCTTGCTCAATGACATCGCCCTTATCTTCAACCAAGGTTTGTGTCTTATCTGAAATTAATTGGTCAGAAGGTAATGTTTCAATAACTCCAGCTGAATGTAGTAAATGAAATATTTTTTCTTTTGCAGCAGCGCTATCTGTTGTATGTTTGTATGCAAAAATAAGATCTCGTAACTCATTATAATCGTTACGGACCATCGGTATATTACGGATAAAAGACAAGAGGCTTAGCACCCCGGCGTTAGTTGAAAGATCAATATCTGCGGCACTCAAAAAAGAACTTACCGCCTTTTTAGGAACTACATTACTCATTGCTTACAAGTATTATACATTACAAGAGCTTGCTCCGCCGAACTTATCACTGACTCTAACTGTGCATTACTCTACGAATCTTCTCTCCCTTCTGTGTTTTTCAAAACTGATAAAGCATCTCTCCTAAAAGCCTTAACTTCTTCATCCCAAATAGTAGTGAAGCTACTGTAATGCGATGCTAAGTGATTCATTAGTGTCTCCGAAGTAGGATCTGATTCCATAAACTGATCCAGAGCCTCTTGTTGCTCTTTTGACATCTCTGCTACCAAACGCAATAATACGGATTCCATAACGAGATCCCCTATATCAGTAATAATTTCTGTCTGCTCAGATTCAGACATTAATTCTAAGCCCAGCAAACCTATAATATCTTTTGTTTCTTTTGCATTCATAATTAAATTAATTTATATAACCCTTAGAAGTTGCAATATCTCTAGCCACCTGAGCAAATAATGATTGTTGTTGTGATGACAAAGTATCGTTTTCAAACAACCAAAGATTGGGGTTATTATTAATTCTTATTCCAACCTCTTTAGCTAAATCTGGATTATTATTTAATTCTTTAACAACATCCAAAATAAAAGCTTGTAACCGATCTGGCTGAACCTCAGCAAAAACTGGCGGTTGCTCCAAACCCTCAATCTGACCCTCAGCCCAATCCCAAATTGTATCTCCTCTTTCTATTATATAATTTTGTGGTTGGAAAATATTATTTTCAAAGCCAGCTGGCTCTGTCGAACTAGATGGTTCAAGATTTGTTTTAATATCAAGTTTTGAATCTAGTACTGAATCATCGATGTCTGGTAGTACTTCAGTTTCAATAATTTCTACTTTTGGCAAAGAAGAACCGACGTTAGTTTCTACTTCAACCACAGCAGGTTGTTCTGACAAGGTAGCTGCGTCTGCGAATTCAGTCTGAGGAATAGTTTCTGAAAGATTAGGAGGTATTCTTCCTTCAACAACTGGATCTGATAAATCAGTTATCTTAGGTAATTCGTAACCACTTATATCTTTAGAGATACTCGGTAAGACAGGTGTAGCTTCTGTAGCAGATATTGCTCCCTCTGCTACAGGGACTCCAGAAAGATTACCAAAATCAGAGACCACGTTATGAAGAACTGCATTTGTTCCAAAGCCCAGTGCGGCACCCACACCAGCTCCGGCCAGGATACCAGCTTTTTGAGCTTTAACTTTTTGATCGCGCAAAGCTTGAGCGATAGCAATATTCTTTACTCTAATAGCCTCTCTAATCTCTGCCGCAGTCATAGTTTTAGATTCAGGACTTTTGAGCGTTGATTCGTATTGGGATAAATCGAGTTTACTACTCTCTATTTTAGAGTTGTGTTTTCGGGATACTTTTTCTGCAACATATCTAGCAAAACTAAAGCCTGTCAAAGCACCGACTGTTCTACCAATACCGTATCTCATTCCTGAACGACCGGCAGCCCAAGCTGCAGGTAAACCAACACCAGCCCAGGTCAAAGCCGCTCCCCCTGCAAGGGCAGACCCGGCTGCCATAGCTCCTGATAAAGCAGCTGGCGTACCAACGATAACAGCTGTACCAATAGCATATTTTTTCCAACGAGGTGCTTCTTGAAACTTGGCATGTAATTCAGCCACCCTCTCCATGACTTTGGAACCTTCAAGACCTTCCATAGCTGCCAATTGTCTACCTTCGTATGCTCCTCGTCTTACTTTTGCAAAATTCAACAACTCAGTCTTACTTTTTATGTAAGCCTCTACTTCTTCGGGAGACCGGCCAGACGCAAGTAGACTGTTCCTTATACTTCTTAACTTAGTTGTGTAATAAGTTTCAGCAGCCGCCACATAACGCTGCTCTTTAACCTCTAATTCACTACCCAACTCGTCAGCTCTACTGGTGTCTGCTTTCCTAAAAATACTCCAAAGACTACGATTTTTTTCTTGAATTGTAGCTAATTCTTTATGTAATTCATTTCTGGCATCAAGGTAATTATGACGTTCATCCTGCCACCGTTTGTACTCTGGTGATAAAATACGCATTATTTCACTATGAGTACGCAACCACTTTTCATAAGAGATAGATACTTTTTTATCAGAAACAGATGTTTCTTGACCATCCTCGTCTATGCCACCAGTAGAATTAAAGAAATTATTATTGGACTCCTCCACTCTTTGTCTCAACTGTTCCCGACCTTCATCTGATAATTCTTCATTAATATCAATCTCTTGAATAAGATCTTTTTTACCCTCAGTTACTAATTTAGATAATTGGTTATAAGACTCAGCATCAATTTCAGTCTCTGATTCCCGCATCAATCCTAAGTATTGTTTTAATTCGGGAATAAACTCACTGAGTTCGCCATTAGATTCTTTATATCTTTGGTTCTGAAGAGTAATGAGTTCATTCAAACCGTTTAAATAATGACGTGTTATTGCGGTCTGATTCTCAATACTTTCCTCAGTCGGTTCTATCTCCGAATTTAAAGTCGAAATAAAAGAGTTTAAACGATCTGAAAGATTCCTAATCGCTATCTCAGCCTGCTTCTGCCCTATTTCACTTTCTGTTTCAAACTTACTAAAGGTATCTTGCAGATCATATACTTCTGCTTGCACAAGCTCGACAGCAGCTTGGATCTTTTCATTTAAATTATCTACTTGTTCATAAGCCTCAGCTAAAGCCTGGAGATTTTCTGGCGAAACTTCGCCATACTGTTTCTTCTTTTCATCGACTGCAGGAATATCCATCTCGAGTTCCCTCATCCCTTCCCCTCTTGGACTATCCTCATCTTGTAAGTTACCGACTTCATTTTCATAATCGTCATTCTTCTCTCCATCTACGAGATCATTTCTCACTGTTTCTAGCAGACTGGTGAGGTCTTCGTAGACACTTTGCAACTCTTCTTGATTAACCTCACCCTTCTCTAGCTTCTCAATCTTTGAACCTAAAATATTTAGACGACCATACAAAGCAGCGTAATTATCGTTACGTTTATCACTCGCTTTATCATAAAGCTCGCTGTGAGTTAAATTTCCTTCTTCCCTTAATTTAGCCAAATGGGCTTTTATCTTGTTATGGTACCGGCCTAAAACCTCCGGACTTAACCTGTCTCTTTTTTCAGAAATAATAGGAAACTTTTCTTGCAGACTTTCTAGCTGTTCTTCTGTTGGTTCTTCCTTTCCCTTGATTAAGCTTGCAATCTCTCTACCAAACGGTACATATTCATTCTGTATCTCTTTGGGTTGATCGTTAGACCACGCTAAAAGTCTTTCTGCATAAGCTCTTAATTCCGATCGAGTTCTTGTTTCTCTATTATTAAAAGCCGGGCGCCAGTCTTCTCGATTAGTTTTGAATCTCTCATTCATATTGTAATTGTATAGACATTACTAAATAAAAACTACATTACTACTCAACACATCAGAAGGCTGTTTTAGTGGTGTATTTTTTAAAAAATATTTCATGGATTTCTTATTTTAAGAAAGGGTCATCGAACTGTGTCTTGTCAGGTGAAATTTCTTCTTTACGATAACGCTCTATAATTTCATTCTCTACTTCCTCGCGAGGACGACCATAGATAGAGTAACTTTTTTCTATAAGTTCTTTTACTCGTAATGGGTCTACTGCTTGCGGAGCTAAGGTGTTCATAGAGAAGGGCTTAGTTGGTGTGCCGTTGGCTAGCACTCGCATATAAGCTACTCGGTTTGGTACATTCATCAGATCATTAGCATCAAAGACTGGATAAAATTGGTGTTCTAAGAACCGGGCATCTTCTGGTCCCACTCGAAAGGCAGCTATCGAACCAACGTTGCCAAAGACAGCATCTCTAATAGATTCATCAAGCTGAGCAATGAATTGGTGTGCCACCGTCAAACCTAGTTTATATTTACGGGCTTCCGATAAAATAGCGGAGATTGAATCGGTAGAGACATTTTGAAACTCATCCATATGTAGATAAAAATCAGGAAAACTTTTCGATGAATCGTCGACTCGTGATAGTGCCGCCATTAGAATCTTACCAACCATAATCATACCGATTAGGTTAGAGTTAATTTCTCCTAACCGACCTTTAGATAGGTTTACTAATAAAATTTTTCGCTCGTCCATAATCTCTCGGAAATTGAAGGCAGATTTTTGTTGCCCAATAATCGGTCGCATATAATCATTGGCTGTGAATATATCGAATTTAGAAACGATATACGGCACAATATTTTCCAAACTAGCTTCACCGCCTGCCTTGTTAGCTATCTCACGCCAAAACTGCACTACCACGGGATTTTTTGCGTGCTCAAGTTTCATTCGGCGATATTTACTATCACTCATCACCCTAGAAATATCCATTAAAGTATTACCGCTCTCTGGATGTTCCATTACTAATAAGGTGGCATTCCTAAAGTACTGTTCAAACATCGGCCCCATACTTTCTGGATTAGCTCCATAAAGTTTTTGAAAAATAGAAAATAGTTCGTTAACGACAAATGTTTTTTGCTCTGGTTTAGCTGGATCATACTCAAGCATATTAAGACCAACCACCCTGTCCATTCTAGAAGGATCAAAGTAAATAACGTCGTCAGCTCGCTCCGGTGGAATAATACCGAGAATATCCTCGATATCAGTACCATGAGGATCTATCATACAAACTCCGTGACCGGCCAATATATCCTGAGCAATCATATTTTTCATCAGTGTAGTCTTACCAGTACCAGTCTGACCTATTATGTAAAAATGACGCAATCGGTCTTCTGAAGTAGTGTAGATTTCTTTTTCTGAACCACGATGACTATTGATACCGAGTAAAGTACCTTCACTTGGCATCTCATTAGGAGCGGCCGCGGTTTTTGCATGCGACTGTTTAAACTGTGGTGAACTGACTACACCAGAACCCGGAAAATGTATTACCGTTGCGGCTTCCCGCATCGACAAAGGAATAGCTAATTTATTTGAGTATTCTCGAAAAGAAAACGCCCTAATCTCTCGTGTAGCTGCTGTTCCCTTTAATCTATTAAAACTAAACTTATTAGACCGTGCTTTTTCATATTGATTAAAGGTGGCTTCTATTTCACCCAAGATAGCTTCAGCGCGACTTTCTGTCTTCGCTGAAACAGCTATCCTGAGGTTAACCTCAATCATTGGTGTAGTTAATTTTTCATTAAATAAATCTATAGCTTCTTGGTCTATATTTTTAGACTCCGCAGATTCTTTTTCTGTTTTAACTGTAGAAACCAACTCCTTAGCAAAGGCAAAAAGCTCTCCCCTAATATGCATTCTTGAAATTGCTTCTTTAGGACTCATCCCTCCTCGCACTTTTTTAATAACCCCTTCATAGTCTGATAAGTATTTACCAGGAGCATTTTTAAAAAGAATCTGAATCGAAGCACCTCCTCCCTCACGCTCTATCTTTGAAAAGGCATTTAAAAGAACAGCTAGTGGATCTGATTCGAAATCTTCTTTAGATTTTATTGGATAAATTGGTGATTTTACTAAACTTCCAACCGAAACTAGCGCGGAGCCATTATCAGTAAAGATATTGTAATCATGCTTCTGTTCAGTGATTTCAGCATCTGGATAAAGTGACAGTATTTGTTTATGAAATAAATCAATATAATTATTGGGTACCGCTACATAAAAAACGATATCATCGCTTTTATCAGCCACAGCTATTTCTATGCCGTAATGTTCTTTATGATTACTATACCCAACGCTTTGCATGCCAGCATAAAATTGCTCCATTAAACTTATCAATTCTGAAAGCCGGGGTTCGTTACCATCTTTGTTTTTAAACTCTGGCAAGGAGACAGCATATAAGGTCATATGCAAAATACGCCACGGTGGTATTCCTTCTTTAAGATCTTGTATTTGCACGCCCTGCTTTATCATTTCAATTAGACGACGATGTACTTCATCAGTTGTATGAGCATTGTTCATCTTCTCCATTACACTAAGGGCGTTTCGTATACCTTTCTCTTTCGCCAGTTCGAGGATTTCCTCAACCGGATTAGAGGCTTCTTCAACTCGCATAGCTGTACCTAAGGCTTCGGCTTCATTCATTTGTTGCTCTTTAGTCAAAACTGAACTAGGCGTAAAGGTACCGTACTCATGAATTTTTTCTTTGGCTACCTGTTCTAATTCTTCATATTTAGTTTCTGGAGAACGCTCTAAAAGCACCCGTTCTTGTTCGGCGATTTGTTGACGTAAAAAATGAATCTCCTCTTCTGGAGAATTAAACCGTTGTTGGAATTTTTCTACCACATCTTTATTATACGTTGCCCTCCTCTAGCCACTGTCTACCTAAGTGGACAAGCTTATCAATTGTCACTAATACATATTCCTACCACCAATACTGCGATTAATCGCGTATTGGTAGAGAGACTAAATAGTATTCGTAAAAAAGAATCACCGCATTAATGCATGCATTAATGCGGTGATTCTTTTTTACATCATCCCCTACTATTTTAGTTCTACCAAACGCTAAATTTTATAATAAATTCGAGGCGTAGAAGGAGCTTATCTAAAATTATCGCTTTGTGACTATTGCCCGTTTATAAGAATCTAGGTGCTCCAAAGCTTCTCCCGTTCCTTTCACCACACAGAAAAGAGCTTGGTCAGCTAAGGCAGCTTTCACTCCAGTACGACGTTTGATAAGTTCGGTAAAGTTACGCAATTGTGACGTGCCACCGGTCATAATAATGCCGTGATCTATGATGTCTGCCGCCAATTCGGGAGGAGTAACTTGAAAGACATCCTTAATAGCCTGCATCATTTCACGTAATTCGCGCGAAATTGCTCGGACAATTTCGTTAGTTCTTACTTCAGTGGTACGCGGTAAACCACTTATTAGATCAAGACCTTTTATATCCATCACCAGTTCCTCCTCCAATGGTAGAGCAGAGCCAATATTGATCTTTACTTCTTCAGCTGTCTTCTCCCCTATCGATAAGTTTCGTGATTTTTTTATGTAGTCGATAATGGCCGCATCTATTCTGTTACCAGCACATTTTACAGAGTTAGCAGCTACGATACCGCCAAGAGAAATAACTGCCACATCGATAGTACCGCCACCAATATCGACAATCATATGTCCCTGTGGTTCATAAATAGGAATTCCAGCTCCAATAGCGGCCAAGATAGGTTCTTTAACCACATAGGCGTTCTTAGCTCCCGCTTTAGCAGCCGCTTCCACTACTGCCCGCTTCTCAGTAGAAGAAACACCCGCCGGCACAGATATCATTACTTCAGGTCGGAAAATATTATAGCGTCCTAAAGCTTTCTGTATAAAATACCGTAACATAGCTTCAGTTACTCGATAATCCGCAATCACTCCATCCTTCATCGGTCGATAAGCTCGGATATTGTCTGGAGTGCGACCAATCATGCGTTTTGCTTCAATCCCCACAGCTAATACTCGATTATCATCGGATACTGCCACTACTGATGGCTCATTAAGTACCACACCTTTGCCAGGTACGAACACCAGAACACTGGTAGTGCCCAAATCAATCCCTATTTTTGTAGTAAAACGACCCAACATGTCACACAATACTAGCTTGTTTTCGGAAAAAACCAAGTCGGCAAATTAAAAACCCACAATATGTTCATAGCGAGTATGCTATAGGTTTGATATATTAATGCTTATATGCAAAATATAGGAGAGAGAATTGCCAGTATCAGAGAGGAAGCCCATCTGACACAAGCCGAATTAGCTAAGAAAACTGGCACTACACAAAGTGCCATAGCCCGGATCGAAAGTGGAAAACAAAATGTCTCCACTGCCACCTTACGAAAACTAAATAAAGCCTTAAACAGAAACCTTATCAGTAGCAATCCTGGTTCAGTTAATCTGCAAATTACTGGGGGCAAGAAACTATCCGGTGTCATAGAAACTAATACTAGTAAAAATGGAGCAGTGGGTCTCCTTTGTGCTTCTTTACTTAACAAGGGCACCACAACTCTTCGACATGTCCCTAAAATTGAGGAAGTTTATCGACTTCTAGAAGTCCTGGAAAGTATTGGCGTAAAAGTAGCCTGGCAAAATAATGATTTAACGATTACTCCTCCTGCAAAGTTTGATTTAAAAAATATCAACATCGAAGCAGCTCGTCGTACTCGCAGCATTGTTATGTTCATAGGTCCTTTAATACACCGATTGAATCAGTTTTCATTACCACAGTCTGGAGGTTGCAAACTGGGTAGCCGAACCGTACGCCCGCATTTCTATGCTCTAGAAAATTTTGGCGTGATGATAGACACTACTGAAGACGCTTATAAAATTAAAGTTAAATCAAAACAACCTAAAGAAATTATTCTTTACGAATCGGGAGATACAGTTACCGAAAATGCTTTATTAGCCGCCGCCCTTTCTGTTGGTACTACCACAATCAAATACGCCAGCGCCAACTATATGGTGCAGGAACTTTGTTATTTTTTAAAAGTTTGTGGAGTAAAAATAGAAGGTATCGGCAGTACCACCCTGACCGTTACGGGAGTAACCGAGATTAACACCCCAATTGATTACACCTTGTCAGAAGATCCGACGGATAGTATGTTTTTTCTGACGGCTGCTATCGTAACTAACTCAAAACTTAAAATCACTCGTTGTCCGATTGATTTTCTAGAACTAGAACTACTTACTTTAGAAAAAATGGGGCTTAATTTTCAACTCTCTAAACCATACTTCTCCGTTAATGGCTTTACCAGACTGGTAGACATAACAGTCAAACCTAGCCACCTCAAAGCTCCTGAAGAAAAAATCCATTCCCGACCGTACCCAGGACTTAATGCTGATAACCTACCATTCTTTGCTGTTATCGCCACCCAAGCTAAAGGTCAAACCCTTATCCATGACTGGATGTACGAAAAACGAGCAATCTACTTCACGGAACTAGAAAAATTTGGAGCTGACGCTGTTTTAGCTGACCCGCACCGGATTTATATAAATGGACCGACTAAATTACATGCCAACGAATTAGTTTGCCCTCCAGCCCTACGTCCAGCGACAATTTTGTTAATTGCTATGCTCGGGGCTGAAGGTCATTCGATTTTACGAAATATTTACAGTATCAACCGTGGTTATGAAAATCTAGTAGAAAGATTAACCATGCTCGGAGCCGATATTGATTATCTAGAAGAATTTTAATCCTGTTCTTAACCTTAACCAAATTTTTTCCTATCGATACTTGTATTCTGTGTTTTAACTGTCAATTTTTTAGTCTGTTATAATGGTCATCATATGTTTGTAATTGAAGTAACTCCTCTAATTCGAGGTACGGTAGTTGAAAAATTATCGTACTATTCAAGTCTCAATCACGAACCCGGCTCTATCATCACTGTGCCTCTGCGCAGCAAACAAGTACAAGCGATTGTCACCGATTCCAGACCAGTATCTAGGGCTAAAACAGCTCTTAAGGCGGCAACTTTCTCACTGCGTAAATTAAACAATGAACAAAATGTCTCAGCTCCACTGCCAGAGAATATTGTTAAAACAGCCAAAGAACTGAGTAAATTATACCCGGCTTCCATAGGATCTATTTTGTATGCTCTTTTACCACCAGATATCAGAAATGGTAGCCGCACTTATCCTCAAACTACCAGTCAGATAGGTGAAGAAAATCCTACGCCTAGTATTTATACTGGGCTGACTTCCGACCGGTTCCTTTATTACAAAAGCCGAATCAGAGAAGCCTTTGCTCACCGGGCTTCAGTGCTACTGATAGTTCCTAACTCAACCTCAGTAAAAATAGCGGCTGATTATTTAAGAGATGGGATCGAAAAGCGAGTTATTACTTTTAGTAGTATTCATACTAAAAAACAATTTGAAAGCTCTTACTTATCTTTCAATGATCTTACCAACGCAAAGCTCATTATTGCGACTCCCAATTTTGCTTTTTTGGATCGACACGACATAACCACCATCATTGTCGAAGAGTGTGGTTCTACTCATTATAAAGCTAGGACCCGTCCATACTTAGACTATCGTACGATCTTAAAAACTTATGCAAAAATATCTAACAAAGCCATAATTTTTGGAGACACCTTGCCTCCGACTAAATACGAAAGTAAAAGGCGTGATGAATTATTTGAAACTGTAGGTGAGCATCAACAAAGATTGCACTTTTCTTCAAATTTCGAATTAGTAAAACACAACGATGAACCGGGTTCAGAATTTACGATCATCACTCCAGCTCTTGCGGAAAATATTAAATTAACCCTGAGTAACAAGGGTCGGGTATTTCTTTTTGCACCCCGCAAAGGTTTATCTCCTTTAGTTTTGTGTTTTGACTGTGGACATATTTTTCGCTGCGTAGATTCTGGAGCTCCTTACTCTCTTCTGAGAACAGGGCACGGGGACGAAGAAAAACGCTGGTTCGTTTGCAGTACTTCAGGAAAAAGAGTCCGCGCTGCTGATACATGTCCTGATTGCGGTTCCTGGCGATTACGAGAACAAGGAGTTGGAATTCAACGGGTTGAAGATACTGTGAGGAAACTGTTTCCTAAGGTAAATATTTTGAAACTCGATCACGAAACTGCTACTACACACAAAAAGGCTCAGAGCATTATGAATGATTTTTATAACCAAAAACAGAGCATTCTTATTGGTACGATGATGACTTTGCCTTATTTAAATAAGCCTGTAGATATGATAGCTGTTACCTCTTACGAAGCCCTGCGTTCTATACCAACCTGGCAAGCCGAGGAACAAACCTTTTCTACAATTCTGAAGTTGAGGGAAAAGACCGCTAAAGATTTCTTAATACAATTACGAACCGAGGAGGATCATCTGCTAAGTCTTGCTAAGAACGCTAATATTAACCAATTCTACGAAGAAGAAATCGAAATAAGAAAGGCTGTTAAATACCCTCCCTTCTCACATTTCATCTTACTTACTTATACTGGGAGCTTAGATCAAGTCGAAAATCTCACTGAAAACATACAAACTCTACTAGCTGACTACAAGATACATAATTACGGGACACCATTACCAAAAAATAATCACTACACTAAGCACACACTAATTAGAGTAGCTGAAGAAAACTGGCCCGATCCTCTACTGATGGATATGCTACGTACTTTACCACCACAAATAAAGATGGAGGTGGATCCGCTGCGAATTGTCTAGAAATAGTTTCAGTTGTATATTTTTATTAACATTTAAGTTATAGTACGAAAAAGTAAAAAGATATATGGCAAAATTAGTCCCAGAAAATCATCCTGCTCTACACACCATTGCCGAAGAAATTACGCAAGAGGATTTCGATAGTGGTTTGGTAGCTAAGCTGATAAAAAATATGAAAGCAGCCTTGCGGGAATACTCGGTTGATGGTTTTGTGGCGGTCGCTATCGCAGCTCCCCAGATTGGTGTTAGTAAGCGTTTATTTTTAATTGATGACCAGAATAAAGACCGCGAATCACTTCCTCCTCTGATAGCTATCAATCCGAGAATTATTAAAACTTCTAAAAAAACCCATATTGTAGGCGAGGGTTGTTTATCAGTTCCCGATAAATACGGAGAGGTACGTCGCTACACCAATGTCAAAATGCAGGCTTTAGATGAAAATGGAATAGCTTACGAACGTGGCGCTGGAGGATTATTGGCCCAAATCATCCAACACGAACACAATCACTTGGACGGGATATTATTTACAGATATCGCAGAAAAAATATACGATAAATCTGAAACTGAAGAAGTAATAGACGAAGTTAACGAAATATGAATAAGATAAATTTTGCTTATTTTGGCGGTGAGCCGTTAGGGGTTCCTGTATTAGAAGAATTAAAGGCGGCTGGTTTTTTACCTAGTCTTATTGTAGCTAGCCCTGATCGCAAAAGTGGCCGCGGTCAAAAAATGGAGTCTCCAGCTGTAAAAATTTGGGCAGAAGAAAATGATATCTCAGCTTGGCAACCAAATGATTTTTCCGATCAAACTAGTTGCGAAGAGAAATTACAGAATTTTGATTTATTTATTGTAGTTGCCTATAACAAAATTTTGCCTGAGTGGTTGATTAATTTACCAAAACACAAAACCCTGAATGTTCATCCGTCTCTCTTACCACTACTGCGGGGAGCCAGCCCTATTCGCAGTGCTATTTTGCGTGATATGCGAGAAAAAATCGGAGTCAGTATAATGGTGTTAGATAAAGAGATGGATCATGGTCCAATCGTAGCTCAAAAACGTTTTGAGATAGACTCAGACAACTGGCCGATAAAAGGTCCTGTATTAGATGGTATTTTAGCCCAAATGGGTGGTCGTTTACTAGCCGCCACTATCAAACCTTACCTAGAAGGACAGCTGCAACCAACAGAACAAGAACACGAATATGCTACCTACTGTGGACGCTTTTCTAAGAGTGACGGGGAGCTGAAGATAGACCCAACAGACCTTCCTACCGGTGACCGAGCTTACCAATATTTACTACAAATATATGGGCTTATGAATTCTCCTGGTTGTTATTTTATTTTTAAAGGAAAGAGAATAAAAATAAATGACGCTATTATTGAAGATGATAAATTAGAAATATTATCAGTTACGCCTGAGGGTAAAAAAGCGCAAACTTTTTTTGATTTTGTACAAAATCTTTAATACAAAAAGACGACCTGGGGTCGTCTTTTTGTATTATTTATGGTTACCAATCTATTCTCTGCGCATCATTCGTTTTAGAATCTGCCCTCCCTTTCTCATAAGAGCACCTCTTTTTTTATTATCTCTTCTCAGGCGTTTATCTAATTCATTACGAACTTCATCTATTGCTTTCTCAAAGCTGTCCTCAGTAGCTTCAGCTCGGTACATCTTTCCACCTTTGTAGAGATTTGTTTCAACTCGATGCACGTTGCCAGATTTATGAGCAGTTACTCTTTCAAACTCTACTTCACAATTTATGTCTGTCTCTTCTCCTAAATATTTTTCCAGCGTATGGAGCTTATGCTCCATTAAATCCTGCATCTCCCTTCCCTCTTCAGTGTTGGTAAATTTAAATTGAATCATTGGTAGTGGCATAATTTATTTTTAGTTTTATAAATATAAGAAATTCATTTTGCATATATCTGACTCACTAACAATCCTATTCTTTCTTTTACCAGTCTGAATTACAGATTCCTTATGTAGTCTATAATATCATCTGACTCATAGATTGAAACTTCTTTATCACTATCAACCATAAAAGGAACTTGTTTCTTGCCTCCTTTAGCTACTAATTCATTAACTAAATCCCCATTACCAGTAATGTCTTTCAAATCGAATTCGATATCTAGCGTCTTAGCCTCCTCTAAAACCTTATGACAAAAGGGACAATTGGGATTGTAATAAAGAATCAACATAATTATAGTTTAGTTTGTAACTTGCCAATTATAGTACAGTCAGGAGAAACTCTAAAATTTAATAAAATTATTAGCAAAATCATTTCTGGCACTGTGGACAGTAGTGAGTACCACGACCAGCACAACGAATTTTCTTTATTATCGTCCCACACCGTGGACACTCTTGACCTTGGCGACCAAACACTTCCAAATGTTTAACAAAATTTCCACGATAACCACCCGTGTCTTTAAAACTCTGGAAAGTAGTACCGCCTACTTTTATGGATTCTTTCATAACATCCCCGGCTGCTTTAGCTATCGCAATTGCTTCCTTTTTAGTTACTTTATCCGCTCGTCTAGTTGGCCTTACTCCAGCTCGATACAACGCTTCGTCTACGTAGATATTACCTAACCCAGCTACCAAGGTTTGATCTAGCAAAGCTGCTTTAATTGGAGTTTTACGTTTCTTTAGTTTGGCTGCAAATGACAAAACGTCAAAATCATCAGTGATTGGCTCTGGTCCAAAACGCTGTTTAGCCAACTCCTTCTCGTCTCTATTAACTAACTGATTATAACCAAAAATACGCATATCATTGAAATAAAGAGCCGACCCATCCGAAAAGTAATAAGCTATTCGGGTGTGCTTGTTTGGTAATTCTGAAAAATCTTGTTTTGTCACAGAGTGTCCCCCACCACTAATATCATCATCTTCAACAAAGAAAAACTGCCCAGTCATCTTAAGATGGGCCAAAAGAAATAAATTATCATCCTCGGCAAAAGCAAAGATCATTAACTTCCCTACTCGGTCAATGTCGGAAATAGTCTTACCTATTAAGTTATCTTCGAAGCTACTGTTGGATTTAGCTGACTTATCATGAAAAACTTCCACGGTTTGAATGGTCTGGCCAATTAATTTATATTTCAGTTGTATTCTAACTGTTTCTACTTCTGGTAACTCTGGCATGGTAAGTTTTTAGCTTATGAACATTTTAATGGAGCAGCATACAAAGTCCACCTTTTATCAAAGTTTTATATCAAAAATTTTTCCCTGACTATGGTGTCCAGTCACAATCCGCACCTGTCCTAGCGGTAGTTCATAGTGCTCAGCTAACAATTCCCTGATTCTTTTATTAGCGAGGTTTCTCTCGGCTGGTTCACGGACCGTCATTTCAAAAGTATCTTCATTTACTTTCTTTACTCTTTCCCTTTTCGCTCCAGCCATTACTTTTACTTTTACGTACATAATCTATTTCATAACATATATCTCGAATTAAAACCTGCTAATCCTTTATAAACAAGAAAATCCCCTAAGGGATTTTCTCTTCTTTGAAGAAATAGTTAAAGTCCGAACGTAGCCCGTACTGTCACCATAACCTCTTTGTTCATACTTTGAGTATCATAAGTTCCATAGTCACTAACTTCGATACCACCAGCTGGCAATACTTGCACCACCCCGCTTGAGGCGTTACGCAGAAGACCAACCTTGCGACCTGATTCACTGGCAATAGCCTCGGCTCGAGCAGTAGCATCCTTAATAGCTTCGCTAAGAAGCGATACTCTTAACTCATCAAGTTTACTGTAAGTTAGTTCCAGTGACTGAGTAGAAACATTGTAATCAAAACCAGTAAAAGGTTCTATATTATTTGCCAAAGTATTAATTGACTCCACATCATTACTACGCACTATAATTTGTCGGCTGACATTATAACCGGTAAATATCGGAGATCCGTTTTGGGGATATGAATAATTCGGATAACTATTCATCGCTGGCGTTTCAAAGTCTGTAAAGCCTTCCGTTTCCAAATAGTTAGTGATTTTTTCAGTCGCTGACTCTAACCTGGTAAAACCAGATTGTTGGTTATTAGTTCCAGTTTTAGTTTCAAGATTAATAATCCAACGAGCAGTATCAGCTACTACCGCCTCTTTAGCTGAGCCTGTTACTTCAACCGTATCTCGCGCTAACTTGATATTATAAACAGTATAAGTACCAATAAGAGTGATGATAATTCCCCCAATAACAAGTACGGTGGCTGCAGACACTAGTGGCTGCGAATAATCAAAAAGTTTTTTAATATTCATAAGACTAAACAGAGCTTTCTTAATGAGTTCTCTCTGCCCACTGAGTATACTGCTACCGATAGCTAACTGTCTAGCCTCTTTTGCTTTTTATAGTTTACAGCTCAATCTAGACACATAGATTCTTTTGACACAAATCCTATAACCACCCGAGAAAAAGTTATGAATTTATAAACTTTCTTAAGACTAGTTCAGAATTTTGAGCTTCTGACGAGTGTCATTTACCATATTAAAATAATCTTCACTGACTATTCCTTCATAATATTCCTTTCCCCATTGTTCTAATCCTGTTTCATAATGAGTTAATACTTGATTAAGATAATATCGAGCCCGAGCAACATCCTCAGTATTATCATTATAGTAAGACCCTACTAAATAATAAGGTGAGATTTGTGCTTCAGCCGTAATGTCGTCGGTAGTCCAACTTATATCAGAAGGATAATCATCTTTTCCAAGACATTTTTTTACAGTATCTGGCTCTTCGCTTAAAATAATAGCTCTGGCAACACATAATTTACTAGCCATAAGATAGTTAGCTCGAGAACTAGGGGCGTCTTGGATTCGATCACTAGCCTCCAGCTCAAAAAGTCTATGGTAAATGTCAGTGGCAAGCTTTTTTTGTTCCTCCTTGTAAAATATATTTTGTCTAGACAGAGAGATAATATTATTTACTTGCGTCAATTCTTCCTCGGTCAGCCCTGAGTATGTATAACTAAAATCCTCCACTGAATACTCAGTCAAATAATTATTTAACACTAAATTAGTTTGAGCTATTGAATCAGGCGCAGGTATTAGGTCCGTATCATTTGCATTATCATTAACTAGACCACTATCATTGTCACTCAATCTATCAAAGCCATAAAAACCTATAAACAAAAAACTCACCAAAATTATGGAGAGAAAAACCACAAACACAAATATATTTCTAACGCTCATATAGAGATTATATCAGAAATCAGAGCCTGACTTATATAATTGAATACTAAACAACTGTCTGGAGGATAGTTTAACCTTTTAAACATTGGGGCACTTTTCATTACAAATAAAAAGTCCCGCCAACTTGCATGCTGGCGGGACAAGACTCTTACCTCTCGAGTGAGGAATTAGCCGTGATCGTGTGAGCGGATGAACTTCTCAATGCACGGTGCAATCGATTGATTGAACCGACTCCCCGTAAAGGTGCCATAGTGTCCTACCCCTGACGCTATGTGCAACGCCACCTTACTCAGGTCGAGGCCAGTGAGCAGATCAAGAGCTGCTTTTGTTTGGCCACGGCCGGTGATGTCATCATTTGCACCCTCAATGACCAAGGTGGGTACCTTAGTCACCGCACCTAGGTTTACTGCCTGGTCATACCAACGAAGTTCACCTTTCGGGAGCAAGTGACGCAAGAAGATAGCGTCAATTGTCTCGAGGAAGAACTTGCTTGGTAAGTCAGAAACAGCGCGGAAGTCTCTGTAGAAACTAGCGTGTTTCTCAGACAACCCGCCTTCACCACTAACCAGGTTTTCGAATTGTTCCTGGTGTTTTCTGGTATGTGTTTCTAGATTCATTGCCATGAATCCACCAACTTGGCGGAATCCCGGTAAAACCAGCCGACCCATACCCCCAAAGGGAAGCGGAACATAGCTTAGATTGTCCTTAAACCAGTTCAAGCTGTGTCTCTGGGCAAACTCACACGGTGCAGTAGGGCTAACACGTGTATCAACTGGACCCGCAATGAGCGTCATCGAACCTGGCAACTCTGTTTCGCCGGCCTCAGACATCAATGCCACCGCCGACAACACCAGGGGGCATGGTTGGCAGACAGCAATCACGTGTACTCCACGACCAACTTTTCGAATGAAGGTCATGATGTACTGGATATACTCACTAATACCGAAGTCCCCCTTGTAGATTGAGATGTCACGTGGATTTTTCCAGTTTACCACGTAGACATCATTGTTGTTCAGGAGAGCAAGCACCGTCCCTCGAACAAGCGATGGGAAGTGACCGGACATCGGTGGCACGATAAGAACTCTTGGTTCATTACCACCACCATCCTTGCTGAAGTGAATCAGGTCACCAAAAGTGTCCGGACAGACTACCTTTTCAGCGATACCAAGGGAACGTCTTTTGCGCGTAATCTCGGTAATATTGAACCCCGGGTCAGTGTGAGTGAATCGAGCTCTTCCGTAAGTATCGAACACTCCACCGGCTAAGCGAAATGCTTTCGATGAGCTTCCCAGCAAAGCAGACGAGGACGCTCTGGACATTTGCCGAGACAATTGGCCACATTGACGCAGCCATTCATAGGTGGAGTACTCGGAGCACGAGGCGGGTATGTCGGGCAAGTTGAAATTCATCAACATGGTTTTCTCCTTAGAGTGTGATTCTATTTTCTGATCTCTTCTATAACGTCAAAGATCTCCACTATCGAGAGTAGCACTGTGTAGAGACGTACACAACCATATTAATTGCGGATATGATACTAGTCTCACGATGCTTCAATGACGAGAATTTCTCCCGCTACCTTCAGTGATTAAAATAGAGTAAAAGTTAACTTTTATTCTTGGGTGAATACCGAAAGGAAACTTGTTTACATGAACGGTGTACCTTTGTGACTGATTATTTTACAAGCTCATAATCTGTGACAAAAGCTTTTCGAATCCTGACGTGAGTGACATTAGTCACTCACTCCGCTTGGAACATCGACAATAAAAAGACCCTCTCACGAAGGTCTTTTTATTAGATGCTCCGACGGCAGGATTCTTTCATTACATGAACGGTGCAGCGTTTGGATATTTCTGTTCATTCTTCCAGAAATATCTCAAACCGCTTTTCGAATCCTGACGAAAGTGCTCCCAGCACTTTCTCCGTCGGGGCATTAAAAGTAAAACCACACTTACGTGTGGCTAAACTTTTATATGCTCCCGACACAGGTTCAGAACATTGTGACTCAAGACCTTGTAAGCGTTTTTGAGCTACTTTTGAAGTGGGACCGGGATGCGGACAGGTCACTTTGAGTGTGGTAAATGCGACAATGCGACACTCCTAAAAAGCTCACTATTTTTTAGTTTTCTTCTTGGTGTAGTGTTTATCGAACTCTGTGATAATGGCTTCGCTGTAAAAATCTTTCTTGGTACCTTTTGTGTTATTTGGATCAAGATATCTAGGTTTACAGAATTTTTCATCTTTTACAAGACCTTTTCGAATACTATGAAATCTAGGATTTGTCTTAAAGTTCGAATAGCGTTCAGTTAGTTTCTTCACCAAATCCTTGTATCCAAATGGATAATTTTTCAAAATAGTTTCTTCTCTTACAGCTGGTGCAGTAGGATCTGTGGTAATTCTTAATCCTGATTTTCCCGGCTTGTATCCTGTGACAGCAATCGGACGAACATCACCAATCAATTTGAGTGTAGGTTTACCTTTAGGAGAAAAATTACCTTCTTTAATGAATTTGAGTTTTTTAACAAGTTTCTGATCGATTAATACTGAGTTACCGCTACCTTCGATGGTTCCATTTACTACATCAAGGATTGCACTATTTGATGGACCAATTTTTGATACTTTTTCAAATAAGTTCATCCAGTGCTTTCTTTCATCTTCCTTGGTCTTTAAAAACAAGGATTTTAATTCAGGATATTTGATCTTGTCGTTACGAGCATTGTAACGATAGTAGATCACTGCTTCTTGTACATCGCCATCATTTTTGATTGCAATTACCGGTCTGTCTTCAGACTGATGTACATAAATCACTCCCAAGGTCTGACCCCCTACATCCACAGTGAATTTTTCATATTGGATTTCTGGTGAAAACAACCCGTTCAAATATGCAGTAATAGTTGCTTCATCAAGGTTGCTAAAATTATTTGATGTCAGACCAACAAGTGTTCGAGGGTTGTCTGAAATACCAAAAACTACATAACCACCTTTGTTATTTGAAAAAGCGGAAAAGCTTTTCGCATATTTATCTCGACTACCCCAATTAAAATTTTCTTTAAATTCCATCGTGGTTGTTTCGCGAGCAGAAACAACCCCATTTTGGTCAATGGTGTTAGAAAGCTTTCTAAAAACTGAATCGTGGTCTGGTTCTTTCATCTGTATTTGTATTATATCTTTTTTGAAGAAATTTAGTGCAAATGGTGCAAATGCATTGACCAAAACTCTTTTATATATCCAAACAATCCATTTGCACTATTTGACCTTGTTAAAAATTACAGGTTTTGTATCATTAGATGTAACGAGAATACGAGCACCAGAAATGGTGAATATTTAGAAAGCGAGTGCACCGCTTTCCCTAGGAGTGAACAGGAGTATATGAGAAACACAACATAGCGTTAGTCACGCTCTGTTTCTTATTGGTTAACAAATATAACTACTATGTCTAAACAAAACATAGCTATTGTTGCCGTGCCTGTATCCTCCTTAAAGCCGGCAACATATAATCCACGAACGTGGAACACAGATCAGGAGGAAGGATTAAAAGAGAGTATTACTAGATTCGGTCTTGTCGACCCCATCATCGCAAACGGTGACGACAAACGAAAAAATGTCGTAATCGGAGGGCACTTTCGGCTTCACATAGCGAAAGAGCTTGGATATACCGAAGTACCGGTGGTGTATGTGAACATTCCCGAGATCGAACGAGAGAAGGAATTGAACCTTCGTCTTAACAAAAATACGGGATCGTTTGACTTCAAGCTCCTTGCTGAGTTCGACAAAGCATTCCTGACGGATGTCGGATTCTCCTCGGAAGAGATGGATGAAATATTCGCTGTAGAGACGAATACCGAACAGTTCAATCTCAAGAAAGAGTTAGAGAAGCTCGACATCAAGCAGATAAAAGTGAAGAAAGGTGATGTGTATGAAATAGATGGGTCGAGACTTATGTGCGGTGACTCGACCATCGAGGAAGACATGCTCTTTCTGATGGATAAGGATCAAGCGAACATGGTCATGACAGACCCACCCTATCTTTTGGACTACCTGAAGGGTAAGACTAAGCAAAAGGACGGCGTGACTGTCGGCTTCGGTGCCAAGAAAAATCGCAGATACCTTGAGACAGATGTGTTACCAGACAACTTCAGTGACCTTTGGATGGCAAACGTCGCTAAGGTGCAGAAGCCTGACTTCTCGATCATCATATTCGAGAATCCTAAAAATCTTCGCACCATCTGGAACGCCTTGGAAGTTCACTGGAAATATAGGAACACCATCACGTGGCATGTGCCAAACCGCATGCAGGGTTTTTCTGGGAAGTACAAGTTCTTTAACAAAACTGATATTGCTCTGGTGGGTAGTGTTGGTGACACACCACTCAATCTCAATCCCGAAGAGGAACTCTTTCAGAATGAGTATGAGAATGCTCTCTTTGCCACGGCAGGATCGCCTCATTGGGAATCCTATGAAAAAGGCAAGAAAATTTGTCCGACAGATTTCATATCGCACATTGCGGCGGACAAGAAGTCATCAGGTCAGGACATTATCTTCGGAACAAAACCTGTTGAGTTATTAATCCCGTACATCAAAGTACTCACCAAGCGTGACGACTTGGTATTGGAACCGTTCGGTGGAAGTGGTTCAACATTGATAGCATCGCTCATGATCGGCAGACGATGCTATCTGATGGAAAAGTCTCCTGTCTATGCGGAGGTAATACTTCGCAGGTGGTCGATGAAGACAGGCAAGACTCCCAAACTTATCCGCTCACGCGGGTAGTAAATGCCTCGGGCAAATAAACGAGAATCTAGTAAGAAAACGAGTGTTAGAAAAAAGGCACCTAAGAAGGTGCTGGAGAAACGTGATGCGAAGAAAGAAGAGTTCCTCGAGAAGCTTGAGGACATGCCGATCATCCAAGTCGTCGCATCACAAATTGGAATCCATCGCTCTACCTATTACAGGTGGTACGAGGAGGATCCTGACTTCAAGGATCGAGCCGACAAGGCATTGAAGTCCGGAGAATACTTCATCAGTGACATGATGGAATCACTCCTCATCAGAGAAGCAAAAGCCGGAAAGATTACACCAATGATCTTCTGGCTCAAGCACCACAGTCCGAAGTATATGGAGATCAGAAGATATCAGCACTTCCACAGACATGAGTTTGAGGATAACCCTCTAACTGAAGAGCGAAAGGAACAGATCTATCGTGCGATGAAAGCGTGGGATGATTCAGCGAAAGAATATGAAGATGAGCAGGATGGCGATTATGATCCGCCTCCTGATGATCTCTTTCGCCCAAGCGGTTCCTCGTATGATGAAGATGGTAATCTGATTAAGTAGCGATAAAACCCTCTCGAAAGAGAGGGTTTTATTTTGTCTCGATTGCGTTCTGGATATCACTAAAATAAATTGGTTCAATATTGCACTTCTTTAAAAGTGCAAGTGATACAGAACTTCTATTTTTAGTGATTGTTGAAAGTTGTTCTTTGTTTAGAACATAGAAGCACCACTGATCCATATCGAGGATGTCGAGCGTGGCGTGTTCTTGGTGCTTGAAGAGAGCGAGTATATAAATATCTGACTTGTAATCAGCGGTTTTATTTAAATCAGAAAGCTTGGTGACGGCTTCTGAGTAGTACAGTTCCTTAGCTTTTAATCCCGACCACTGGATGGTGCTGAGTTTGTTCTGATCCCAATCCTGAATATACGAGCAACATTTCACCTCTATCTTCTTTCCATCATACAAAACATCGTAGTCTCCCCACGGACTACGAACTTCAATCTCCATATTGTCCTTGAGTGCGTTTTCAACGATGAACTCGGCAAGTGCACCTCGAAGCACGTTCGAGTTCAGACTTGAAAAGCCGTACTGCCAGAACTCCAGTACGGAGAATTTCTTTTGACCTACATTTTTAAATTGTTCAGAGCCTGTGAGTTTGCTCACAGGAATTCGTTTATACATAGACTTTAGCGGATTTAACTACGTACGTTTGGAGAGATGCAAAAATCTCCCCGCCAGTTGCGATCCAACCTTTCGGCTGAACCCATACCCGTTTCCAGATATGACCGCTAAAGTGACTCCTGACGAGGAGGTTTTTACACTTTAGCGGTTGTTTTGCGCCATACCTTGGGAACAAGTTCCACAAGGGTTAGGCGACTATATTCAGTTGTACAAGTACATTCTAACAAAAATACCGGTACTAGTCAGTACCTTAGCTTAGTGTTGGGAATTTGTGTAGCAGGGGTTACCAACAGATTAAACAGAGGTGGCTGATTGCCAACGTGAATCAAAAGTCTGATTAATTGTATTTCTCATATCACTACTTAACATGACAATAAAGCTCTCTTTCTTACCTAAACTATTCAAACTATTTCCTGAGAGCCAAAAAATATTGTCATCGATGAAATAACGATCGTGCAGAACACCTCCGCTTGTCTGACGAACTTCTATGTCTAAACCTTCGTGATGAAGTTTCTGTATTTCTCTTTTGAATGAGGGCTCGTCTTTTATTTGGACGGTCAATATTCGTATAGGTAAACCAATATTTGCAGATCGATATATCACATCTAATGTTTTAACGTCTACATATGGATCGCTTATTTTAATGACACCCTTCATTGAAGAAAAAATACTTTCAACTTTTATTCCTGCTGCAAAAGGTTTTCCTGGTTCAATAAGAACTACACGCTCTTTCTGTATCTGCTTCATAAGCTCCTCCTGCCCCAGCTTCATCAAACTAAAACCTTTCTTATTCTTGTGGCAGAATTTTTGTGATACAGCTTTTGTGAGTGCAGAATGAACAGCTTGACGTGAAGTGCTTATACCAAGTTTTTGGATCATATAATTGGCAATTTCTGATGCTCCAAAACTTTCTCCGGCATCTGTGCTCAGATATTCCATTATCCAAAGAGCAGTACTCATCACATCAGGGAGCGAGTGTACATCTATTGATTCTAATTCTTTCTTGTCTAATCTATGCATTTTATTTTTTCTGGAAAGCATTATTAACCACTTCCGTTCCAGACGTTGTTACGTACCAAGATTTTTTCTGACCTTTTTCAGTCTTTTCTTCCGCGATGTATCCTTTCTTGATGTTTTTGTTAATTAAATCATTTATGTTTGCAGGAGGAGTTTCTTTCGCTTGTCGCCAGAGACTAAGAATATCTTCAGTATTAAAGACATCTGTACCACTAGTATTTTCATGATACACAGCAAAAGCCAACGTTTTATCAACTGAGCTTGATGGTTTCTTTTCCTTTAAAAACTCCACAACACTGACCTGAGCACGCTTTGGAGTGATGGATGACGTTTGAGTCTGAGTCGACCCTTTTTCTAAATTTGCAACTCGTGCCTCTAGCTCGTCTATTCTTTTTAATATTTCTTCATTCATAAATTTATTCTGACTTATTATCTGATAATAGCGAAATCACTTCATTTACCTTGAACATTGGAAGCTCATATCCCGAACCAGAGGCGATCAAGAGTTTCTTCTCTTTAAGACGCATTATGGTTACGTTGACAGTATTTTTATTGATCTTAGTTTTATCTAAAATCTCGGCATTGGTGATGATTTCGTTTTCTATCTTCGAGTTCACCTTAAGTACTTTCTTGGCAAGAGCGTATAAGATAATTACATCCCGAGCCTTCATCTTCGTAGGGTCGACTGTAAAGAGGATTTCATTATCGCGAGTAAAGGCGACCTTCGATTGAAGGGCTTCAAGAACCTTTTGTTGGTCAAAAGTTCCTGTGTCGGTATATAGATCGTCGATGGAAAGTGGTTTGGACATGGTGTAAATAATAAATTATGGATAAGTTACAACTATATTGTATCAAATACCCATACACTGTCAATGTTATTTTGGATAGTGTAATTATCTTTTAAGCGTATTTGTCATAATTCCTTATAAAATAAGGTTATTGTACGAAAAACCACCCCAATTTTAGGGTGGTTTTCATTTTAATAATTTAAATATTTAGAGTGTCCCACCCCTTCATCGCAGGAGTATAAGAATATTCTTTATTAGAGTTTATTTTCCAACCATTTATATCCTTAACAACGATTCCACCAGCAAATCCCTTTTTACCCTTGAGCCATTCCTGCAGTGCTTCAGCTTTGTATTTAGTATCGTTTGATTCAGCGGTAAAACCAGCCTTGGTATCGACAATCCAAACCTTGCTCTTAGTCTTTATGATCCAGTCAGGATAAAAGAGCTTCTCTTTGTTGTCGTCTGGGTTGTAGTAAGAAATTGAGAAGTATTCACTTCCAGAGTCTCCGTTCTTATACCACCATTCAATATCCTTATTCTCATCGAGTAGTTTAACGAAAGTCTTTTCGTTATCGACAACCTCTTTAGCAATATAGAAAGGTTCCATCGCTGAACGCTTAACTTTCATTTCCTCATAGCTATCAGTGAAGAAAAGAGAAGATCGTGGAATCTCAATGATCTCTGTTCTTTTTGAGCGGGCAGATTTCTTGTTTACTTCCTGATCTCGAATCGGACGATATGTTTCCAACGCCTCACCGATGATAGGTCGAAGTACACCGCCTTCTTTCAAAAGGTCGTTAAGAATAACTTTATATGCGTAAGTTCGATCGTCACCAAGAACTGGAAGCAACCATACGTTTAGAGCAGTCTTGAGCTTTCCCCATGAACGCTCAGGTGCAAACTTCTTATTCTCGTCAGTCTGTTTTCCTACGATATTGAAGCAGACAAGGTTGTAGAGTCTCTCGATATCATGCTGTGACATTTCCTGATCATGACTTCCTCCCTCAGCAAGGAGTTCTTTGGTAAAGTTGTTGTAGTCATCGATTTCAACACCCACGATAATGCCGTTGGTTATTTGTGGCTTGAGTTCTAGACCCTTCGCCGTGAGTTTTTTCTTTGTGTCGCTGTCACTTTCTTTGATACCAAAAGCCTTGTTAGCAATCTTCTTGAAGGTAGTCTGGAAGGAGTCTCCAAGGTCGTTATAGTCAGAACGACTCATGAACACAGATTCGATCTTAATAGGATCAATATCCTCTCTGCGATAACTACCGTAGATAGCTGGTTTGTTTTCAGACTTCGCTTTGTCGTATTCGCTGATCACCTCGTTTCGCTTGTAGTTTGTGTAGAGGTAACCGAGATTAAGTTCAGGTTTACCAAAATGAGTTCCGTAAGGCATACGAAGAATACGACCGACAGTCTGAATAGCAAAAGTCGGATTCTTAATCTCTCGGAACATCACAAGCACACCAGCACGAGGACAGTCCCAACCCGTAGCTACTGCCTGTTTGAAAAGAAGGAACGAGATAGATGAGTTGTTTCTTTCAACATCCTCAAGGTTTATCTTGTCCTCAGAAAGCCAGACTGCAATATTATTTTCAGATACTCCCTTTTTCTTGAGATAGTTGGTGACTATTTCTTGCTTGTTTGTATTACTTGTTTCAGTTGTTGCTTTGTCATCGTTTGGAAGCTGAACCAGTACGAGTGGATTGATATCAAGATCAAGCTCTTTGTAGTATTTGAGTAACTCTTCACGCTTCTGATAAGCAAGCTCAAGAAGTATCTCATCCTGATCCATTCCTTTGAATTGCTTTTGATTGAGGTCTTCTTCTGTTTGGAAAATAATCTTCTCCTTGATCAAACCCTCTCGAACAACATCTTCTCGACGTACACGAACAAAACCAGCAACCTTATCTTCGAGATCGCTTACGGTAGGTTCAAATTTCGGAGTAGCAGAAGCACGAATAATTATTTTTGGCTTGATAAGACCATCGATAAGCTCAAGTGCTTTATCCGTATCAGCTCCAAGGTGTTCTTCGTCTATAATTACAACGATCTTTCTATTTTCTTCATGAGTCGACTCGATCATTCCATCAAAGGAAATATCTTGTTCATTATCCTTACGAATCTTAAGAACCTCTTTTGATTGTCCTTTTAGTTTCTCCCAGTTTATGAAAAAGACACTGTTGCGTGTCATGACTTTTCTGTTCAAGTCGTTGATATCCAAAAGCTCAAGTTCCGATGCTCCACCGTAGTATTCAAAAAGCTTGTTCTTACTTTGCTCAACAAGAGTTGGACCCTTGGACATCCAAAGAAACGCAACATCGTTACCCACAAAGCGAGGGTCAGAGATTATGTCACGCAGAAATTGTGCGAGCATAACTGTCTTACCTGAACCAGTTGGCGACTTAAATACCAAAGGTAACTTGGTAGATGAAGACTTCCAAAGATCCAAAAATTGGTCTTTAAGTTTTGCTATCGCAGTCTCTTGAAATGGTTTAAGTGGGAACATAAATTATAGGCGGTTAATTTCCTTGTATACCTCAAGGATAGGTTCGGGAATATCCTCGACTCGGATATTTGCAGAGCTGTACTCACTCTTGTATTCGTTCTTACCCCAACTGAAAATATACAGGACTGATGGCTGTTTCTTTTTCTCAAGTAGATCAACAAGGTCTTGTAACTTCTCCTTATCTTCTTTGAAGTAGATAGCCGTAGTCTTTCCGTGACCTTCGAAGATTTGCCACCAGTCGTTCTTTGCAACTTCGTTCAAAGTGTTTTCACGAAGACCAACCATCTCACCAGCTTGGTATGTAAGCTTAACTTTTGCTTGATCAGGTGTGTGGTGAAGTTTTTCAATATCTACCAAATCAGTTTTGTAATAACGAAGGTTGCCACCAAGTCCCTCAACCTTTTCTCCTTTTTTGTTTTTGTAACCAGTCATTACGCGCTTCACTCTTTCATAAGTCACTTCCTCGCAAATACCGTTCTCATTATTAGTACACAGAATAAATTTACGGTTACCGCCATCAATTTTATTTAATTTCAAAACAGCATGACCCGTGGTTCCTGATCCAGCAAAGAAATCTAAGACCATACAATTATTATCACCTGATATAGACAATATATCTTGCATTAAAAATGGGGATTTTGGGAAATCAAATATTTTATCTAGATTTTCAGAAAAGATTTCTTTTAGGGCCGAAGTGCCGTTAACTGCACTGTATTCTGGTCTAAACCAGATTGTTTTAGGTTTTTCGCCTTTGTAGTCAAGAGACCGTTCTTTTACCGAAAATCGATATGTTCCTTTGTACTTTTTTACATCAATATATGCACCTTTCTTTTCTTCAAAAGTTTTTGCATTCCATCTCCAGACTCTTTCTGTACCATCGTTATCTATCGGCAAAACTTCATCCCACTTATTATTTTTTATTGTTGTAAATTCTAATGTCTTAGAATTTACATATATTGGATACCATAAATTAGGACGATCTGTCCTTCTTGAATTTGCACCACTTCTTCTGAATTCTCGAAGTTTATAGGTACTAATCTCGTCAGAGTATTGGTAAGACTTATTTTTTTCTTCAAAATAATTTAAGTAGCCAACAGAAACCTTTTCTTTATTCCTTGCATAAATCAGCATATATTCATGAGCAGTAGCAAAAAACATTTCATCTTGTCGACCACCAGGATTATGTACAACAACTGCTGTACCGAGTCTATTGTCTTGTCCAAAGACCTCGTCCATTAGTAACCGTAGAGTGTGTATTTCGTAGTCGTCAATTGCAAATACTATAATTCCATCATCAGCAAGAAGATCTTTTGTTAGATTGAGTCGATTTCCAATATAAGATACCCACTTACTGTGTCGAAAAGAATCATCTTTTTCCACATAATCATTATTATATTTCCAACTCTTATTTCCCGTATTGTAGGGTGGGTCTGCGTAAATTATTTTAAATTTCCCTTTATGAGTGTAGTTTAAAACAGAGAGGGCGTGGTAGTTGTCACCCTCAATCAAAATATTTTCATCCTTTGATTCGTCAGTTATGACTACAGGATCGATACCTTTTTTCTTTTCTTTCAAACGCAAAATAGGAACATTGCGTTTACAATCTTCCACGATTTGTTCTGGTTTATCTTCCCAAACCAGACCATATTTCTTTTGCTTCTTGATCTTTTTAAGCTCCGCTTCTAGTTCGGAGATTTTTTTAAGTAAAGCTTTTTCGTCATGTTCTTTAGCGGTCATGATAATTTTGATTTTACCACAAAATACACCTTAAATAAAGGTTTTTCAGAGGAGCTTTACCAACTCTTTATCAACTATCCAAAGTCTAGACTTAATCAACGATCGGCGTCATTAATCTGTTGTATGCAAATACAAAATCCGCTAAAAGTGACGCCTGACGAAATCAAGATAGTTGAGCAAGCTCGATATTGCCTCTATGCTCGAAAGTCGACCGAGCAAGACGAATTGCAAGCCCTTTCCATTGATTCCCAAATCAAGGAGATGATGGACATGGCAGACAAGGAAGGATTGCATATTGCCGAGGTTCGCAAGGAAAGCCATTCAGCAAAAGAGTCTGGGCAACGACCAGTGTTTCAGACGGTGGTGCGAGATGTGAGAGATGGAAAGTTTAATGGAATCATTGCATGGGATCCATCACGTATTTCAAGAAATGCTGGAGACCTTGGGCAGATTGTTGATCTGATGGATCAAGGAAAGATCGTAGACATACGGACGCACGGACAGAGATTTACTAACTCACCAAATGAAAAGTTTCTCCTAATGATTCTATGTTCCCAGGCAAAGCTTGAAAATGACCACAAGGGAGAAAATGTGAAGCGAGGCCTGCGGGCAAAATGCGAACAAGGATTCAGACCGGGAGTATCGCCACTCGGATACATTCACGACAAGTATGCGGACAAGGGACAGAAGAGAGTATTAATTGATCCAGAACGAGCACCTGTCATAAAAGAGATGTTTGAAAAGGTGGCGTACGAGAATTGGAGCGGAAGAGATTTGCTAACATGGCTCAATACAACAAAGAACTTCACAACAAGGTCAGGAAAACGGATTGTACTCAGTGCCATCTACACAATATTAAAAGATACCTATTACTACGGAGAGTTTGAATATCCTATCGGAAGCGGAAAATGGTACAGAGGTGCATATGACTCAATTATTACCAAGGAACTATATTTAAAAGCACGAGCAAATCTAACTGCCCCAGCACGAAGACATCCCGGAACCAATGAGTTCGATTTCACGAGAATGTTCTACTGCGGACGATGCGGATCGGGTATCTGTGCCGAAGAGAAATTCAAACACTGCAAGAACGGCAATACACACCGATATGTGTACTATCACTGCACGCATTCAGCTGATAGATACTGCAAAGAAGGAGCTTTACGAGAGGAGGATCTACTCAATCAACTTCTAGGATTGATAGACAAGATAGATATCGATGAGATTGGAATGAGACAAAAGATTGAGTACGAGATCGGTAAATACCGACAATTTAGTTATACAGTGCTTGGCAAGGAAACGGAGTTTGATAACAGACCAATCGAAGCGGATATCAGGAATTATGCAAAACACGTACTCAAGAATGGAACGAGGGATGAAAAGCGAGAATTACTGAGTTGCTTGAGAGGGAGGATTGAGATAAAGGATAAAGAGATATCTTTGAAAATCACAACTTAAGTTAAGTGCTTCAAAATGCTAAAATGGCATTATGGATCCCGAATTAATGAAAAAATTACCTCATCGTAATGAGGGTGGGTCATTCAAGATTGGAGAAGAAGGAGACGGAAACTTATCCGACATGATTCCTCTCGAAGGCTATGGCATGGTCATTGTTACCAGAAAGAGCGTCTGGAGAATAATGCTTGCTGACAATATTGATCCTCAAAGAGATAATGTGAGTATTCCTCGACACGTACAGGAACGTCTGTTCTCATACGGTTCAGATGATCCTATTATTGGAAGAACCCTGCTTCAAGGTAAAGAACTTCTTCTTCAACACCTACCTAACACCATAAACAAGTACCAAGGTATGCAGTCTGTTTTAGCTTTTACTAAAGAACTTGCTGCAATGAATGATGAGCTAAAAAAGCTTCGTGAGGAATACACAGAAATACAAGAACGTTTCAATGGAAGCGTCAGAGATGATGGATCATTTGTCCTACCGGCATTGAAGAATCTTGAACGAAGAGCGAAAGAGATTATTCAGAACATAGATCATATGGGAGGTATTGTTATTGATATTATAAAACTATTTCCCATTGAAATACCTCAGAAAAATCCATTAGGAAAACTCATAGAGCAAACTGAGCAAAAGTTCGGAAACAAACATGCGGTTACTAGAGCAATTTCTGAACTGAATCAAAAGGCGGCATGGTGGAGGCTTATTCGTAACGACATGGAACACCCTAGTGATTCGGGTGGGGTTATTTTTGAAAACTACAAGATGACAGATTCTGCTAAGATAGAAATGCCTATTATTAAGCACACGAGAGAAAACAGTCCTTTTCATTCAATCGATTTAATCCAGTTTATTGTTGAATCTCAAGGAGAGATTATTGATCTTTTTGAAACCACTCTTGTACTTCTTTGTGATTCCAATACTAATGATTTTGCAGGAGATAAAGTTTTTGTGAGAAATGTTTTGGATTCAGAGCGAAGCGAAACGAATCCTTATATGAATTATAAATACGACATTCATTGGACTAAGTAGTAAAAAATAATCAGTCTATTAGTAGATAAAACAAAAATCACCCAAAATAGGTGATCTTTGTTTTTAATGACGCGAACAGGTCGCTTTCACCAAAATAATCTGCTCTAGCGATCGGGCTCTAACTCCTAAAATTCTTAAAATCCGATCGTTAGGTTCTAATCCTATCTCTGGTGGTTGATAGGACACGAATTCTTTAGCGCCCTATCCCTGTCATAAAGCATTGATTTTATTGAATAAAATCTGGACGCGAACAGGTCGCTTTCACCAAAATAATCTGCTCTAGCGATCGGGCTCTAACTCCTAAAATTCTTAAAATCCGATCGTTAGGTTCTAATCCTATCTCTGGTGGTTGATAGGACACGAATTCTTTAGCGCCCTATCCCTGTCATAAAGCATTGATTTTATTGAATAAAATCTGGACGCGAACAGGTCGCTTTCACCAAAATAATCTGCTCCGACGGCAGGATTCGAACCTGCGGCCAATTGATTAACAGTCAACTGCTCTACCGCTGAGCTACGTCGGAATATTTAATTGTGTTTTTTACCCAAATTTAAGAGCGATGTCTAAAGGCAGTTGAACTAGGTCAACGTCCTTACTAATGCAAACGAGAAACGAATATAAAAGTTTATTTTTGTATTCTTGTTTCGAATGCAGGATTAGCAAGTTTACTTACAGGTCCTGTACATATTAAGGATTTTGAAAAAATCACTATGTCATACATCTTATACCCAAATTAATTAGGTACGGGTATTGTACAGAATTTTTATTAGTTTTCAATAGAAGAAACTGGGAATGTTTGGCACACTATTTCCATTTCTTCCATCTCATTGGTTGGTACTAAGGCCACCAAAAGCTTGCTATCTGTGGCTGAAATAACCCGGTTGGTCGAATGCGTACTGTCATTAATATCAATATCTATCGACACACCCAGCCATTTTAAATGATCAAGAATTTTCAGCCTGAGATCCGGATTTCTCTCTACTGCTGTTCCGGTCAATAAGATTGCATCCAGACCACCGATAGCGACCGCTGCTTTGACTATCTGCTCTGCTACCTCTAAGGAAAATTTATTAAAAGCAGCAATCGCTTCTATATCTTTATTAGCAACCAAATGCAAAACACTGCGCAGATCTTTCACTCCAATCATTCCGTTAAATCCGCCTTCAGTCTGGATAAATTCTTGAGCAGAAGATCCACTTAATCCTTTCTCTTCTAGCACAGCAATAAGACCACCGGGGTCAATATCGCCAGCTCTAGAACCCATCATCATGCCACTGACTGGAGTATAGCCCATAGAGGTATATTGACTTTCTCCTTTATCTAAACCAACTACACTAACTCCATTTCCTACATGAACCACCACCGCCTTAGCATCATCTCTCACTCCTACCTGTGCATAATGTCTCGAGACTGAAGCTATTGATAATCCATGGTAGCCATATTTTCTGACCCCTAAATCTTCCGCTCCTTTAAGACTATACTGTCTCTTCCAACTAGATACAGTGTTGTGAAAAGCACTATCTGAAACAGCTACTGGCAAAGCGTGTGGTAGCAAATCACGAAAGATTCCTATTTCTTCTAAGACGGCTGGAATATGTAAAGGTGCTTTGGTTTGAGCGTCTCTAAGCTGTTTTATAAAATCTTCGTCGATAATGCGATGTTTAAAAAAATACTCCCCTGGCGCCACCACCCGTATTCCCACCCTATCAATCTCAGCCTCATCACTTATTATCGAAAGTTCCTTAGCCGAAGCAATGACGGATTTTGTGGTCTCTGTGTACTTTATATCCGGTACATTTTCACATTTTTGCTGTTCTGTATTCTTTCTAACACAAGCCGCAAAACCCTCAGTTGTCTTTTCGTACACAACTGTTAGTACCTGTTTCCCGTCTTTATAAAAGGCATACTTTTTTGAAGAAGAGCCTGGGTTTATGATTAGTGTCGTTCCCATATCCAATTTTCTATTTCGTCCGGGTCTTTACCAAATTCTACTATATAATCCCGGTGGTCAATTAGTTTTTGTTTGTATTTATCTGTTAGTTCTCTTTTTTGTACTGGATTAATTATTCTGGCTACTTCCGCCACAGCTATCCCTTTCATTACTAGACTATAACGGTCCACATTATTACGTACCATCATATCGAAAGGTGTGGTGGTGGAGCCTTCTTCTTCGTAGCCTCGAATATCAAAACGAGAAGCGTTGTAATCATAATTAAATAATATTTGCTTCATAGTCTGCGGATAACCATGAAAATTAACCAGGACTGGCTTAGATTCAGTAAAATAACGATCTAAATCATGAGGTAATACTCGACAGGCGTTATGTCCGACTCCTAAAGTAGACAAAGAACTAATATTTAAAAATCTTATTTTCATTTCAGGAATTTCTGTACGTAGTAGATTGACCGCCGCCAGAGTCTCTTTGGTTAGATAGTCCCCTACTGAGCACATTACGAAATCAGGATTTTCATCACTAGCAAATTCCCAAATGGAAATTCCTTCAGAAATATCTTGGGCTGCTTCTTCTGGAGTGCGCCAAAGCGGTATTGGTCGCTTGCCCGCCACTATAACGTTCATTTCTTTTTTAGACTCCAAACAACGCTTAGTAACGACAAGAGCTGTATTAGCGTCAGCTGGAAAATATATGTTCACAAAACAATCTTGTCTTTGTAGCATTCCATCAATAAAGCCAGGGTTTTGGTGAGAAAAACCATTGTGTTCTTGTCGCCAACCAGAGGATGTCAGAATATAATTAAGGCTTGGAATATCTCCTCGCCAAGACACTTCTCGGGCAATACTTAAAAATTTTGCATACTGATCTGCCATCGAACCCACGATCTGAACAAAAGCTTCATAAGATACGAACATGGCGTGACGACCAGTGAGAACATAACCCTGCATCAAACCCTGTAGACTATGCTCAGATAACATCTCCAGCACTCGACCAGACCAAGACATATCTTTATCCCACGGTTTACTGGGCCAAACAAAAGCTCTTTTAGTTACCTCAAAGACGGCCTGGAGCTTATTAGAATATGTTTCGTCTGGTGATAGGAGCCGAAAATTTCTGTTACCGGCATTTAAACTAAAAACATCTCTCAAATAATCACCAATAGCTTCCATACTGGAGCGTTCAGCACAGTCACGATTTATTTCACAAGTGTCCGGGGTAGAGTACTCACCAACAGCCGGAAGTTTAAGGGAAATATAGTGCGGGGAACCGCCCATTGTGTGCGAGTTATTGCCCATAGACCGTTTCATACTTGGCTTTAAAGACTCGATCTCAGCAATAAATTTTTGACCAGCAAATAAATCTCCAAAATTATATGAGCGCAACCAGGTCTCCAGTGCCTCTAGATGTTCTTGGTCAGTTTTGGCCTTTTCGGCTATGACTTGGTGCGAATAGTGGTTGTCTTCTATTTTCTTTCCGTCTAATTCTTTAATACTATTCCAGCCCTTAGGAGTTCGCAGGATAATCATAGGCCATTTAGGATGGCTTTCTAAAAGATTTTCTCTGGCTAGTTTTTGGGTGGTTTGAATAGATGTTATACATTCATCCATTACCCTAATCATCTGACTATGAATATTTTCTTCTTTTTCAGAATCAACGATTACTGGAGTGTAGCCGTAACCGGAAAAAAGTTGAACTAGTTCTTCATCAGACATTCGGGCAAAGAATGTCGGTCCGGATATTTTATAACCATTGAGGTGTAATATTGGTAAAACAGCACCGTTGCTGGCCGGGTCTACTAGTTTGTTTAAATGCCAGGCGGTAGCTGTCGGACCTGTCTCCGCTTCCCCATCACCAATTAGTGCGGTCGCTATCAAATCTGGATTATCCAAAATCGCTCCATAGGCAGTCGAGAGAGCATAACCTAATTCCCCACCTTCCAGAATTACCCCCGGAGCAGTTGGGCTACTGTGACTAGGAAAACCATACGGCCAACTAAACTGTTTGGCCATATAGGCTATGCCGTCTTCATTTCGTGGTATGTCTGGGTAGTATTTAGATAGTGTTCCCTCTAAAAAAAGGTTGGCTTGAATAGCCGGAAAACCATGTCCTGGACCAAGAATAAACATCATATTTAAATCATGGCCGATGATTGCCCGATTACAATGAGCGTAAACAAAGTTGATTCCTGGACAAGTTCCCCAGTGTCCCAAAAGTCGTGGTTTGATATCGTCTGGAGATAATTTTTCTTCAAGAAGATAATTGTTCTGTAGATAAATCTGAATAGCAGAAAGATAATCGGCAGCCCGTACGTATTTTTCTAAAGCTTCATGCATTGTGTTTATTGTACCGTACAAACAGACGGCAGTTGCTTCGCAACTGCCGTCTGTTTGTGTATAATATCGCTCACAATAATCAAATCGGGCCCATGGTATAGAGGTAACATGCATCCATGGCATGGATGAGTCCGGGGTTCGATTCCCCGTGGGTCCACGAGTACAGAAAAGAGCCTACAAGTTTTACTTGTAGGCCTTTTCTGTTCGTGAGCTCACGAGTAAATATGCTGGGAGCATATTTACGTGGGAGTCGAAAACCTTGCCTAGTATTTGTGACGTAAGGAAACAAATACTGACAAGGTGTACTGAAACTGTAAGTCTCGATATTCCCCGTGGGTCCACAAATTAGTTCACGAATTTTGTGGACTTACGAGGAAACAGTCCGGGGGACTGTTTCAGTGGGAGTCGAAGAGCTTTTATACTAGAATTATATATTTCATTTTTAACACTCATCTCAAACTTACATTTTACTGTTGACATTAATTTTTTTTGTATCGTACATACGAATTTATTTGACGACATAGATGTTAGGAGTATCATTTGTATTAAATTAATTAGGTTGGGGAAAATCCCTAATTAATGGAAATATTTGTTATGTTATTACACTATTCCCATTACAACTTAATAAGAGAAGAAATCGATCGAAAGCCTTTTACTATTATTTTATAGTGAGAGGCTTTTAAAATTAGCGAAAGGCCCCCCCTGTTCTTTCAGAAAATATAATTTTAATTTACCCATCCGAGGCCATCTCACGGCTCGAGACCGCTTTCAATGGGTATGTTAGTTAAAACTACCCAGGTAGTTTAATAGCAAAGAATAAATTTCTTATTTTCTTTTCATTTAGTAAAAGATAATGAGTCAATTAATAATAATTTATTCTTATTAAAAATAAAAATTATGATTGTAACTATAAAACAATCCGCAGCTGTACTTACCAGCTCTGCAATGGCTCTATCACTTTTAGTAAACCCGGCCTTGGCTTACGAAAATGATACTGTCACTGTCTCAAACAGTAACAGTGCCTTTATTGCTAACGTAGCTGTTTCCTCATCAAACACTGGCGGCAATACCTCCCGTGGTGCTCGTGGTGGTCGTGGTGGAGACGGTGGTCATGGTGGCAATAATGCTGGCGACGGTGGTCACAGTGTTAATATCGCTCCCGGTGGTGATACTCAGGGTGCTGGCAATGGTGGAGCTGCCGGCAACGGTGGTAACGCTAACGGCGACGTAGATGGTAACAACGCTGTCCAACAAGGTGGCCAAGGTGGCAACGGCGGTGGTGGTGGTAACACTGGCGCAGGTGGCGACGGTGGTGATAGTGGTACTGGCGGCGACGGTGGTAACACTGGCGCAGGCGGACACGGTGGTGATGGTGCAGCTGGAGGTAACGGCGGCACAATTACTACAGGAGCCACTCTTGCTGAGTCAGGAATAAGCAATGACGTCAACAACAACGACACTAATGTAGTTCGTGATGCTGGCGAAGCTGATCTTGACGAAACAAAAGCCAAAGTAACTAGTGATAATGAAGTAGCACTACTAAATTTGGCAGCTACTGATGCCAATACCGGCGACAACGAGTCTCTCGGCGGTCGTGGTGGTAGTGGTGATGATGGTGGTAATGGTGGTACCAACGCTGGTAATGGTGGTACCAGCGTCAACTTCGCACCTGGAGGTGACACTCAGGGAGCCGGAGACGGCAACAAGGGTGGTAATGGTGGAAGCGCTACAGCAGCCGGTAGCGATGAAGTAGACGGTAGCCAAATTGCTGGCAACGGTGGTACCGGAGGAAAGGGTGGTACAACTGGAGCTGGTGGTGACGGCGGCGACAGCGGCAACGCTGGCGACGGTGGCAACACTGGAGTAGGAGCATCAGGAGGTAACGGTGGAGCTGCCGGACATGGTGGCGACATCCGCACTGGACGCTCTGATTCTTGGAGTCATGTCACTAACGTAGTGAACCGCAACACTACTCGAGTAGTTCGACGTTAAATGAACTAAGGAAGGTTCTCTCTTTACAGAGAGACCCTCTCTTAAGGTCGGAATAAGATGAGTTTCTTACCTTATTGAGGGAATATGGGATTAAATATTTTTAAAAATTCAATAATCTTGTTTACTGTAACCGTTGGATTTAATGCCGCTAACGTGACTTTAGTGTTGGCTGATGACTCTTCTTTTATCAGTAACGTAATAATGACCAGCCATAACACAGGCAACCAAAGCAGCCGGGGAGAAGATGGAAAAGATGGTGAGCCAGGAAAAGACGGGCAACCAGGACGAGATGGAGAATCAGTCATAAACACCGGACGAAGTGGCGCCAGCGTTAATATTACCAATACTGGCTCTATCGAGGATGATTCATTAATCAGAACTATTAGATCTTCAAGTTTCGACGTTAGAGAATCTCAATCAGAAGCTAATCATCTTGTCCCTCCTAAGGCCATAGACACTGAGCTGAGGCAAAATCAAAAAGAAGATAATCTGGAAAACCGATTTGTAAACAAAGATCTAGAATTTGATCCGGGCCCACTAATTGATGCACCTGATTTCTCTTCAAGAGATAATCCTTTACTGAAAAAATTGATTCTGTTTGTTTCTAATCAGGCCAACCAAATTGATACAAATTATTTACCTCTGCAATACAACAATTTATTGTGGAAATTAATCCTGTTTGCTTATGATAAATAAATTTTTTAAATCTAAAAAAGTACTTAATCAATTATTTGGTGGTCTTTTGATTATTTCCTTATTGTCCAGCCCGCTGTTTATGCCTGTTTCGGCTTTAGCTAATTCCGATACAATTGATGATGGCGGGGCTACTAGTACGGAGCCTATTATCATCGATGACACAAACGATGGACCTGAAGAAGAACTTCCTCCTCCCCCACCTGAAAATACTGTATTAGAAGAAACCGTCGCTTCCACAACTGATAATGATAATGGCACTACAACTGCCTCTAGCTCAACTCCTGACATCGAACCGTTCTCTGTAACTCCTGACCCAGAAGATGATAGTAATGATACGAGCTCTACCACGGCCACATCAACCACTGAGGAACTACCAGGACCACAAAACGGAGCGGACGGTACTGAAGGACCTGTCGGTACCCCTGGTCAGGCTGCTGAGAGTATTACTGAAAATCTTTCAGATAACTATAAGCCAGTGGCAACAAGTTCAGATGCTCTGATTGGAGACAGTACAGACACCGCACCAGGAGAACCTGGTAAAGACGACACTGAAAATACTGGTGAGGTTATTAAAGATGGTGGAAATATAACCATCGAGACGGCCACCGCCACCGCTAAAGCTGAGCTTTTTACTGACGCCAACTCCAACGACGTCCGCAGCCAGCTAACTCCTCAAGCTGCTAGCGGGGATTTGGACTTATATACTTTTAACGCCACCGGTACTAACGAAGGTATTTCAGAAAATAAAGGGAAATCTGAAGCAATAACCGGAGAAAATACAGCTATTGCAGCTAATTCAGCGAGGATTAAAACCGGCGCAGCTGTAGCGGTCTTTAACGTCGCAAATATAATAAATACTAGCGTAGTAAATTCTGACGGTATTATCTACCTAGGTAATAAAATCTTAAAAGGCGGTGAATCGCTAGACCTAACCAGTAACTTCTTTCCAGATCCAGAAAAACACAAGTTGGGCAAGAACGTCTGTGACCTAATGTCCTGTGCAGCTGAAGATATTGTTTATAATTTTTCTCAAGAAAATACTGCTGACATTAAAAATGATATAGATGTAACAGCATTGACCGGTAAAAACTTAGCAGATGGTTATAACACTATTTCTGATATTGAAACTGGTGACGCTTTTGCTGGAGCTAACGTAATGAATGTGGCTAACACGAATATAGTTGACTCTAATTATCAACTTTTGACTTTCAATGCCATCGGTGACCTCGACGGAGACTTAATCTTGCCGACCGAAGATTTGTTTATGGCTTATTTTGCGCAACCAAATGGAGTTAATCAGGTAGAGCATGCTAGAGATGCCAAGCTGTCTGTTAATAACACTAACATCGCTGACGATGTCACTAACAATCTAAACTCATACGGGGACACCGGAAAGAACGAAGCCACTACTTCCCTAGATTCAAATATTCAAACCGGGATGGCTCATACAGAATCTAATATCCTTAATAAGATTAATGAGAACTCTTTCGGTGGAGACATATTTGAGCTTCATATTCGTATCCATGGTGTCTGGGATGGAGAGGTTGTCGGCTTACCAGCCGGTCTTAGTTGGGAATATACCGATGATGGAATACGTATTTATAATGAGAATGCCGAGATCGCTGCTTCACCAAACCTAGGCTATGATATCGATTCTTACAACGCCAATATCACCGACCGTAATGAGGTAACGTTACAAAATAATCTTAATTTAAGCGCCATAACTGGTCAAAACGAAGTACTTGGTCTGTATGGGAATATTAAAACTGGTGATGCCTTCGCGAGTGCCAATGTAATGAATATTGCCAACACTAATGTGATTGGTGCCAACTGGACTTATGCAGTCGTCAATATCCTGGGTGACCTAAAAGGTAATATTTCTTTTGCCGCTCCTACCAACCTCAGTCTCTCTGGTTCTGTCACCTCAGAAACAAACCCTCTAGCTCCAGGCACTCCTCTTACTTACAAATACACTGTTACTAACAATAGTTCCGTACCAGCTCTTGATGTTTCAATCGAACAAACTTTGATTAACGCTTTTGCTAACGGGACTGAAACTGAACAAAATAAATCAGTAGGAGATATCGAACCTCATGGAACTAGACAGATAGAATTCTCGGCAACCATAGACCCTGCTTTAGAAGTCGGAACTAGTTCAGTGATTGCTCACGCTACTGTTCGTACTCAATCCGGAGGTGACACTGATTTTAACGATAATGTACTTATCCTTCAGAATGATTTTCATTATTCTACCTCAACCACTACCGAAGACCCTGGTGGTGATCAAGGAACTGACGACGATACTGCTTCAACAACACCAGAAGATGAAAATGTTGTGGTTCCTCCCCCAGTTAATAATCCTGTCGTGACAAGTGGTGGCGGAGGCGGAGGCGGCGGAGGTGGTGGTTTTTCTAGCAGTGAATACACTAAGACTGATATGAAGCGAGACGCTGTTGATGTCGATCCTAATAAACCGCCACTCATCACTATCACTAAGACAGCTAAGGTTGGTAAATCATCCACTATCAAAGCTGGAGATTCAGTCGACTACGTCATCACGGTAAATAATCGGGGCGGACAAGCCTATGATGCCACCGTTTACGATGTCTTATCAAACCCAATTGGAGCCAAATTAAATAGTCAGGATTGGGAATTGGGAACCATTAAAGCAGGTGAGGAAATAAAACTCACCTACACTACCAAATACGACCAAAACACTCCATCTGGTATCTATTCAAACACCGCCAGTATTGTGGCCTATGCTAAACCAGGAATGAAAAAAGCAAATCAGGATCCTTTGAAGATTAAAGATGCAGTGTATGAGTTAAAGATAAAGGGCGTACCTTTGGCAGTTGGTAACGTGGGTGTGCTAGCTTATTTCCCAGGCTCTTTTGGACAAGTCTCTGCTCTCCTTTCATGGGAAACTTCTTCTTCATCAGTTAGTCAATTAGTATACGGACCCCTACTTCCCGAAACATCTTACAATCCAAATAAACCAAACTATGGCTATGACCATGCTAGTTTCCGTTTCCCTACCCCTAAAACCCGACACCTAATGATAATCATGGGACTAAAGCCTGGTCAGAGTTATGCTTATCGGGCACATGCAACAAGTAATTCAGATACTACTACGAGCCGTGAATATGCTTTCAGAGTACCTCCCGCAATCACAACTCTGACTCTCGCCACTCCGAGCGACAACCTACTCTCTCCTCAACCTCAAGTGGCCGGCGCAACAGCCTCTGCCCAAGCGTCTAAACCTAAAAATTAGACGCCTGAGCGAGTCAGGATCGTGACAACCATGAATTATTAACAGAATTTATTTCATCATTTAATTTTCCACATATGTCTACTCTATTAAATCAATTCAAATCACCCTTTACCCTAGCCAGCTTAATGATTATTGGAGTACTTGTTAGCTTTCTTTTTGTGACCAATCATACGGCGCGGGCAGAAGGTGGTGAGCCAGAGCCTACTTACACAGTTAGTCTCATGCTTAAATTCAGTGAACATCACCCGGACTACACAGCTAGTATGTTTAGTTTTACGGTAACAGGAACATCGGCTTCTGGAACACCTGTAAGTAGAAATATTTCTTTAACTCACTATGATGACACCACAGCCACTGCTGACATAACTCTACCCATTGGCTCCTATAGCATTGATGAAGTAGGGCCAGCTGGTTTTACACCAGGGCAATGGACAGTTCAGTGGTCAGGCTCCGGTTGCCAGAACATCAACGGACCCTCTCTCTCTACAACTCTTACCGTAACTAACGACCAAACAAGAAATGTCTGCCGAGCTGACAACCAATGGCGACCTGGAAAGTTGACCGTTGAAAAGAAATTCGTTGCCGCTCCCACTTCCCCTAACCCGTCAGACTTTTCCTTTGTTGTTAAGCAAGGTGCCGAAGAAGTATATTCCGGACAATTCCAAGCAGGAGGAATAGAGGTAAAATTGTCTGTTGGTAATTACGAAGTTATCGAGAAAGACTATCCAAATTACACTACCAACTATAGTAATGGATGTAGCGGGACTGTCGAACAAGGAGGCAGTATAACCTGTACCATTACCAACACCTGGGTGGGCAATGGCACAAGTACCCCTCCCGATGCCGAAAAGGGTACTTTAGTAGTGAAAAAAGTTGTAATTGGTGGCAATCTAGGCGCTGATGCTTTTAGTTTCCTTATCAACGGCACAGCCACTACTACCTTCAACAGTACTGGTATTAATACCTTAAACAACTTCGCTACTGGAACTTATTCGATAACCGAAGTACCTAACTCTAGTTATCAAACTGTTTACAATAACTGTAATAATATTAATGTATCCGCCGGAACAACTACTACCTGTACTATCACAAACACCTATATCTCCAACGGTGGTGGCAATACTGGTGACGATGATTATCGTCTTCAGGGCTATGTTTGGCACGACAATAACAAGGACGGAGTTTGGGACCAAGGCGAGGAGCCACTACCCGGCTGGACAGTATATGCTTCGAGTTCCGATACTCTTCTCTCTACTACTACCGACCAAAATGGTTTTTATTACTTCCATGTATCAGAAGGGACTTGGATTCTAACCGAAGTTCTACAGACTGACTGGGAAATTACTCACCCAACGCCAAAAAAATACGAAGTAATCGTACCGGAAGAAATGGAGTTAGCATCTAATCTTCGCTTCCCTTTTAACTTATTTATCTCGATAGCCCATGCCGAGACCATTATCATTAATAATGACTTTAACTTTGGTAATGTCTTTGGTGGAGGAGTCGGTGGCGGTGGTGATAGTAGTGGTGGAGGAGGTAGAGGCGGTGGCGGTGGCTACACTAAGCGATCAACAAGTCCGGACCCGACCCCAGAAGTGTTGGGTGAAAGTATTACCATAGTACCAGTCGGCGCTCCCGCTACTGGAGCAGGAGGAAGCGCTACTAAAGACCTACCAGCTGTGATTTATCTTGTATTTGCTTTAATACTCTTGCGAGAATTCTCAAACGCCAAAAAGGTAACCATTAAGATTCGCTAACTTAATCTGGTTACCTATAAAAATATGAGGTTTCCAGTAATCAATTCCTATTCATTGTTACGCTATGGTCTGACTACTATAGCGGGGGTACTTATTGGTGCTTTTGTAACTCATCTTCTGTTAACTTCCCCCCTGTTTATCGCTGATCAAACTCCAATTTTTGAAGCTAGCACTCCTATCGCAACTTCCACTGGTCTGATTTTAGAAAAAGCCTCTCCTCTTACCTTGAGTATCCCAGCCATCAACCTAAACACCAGCTTCACAGGAGAACTGGGTCTAAACCAGGATGGAACAGTTGAAGTACCAGATAATTATTCAGAAGTGGGTTGGTATAAATACGGACCGACTCCTGGCGAACTAGGACCGGCTGTTATTCTTGGTCATGTAGATTCTTTTAAGGGTCCAGCGGTTTTCTATGACCTTCGTAAGGTAGATATCGGAGACCAAATCTTTATAGATCGGTCAGATGGTACCTCGGCCATCTTTACAGTTACCGAAATCGAAACAGCTGCTGAAGAAAACTTTCCAACTAATCGAGTTTATGACTCAACCATCAATTATGCTGGTTTGAGATTAATTACCTGCACAGGATCATTCGATCGATTGAATCAACGTTATAATCATAATCTAATTATCTATGCTAAATTAACGGCTTTGGAAAATGACTTTTAGTGAACGATTACTAGATTTGGCTCTAAGTATTCCCCCTGGTCGGGTAACTACTTATGGACAGTTAGCGAAAGCCGCTGGAGCGGGTCCTTTAGCTGCTCGTAGTGTCACAGCTATTTTAAGTAAATATCCTAACAGCAAAGCTATACCCTGGCACCGAATTGTTTATGCTAACGGAAAAGTTTGGTTACCGGAAGCAAACAAAGAGGAACGTATTAAAATGTACGCTAAAGAAGAGATATTCTTAGACAAAAACAATAAAATTATTGATTTCGAAGATTTAGTTTTTGACTTTACTGAACTTTAATAACTAATTATTGTTGTATACTTATATCAAAATGGCTCGTCGAAAAAGAAAGAATCAAAAAGCTAGAGAACATTTTTATCGTAAGCCGATAATGATTTTTGCTCTTATTTTGCTGTTTGTCTTTACTGGGGTGGGTGTAACATATTTTGGTACAGCATATTTATATTCAACAGTTAACCCAGTAATTGATGATCCTAATTTCTATATCAAGACGCTCACTACACACTTCTTTGAAGATAATGATGCAGAGATGATGATTCCGATCATTCTTTGTGAATCACATTTTCGACACTATGATAAGGACGGTAATGTTTTAGTTAATATGGAAGGCTCAAGTGCTGTTGGTATAGCTCAGATTCTTACCTCAGTTCACCCAGACCCTAAAATTCTCAAACGCTACAACTCGATGTCGGGCACAAACCTTAGTCCAGAAGATTTAGATGTCACCACTTTTTCGGACAACCTTAGATATGCTCTAATATTATTTAAAGTAAATGGAACTAAAGACTGGGCATGTTCTAAAAAAGTCGGTCTCTCTCGCTAATGAGACAACAAGATTCATAATGTGTTCTGTGTTATCTTGCAGATAATAAAATATGAGAAAAAATATAGTTTTAGATAAACAAGTAGGAGAAACCCCCTTGGCTTGTGTAGAAAAATGGCGTGAACAACAAACAGGCATCTACCAGACGGTTCCTCTTTCCTATGCTGGCCGACTGGACCCCATGGCCTCTGGTAAGTTGTTGGTACTTATTGGTGAGGAATGTAAAAATCAAAAAGCCTACCATAACCTAGATAAAGAATATGAATTCTCAATTCTGCTTGGAGTAAATTCAGATAGTGGTGATGTTCTGGGTAATATTTCTGCGACACCTGTAAAAACCTATAATGAAAAAGACATACGGTCAGTAATCAAAGGAATGATTGGCTCCATCAACTTACCCTATCCAAAATTTTCTTCTAAAACTGTTCAGGGTAAACCTCTCCACACTTGGACTATCGAAGGTAGATTAGATGATATAGAAATACCAACTAAACAGTCCACTATATACACTTTGAGTTTAATAAACTTAGAAACAATCAGTCATGATGAGGTTTATAAATACGCTACTGAAAAGATAGAGACCATACCGCCCGTGACCGAACTTAGAAAAGCAATTGGAAACGATTTCCGTCGCGATGATATTCGAGCCTCTTGGCAATCATTCGCTAAAGCCCAGACTAACTCAGACTACCAAATCGCTACTTTTCGAACTATTGTTACTTCCGGCACCTATATGCGGACCTTAGCTAGCACCATAGCTAAGGAACTAGATACAACTGGCCTAGCTTACTCCATACACCGCACCAAGATAGGCAAATACCGGCCTATTCTAGGCAAATTTGGCTTCTGGCAGAAAAAATATGACTAGCCAAGACTAAACAAGCTCCCTATCGAGACCAGGTCTCGTACTTGCCCAAGTACGAGACCTGGTCTCAACCATATTGACTCAAAGGGTTGGTTCTGGTAAGATTTTGGCCACTATGTCACAAGAAAGACTAATTAAACTGGTTTCTAAAGGAGACGAAAAAGGCGTTGGCAAAGGCCACGTTTATTACACTGTTTTCAATAATAAAAACAAGAAGGACCCAAGCAAGAAACACACAGAAAGAAAATTCAATCCGATCGCCCAAACTCACACTGAGTACGTCCAGAAGAAATAAATAAACAAAAAACTGCTTCATAATAGAAGCAGTTTTTTGTTTCTTTATTAAACTAGTACTGACGATGTCTGAAACTTAGTTATTGATCAGTTTCCATGTTCGGTTCGTACACTCCTTGATCAGCTAAACAATTCAATCTGAGTCTTTCTAAAAGAATAGCCTGAGCCGCTGGAATATTTTCTAACTTTCCTTGCCACACTCTTTGGGCTGGTTCTTCCAGAGCTCGAGAGAATGAGAATGCAAATTGCCATGGTAGATTACCTTCACTTTTTTCTAATTTAGCGATAGCATTTAGGTTACTAGTGGCTTGTTTCGGAGTCTGCCCACCCGAGAGAAAAACGATACCCGGTACCTCTTCTGGTACGGAATTCTTGAATGTTCTTATTGTCGCCTCGGCTACCTCTTCTGGAGTAGACTGATTCTCGTTAGTGCTACCAGCTAATACCATACTGCTTTTTAAAATAACTCCTTTTAAGTCGACTTTCTGCTCTACAAGTTCACTAAACAAAGCCTGCAGAACTTGCGTTGTAACCTGTTCTGCACGCTTTAAATCGTGGCTACCACTATATATCACTTCTGGCTCTACAATCGGTACCAGACCGGCATTTTGAGCCATAGCAGCATATAGGGCTAGAGCAACGGTATCAACTTTAATATTCTGTTTACTCGGTATATTTTCACCAATGTTAAAAACGGCTCGCCACTTTGTTGCCCTTGCACCCATATCATAATATTCAGCCAAATGGTCAGCTAGGTTATCCAGACCTTGCGTAATTACCTCGCCAGGAAAATTGATATGTGGAGTAGTACTTCTATCTACTTTTATAATTGGAACAATGCCTTTAGATACTAAAATATCTGCAAACGGAACACCATCGTCTGTTTTATTTCTAATGGTACTATCGTATAAAATCACTCCTGTAACATAATCTTCAAGCCCCTCTGTTGTCATTAACAATTGACGATACTGTCTTCGTACTTCTGCGTCTGGTGTTACTCCAATTGCTTGGAGTTGCTTATCCATAGTTTTTACACTTTGGTCGGCTGCTAAAATGCCCTTATGAGGAGCTACTAAAGCAGACGCTATACTATAAAGATTTTCCTTATTCATAGTTTAATTCTAACAAGAGCGCGGGCCAAAGGCCCGCACTCTTTGTGCATATGCATACAATCAGATCGGAAATTAGTTCAATTATTAATAACGTATCTTCCAACCCTTACGGAACAAATGTGTAATCAGCAGACCAAGACCCACCGTCAAGCCCACCATAACAAATAATCCTATCGTCAAGTCTCCTTCACTGTAGCCAATCATGCTGTGTCGTAAACCATTAGCAAAATAAAAGAAAGGATTAAATTGTGTAATAGTCGCAGCCAAAGGAGGCAAAAAAGTTACTGAGTAAAAAATACCACCCAAGTATGTCAGTGGTGTGATTATGAAAGTATTCAAGACCTGCAACTGCTCAAAACTTTCAGCCCATAAAGCTACCAAGATACCTAGCATGGCAAAAATTGCTGCCACGGTAGTGACATAGAAAATAAAACCTAGAGGATTAACTAGTTGCACTGCCCCAAATAACAAACCAACCAACAAAGTCATAGCGGCCACCATTAGGGTGCGAATGATTGAACTACCTACTAGACCTAACAACATTTCAAAGTAAGAAAATGGAGTTACCAACATCTCCTCAATACTACGTGAAAAGCGCATAAAATATAAAGCTGAAGAAGCACTGGCAAAAGAAGCGTTAATTACCGTCATTAATAAAACGCCTGGAAAGACAAACGATATATAAGGAATACCTGCAAAATCAGTTATTCTTCCCCCAATCACCGTTCCAAAGATAAATATGAACAGAGCGGCTGATACAATCGGAGCTATAAGGGTCTGGGTAACAACTCGAAAAGTACGTTTTATCTCACGCCTAAACATTGTAAACAAACCTATCCAATTCATATTATTTTTTTTCGTTAGCCTTACGAGTAATTTCTAGATAAGTCTGCTCCACTGACTTACCTTCTTTCATAAACTCCTCTTTCGTACCTTCGGCTACTATTTGCCCGTTATCAATAATAGCTATCTCATTACATAAATACTGAATTTCTTCCAAATAATGTGAGGTCAAGATAATAGTTTTTCCGTCTTCATTCATTTCTTTTAAGTACTGCCACAGATCATGCCTTTGTTCGACATCGACTCCAGCGGTTGGTTCGTCCAGGATAAGTAAATCCGGAGTATGAACCAAAGCACGACCAAGCATTGCTCGACGCTTAAGGCCACCAGAAAGTTTTTGAAATTTTATATTACGATACTCTTCTAGATCAAACCGCTTTATAAGCTTGTTTACTCTTTCCATTCGCTCCTTATAAGGAATGCCATAATAACCACCGATATAATCCATTAGTTGTTCTGGGGTAGAAAAAATATCTACGTTAAATTCTTGAGGCGATAAACCGACTTTAGTCCGAGCTAGTTTGTAGTCTTCCACAACATCTACCCCGTCTATCAAAATCTGACCAGAGGTTGGCTGAGCAATACCAGTTATACAGTGGATAGTTGTACTCTTACCAGCTCCATTTGGACCCAACAACCCATAAAAACTTCCCTTAGGAATGGAGAGGGAAACATTATTTACAGCTAATTTAGCCTTTTTTCCGGTGCCGTAAATTTTTACTAAGTTTTTAACCTCCAGCATAATATTAGACATAAAAAGAAGTATAACAAAGTATTCATTCTGTAGGTAGAAATGAGTCTTTCATATTTCTTGTACGAAATTGACCGCTTGCAATTTATTAAGTTTAAAAGCATAGTGGCTGACAATGGATTTAGAAAAAAAGTGGTTGCTTAAAGAGAAATATAATGGCGTGGAAAGCGCAGCTTTCCACGCCGACTTAGAACTCCTTTCTAAAGGAGTTCCTCTGGCTTACCTCATCGGCTCAGTCCCCTTTTTAGGTTGCACTATTTACCTTAACTCACGACCACTTATTCCCCGACCAGAAACAGAGTTTTGGACTGAAAAAGCTATCAAAGAAATCAATCAGTATCTGATTACTCAAAAATCACTGTCTAATGAAAAAAAATATCCTGTGGTCAGAGTATTAGATCTTTGTGCTGGGTCTGGCGCTATTGGTGTTGCTGTAGCAAAAGCTTTGCCAGAAGTGGAAGTTTCCTTTGGCGAAATAGACTACAATCACATTAAAACTATAAAAATGAACGTGGAGAAAAATATACCGGAATACTCCAATCGATTGGAGTATTTGACCAGCAATCTATTTACGGATGTCGATGGTGTCTTTGACTTTATCCTAACTAACCCACCGTACATTGATCCTTCAATTGATCGGGCAGAAATTTCTGTTAAAGAATACGAACCTCACCTTGCCCTGTACGGAGGTGTAAAAGGAATGGAAATTATTGAAAATATTATTGGCCAGGCCGGTTCACACCTCACCGAAAATGGTCAGCTCTGGATTGAGCATGAACCAGAACAAACCCCTCTTTTACAAAAAAATGCTCGCACCCATGACTTCAAGATAAAAACCCATCCGGACCAATATGAAATAGAAAGATACTCTATTCTAAAAAGATAAAGACTGGTAATTTCGATGTTATAATTTTCTGTATGAATGATCTAGTGAACACCAGCAATTACATAGACTTGGGACTAGATAGTATTTTTTATTTAACTCTCGTTATTTTCGGATTTTATACGCTGTCTTTCATGTACCACTGGTTTAACTACAGTGAGAAACAATCAACCGCTTTATCAATATTACTGGTCTATATGGGAGTTAGTTTGGTAATTATTGGTACCGCTTTTTTAAGTTTGCGTTATGTTATTTGAAAAAATTCATCTTGAAGAAGGAGAGAAAATAATAAAAATAGTGAGGAAGCACTGGTTTATCTTAGTTATCCGTACTTTTTATGTTTTGGTTTCTGCTTTATTACCGTTGTTAGTTTGGTGGTTTATCAGTTATCAAGACGCTAACCTCAATAGCCTACATATAAATACAGCTGATTATTTTGGTCACTTTGTTTATTTGTTTGCTCTATGGATTCTCTATTGTTGGATAGCGATAGTTTATATCTGGACTGATTATTATCTAGATGTTTGGACCATCACTGATCGACGCATAATTGCTGTAGAACAAGTATCTCTCTTTAATCGCAGCACTGGTAGTTTTAGACTAGAAAGGCTACAAGATGTCAATATATACATCAATGGTATCCTAGCCACATTATTGCATTACGGAACAATAGAATTACAGACCGCCAGTGGTAGTCAAGACGAATTTAGAACTGATTATATGCCCCATCCTCGTTCTCTAAAATCTACTATTCTTGAAGCCACCGACAATCGCTTTAAGGTACAAAATCAACACGACCAAAGAAACACTTGAAATATAACCAATAAACAAATATATTAAACAAATAACCCATTATGCAAGACAAACTACCAACCCAGGCCTATAAAGGTGTTCGCGACTTCTATCCTGAAGATATGGCTATTCAACAGTACATTTTTGATGTCTGGAGCCAGACAGCAGAAAGTTTCGGATTCGAGCGATATGATGCCTCAGTACTAGAACCTGCTGAATTATATAAAGCTAAGGGTGCCGAAAACACCGAGATGGTGAACGAACAGACCTACACCTTTACAGATCGTGGAGAACGTGAGGTTACTCTCCGGCCAGAAATGACCCCTACTGTAGCCCGTATGGTGGCCGGCAAAGCGAAAGAATTATCATTCCCTATCCGTTGGTATTCTATCCCCAATCTTTTTCGTTACGAAAGAGCACAGAGAGGTCGGCTCAGAGAACACTGGCAATTAAATTGTGACATTTTCGGTACCGATGATTATACGGCCGACATCGAAATGATTGCTTTGGGTTACCAAATTCTTTTAAACTTTGGAGCGGATCCAGAAATGTTCCAGATTCGCATCAATGATCGTCAACTAATGAACCGTTTGTACCACGCGCTCGGGGTTAACGACGAGCAAATAGATCAATTAACTTTCCTCAATGACCGTCGTAACAAAATAACTAAAGAACAATACCGAACGGAATTGGATCAAATCACCGGCAACGAAACCCTCTCAGAAGAAATAATAATGATGTTGGATAATAGTGACGAACAAACTGACGTGGTAGCTGGTTTAGCAGAACTTGGTATAGATAATGTGGTCTTTGATAAAAGCCTGGCTCGTGGTTTCAATTACTATACTGGAACTGTTTTCGAGTTCTTTGACACTGCTTCAGAAAACAACAGAGCCCTGCTAGGAGGTGGACGCTATGATAATCTAACCAAACTTTTTGATGACACTCCTATACCTGGAGTTGGATTTGGTTTTGGTGACGTAACAATGAGAGACTTTTTGGAGAGTCACGATCTTCTGACATCTGCTCTTACCTCGCCTACCCTCATGGTATTACCGACTGCTCCTGAACATAATCTCACTGCTCAAAAAATAGCTCAACCATTTCGAATTGCTGGTATTTCAACCGCTGTTGATATGAGTACTCGTAAGGTAGGTAAAAAATTATCAAGCGCGGTTGCTGGATTATCTGAATATGCCATCATTGTTGGTGATGACGAAGTAAATAATGATTCCTTTACCTTAAAGAACCTGACTACTAAAGATCAAACTAGTGGTACTTTAGAAGAATTGCTAGAAAAAATAACCGGCTAAATTACATAATGCGCTACATTGTCTTTGACCTAGAAACAAAAAACATCTTTTCCGAAGTTAACTCCAACGACCCTACTGCTTTGGATATTTCTGTGGGTTCTTTTTATGATAGTAAAACCGATAGCTACACGACCGTTACTGACGAAGAACTAACCCAAATTTGGCCTCTCTTGGAACAAGCTGACGCCCTAGTCGGTTTTAACAGCAATCATTTCGACATTCCTCTACTTAACAAGTATTATCCTGGTGATCTAACTCAGATTAAAAGTATCGATTTACTAGAGTCTATTAAGAACTCCTTAGGTCGAAGATTACGACTAGACTCAATTGCTCAAGCTACTATTGGTGCCAAAAAATCAGCCGACGGCTTACAAGCTGTCCGTTGGTACCGTGAAGGTAAGATAAAAGAAATTAAAAAGTATTGTGAACAAGACGTTCGTGTTACGAAAAGAATATTTGATTACGCAATGCAAAACGGTCACGTACTTTTCAAAGATGGCTACCGCAAAAGAGAGATCCCTTTAGACATATCAACCTGGACAGAAAAAGATGATGTCTCAATAACCCACTCTCTTCCTTTTTAATTAAAGAAAAATATAAAAACTACAACTCCCGCTAAAACAAGTCGGTACCATATAAAAGGCCAAAGGGTGTGTTTACGAACAAACGAAAGCATAAAATGAATGGCTAAAAGACCAGTTAGGAAAGCTGTTACTGCACCGACTATCACTGGTCCCCAGAGGACAGAGATATCTGAAGACATTAACTCCAACAATTTCTTAGCTCCGGCACCGAGAATTATTGGTACGGCCAAGAGAAAGGCAAAACGAGCTGCTTCACTACGAGATAGTCCAAGTAGCATACCACCGGAAATAGTAGCTCCCGAGCGTGACATACCGGGTAATAAAGCTAAAGTTTGAAACAAACCAATTTTAAAACCTTTGCTCATGTTTACCTCGTCATTAGCAGACCGACTCAGATACTTCCATTCCGCATAAATAAACAGCATTGAACCAGCCACCAAAACAGCCGCTACCAGTAGCGGTGACCGAAAAGTCGACTCCATATATGATTCCAAACTCAAGCCTAAAACTACAGCCGGAATAGTACCAATCAACAAAGCATACAACAGAGTTTCGTCCCGTTTATTAACCGGTAATCGACTTAATTTTCGTAACAGAGCTTGTAGTAATTGCCAAATATCTTGCTTAAAATAGACAATGACCGCTAAAGCTGTTGCTAAGTGTAAAATAGCGTCAAAAGCTAAAGCGTGACCGCTTTCTACCGCAAAAAATGATCGCACTAAAATAAGGTGTCCAGTTGAAGAAATGGGTAAAAACTCAGTCAAACCCTGCACAAAGCCTAAAACAATCGATTCAAAAAATCCCATAAATACTTAATAAGTATAACCTAAACCTTTTATATTTACATGCTACAATGTACAAAAATAAATTGAAATATTATGGATATAAAAAACACACAAGAAGATCATAAAGTTCCCGCGACCAAAAATCCTCAGTCTTTAGCCATTCCGATTACAATTATCATTGGCTTTGCAATGATTTCTATCGCTATTTTCTTCGGACTAAATATGTCTGCTGACTCAGATAAAAATGAACCTGCTACTGGAGACAATCAGGATAATGCTATAAATATCAATCCCATAACGGAAAAAGATCACATAAAAGGAAACCCTAACGCTCCTATTATGATCGTCGAATACTCAGACTTTGATTGCCCTTTCTGTAAGAGCTTCCACGAAACTATGAATCAAGTGATGGAAAATTACGGTCCAACTGGACAAGTAGCTTGGGTTTATCGTCATATGCCTCTGGAGAGCATACATCCCAGCGCTCCTCATATTGCTGCTGCTTCTGAATGTGTAGCAAAATTAGCTGGTAATGAAGCTTTCTGGACATTCGCCGACTTAGCTTTCGACGAACGCGGCATTAATGATCCGGTCAATCTAGCTCGACTTGATGAATTCGCTACTGCAGCTGGTGCCGACGTCAACGATTTCAATGCTTGTCTTGATGATAAGTCCACCAGAGCTGATGTGGAAGAGGACTTTACTGATGCAGTAAACGCCGGGGCTGAAGGTACACCATATTCAATCATTACCGTAGGCGGACAAACAGGCGTCATCAATGGTGCTCAACCTTACAAAGTAGTAAGTCAAATCATCGATAATTTAATCGCTCAGATTAATAACGAAGGTTAAAAATCTATAATATTGCATATTTTTGTAAGTCTTATAAAAAGAAGGGGTGGCCTGTGGCCACCCCTTCTTTTATTAACTTAAGTCTTTTCTTACTTACGTTTCTTCGCTAAATCCAACACGTTATCAATCTTAATTTGCTCAACAAAATCTGGTACGTGACTGACCAGTATCATAGTTCCCTCATACTTATCTAGAGCTTTAGCGATTTCCGGTAGATGTCGGAAATTTATGTGATTAGTAGGTTCATCAAGAATCAACAACCCGGGTTTCAATAAAGTAAGCTGGGCAAAGGCCACTAACCCTTTTTGGCCTTCCGACAATGAGCCTATCTTAGTTTTTAAAACATCTTTGGTCAGAAGAAAACCAGCTGCGCAACTTCGTAAATCTTCTTCACTTTTTTTATCCATCGATTCTAACAAACACTCGTAGACTGTCTGTTCGAAATTAAGAGTCGAAAAATCCTGTCGATAATAACCAATTTTCACACCCGGGGCTATCTCCTCACCCTTAGCCGTGCCGGATGCTAAAGATTCTAGCAGAGTAGTCTTACCTATACCATTTGGACCGATCAACTGTAGATGATCTCCCCTTTTTAAAGAAATATCACAACTCACTTCCTTCGGTTCATGATTTTTAATTACTTTATAAGAAGATATGCGTAATACTTCCAGCGGTAAACCTTTTTGAGCTGGGATGATAAAGGGACGGATGGTTTTATCTTCTTTTCTTACTTCGACCTTATTTTCTTCAAACTCTTCTACTTCGGCCCGCATTCGTTGCGCCACCAACCGCATTTTGCCTCCCTTTTGCGCAAAGTAGTTGATCTTATCTTTGTTCTCTTGGATACCCTTGGCTAACTGTGCGTTCTTACGATTTTCACGTTCTATACGAGCAGTTATTTCTTTTAACACATCGTGATAGTTTCCATCATATTGTTCTACCTTGTGAGTATGAACATCTAAATACAAAACTCCCGTTGTAAAAGAATTTAAGAAATTAGCATCATGTGAAATAACAATAACTGTCTTAAGATACTCATGCAAAAATTCTGTGAGGTGTTTTATCCCTTCAACATCAAGATTGTTGGTCGGCTCATCCAGCAAGAGAATATCTGGACTTTGAATCAAAGCTGAGGCTAATAAAAGTCTCGCCTGTTGACCGCCTGAAAATGAATCCATTATCCTGTCCTTAAAGGCATCTTTTTGTTTCTCATTTGGAGGAGTGAGATTAACAACCTCTAAGATATTATCAATCTTAGGATCTATATCATAAATCCTTTCAGAAAAACATTTCTGGAAAAATTCTCGCATTGTTAAAGACAACTCATCGCGAGGGATCGTTTGTCTGGAGACAGCAATAGAAGTGCGTGGTTCAATATTAATATCACCATTATCCTGCTTAATGGCTCTAGTTATTAAACTGAAAATAGTGCTCTTACCAGCTCCATTTTGACCCATCAAGGCAAATTTTGCTCCTCTGCGTACAGAAAAACTGACATCGTTTAGAATTGGACGAGTAGAGTCGTATTCAAAAGATACGTTTTTAAGCATTATTAGACCAGCATTTCGTGACATAAAAGATTTAGCTGTCTAACCTTACAAGAGAAAGATATATTGTCAATGTAATTACTTATTTAATAAATTTACCAAATGACAATAACTGCTAACTTTTTCATCGCATTCTGTTTGCAAAAAATCTGCCGTAATGATTTCCTTAGCAGCAGCTACGATTTCATTTTTTAGATCATCTATCTCCTCCTCTGTAATAATGAAAGTCTCCTCGTGAATGATTCCTTTCGTATCTGGTTCAACAAATGATAAGGTGCCCGTCTTGGTCAGATATCGTTCGTCATTATGTAAAGACAGAAGTAAAGCGTAGAAGACTAATTGCCGTTTATAACCGCCGTCAGAACTAGCTGTTTTACCTTCTATAGCATTACGAGATTTTGGTTTTCCCGTTTTATAATCAACTACTCGTAATGCTAAGCCATCATCTCCGATATCTAAGCGATCAAGTTTTCCAGTCAGAGGTAACTCAGGCAGTTCTGGTAAACCAGTCTGAAACATAACCCGCAAGCTCAATTCCTCTTTAGTCTGCTTAGGTAAAATATCTTTAATATATGTGCTGTAGGCATATAATATTTCTAAACCTTTTGCGTGCAGTCGAGTGTAGTCTTCTACACTAAGTGGTAAGCGACCGAGCTCAGCTTCCAATTTTGTTTTCAACTGTGTGTCCGATGGTAAAGATCCTTCCTTTGTGTGGAAAGCGGTCAAGTATTCCAAAGTATTATGAATTACCGTACCAAATAACATATGGATTGGTTGCAATTCGGGAATGCGTAACACATTACGATATAAATAATCCCAAGGACTTCGTAAGTAATTATTCAAAGAAGTAGCTGAGAAACCTCTTTCCGAGAGAAAATGTTTGAGTAAACGTGCGTTAATCTCAATCTCTTTTTCTTTCGTCACTAAGGTACTAAGTGGATGAAAAGCATTTTCTTCTTGTTTTACTTCAACAGTCTGATACAAACCATCATCGATATCAAACAGTAACCTAGAGGCTTGTAACTCTTTACCGTCGGCATTGGTCTCTGAACAAGATAAATAGAGTTGTTGTTTAGCTCTAGTCATAACCACATACAACAAACGTCGTTCGTCGTCTAAAGCATCAAATTTTTCTTCAGCTATCTGGCGCGCTAACGGTATATCGAAATAGACTCTTCTGGTTGCACCACCCCAGGTACTATCTTGTAGATGGGGAGCAAAAACTACCGCAAATTCTAAACCCTTGGCTTTATGAGCAGTCATCACCTGGACAGCATCAGAATCAGTAGTTATGTATGGTGCATTCAATGGTAATCCGTACTCGTAAGCAGTAGCGAATATTTTTTCCACTTGGGCTAAAGAACTAACATTATCTCGCCGCACCATCTCCTCAACTTCATCATAAATCCGTCGCACCACCCGCACCCCTTCAAACGGATCTTCTTTCATCACATAATCAAGGAAACCACTGTCTTGCAAAACACTTTCAAGTACCAAGTGTGGTGATTTACTGACTTCATTTTGTCGGGCAGATTCTAAAACCTTAGAAACTTTTATTACTGATTGAATATCTTCTAATTCCAAAGTAGAAAGATTATTCTCATCTGAGATTATTTTACTCAAAGGTAGAGAGTAACTTTGAGCTCCTAAAACACGAACCAAGTCATTGGTTGAAATATTCCAATATGCTCCGTGCAACACTTCAAACAAGGCCGTTTGATTGCTACTATCAACGATTGCCTTTATCAAACTTTGTACAGACCTAGTCATCGGATGTTTTAAGACATCACCGTCGGCAGAAGCAGCTACAGAAAGACCTTGTTTCCGTAACAAAGCAGCATAGGCTTCAACTTCCCTGTTGGTTCTGACGATAATCGCTATCTCTTGGGGATCGGTTCCTTCAGCAATCGTCTGTACCACCTTCTCTACTACATAATTATCCTCCACTGCCTGATGAGAAAAATTACGGTATTCCACCTCTGCCTCTGTTACAGCCGCTGCTTCTAATGGCACTCTTAAGTCTTTAAGAGGCCCTTCCTCAACAGCTATAAGACAATGTGCAGCATCTAGTATAGTTTGTCCCGATCGGTAGTTTTTAGTCAGAGCAATCGTTTTTGTCTTGGCAAATATATCCTCAAAATACAAAAAATTCTCTAAAGAAGCTCCTTGAAAACGAAAAATTGCTTGTTTTTCATCACCTACTACAAATATATTTGGTGTCTTGTGGAAACTAGCGAGTAACTCCAATATTTTATTTTGTGAACCGTTTACATCCTGATGTTCGTCAGCTAACACATATTGATATTGCTCCTGCAAATCTCTAAGCATATCCTCCTCAGACTCCAGAGCCTGAACGCCTTGAATAATCATGTCATCATAATCGTATAATTTTTGATCACTAAGTAACTGCTCATATAAACGATAGACAGAGAGTAGCTCCCTATTTTTAGAAATTGATTTTTCTTTTTTTGTATACTCACCTCGAACTTTACCTTTATGAGCTCCCTTTTGATGTATTTTTTCAATCCCTTGTAGCTCCAGCTCCTGCTTAGTAATAATTTCAGAAAATGAATCGGGTTTTATGTATTCTTGTTTTAATGAACTAATAGCGCGCAATATATGATAAACATAATACTTAGGATTACCTAAAGGACGCAGAAGTTTATAATCACCACTCTCAAGAATATCTTCAATAATCGTTATTTTTTCAATTTCACTAGCCGGTCTGCCCCCTATTATACGAGGAAAAGAATCTGGATACTCCTTAATCAATCTGCCGGCAAAACCGTGGAAGGTATAAATCGGTACCCGATAGGCACTAACTCCAATATAGCGACGCAATCGTTCACGCATTGCTTTAGCTCCTGATTCCGTAAAAGTTAAGGCTAGAATATTTTCCGGAGAGACATCTGTCTGTAATAGAATATTGGCTATACGTAGAGTTAATATCTGAGTTTTTCCAGTTCCAGGGCCCGCAATAACCATAACTGGACCCTCTATCGTGTCTACAGCCTCTTTCTGTGCAGCATTTAAGGTGGCATAAGCCACCTTAAATGCTGCATTCTCATCATCCTTTTTTGTCATGCTTAAATTGTAACAAATTATCATCAGAAAAGTGATTCGTAAGTAAATGACGTAATAACTAAGGCATAAATACAAAAACAGCCAGTTATTGAACTGGCTGTTTTTGTAAACTAATCTCTATAGTCTGTTTTCTAATATGATTTCAAACGTCGAGCTTTTTCATGTTGACGAATCTTCTCTAACGCTTTTGCTTCGATTTGTCGGATTCTCTCTCTAGTGACTCCAAATTCTTTACCAACCTCTTCTAGTGTATGGTAGGTACCATCTAGAAGACCGTGACGCATTTCTAGAATTTTACGTTCTTTATCTGACAAATAATCCAAGATTTCTTGAATCTGATCAGAGAGAATACTGTGAGCAACTTCTTGGTCTGGTGAGGTTATCTTATCATCAGAGATGAAGTCAGACAGCCGTGAGCGGTCATCATCATCACCTACCGGCAGTTCTAGTGAAATCGTATCCTGTGATATTTTTTCAATTTGGTAAACTTTTTCTACTTCCACTCCCATTTCTGTCGCTATCTCTTCAGGCATCGGATCTCGGCCAAAGTCCTGAGCTAAACGTCTTGAAACCTGTTTATACTTAGCCATGGTCTCAACCATATGAACAGGGATACGAATAGTTCGTGACTGGTCAGCTAAGGCTCGAGTGATAGCCTGCCTGATCCACCAGGTAGCATATGTAGAAAATTTAAATCCTTTAGTATGGTCAAATTTATCAACAGCTTTAAATAAGCCTAAGTTCCCTTCTTGTATCAAGTCAAGCAGAGTTAAATCTGGTGAACGACCCACATACTTTTTAGCAATCGAAACAACTAAACGTAAGTTAGCCCGAGCTAATAAGTTACGAGCCTCCTCATCTTCATCGAGGATTCTTTTCGCTAATTCTCTTTCCTCTAAGGCTGTCAGAAGTGGATACTGTCCAATCTCTCGTAGATACATCTGGATAGAGTCGTAACTGGAGTCATTGCGCTTATATGAGTTCTTACGCTGAATCACTTCAATCGAAGGATCGACTCCTAGCATTCCGCCACTTTGTAGAACATCAATCCCGGCGGTTGCAAACCGCTCATTAAGGTCCTCTAAGAATTCAATATCCTTTTCTATCTGTGGAAAATATTTTAGAATTTGATCGTATGTTACATAACCACGTTCTCTTCCAAGCTTCAAAAGCTCCACTGCTTTAGCTTCCAGAAGTTTTCCTGCTCTGCCTAAAGGTTTTTTCTTTACTGCCTTTTTAACCGTCTGAGTTTTTTTAACAGCAGTTTTTTTGGTTGTTTTTGCTACTTTTTTGGCCGGAGTTTTTTTAGCTTTTGTTGGCTTAGTTGCCTTTGTCTTTTTTGTGACTTTTTTAGCTACTTTTTTTGTGGCCTTAGTGACGACTTTTTTGGTCGCTTTTTTAGTTTGTTTAACAGGCTTCTTAGAAGCTCGAGAAACAGTTTTTTTGGTTGTTTTTGCTACTTTTTTTACCATTTTGTTTGCAGCAAACTGCAAAAATCAGAGTGGATTAATCCACTCTGTTTAATGCAGTTAGGGTGCAGGTACTATACCTTATTTGGAGAATAGGTCAATGCTATATATCTCCTTACCGAGCTGTTTAGTCAGCTCATCAATAGTTATTAGAATCCCTTCCATTTCTTTGTCATTTTGCTCCAACTCGGCTTTTTTTAGAATTTCTTTACTATCATTTATTCTTTCTTTTATAAATAAGGTACGCAGCTCATTGAGTCGATCGACGATATCTTGTTTGTCATATTTATTTAACCCTTTTTCTAGCTTTGCTTCAATATCAAAACTTAATTTACTAACCGCCGCTGCATCAAAGCTGACCTTATGTTCCTCTGTAGTTTTGTTTGTTATATCACTTATAATTTTCTTTATAAGATCAGCCATGGTGCTATCTAACAAATCAGTCAATACTACTAAGTAGCGTAAAACTTCTTCTTTCCGTTGCTTTACTTTAAATTCTGTTACTACTTCTGGCCTTATCTCTGTAGGAATTTCTAAGTCTTTTTTATCCTTAAGTGACTCACTGATTCTTTTGACCTCAAACTGAATGGACTCTTTAGTTGTTCCCAATCGATCGGCAATTATTTTTTCAAAATGTTCTTGATCGATCCGGTTAGGAATCTTAACAATATGTGGCAAAATCTCTTCTCTTACTTTTAATTTGAAAGTTCGTTCATCTTTATTTTGTTCTTCCAAGATATCTAAAAGGTATTCTATAACGTGCTTAGACTGACCAATAATTTGTTTAAATTCATCTCTATTGGCACATATTACATCTGCAGGATCTTTATTCTCGGGCATTCTTGCTACCTTAACGTCCATTCCTACAACCAACATTAAGTCAGCCGCCCGCTTAACAGCTGCTATACCAGCTCGATCTCCATCAAGTGCCAGTACAATTCGGTTAGACAAACGTCGCAACAGCATCACATGGTGAGCTGTTAAAGCCGTACCAGAAACAGCCACGGCGTTGTTGTAGCCCGCCTGATGAGTCATTACGACATCAAACTGTCCCTCCACGATGAGGGAAAAATCATACTGTCTAATTCCCTGTTTGGCCTTATCATAACCATACAAGATCTCAGATTTATTAAATAATTCAGTTTCTGGCGAATTAACATACTTAGGAGCCTCACTATCCTTAGTAAGTAAACGGCCAGAAAAAGCGACAACTCTACCACTGGGATCAAAAATTGGAAACATTATTCGATCTCGGAAGACATCGTAGGGTTCTTTACCAGTATCAAAGCCCTTTATCAATCCAACATTAACTAATTCTTTGTCAGTAAATTTCTTATTAGTTAAATATATTTTTGTATCACGCCAACCATGCTCTGGTGGACCAGGAGCATAACCGATTCTCCATTTTGCAACAGACTCTGGGCTAACATTACGTAATTTTAGATAATCGAGTGCCTCTGTCTTTTTTTGTAGCTCTGCAGAGAAAAATGTAGCTGCCTCATTTAGTAAATCATAATTTCTATCACGCTCTGTCTTCTTTTTTGGATCCTCTGCTACCAACTCAACACCAGCCTTTTCGGCTAAGATCTTCAAAGCACCCTTAAAATCTACCCCTTCTATTTCTTGAATAAAGGTAAAGGCATCACCGCCTGCACTACAACCATAGCAATGATATAAACCACGGTCTGGTGAAACTGTAAAAGACGGAGTTTTTTCCTGATGAAAAGGACAACAACCTTTGTAGTGCTTTCCCGCCTTATGTAACTCTACATAAGGCGATACGACCTCTATAATAGTTAATTTTTCTTTAATTCTTGCTACCGTATCACTCATGAATTTACATTATACTTTACTTACGATAAGTTTGCATAAGTCTCTCTTGTCTCACCTAACCCTAACTATTGGTGACATCGTTAGTCAAAGCAGTTAGCCAAAGCATATGGTATATAGTCCTTTCACTATCATATATGATAGTGAAAGGACTATATAAAAACTCACTCCCGATAACAATTACTATTCAATGTATCAGGCACTGAGTCAAAGTTTCAGAATTCACTGACTATAGAATATATATGCACACTAGCCAATATAATTGCCACTATCATATATGATAGTATAAAAATATGAAGAAAAAGCTTGATCAGCTTACTAAACAAGAACAGGTTGAGACGTTAGATATGTTATACACTGCTGCAGGGGCAGTTAAAGGACGTGAGTCAACCAAAGCATTCTTAAAAGAGCTACTAACACCTAGTGAACGAATTATGTTAGGCAGACGTATTTGGATTGCTCGTCTTCTTTTATCTGGACACACACAACAAGATATCTGTGAACTTTTAAAAGTAGGACCCAATACAGTGGTAAAAGTGGAAAAGTGGCTTAAGAAACAAATGCCTGGTTATCGAGAAGCCATCAAGGGGCTAGAAAAAGAATTGCAAAATCGGCAGGATAAAATCGAGATAACACAAAATCCTTTTACTTTTAAAGCCTTAAAGAAAAAGTATCCTTTACACTTTCTTTTATTCTCCGACGTAAACAATAAGCGAGATACCAAATAGAAAATCCTCTTCATCCACTATCATATATGATAGTGGATGAATATTTAAGAAGTAAGAAATGAAAAAAGAAAAGCCTAAGCTTTTAGCTTAGGCTTTTCTTTTTGCTTTATCCTTAGTCTCTAGGAGCAATAGCTTTAATCATTTCGTATTTATTAGAGCCTTTGAAGCCGGTTCCGGCAGGAATCAATTTACCGATTATAACGTTTTCCATCAAACCAGTTAGATCATCCTCACTTCCCTTAACTGCTGCGTTAATCAAAACACGAGTAGTGTTCTGGAAAGAAGCTGCTGACAAGAAGCTTTTTCGAGCCAAAGAACTCTCTGTAATACCCATGATAATTCTCTCTCCTTTAGCGATTTCCTGACCAGCGGCTTTCAGTTCATCATTAGTTTGAACTAATATCCACTCTTCAACTACTTCACCTGGAGTTAGATGAGAATCACCTGACGCTTTGATTTTTACTCGACTCATCATCTGCTTAACAATCAATTCAATATGTTTTCGTGAGATAGTTACTCCCTGTAACTCATAAATCTTGTTAATCTCAGAAATGATGTAATCTTGCGTGACTATTTTTCCTCCGTATTTGAATAGGTCAGGCAAGTGAGCTGAACCATCGGTCAGTAATTGTCCAGAGATTATTTCTTCGCCCTTGCTCACCTTCACAACACGACGATAGTCTGCTTCGTATTCAATCGTATCTCCTTTTTTCGGTGCGTATTTACTATCTTTCTTAAAGGTAATAACGATTATTTTACTCTTACCTTCTGTTCTAATATCAGACACAAAACCATCAGTCTTTGATATAACAGCTGGGGCCTTAGGAATACGCTTTTCGAATACCTCCTCTACACGTGGCAAACCTTGTGTTACGTCACCACCAGCGGCAGAGGTACCTCCTAAGTGCTTGGTGTTCATAGTTAGCTGTGTACCAGGCTCACCAATCGCTTGCGCAGCCACTGTACCAACAGCCTCTCCGATATCAACTAGATGATTGGTGGTTAAATCAACACCGTAACATTTTTGGCAAACACCTCGTAATGTCTGACAAGTCATAGGAGAGCGAACCTCAACAGATTCGCAAGTTGTTCCTTCGATAACTATTGCTTCACGTCTGGTCAACATATGTCCTTTCTTGAAGATAACGTTACCCTTAGTGTCCACGGCATCTGCAGCCAATACTCGGCCTTTGATTGCTTTAGAGAAAGCGATTTCAATACCAGAAGCAGAAACTCGGCCAATCTTTGTACTCTCTTTAGTTTTACAATCCTCTTCTGTAATAATTGCATCCTGAGCAACCACGAAGAGTCGACGAGTTAGGTAACCGGCTTTAGCGGTCTGCAAAGCGGTGTCGGCTAGTCCTTTACGAGAACCGTGAGTAGTCACGAAGTATTCTAGTGGACTCATACCCTCTTTCATACAAGAAGTTACTGGGAACTCCAAAGTTTCTCCACGGGTGTTAACAATCAGTCCTTTCATACCCACCATCTGAGCTATCTGACGCATCGATCCTCGAGCACCAGACTTCCAGAGGTCATAAGCAGAACCATTTGTATCCATAGTTTCTGGAATAACTTCCTCAATCTCACTTTTCGCTTGGTGCCAAATTTCGATAATCATGCGACGTCGCTCTCCGCGTGAGAGCAAACCATTCTCATAATTGTCTATAATCACTCGTTCAGCGGCTCGGGCTTTCTCAATGATAGAATCCTTTTCTTTTGGAATAACTACCTCATCAATACCCCAAGTGGTACCTGATACTGTTGCGTATTTGAAACCAAATTTTTTGATTTCGTTAACCACTTTAGGAACTACTCCAATACCCTGATCATCGATTAGATCTAAGACAACGTTAAATAAATCGCGCTGTGAAACTAACTCATTTATGTATTTGTGATCACTTGGTAATACTGAGTTAAATAACAAACGGCCGACAGTTGTTTCAAATACCTGCCCTTCAAAGTGTGCGTACTTTGGAGTGTCAGTTGCTAGAACTTTAATCCTAGCTCGGAAATCAACTAATCCGTAATCGAAAGCGTTGATAGCATCGTTTGGAGATGAGAAGAATTTACCCTCACCCAATGTACCAGCTACCTCTTTAGTCATCCAGAAAGCTCCCAAAGCCATATCCATCAGCGATTCAGATACTACTGGCTCTGAAGATCCTGGCTTTAGAATATTCTTATTAGCAGAAATAATTTCTCTAGCTTCTAGCTGTGCCTCATCAGATAGAGGGACGTGCACGGCCATCTGGTCTCCGTCAAAGTCGGCGTTAAAGGCTTTACAGACGAGTGGGTGTACTTGGATAGCGTTTCCTTCAATCAGGACCGGACGGAAAGCTTGAATACCCTGACGGTGCAAAGTAGGAGCACGGTTGAGCAACACATGTTTACCACTAATAACATTTTCTAAAATAGCCCAAACCTCAGGCACCCCGTCTTCTATCAAGCGTCCTGCGCCACGAATGTTGTAAGCTAATTCTTGACGTAGTAGTTCAGAGATGACAAATGGTCTAAATAACTCCAAAGCCATATGCTTTGGTAAACCACATTGATCTAATTCCAAATCAGGACCAATCACAATTACTGAACGACCTGAGTAGTCTACTCGTTTTCCAAGCAAGTTCTGACGGAAATAGCCCTGCTTACTCTTTAGGTAATCAGATAATGATTTGAGTGGTCGGCGTTGAGCCTGACTCATCGCTGAGAAAGCAGTATTGCCATGGCGAATTGAGTTATCAATCAAGGCGTCTACGGCTTCCTGCAGAATTCTTTTTTCGTTACGAAGAATAACATCGGGTGCCATAATATCGATTAGTTTCTTTAAACGATTATTACGGTTGATTACTCGACGATAAAGGTCGTTAAGGTCTGACGAAGCGTGTCGTCCGCCCTCTAAAGCAACCATTGGTCGCAGAGCTGGAGGAATAACTGGGATACGTGTCAAGAACATCCACTCAGGACGAACCTCCGCATGAATCATTCCTCTAATAAGGTTTAGACGCTTATCTAATTTAGTTCGTTCTGCTACTCCCGCTGTCTCACGTTCACTTTCTAATTTATCTTTCAACTCTACTAAATTCAAATTTTTAAATAATTCAAAAATTGATTCAGCACCGATTTTTGCTTCAAAAAGGTTAGAGTATTTAACAGAAAAACGGTGGAAGTTTGTTTCGTCTAGAACGGTTCCTTGCTGTACCGAATTAATCTCTTTTTTAGTTTCGGTCATTCGGTTCTTCAATTCTTCACGAGCATCATCGTTTTGTAACTCTTTAAGCTTAGCTTTATATTCAGATTCAAGATCCTTTAGTAGACGATTACGTTCTTCCTCAGAAACTTTAGTTATGATGTAGCCAGCAAAGTAGATAACTTTTTCGATTGAACTAGCAGTAATTCCTAGAATAAGAGCGATGCGGCTAGGAATACCACGTAGGAACCAAATGTGGGAAACTGGTACACACAAATCGATGTGTCCCATTCGGTCTCGTCTAACGATTGACCGGGTTACTTCTACTCCACATTTTTCACAAGTGATACCTTTGTATCGAATACCACGATATTTTTTACATGAACACTCATAGTCCTCTACTGGACCAAATATTCGTTCGTCGAAAAGACCGTGTTTTTCCGGACGCTGGGTACGGTAGTTGATTGTCTCTGGTTTGGTTATTTCACCAAATGACCAGTCGAGAATGTTCTCTGGTGAAGCCAACTTAAGACTTATTTTTGTAAAGTCAGAAGTTCTAAATGGCTTTTTAGTTGTTTTTTCCATATTAATTATTTATGAGACTAATAACTTAAGCACGATCTTCTCTTTGCAGGTCTACCTCAAGAGATAAACCACGAAGCTGTTTAACTAGAACGTTAAAGGCAGCCGGTGTGTGTGGGTGACTAATGCGTTCTCCACGAACAATCGCATCAAAAGCCGCCGATCGACCGATAATATCGTCAGACTTAATGGTTAACATTTCTCGCAATGTGTAGGCAGCACCATAACCAAGGAGTGCCCACACTTCCATCTCTCCAAATCTTTGACCACCAATCTGGGCCTTACCACCAAGTGGTTGCTGAGTAATCAAAGAGTACGGACCAATTGAACGCATATGAATCTTGTCTTCTACCATGTGGTGTAGTTTCAAGATATACATATAACCAACAGCTGTTCGTTGAGCAAACTCTTCGCCGTTACGTCCGTCACGCAGTTGGATTTTACCGTCTTCTGGAATACCAGCGGCCTTAAGTTCGGACTTAATCTCTTCTTCTGTAGCTGAGGCAAACGGAGGGACAATAGCTTGATAACCAAGTGTATGAGCTGCCATACCTAAGTGCAATTCCAAAATCTGCCCTAGGTTCATACGGCTAGGAACTCCTAGTGGTGTCAAAATAACATCTACTGGACGACCGTCGGCTGTGTAAGGCATATCCTCTTCCGGCAAGATTCGGGAAATAACACCTTTGTTACCGTGACGACCAGCTAGCTTATCACCCACTGATACGTTACGAACTTGTGCCAAAGTGATGTGAATCCTTTTAATAACTCCACTTTCTAATTGGTCACCATTCTCTCGTGAGAAGATCTTTACACCAATGACACGTCCGCGCTTACCAGCCTCAAGACGTAGTGAAGTATCTTTTACATCCTTCGCTTTCTCACCAAAGATAGAGCGTAACAACCTTTCTTCTGGTGTTAACTGAGCTTCTCCCTTTGGAGTCACTTTACCAACTAGAATATCTCCGGTTCGTACTTCTGCTCCAATTCTGATTACGCCATTCTCGTCTAGGTTACGTAGCTTCATTTCGGAAACGTTTGGAATATCTGGAGTAGTAACTTCAGGACCCAACTTTGTATCACGTACTGATACATCCAACTCATCCATATGGATAGTGGCAAACTTACTGTCTTTTACTAAACGCTCAGAGATAATGATCGCGTCTTCATAGTTAGCTCCACTCCATGACATAAATGCCACCATCGCGTTTTGACCTACCGCAATCTGTCCATTATCAGTTGATGAAGTGTCAGCTAAAACATCTCCTCTTTTTACTTTTTCACCAATTGTTACAGATGGACGGTGGTAGAAAGCGGAAAAATCATTAGTCCGTTGGAAAGTTGTTAACGGATATTCTTTTTTCTTACCATCCTTGTTTTTTACTATAATGTGATTAGCGTCACACTCAATAACTTCACCTGCTTCAGCAGCGATAATCACTCGGCCTGTATCTTTAGCAGCCATTTCTTCTATACCAGTGGCAACAATCGGTGCTTCTGGACGAATACACGGAGTTGCCTGCTTCTGCATGTTTGAACCCATTAAAGTTCGGTTGGCGTCATCATGGTTCAAAAATGGAATCATTGAAGTCGCAATAGAGAAAGCTTGGTTTGTAGCGATATCCATAAAATCTACTTCGTCTTTGTTCACAATTTTCGGTTCACTTTTATGACGAACAGCCACCATATCCGGTTTGATCTTACCTTTATCGTCAATCTCGATTGCAGCGTGTGCAATATTGTATTGCTCTTCTTCGTGAGCATTGAAATAAGTAATTTCACCAGTTAAAACACCTTTCTTTACCTTCACGTAAGGAGTCTCGATGATACCAAAGCGGTTAACTCTAGCGTACATAGCCAAACGAAGAATCAAACCAATGTTTGGGCCTTCTGGAGTATGAATCGGACATAATCGGCCGTAGTGTGAAGTGTGTACGTCTCGTACATCAAAACCAGCTCGTTCCCGAGTTAGACCTCCGGGACCTAAGGCTGATACAGTTCTCAATTGCTCTAGCTCAGAGAGGTTATTTTGTTGTGGAGCAAATTGTGAAAGCTGGTTAGTAGTGAAAAACTCTTTAATAGCAGCTTGTAGTGGACGTGGGTTGATGATCTGCATCGGAAGCGACGTTTCAGCCTCGATAGTACTCATACGGTCCTGGATATTTCTCTTCATACGAGTCATACCAACCCGTACTCTTTGGATAGCCATTTCACCAAAGTAGCGAACGCGACGGAAACCTAGATGGTCGATATCATCAGGCATAGCTCCTGGTTCGTGATTTTTTTCTATGATAGTAGACAGGATAAGTCGTAAGTCCTCAAGTGAGACAGTTCTTTCGTCAGTAGCTTTTTTATCAGTCGGGCGACCAAATCTTTCGTTGAAGTGATGTCGGCCGATTTCAGATAGGTCATAGCGTTCAGGAGCAAATACTGAGTTTACAAACTCCTTCGCGTTATCAACGGTCGCTAAATCACCATCACGTAATCGTTTATATATCTCAATATAAGCATCATCAACTGACTTGGCTGGGTCTTTTGCAATAGTTGCTTTTATATATTCCTCACCTCGTTCAATATCAGAGAAGAGCTTGATCATATCGGCATCTTTTTTAAGACCAAATACTCGTAGTAGTGAGGAAATAGGAATTTTCTTCTTTCGGTCAATTTTGATGTAGATAACTCCGTCCGCTTCGGATTCAATTTCTACCCAAGCTCCGCGTGCCGGAATTATTTTAGCGCCAAAGCAAATTTTGCCTTTTAACTCTTGTGATGTGAAAAAGATACCGTAACTTCTAGCTAGCTGTGGAACTACCACACGCTCAACTCCGTTAATCAAGAAAGTACCGTGTGCAGTCATTACTGGCACATCGGCTAAGAAGATTTCTTGCTCTTTTGAAGAATCAAAGGTTTTGTTTCTAAGCTCAACAGTCGCTCGTAATGGAGCATCATAAGTTAGCTTATTTGCCTTCGCAAATTCTGGAGTACATTTAGGTTGACCAAATTCATACTTCTTGAATTTAAGTTCAAATTTTTTGTCTGAATAGTCAGTAATTGGTGAGAATTCCTTGAAGATATCCTTCAAACCTTCCTCCACAAACCACTTGAACGACAATAGCTGTGGCTCAATGAGGTCTGGCAATTCTACTAAAGGATCTTTGGCCAATTTGAATTTCTTCTTCGGCATTGCTCCTACAGATGAATATTCCTCTGCTTTTGGTGGTTGATACATATATTTGTAGCAAAAGTTTTAGGCAATAACAAACACAGAAAAAGACACGCTCAGTCGTGTTTTTTAACTTAGTATTTATTTTTGCACATTTGATAATAACATCACTGACGAAAGTGAATAAACTCGCTCACGGGGGCCAGACGACATAGTCTAATATTTAAGTCTCTTTACGCTAAAATATCAAACCAGGTCTGGCTAAAAAGTGCTTTAACACTTTCCACCCACTCCAATGTGCAATCGTGACTCAATCCAAGTCTCGGAGAAATGACAAGTGGCCGCTATTATACTGATTTTTAAATATCTTGCAACCCTTTATCTTGAATTAACTCTTGGATTAACTCCGGAGTTAATCCAAGAGTTAATCTAGGGTAATTCGATAATTAACCGCCGCCGATTCTAGCAAAAAAACCAAACCTTTCATTCGAATGAAAGGTTTGGTCACATTAATTAAAAATAAAATCGTGGCTATTTGGAGCGGCGTTTTTCTATTTCTTTATGATCTCCAGAAAGAAAAATCTTTGGGACACGATATTTCTTATTTTTATATTCCAAAACTTCCGGTCGAGTATAAGCTTCTCCCGAGGTTGCTCGTTCATCTTCTAAAGATGCAAATGTTCCTAAAACTCCAGGCACTTGCCTAGACACAGCATCGACAATAGTCAAAGCCGGCAACTCTCCTCCAGTCAAAATATAATCTCCAACGCTCACCTCCTCAGCTTTAAGGACTTTTTTGACTCGAGCGTCAATTCCCTCATAGCGTCCACTAATCAGTACCAAGTGGTCATATTTTTTCACGTACTCTTTAGCCAGTTTGTTAGTGAACTGTTTGCCACGCGGTGACATAATAAGTGTTTTCACTTTTTTTTGATCTTTCTTCCGCCCTACTGCTTTTTGCCAAGCTTTAATTATGGGCTCAGCTTGCATAACCATTCCTGGTCCACCACCATAAGGCTTATCGTCTACTTTTTTGTGCTTATTTTTTGTGTAGTCACGTGGGTTATGATAGCTCATAGTTATCTTCTTACCCCGCACCTTTGCCCCTTTTCCTTTCTCTGTCTTCTGTGCCCGCCCTAAAACACTAGCGTCTGTATACGCCTGGCAAACCTCCGGAAACAATGTGATTACATGAAAATTCATTATCCAAAATATAACACCCTTAATTTAACTTTACCAATAAAATGGACTGGTTTATTAAATCAAGATCGTCAGTAGTTCTACTCCTCAAAGCTAAACAAAACAAAAACCTTTCATTCGAATGAAAGGTTTTTGTTTTGTCTATACTTACCTGTTTAAGGACTTAAAATTAAATAGAGTTCGAGGCGTAGGAGGAAAATGATTTGAGTGGGACTTGTTAGTCCAGCGAAAATCATTTTACCGAACTACAACAAAGAATTTTGCTCATTTATATTTTTAGATCGTCGATGGCCTGATCTAGAGACTTAGCCTCCGCCGCCACTTCCTCACCACCATTATCATTCATTGAGCTATCGGTAGTATCTGCGGTTACAACTCGCCCACCTTCAGGTTCGTTGATTTTTAGATTAACACGCGCCTCATTTTTCATGCCAACTACTCTAAGTAAAGTACGAATGGCTTTGGCTGTGTTACCGCTGCGGCCAATGATTTTACCCATATCCTCCGCATGAACATCTAAAGTTAAAAGTACACCCAGTTCATCAACTGTCCTATTAATCTTGACACTCTCTGGATGATCTACCAGTGCTTTAACTACAGTCTCTAAGAATTGCTGATCTTCTTGCATAATTGTTTTGATTATATGAACTAAGAGTCCGTTACTTATAATAATAACGAATATTATAATAGTACGAAAGACAACAGACTACGTCAACAACAAAGCCTGCACATAGGGCAGGCCTGGTTGTTGAATCTACTAGCCTGGCTAGTCTATTCGGCTTTTTTTTCCTCGGAAGCTTCGGCTGGAGTTTCCTCAGCAATTACCCCTTCCTCCTTGAATTCTTCTACTGCTTCAGTTTTTTCTTCTTCAGCGGCTGGTTCATCAGCTTCTGTAGACGGAGCTTCGGCTGGTGTTTCCACTTCAGCCGCTTTCTCAGCCTCAGCCTTTTCAGCTGCTGCTTTTTCTTCAGCTTCGCGGGCCAATGCTTCTTCGTCTACAATTGGAGATTTGCGTGGTAAAACATTAATCTTCTTACCATCAATTACCTTTTGTCCGACGAGAATATTGTGCACGGTATCTGAAGGCTGCACACCCTTTGACAACCACTTGGTAGCCTCTGTTTTATCAACTTGCACATGATTAAGTTTTGGATTATATGAACCCAAGATTGCGATATGCTTGTTGCTCTTTGGACCAGTGCGTTTGTCAGTCACCACAATACGATACGAAGGATCGTTTTTGCGGCCGACTCGTTGTAATCTCATCATTATCATAACGGCAGAACAATACTATATAAACTACGATAAAACAAGAGTCTGGAAGACCCTTAGTTACAAATAAGATTGAGGAGAGAAATACTAAAAAACACCCGCTACCAACCAGGGAACGGGTGTTTTTGTTCATCGACCCAAGGAGTGAGATTAGAAAGAAAGCTCTACCTCCAGCGCATTCAGATGTTTGCGGAAGGTGTTGCAGTAGTCTTTCTCTCGGATAATCATTTCACTGATGTCTCCTTTATAGATGATGGCTTGCAGTATCGTAGTGGTCTCGACGATATTCAAACCCACCATCTTACAGAGACTATCATTCGTGGGCTGATGTCTCACATCCCAGCCCCTGATCAAGCCTGAAGGCTGCAGGCTCACTTGCCCAGCCTTCAACATAATCACCTCTGGACGTTTTTTGAAGGTGATTTTGAGCTTAGTCTCCATCGAACTCCCCTTTCTTTAAGAACGCGTTTAATGCAACATACTATGGCTTTTCAAGCAAGTCAATGTTAGACTGCGACAATTAAATATGACCAATAACAAAACTATTTTCGAAGGACCTATCATGGTTCGCGGCAAAGGAGTAGGTTTTTTTGTAATCCCAGACAGCCCCGAAGAGGCTGAGGACATTCTCATAGTACGCGAAAATTTAGGTTTCGCTCTCGATGGCGATATTGTCAAAATAGAACTACTGCCTAAAGTAGCGGGTGAAAGACAAGCTGCTAAAGTATTAGAAGTAATAGAACAAAAAAACAGCGAACTTGTAGGAGTGGTAAAAGCTGCCGAGGACGGTAAACCAGAAAGATATTTACAGCCAGATAACTATCGTATACATGTGCGACCGCAATTACCGGCGGCAACTGCGGCCGATGAGGGAATGAAGGTTGTTGTCGAAATTACCAACTGGACTTCCCCCCATACTGAACCAACAGCTGAAATAACAGAAGTTATAGGTCGGGCCGGTGATCATGAAACTGAAATGCAGGCCATCATCCGATCGGGTGGTTTTTCAGAGAACTTTCCGGAAGTAATCTCGCAAGCGGCTGATGAATTATATAAAAGCCAAGACGAAATTTTTGCTGCTGCTTTGAAAGACCCTAAGCGTCGTGATTTACGTAATCGAACAACCATGACGATAGACCCTGCTGATGCTAAGGATTTTGATGATGCCATATCATTACAAAACCTAGAGAATGGTAATTATGAAATTGGTATCCATATTGCTGATGTATCACATTATGTAAAAGAAGGAGATATCATTGACAAAGAAGCAAAGGAGCGCGGTACCTCGATTTATCTAGTTGACCGAGTAATTCCGATGCTTCCAGAGGTTTTAAGTAATGATTTATGTTCACTACGGCCTAATGAAGACCGTCTGGCCTTCTCAGCTCTTTTTGAAATAAATAACGATGCTCATATAGTAAGTCAGTGGTATGGTCAGACTGTTATCAACTCAAACAAACGATTCTCCTACGAAGATGCCCAGACAATTCTAGACCAACAATCAGGCGAATATCTGGAGGAACTTAATACTCTGATGAAGCTTGGACGATTATTGCGCAAACGTAGATACAAAAACGGGGCTATTGCTTTTGAACAACCCGAAGTCAAATTCGTTCTGGATGAAAATGGAAAACCGATAGACGTCATCACCAAGGTTCGCACTGAAACTATGATGATGATTGAAGATTATATGTTGTTAGCTAACCAGTCAGTTGCTGAATACATAGACAAATTAGCTAAAGAGAAGAATCAGGATACAAACTTTATTTACCGTATTCATGATGTCCCAGACCCGGACCGAATAGAAGAATTATCTATTTTCTTACACGCTCTAGGTTACGAATTTAATTCTAAAAATGGCATCATCGATGCCAAAGCAATCAATCGTCTCTTAGCTGAAGTTGAAAATAAACCAGAGGAAAACCTGATTAAAACTGCCACCATACGATCCATGGCTAAAGCCATCTACTCAACAAAAAATATCGGACACTTTGGTTTAGCCTTCAAGCACTACACACACTTCACTTCACCGATTCGTCGTTATCCGGATATGATGTCACACCGGATGCTACGTCGCCATCTAGATGGTTCCAAAATAAGTAGCCAAGAAATGCTCCGTTACGAAAAGACAGCCGCTCAAGCGTCAGAAAGAGAAATGTACGCTGTCAAAGCCGAGCGCGACTCAATCAAATTCAAACAAGTTGAATATATGTCAGATAAGATTGGACAAACTTTTACCGCTACAATTTCTGGGGTTTCTGATTGGGGTGTTTATGTGGCAGAAAAAGAATCTATGGCAGAAGGAATGATTAGACTAGGTGCACTTAAGGACGACTACTATACTCACGAGTCAAGTAAATACCGAATTAAAGGTGGTAAAAATGGGCAAACTTTTTCTCTTGGTGACGAGGTAAAAGTTAAATTAGTCAGAGCGGACTTAGAAAACAGACAACTAGATTTTGAACTTGCTAAGTAGCTGAGCTTTCTTTCAATTCCTCTGGTCCTAGTAGAGCTAATTTTTGTTCATCGGTTAAATATCTATCCAAGACTTCCCTAGCCGCAAAAATTTTTATCACATAATTAGAAGATTCTGGACCATACTCTTCATGGAATTTTAATTTAAACCCGAAATGAGCCATTAGTTTGTAGACATCATGGCCGTAAGGCAGAATTCCTTTTTCGAGAACTTGTGTTACCTGGGTAGTGTCAGGGAATATTTTTGCAAATTCATTAACCACGGAACTCATAGTTCCAGCCCCGGCGTTAAAAGCATTCATAATTACTAGGCTATAGAAATCTCTGTTGAAAGACTCCTCATCTCCGGCAAAAAATACTTCTTTGATAGTAAAGAGCGCATCCGCACACTTATTTTGCAGCGTTCGGTCTATCTGGGTTATTAAACTCTCGGTAGCATAGACCTGTTCCACCAGCGACAATATATTAGCGTCCTCTCTCCGAGCATGCTCCTTCCAAGTCTCTGGCATAAATTGTAAAATGCCCAAAGCGCCAGCCGAGCTTTCGCGGTCCGCACTCAGTGATGATTCTGCTGCTGCCTTAGCGGGCAAAAAACGCCTAATAGTTTCTTCCACCACAACGTCTACCTTAGGTAACTCTAAAGCCTCCCGCAGATAACGAAGTCTAGTCCTCTCTTCCTTATCACCTAAGGTAATCTTCTTTCCTTTTTCCAATATATAAGGAAGATCTCTTTTAAAATGTTCTAGGTGAGCGGCTACTGCATCAGCAAAAGTCTCATACTCATAATCAATATTTTCTATCACCTCCTCAACAGTGAGTTTAGTTTCTGTTTCTGGTCGAGGTTGTGGCCGGGGACTGGTTTCTACATTAGCCTCAGCAGAATCAGGATTAAGTCCGACAGCGGTAGTTGCCAAAGCAGCCGCGCTACCTCGTATAAAGTTTCGTCGATCCAAATCTACACTTTCTGACTCTACCTCTTCTCCATTTCTTAATCTTTCTCTTCCTATTAACGAACCTAATAGTGAGCGTAGATCTTTACGTTGTTCTGGGTCTAAAGCCGGTAGTTCAGCCTCTAGAGCTGGAGATTTTGGTTTTTCATTATATCCTTCCATCATTAAATTATAACCTGAAAAGATTATGATTTTAGACCGTCTCCACTTAAATCTAAAAGGTTATTTTAGGTTATAAAAAACTATTTTTTAAAAACTTTATATTTAAACTTTAAAAAAGTCATCATAAATAAGAAATTTGCTAGTTTACAATTGTCGAAAAATACTTATTATTATGCATACGTCGATAGGAAAAGGATGAGGACGATGAATGTACCTTCAAAACCGCCTACACCTCCCCCAAAAACCCCAGTCCAAATTATAGAATTCTGTGGAAATATCGATGCTCTACAAGAATTCTTCGAGCATGTTATCGACATCGCAAACGAGCACGTTTGCTCAAGCGACTGGACTACAAGAGGAGAACAAGATGTGCTTATATTGTATCTAAGGGTGATAAAAAACAATCCAGAATACCTTTTCGATTTACTATGTGAGGAGATCGAAAAGATCTGGTCCAATGAAATAACCACCATAGAAAAAAAGGGAGAGAAAACATGTCAGGCAAAAAACTGACCACGAAAGCCGGCGTAAATGTCATCTACAAGACACCGCGCCGGCTTTTTCTCGGCTGAGTTATTTAGCGACCGCTAATGCTTCGTCAAATTTTACCGACAATAATTTAGACACTCCATCTCCGCCCATAGTTACTCCGTACAGCACACCAGCTCGGCTCATAGTCTCGCGATTATGAGTAATTAAAATAAGCTGCGATTTTTCTGCCAAAGCTTGAATCATATCTCCATAACGACGACTATTAGCCTCATCCAAAGCGGCGTCGGTTTCATCAAGAATAATAAAGAGTGGCGGATTTACCTGACTCATGGCAAAAATAAGAGCTATCGAAGTTAAAGCTCTTTCTCCACCAGAAAGCATATCTAGCCCACGGACTCGTTTGTTTGGTAACTTAACATCCAACTCTATTCCTTCTTGAGCGAATTCATCTTCTACCTCTTCATCAATATCTATTTCCTCCCCGTCTTCGTCAAAGCCCTTTTTCTGTTTCTTAATTTTTGGTTTAATCCGAATAAGCTTCGCTTCCCCACCACCGAACATCAAAGTAAAGAAGCGACTGAACTCTACGCCGATTTTATCAATGCCGCTTATAAAGCGTTCGTTGAGTTGTTCGTTTAGTTCATTAATCAATTGGTTGAGCTTAAGCACTGATGTGTTCAGGTCTTCTATTTCACGCTCGAGGAATTCATCACGTTCTTTTACATTTTTATATTCTTTCTCGACATCTTCATTGCCTCCACCTAATTCTTCCAGACGAATCTTCATTTTTTCGAGTTCATGGCGACGCTTATATTGAATATCTCGAGACTCATTTACGATACTCTCTTTTGATACAAGTTGACCTTTCTCTATAACATCAAATCTTAAATAACTGGCCGCTCCGCTACCAATCAACACTACAGCCTCTGATAACTCTCTTTTAAATTCATCACGATCACGTTCAATAATACGTATCTCTTGATCAATCTGAAGAAGCTTATTCTCACACTCATGCTCTTCCCCTACCAGCTGGAATATCCTTCGCTCTGCCGCATGACTTTCTTGCAACTCTGCTTCTAAAGTTTTCTTCAAGGCCTCATACTCTGCATTATATTTATCTTCCTCTAATTTGATTCTTTCTATATCCTCTTCAACTTTTTTTAATTTTCTTTTTATCTCATCAAGTTCCTTTTCTTCTTTAGAGACATCGCTATTTACTTTACCTTTTACATTTTGAATGAATTTCCTGGTGATATGTAAAACATCATTAAGAGTTCTCTGTAGAAAAGAGACGTCATTACTAGCTAAGCTCTTACTTATAGAACTCTCTATTACTGCCAACAATTCTTTAACTTCACCAATGGGGACTGGGGCTTCACTCTCAGATCTAGCCTGTTGCTCTGTCTCTCTAATACGCCGTTCTAAAAAAGAAACCTGACCTTCTAGCTGACCACTGTGTCGAAGTAGATCATGCTTTTGCTGTCGAGCTGCATCAATTTTCTCTTCCAACTCTACTCGCTTTGGATTTTCAGTACTATTCTCATCGGCCGACAAAACTGCCTTAGCAGTAATAATTTCCGCCTTAAGTTTCTCTAATTTTTTACTCGGTTCACGTCTTTGCGTAATGAGACGATCGTAATGGTGAGCTAAATATATATCTTCACGTTTTAAATATTCAGCGTAAGTTGTCGTTAGCTCGGAGCGCAATTCTAGAGCTCGTTCAATTTTTTTCATTTGTTTGCCGAGATATTTAAGGTGCGGAGCTACTTCACGACGAAGAGATTCTGCCTGAGCAATATTCTCTTCTGTTTTTTTAAGCTTTTTTTCAGCTTCAGTTTTTTTATACTGATAGACTTTTAAACCTAATGCGTCCTCTATCATCTCTCGTCGTTCTTTAGGACCAGCCGACAAAATTCTATCAGCTTCACCCTGCGATATTATATGGTGACCAGTGGATCCGATATTGGCGGCTGCCAGTAACTCTTGCACATCTTTTAGACGGACTTTTGAACCGTTTACTTCATACTCATTTTGTCCATCACGATACACTGTCCGCTCCAAAACTATTTCATCATAATCAACAGAAAAAACTCGCTCTCGATTATCGAGAACTACCTGAACCGAAGCTCTATTGCCACGAGAAATGCTGTCTGAGCCACCCCAAATCAAATCCTCACCTTTCTTGCCACGCATTGATTTAATGGACTGCTCACCAAGTACAAAACGAAAACTCTCGGCTACATTACTTTTTCCGGACCCATTGGGCCCGACAATAGCGGTAATAGGTGTATTGAACTCCAGTTCACTTTTTTTTGCGAATGACTTAAAGCCACTGATTGTTAGGTGTTTTAAGTACATACTTTTAACGTAAGAAAATACAGATATCGTCGCCGCCGGCTGTTGGATTAGCAACTGTTAGAGGCCTGCCTGTTGTCTCGAAGACACCATTTGGACCAACACTGCACAAATAGGAATAATATGAAGTGTTAGGTACAGTGTAATTATTATCATAGGCATATGGATTTCCCCAAGTGTCTTCATAAATCGGTCGCGGCATAACTATCGGCACCATGGAGTCAGCCACTGTCTTCCAAGCAGCAATGGTTGTCGGTGACTCTGCTCCATAAGAACAACCGCTACAATTATCAACTCCTGGAGGAAACTCATTAGTAGCTTCTCTATAGAGAGTCATAGATAGCCTAAAAGATTCTACAGTGGATTTCTCTGCCTTTATTTTTGATTTTTCTCTAGCCGTACTAAATGACATAACAGCGATAGTCGACAATATACCAATAATAGTGATTACCACCATTAATTCGATAAGAGTAAAACCACGAGAGTGTTTATTCATAGTGTCATTTTAGCATGTACAAAGGGCCGAAAAACTTTGTTTTTCGGCCCTTTGTGTACATTTTATATATGTAACTATTTTACCAGTTCTTTACCTCCATCGCCTTTAAAGCGGCTTCCTGCTCCGCTTCTTGCTTGGCTCGCCCTTGCCCTTCTGCCACCTTCTCTTTTCCTAGGAAAACTCCGACTGTAAAGACTCGGTCATGATCAGGTCCAACCTGACCTAAAGTCTCATAGGTAGGAGTGATGTTTGTTTGTTCTTGAGCCAATTCTTGAAAACGACTTTTAGGATCTTGCCAAAGTTGTTTATCGACTATTTTCTCAGTTTTAGAAAATAGATGCTTAGCAATAAAATCTTTTGCTGCTTCATACCCTTGATCAATGTACAGAGCTCCAATCAAAGCTTCAAAAGCGTTAGCCAAAATATAATTTCGTGCTCGACCTGTATCTTTAGCTTCTCCTTTGGACATTAATAAATAATCATTAATTCCCAGCTTGGTCGATGATTCAGATAGAGAAACCGTATTAACGAGAGCTGCACGAACGGCCGTTAATTCCCCTTCTGGTTTATCCAAATATTTATTGAATAAGAAATCAGTTACCACCAACTCCAACACAGCGTCTCCTAAAAATTCCAGCCTTTCATTATGCTCCTGAGTAGCCTCTCGGTGTTCATTTAAATACGAACGATGAGTTATGGCAGATAATAATACTCTGACATCATTAAACTGTACACTAAGCAAAGCTTGTAGCTTTTTTAGGTCTTCTTCGATATTTCTGTCTTCGGACATAATTTGGTTCGTTTACTTTTCTAAGCTCTAAGCACGCGATATAAATTACAGCGGACGTTATAACGTCACCTCTAATTTATCCACGTCAATTTTTAATATACTGATTATTTCAAAATTAGCAACCGTTTTGTCTCTAAACCTGAAATTATTAAGCTTTTTGCGAAACTAAAATAGTTACTGCTTTTGTTACTATCGGCAACATATCATCATAGAAATTTAAATCTAAGATATCCGTAATTTTAAACCACTTAGCATCATCTAACCCGCCCTTATTCTCTAAGACAATATCTTTGTACTCTCCTTTTGCTAAAAAATAAGTGGCTTGTTTTCTCACCTTTCCTAACTCAGGGTGCGAAGCAACATATTCGTTATGACCTAACTCTTTTTCTATCGTGACATCAAGAGACATCTCTTCCTTCAAAGCTCTGATCGCCCCCTCCTCGAGTGACTCATTATCTGCAACTTTGCTTTTAGATAATGTCCAGTGACCAAAAATATCATGTACCAAGGCAAAATATAAAGTGCCTTCATGTTCTGTATAGACTACTGCTCCAGCCAAACGTTGTATCGGCATATCACCAAAAGCAATATTCTTTTTCTGTACTCTACTTTGCTCATCCTTACCAGGCTCACCAATCTCTTTATAAACAGCTCCTAGAACACCGTTTACAAAACGGCTACTATTCTCACCACCAAATTGTTTAGCTAATTCAATGGCTTCATTAATTGCTACCTTGGCTGGGACCTCTTTACGATCTGCAAACAAAAGCTCATAAAGTCCGAGCCGAAGAATATTTCTATCTACCGGTGAAATACGATCAATCGGCCAATCGGGTGCCGCTTTCTCAATCACCTGATCCAGTTCTGTCTGCTTTTGCAAGATACCATCTAGTAACCTTTCCATAAAGGCTGAATCAGAATTATTTGGAGCAAACTCGGAGATATTTCGTTCTAGCACATCGGCTATACTTTTCTTATCAATACCATTTAGATCCCACTCGAAAAGTGACTGTAAGACAATTGATCTTGATAGATGTCGGTTGGCCATAGATGTACTAATGAACTACTTTACTAATTAAACTGTTGTCATTGTAGCATGGCCAGCAGTTCATAAAATCCGGCCAAGGCCGGATTCTGTGAATATATACTATTTCTTCTTTTTAGTTTTCTCTACTTCTTCTTTGACCTCCGCTACTGCTGGTTCAGCGGGAGTAAAGGCTTCACTTTGAGCAGCTCGCATTTCGTGCTTAGCTTTTAGGCGGGCCTCACGACTTTCCTTAGCAGCCTTTAAGTCCATTACCTGACGACCTTTGTAGAAGCCACAATCCAAACACATATGGTGAGGACGGTGATTAGCACCACAATTTGAACACACTGCCATAGCTGGCGCTTTAAGAGCGTGGTGTGAACGACGGTTCTTGGTGTGAGACCGTGTATGTCGCATTCGAATAACCATAAGTATTTTTTATTTAGTGGCCAGAACTATACCAAATAGCACCAAAATTGCAATAGATAAACAAAATGGTGGATAGAGTTAACTAATAAATCAAAGCCAAATATATACATTATGTTCTTAACAGGTATTAGTTAAGGCTCAAGAACTGATTAGGTCTGACTATATAAAAAAGAGGTCGCACACATGGTGCGACCCCACGATGAAGGCTTGGCCAAGTCTTCATTTGTGTTCTTGTAGCCTGCTTGGTTTCTTCACACGAGGTAGGCTTTTACGGCCGCGATAAACTCTTCAATCGTCGGGTCTTCTAGCCCGAACAATTGCATCGCTATGCCTATTTCCATACCATCGAGTTGGTCTTGCAGACCCTTAGCCACGATGAGTCGAGAACTAGGATCAACTTCCGGTGCTTTCAACACTGGTATGATTTTTTGTTCCAACTTCTCAGGTGTCAACCAGGGCTTCTCAGAGAACGTCCTCTGTATACTGCCGTCTTCTGTAAGCGACATGAATCCTCCTGTCTCCTCAATGTTTCCTTTCGGTCTTTCAATTCTACAACATAATTATATTTCCGCAATAGGAGCTCCTGTGTAAATCAGTTAAACCATATTTGGCTATAGCGGCCCGATGTGCCTTAGTCCCATAGCCCTTATGGCTGGAAAAATCGTAAGGGGTGTAGGCGGCAAGCTTTGCTTGCCGCCTCATATACCTATCTCTAGTCACCTTGGCCATGATTGATGCCAACCCAATCACTTTTTCCTTACTGTCTCCCTTTACAATCGTCTCTTGGTGCATAAATTGTTTTGGTGCTTTTAGCCCCCCGTCAAGCAATACTCGACACTCATCTATACTCCAGTTAACTGGAGTATTTAAATGTCTTTTTTCTAAAGTCTGCAAAGCGTTATTCATGGCTTTTTCAATAGCTAAAATAATCCCAGTTTGGTCAATAATCTTTGCTGATATCATAGAAACAGCAAAGTCTAATTCGGTAGTGATAGCTAGTTCGGTAGCTATCTTATATATTTCTTCCCTTTTTTTTTCTGACAATTTCTTGCTATCAGTAACTCCCGGGAGCAAATCCCAATCAAAATTATCGGTCACCAAAGCTGCTCCAACCGCCACCGGTCCGGCGAGTGGGCCTCGGCCGACTTCATCAACTCCAATTAAATATCTCTGCATAACAAAATCTTACTACTATATGTGGGCCTCCTCCTTACAGGAGCTGTGCAGGTTGTCAGTATTTTTCATAAATTCAAAATACTAGGCAACCTCTTGCGAAAGTCTCCCAGACTTTCTCACCGACTTCATCAATACCAATCAAATATCTCTGCATAACTAAATTTTACTACTCTTATGTGGGCCTCCTCCCTACAGGAGCTGTTCAGGTTGTCAGTATTTTTCATAATTCAAAATACTAGGCAACTTCTTGCGAAAGCCTCCCAGGCTTTCTCACCGACTTCATCAATACCAATCTGATATTTCTCCATACATATCACTATAACAAGTATTTGTTATACTAGTGTCATTATGACTGATCAGCAGAAACTAACTTCAGATTTCGTCCATCTTCATACCCATAGTCATTACTCTCTGCTTGGTGCCATTCCAACCCCTAAAGAGTTAGCTAAAGCGGCTAAAGCAGACGGACAAAAAGCCCTGGCCTTAACTGATAACGGCGCCCTTTATGGTGCCATTGATCACTACATACAGTGTACAAAAGAAGGTATTAAGCCAATCATTGGTCTAGATGCCTACTTAGCTCCTCGTACTAGATTTGACAAAGAACCCATGGACAAACCGCGCGCTCGGTTGGTACTTCTGGCTAAAAATTTTGCTGGTTACCAAAACCTGATCAAGTTAGTGACTCGTAGTAACATTGAAGGTTTTTATTACCGTCCGCGCTTAGATCATGACTTATTAAAGGAATTTGCTAATGATCTTATCTGTATAATTCCTTCTTTCGCTGGAGAAACAGCTCTACATTTAAAAAATAATGACTTCGAAAAGGCTGCTGCTGAACTAAATTGGTATCAGGGTGTGTTTGGCGAAAATCTCTATCATGAACTAACCTACCATCCAGAAATTCTCGATCATCAAGATTTACAAACCAAGATCAAAGACTTAGCCAGAAGAGGCAACGTCCCCTTGGTAGCAGCACAAGATGTCTACTATATGACTCACGATGATGCTATTGCCCGTGAAGTGATGTTTAAAATTCAAAGTGGCGGAGTGGTGGACGCTTCAGAAGAAAGGATAGAAGATTTTTCTTTTACCACCCAAGCTGAAATGAAAGAACGTTTTGCCGACACTCCTGAAGCTCTCTCTAACACCATAAAAATTGCTGACCAATGCAATGTTGAAATAGCATTAGGACAAGAGGCCTGGAAATTCCCTGATTATATTATAGAAAGTGGCAAGGAGGCTGACGAGGAATTGAGAGACCAGGCTTATAAAGGAGTGGCTTGGCGCGGTCATAATATAGAAGACGCAAAAGTTAAAGAACGATTGGATTATGAACTTAATGTTATTAAGAATAAAGGCTACGCTAAATATTTTCTTGTAGTAGGTGACCTTCTAAACGAAGCTAGACGGCGAGGCATCCTCACCACCATTCGTGGTTCGGTAGCTGGTTCATACACTACTTATGTTTTAGGTATTACCAACGTAGACCCTCTAGAATATAAACTTCCCTTTGAACGTTTCCTTAACCCAGAACGACCATCAGCTCCTGATATTGATATGGACTACGCTGATAATAGACGCGATGAAATAATCTCCTACGCAAAAGAAAAATATGGTGAAGATAAGGTAGCCCAAATCGGTACCTTTGGAACTATGATGGCTCGAGCGGCTGTACGAGACGTCGCCCGAGCGCTAGGACATTCGTATTCAGTCGGCGACCGTATCGCCAAACTAATACCAATGGGTAGTCAAGGTTTTGCTATGACTATAGACAGAGCGTTGGGTATCGAGCCAGATTTGGCTAAATTATATAAACAAGATTCTGAAAGTCGTGAAGTAATAGACTTAGCTAAAAAAATTGAGGGGCGGGCGCGGCACGTCGGTGTTCACGCCGCTGGAGTGGTTATTGCCCCAGAGCCATTAGATAACTTTGTCCCAATTCAAATCGATTCCAAAACTGGTAAATATATTACTCAGTACGAAATGCATAGCGTTGGTGAAGACGGTGTCGGTCTTTTGAAGTTTGATTTTCTAGGTATCAAAAACCTGGCTATCTTGGCTGACGCCGTTAAGCGAGTAAAAGCCGTACAGAATATCGATATTGATATAGAAAATATTCCGCTTGATGATGAAAAAACTTTTGCGATGTTAACCAGAGGAGAAACAATGGGTCTCTTCCAACTTAACGGATCTGGAATGACTACTTTCTTAAAACAACTTCAACCGTCAACCATTCACGATATCAACGCTATGGTGGCTCTGTACCGACCAGGACCGATGGAATCTATCCCCCAATATATCGAACGAAAACATAACCCAAATCTAGCCACCTACCTTGATCCGCGTTTAGAGAAGATATTAGATCGATCACACGGAGTTATCACTTATCAAGATGACGTGATGATGATCTCAATAGAATTAGCTGGTTACTCTTGGTTAGATGCTGACAAATTGCGTAAAGCTATGGGAAAGAAAATTCCGGCGGTGATGGAGGCGGAAAAAGAAAAACTTATGCAGGGCTTTTTAGAGTATGGAAAGTTACCACAAAGTACCGCCGATAAATTGTGGCAACTCATTGAACCTTTTGCTGCTTATGGATTCAATAAGGCACACGCTGCGAGTTATGGCCGTGTAGCCTACCAAACTGCCTATATGAAAGCCAACTTCCCGGTTGAATATATGTCAGCTGTCCTAACAGCCGATTCTGGAGACACCGAAAAAATATCCGAAATTATTCACGAGTGTCAACGGATAGGGATTGATGTTCTGCCGCCTGATATCAATGAATCTTTTTCAGAATTCTCAGTCGTCCCCGGAGAACAAAAAATTCGCTTCGGTCTAACCACCATCAAAAACTTTGGTGCCGGTATAGCTACTGCAATTATAGAAGAAAGAAAGACTAATGGTCCTTTCGAGTCTCTTACTGATTTTTTACTACGTATACACGATAAGAATCTAAACAAAAAATCATTAGAAGCACTTATTAAAACTGGTGCCTTTGATTTACTAAACGAAGAACGAGGTCAATTACTGGATAACTTGGATTCTCTGCTAGCCTTTAATAAGGAACAGATGTCTGGCAAAGAAGCTGCTCAAGATTCACTCTTTGGTGGCCTAGAAACAACTCTCAATGAAATAATACTCGCTCCAGCCGAAGCCGCCGGAAAAGAACAGAAGCTACTTTGGGAAAAAGAACTTCTGGGTGTTTATGTGTCTGGACATCCACTTGATCAATTTGTCGACGAACTAAATAAACGCTCTACTATCGCCCAAATCAAAAATGACGGCCGCAATGGTATCCCTGTCGTAACCGCGGGAATGATTGAAACCGTCAAAGAATTATTAACAAAAAAAGGAGATCGGATGGCTTTCGTCCAACTAAGTAACCACACAGATTCCATAGAAATGGTCACCTTCCCAGAAACCTTTCAAGCCTATAAAGATTTATTAGTACCAGGTACCTGTGTAGCTATTAAAGGTAAACTAAATATCCGTAATGAGGAACCGTCTATTCTGGTTGATAAAGTAAAAGCCTTGGCCCCGAAACAAGCAGAAATAATTACCGGTTAGAGACTTGGTCTTTGACTTATTTCTTTTGACATTTTTGACAGACAAGGTAGGATTTACCTATCAGTGATTGCGGTGGCTACCAACCATCGGCCTCCCCTTCAAAGGAGTGCGAAGATAATTCCTAATCTGAACAAAATAAAGTGCTAGGATAAGGTCATCGCCTTACCTAGAAGCCCGGTGGAACCGCGGTCATGTCCAAAGACATTTAGATCGTCCGAGCGAACACACGATTCTTTCGTGTAGTCGCTTGGGCGATTTTTATTTTAAATAAACATTAATAACTTTATGAAAGACTTAGAAAAACTAACTGCCAAACGTCATACTCTCGCTCACCTTTTGGCTGCTGCCACACTGGTGGACTATCCAGAAGCAAAACTCACTTTAGGACCAGCTATTGATAATGGTTTTTATTACGATATAGATTTCAAAGACGGAGCTACTCCTGGCGAAGATGACCTCAAAAAAATTCAGAAGCATATGAAGAAGATGTTGGGTCAATGGACTAACTTTGTACACAAAGAAGTGACTGCGGACGAGGCACGAAAGATTTTCAAAGACAATCCGTTTAAAACTGAAATGATAAACGAACTGGAAGAGAAAGGCGAAACCATAACTATCTATACTGCTGGCGCTGGAACTAAGGCGGAGTTTACTGATTTATGTCGCGGCGGACATACCGAAAATCCGGCTGCAGAAATCACTAGTGATAGTTTTAAACTCGATAAAATGGCCGGTGCTTACTGGCGTGGTGATGAGAAAAATCCAATGCTCACTCGGATTTACGGTCTAGCGTTCGATACTAAAGAGGAGTTAGAAGCCTACGAAAATCAGCTGGAAGAAGCTAAGAAACGTGATCACCGTAAACTTGGCAAAGAATTAGACCTCTTTACATTCTCGGAATTAATCGGTCCAGGGCTTCCTCTCTGGACTCCTAAAGGCACTATTATTCGCCACGCCTTAGATGAGTATGTTTGGAAGCTACGTCTGCGACACGGCTACCAGAGAGTCACTATTCCTCATATCACTAAAAAAGATTTGTATGAAAAATCAGGTCATTGGGATAAGTTTACTGATGAATTATTTATCATCGAAACTCGAGAAGGAAAACAATACAGTGTGAAGCCGATGAACTGTCCTCATCACACTCAAATATTTGACCGTCACCCTCATAGCTATCGAGATATGCCCCAACGCTATGCTGAAACAACTATGGTTTATCGTGACGAACAATCTGGTGAGTTAGGTGGTCTTACTCGCGTCCTCTCTATTACTCAAGATGACTCACATGTCTTTTGTCGACACCAACAAGTCAAAGATGAATTCTTTAAAATCTGGGATATTGTTGATACATTCTATGGGACTTTTGGTTTTGATTTAAGGGTACGTCTTTCCTTTCATGAACCAACCGAGATGGACAAATATCTTGGTACAAAAGAAATATGGGAAAATACAGAAAACGCTCTTAGAGAAATTGCTAAAGAACGAAAGGCTGATTATTTTGAAGCTCCTGGAGAAGCAGCTATGTATGGTCCGAAGTTGGATTTTATGGCCAAAGATTCTATTGGTCGTGAACATCAAGTAGCAACTATCCAGCTTGATATGAATCTACCGGAACGTTTTGATCTTAATTGTATCAATGAATCAGGTGAGAAAGAGCGGATTGTAATGATTCACTGCGCCATCATGGGTTCTATCGAGCGCTTTAGTGCGGTCTTAATAGAACACCTGGCTGGAAACTTCCCTCTCTGGCTATCTCCAGTGCAGGTAGCAATCATTCCTGTTAGCGATAACCACCATGAATATGCTAATCAAGTATCGAAGGAACTGAAAGCAGCCGGTCTCCGAGTGGAGCTAGATGATTCTAAAGAATCTATGGGTAAAAAAATACGCAATGCTAAGAAAGATAAGTTACCTTACTTCATAGTCATTGGTGATAAAGAAGTGGGAGATCAGACCATCACCTTAGAAACGCGCAGTGGCGAATCAGAAGTCCTGGAACTAAGTATGGTTATCACCAAACTCTTAGACGAAATTGAAAATAAAAAATCTTCTTAGTGCCTTTAGTACACTTGTAACCTAATCTGGATGGTAGTTTAGATATCGTTATAAATAAATACCTCACCAGCCACTATCATATATGATAGTGGCTGGTGAGTAATGAATAGTGAATAATAGGAGGTGGAGTTAGAGAACTAAATAGAAGTTAGAAGCCCTACTATCCTCTCTTTAGCTAGCCTTCCATACTATCATATATGATAGTATGGAAGGCTAGCTGTTAATATACGAAGTTAACGTGGAGGGCTGTAAATAAACGAAAAAGACCGGAGAGCCTGTGGCTCTCCGGTCTTTTTCTTTTCACTCATACCTTAGTCTGACTAAGGTATACAAGTAACGTTAGTTTACAGCTTTAACTGCTTTCAATATGGCCATTTTTACCGCCTCTGCTTCGTCAGTGTAAACACCATCGATAGCACTAGTCAGAGCATGAATCGCTTCAGTAATCTGTTCGTTAGAGAGTGTAGCTGTTTCTTTCTTCAACATAGAAGAAATAGTTACCTCTTCCCCTTTACGTACTCGATTAAGAGCATCTAGGTCAGCTGCTGCAGCCGCTAAAGATACCATTGGTCGGTGACCAATCATTTGGTAGGCGGCTACAATGTTACCAGTAACTATCGCTTCAGCTAGTGACCCAGCATTGCTTGGTGTTGCTATGGTAGCCATAGTGTTTTCTTCCTCAGCTGTTAGATCACCCATTAGGCTTTCCATACGTGCTAAGTTGAGGACTACCCAACCATTCTCACTCGGGAATAATGATTTGGCTTGTTCTATTACAGTAGTCAAAACTTCTTCCGCTGATTGATCGCTACCGTAAGAACTTACTAAGTAACGCATGGCATCAGTAGATAATAGAACTTTATGACTATGAGCTAGGTTTTCTAAACCATTAAATTCTCCTTCCACTTCATCCTCAGTTGTGTTTGTCATGTTTCCATAACCCACTACTGGAGTCGCAGTTGGTAGATTGTCTGGCAAGGTAGTACTAACAGAAGAAGCTACGTAAGATTCGGCATCATTTGGAATCAGACTACCACCTTGATTAACGCTAACGTCTGTATAAGGGATATGTTCATGAGCTCCCGCAAATGAAACACCACCTAAACTATCACGCTTAATTACAAATATGTAAGCAACGTATAGAGCCCAGATTGCCAACAGAGCGTAGAACAATAGAGTTAGAGCTGGACCAGCCTCAAAACCAGTATAGGGGACTTGCGTCAAAGATATTCCTGAGACCCAAGGCAACTGATTACGAGTTTGTGAAATAAAGATATCATCACCCACCCTTACTTCAACTCGACATTTTACTTCGTTAGATCCGCGAGAGGCTGTTAGTGTGTACTCTGTATCTCTGGTTGGTCGTACATCAATATTAGAGTCTAAATCATTCCGGTTGGTAGTATTGATGATGACGTTACCGTCATTATCAACGATAGTAACTTTATTTACATGTGATGTGTTCCATCGCAGAGTCACCTTCTCACCCCGACTAATATTCTTATCTGAGATGTAGAAACCACAGTAAGGACTAGAAGATCCTCCTCCGCCACCGCCACTATTAGTAGTGATAGTTACCGGACAAGAAACACTGGAGTTGGCATTACTGATAGTAATTCGATAAGTTATGTCGTTATTTATAGTGACATTTCTGCTTCCACTTAGAGAAACGTTTCCGATGCCATTATCAATTGATGCATTATCAACCTTACTTGAGGCTGACCAATTAAGAGTAACTGTATCACCCTTATTTACACGAGTGTTGGATGCAGAAAAGCTTACTTCACTACAAGTTAATCCACCGTTTGGCTTATCACCAACAGTAATAGTTTGTTTACAAGTACTTGCATTGCTGCCGTCTGCATTAGAAGCAGTTAAGGTGTAGGTAATAGTATTTGAAACAGAAACAGTTTTACCTGAAGTATTATCAGCTGCCACCGTACCAATACCTTGATCAATCGTTACTTTAGCCGCGTTAGTAGTTTCCCATTTTAGGACTACATTTCCACCGCCATGAGGTAGTGTGTTAGGCGAAGCTGTTAAGTAGTTACAAACTGGTACTGTTTCAACCGTAGGAATTACTTTAACTGTACAATTATCATTACCATTCGCACCTTTTACATTCAGTACAAAAGTCTGTGTACCCGTTATACCAACAGTTTTACCAGCCGTATTATTTAGAGCCACTGCAACGCCATCTAGGAAAGCCTGATTGGCATTTTGAGTTTGCCAAGTCAAAACTACACTATTAGCACCACTAGCTAAATTAACTGTACCAGTTTGACCATTAGCTTTTAGATATTTACAGACTACTGGGTCTGGGTCTGGGTCTGGATCAGGAGTAGATGGAGGTGTTGGAGTTGTATCTCTTCCACCGCTATCACCACCCGTATCGCAACAACCACCTTGTCCATCATCTGTACCACCAGCCCAAGCTGATGTTGTAGCAATTTCCAATTGTAAATTATTTGAAAAAACTACTGGAATAGCTGCTGCAAAAACAGTAAAAACTGCTAACGTTAGCATTCCGATTAAAAATTTCTTTGTAAACATAATAATGTATTTTAAACCTCTTAATATTCTTACCTACACCTTACAGGTGCTGTATACCTTGTCGATATTTTTGTTTTAATGGCAAAAATATCAGTCAAGGTCTTGCGAAAGCCTCCCAGGCTTTCTCACCAGTACGCAAGAATATTAGAAGTGGGAAAGGCAACGTGTTGCCTTTCCCGATTTTCTCAGTAGTGCGCTCCGTACCTCGCGGAATAAAGCGCATTCACCTTCCCCACCGACAGACTTTCCCGGTCACGCACCGTCAGAAACGGTGCGTACGAGGTAAAGTGACCGGTCCTTTTCATGAGCCCAAGCTCATAATCGGTCAAGGACCAATGGAAGTCGGATGAGGTCACCCCGGTGCAAAGAGTCAAGTGCGGAATCGATGCCAGCAACCGACGTGGGATGCACGACTCGGTCACTGTCCACGCCGGGTTCAGGGCGAACGGCTCAGTGTAGACGATCCCCGTCTTGGCGATGACCGGTGCTGTCAGGTAGTTGTCTTTGCTTCCAGCAATCCACACCACCGGTGCGGGGCCATAGCTGACAACCCGGGCGCAAGCCATCGGTTCGCTGGCCGGCCGAATCGGGCCGACATACGGTGCCCGCTTGAGGGCAGACACCATGGCCTCACAAGCGGTTTGAGCAACCCCTTTGCAGTCAACATAAATGCTGCCTGCCAGAGCCGGGGCAGCCGGAACAGCGAAGAAACCCAGGATAGCCGCTATTGCGGCGATGAAAAGGTTACGCATAGTGCGACCTCCATTAAGTTTCAGAAAACTGTACTCATCTCACGATGAGCAACAGATGTGCTCTTCATGAGCAGCTTGGCACCAAGAAGCGTCAGTCTTGAAGGACTGAATTTTCCGAGCACAAAGCTGAATTTATTATTCTAAAATGGAGAGAACGGTGGTGTTAATATACAATATCACCAGATAAGGAACCACTTCTATCTTATACCTATATCTTAGCATGAATATTGACAAAAGTCAATATTGTGCCGTATTTGTTAGCTAGTTTTTCTGCGCCACTGTTAAGGGATAAGAGCCTATCAATGTGGCCTCCACTATAAAACGGTCTTCTTTAGACCCTAAAACATTACAGGTGGCTAAAGTGAGTTTAGCTTGTCCAGGAGTATTAGGTACGAAAATATCCGAAGCCTTTGCTTCATAAACCCTATCGACACGATATACATATTCTTTGTCGGCTGATTGGACACGTATTTTATCGCCCCAAGTTAATTTTTGGACATCATTAAAGGCCTGGAAATTCTTATTAAAAACATTAGGTAAATAGCTAGAGTGACCTAGAATAAGCATATTACCTGGTTCCGAAAAATCGACTGAGTCAGGATGACGCACTACACCTTTCAAAAGGGCCTGATCCAAAGTTGGAATATCACTAGATTGAGGATTGAGTACAGTTGTCTCAGTCCCTAAAGAGTCAAAAATAATTTTTGTTGGCAGTGGGTTTGTTACCACCGAAGATTCGGCTTTAACTGGCTTAATTTCTGATTCATCTGTTTTTACTTCTTCTTCAATAGTTTCTGTATTAACCTCATCTACCGGCTCTGGAATAAAATCAATAATAGATAAAAAGGCGTAAGTAACCAAAACAGCCACAAAAAAGACACCGAAAAATGGTACTTTTCGGGCCCAAATCTGCTTAAATAATTGCTCTAAAGTCATAAATTTCGTATATAATACATCATTTACACAATCTGTCAAGTTAAAGACCAGGTCTCGTACTCCCCTGGTAAAATACCGTAGTCTGACTACGTTAGTACTTTCAATTCGTCATAGTGTTACACTATGAGGTTAAGAATTTTACCTGGTTTGTAGATGATCTTCTTCACTTCCCCCGCTGCCAAACGCTCCACCAATTGCTGATTTTCTTTTACAGCTTCCATCACCTCATCTTCAGAAGCTTCTGGAGAAACCGTTATCTCCCCTCTTACTTTTCCGTTTATTTGAACACCGATAGTAACCGTCTCATCTACAGCTAAACTCTCATCGAAAGTCGGGAACTCAGTTATATGAATACTGTTTGAATTACCAGCTAATGTCCATAATTCATCTGTAAGATGAGGAGCAAACGGAGCTAATAAACGAAGAAATATTTGGTAACTTTCTTTTTCTAGACCCTCTTTTTCAGCCAAGTTCACAAATATCATCATGGCACTAATGGCGGTATTGAATTTAAAACCTTCAATATCTTCAGCCACTTTTTTAATAGTTTTATGAAGCTGGTTAGTAACTGTCGCCGGCTCAGATTCCACGATATGTTCACTTAAGCCATTTACCTTCTCCAAAAAGCGACGTGCGCCAGCTAAGCCATCCTTACTCCAAGCAATAGTATTTTCAAAGGGACCCATAAACATTTCGTAAATACGTAAAGTATCAGCTCCCACCAAATCCACTATATCGTCAGGATTAATGACATTACCCCACCGCTTACTCATCTTGCGTCCATCCTCAGCCAAGATGAATCCTAGGAATTCCAAACGCTGGAAAGGTTCGGTAGTAGATACTACACCGATGTCATAAAGAAACTTATGCCAAAACCGAGCATAGATAAGATGACGGACAGCATGGTCACCGCCAACATAAACATCAACCGGTGCCCAGTACTTTTCTTTTTCTTTAGACACCAACGCGTCTTCATTGTGCGGATCCATAAATCGTAGGTAGTACCAAGAAGATCCAGCCCATTGAGGCATAGTGTTCGTCTCACGGGTAGCTTTGATTAGTTCTTTTCCATCGGGAGCTTGCTCGGCTACTACGAAATCCTCTTCGTCAGTAACATAACCCGTGACATTTACCCACTCATCTATATTTGCTAGTGGTGAACGACCATCTCCGGTTGGCTCATAATTGTCTACCTCTGGTAATTTAACTGGCAACTGCTCAACAGCGATTGGATAAACCTTTCCCTCTTTAGTGTGAACTATCGGAAATGGCTCTCCCCAGTAACGTTGCCGACTAAAGACCCAATCTTTGATTTTGTAAGTATTGGTCATTCGCCCACCAACTTTCTCTACAATAGCTTCCTTAGCCTCAGTAGAACTCATACCATCAAATTCACCAGAATTTATAAGCTTTCCTCTGCCAACGTATATAGTTTCGTTAGATTTTATTTTCTCTGCTAGAGTTTTTACCAACTCATCTTCAGACTGGTAAGAAACATTATTTTGTTTAGCCCACGCCAAAACACAGCCTCCCATATAATCACGATAAATTACCGGCCTTATCTCTATGTCATATTTTTTAGCAAACTCGAAATCACGATCATCGTGCGCCGGTACAGCCATAATGGCTCCTGTACCGTAACCAGCCAGTACGTAATCTGCTATATAGACTGGAATTTCCTCGCCGTTGGCTGGATTTATAGCCGTTAGACCTTCTATCTTTACCCCAGTTTTTTCCTTGGTGTCATCTAAACGATCCATTTCTTTTTTGTTGGCAGATTCTTTTATGTATTTATCAACCTCCTCTAAGTTCGTGACCTTATCTCGAACTTGTTCAGTTTGTAAAAGAGTATGCTCTGGTGCCAACACCATATAAGTCACACCAAACAAAGTATCTGGTCTGGTGGTAAAGACAGTCACGATGTCACCGGTAGAAAGTTTAAAATCAATCTCCGCACCGGCACTACGGCCAATCCAGTTGCGTTGCGCTTCTTTGATATGTTCCGGCCATTTTAGAGTATCTAAATCTTCCAACATTCGGTCGGCGTATTCTCTAATCTTTAAGACCCATTGGCGCATTGGTCTTTTTTCCACCACACTGTCACAGCGTTCACAGGTTCCGTCTGGCTCTAAATCTTCGTTAGCCAACCCGGTCTGACAACCAGGACACCAATTGATTGGTTCGTGACTTTCATAAGCTAAACCTTTCTTCCACAACTGAATAAAAATCCATTGTGTCCATTTGTAAAATTCTGGATCGGTAGTATTGATTTCTCTATCCCAGTCATAATCAAATCCAAGTAGTGACAACTGTTTTTTGAAATGCGCCACATTCTTATCTACCGCTGCTCTTGGGTGAACCTTGTTTTTTATAGCAAAGTTCTCAGCCGGCAAACCAAAAGCATCCCAACCCATTGGGTGTAGGACTTCGTGACCAGTCATTCTTTTAAAACGAGAGTAAATATCAGTGGCAATGTAGCCTTTAGGATGACCAACGTGCAAACCCTCGCCTGACGGGTACGGGAACATATCTAATATAAAACTCTTCGGTTTATCACTCTCAGTAGACCGGTAGATATTTTCCTGATTCCATTTAGCCTGCCACTTTTTCTCAATAGCTTTGTGATCAAATTTTTTGTGCATACGAAACTTATTATGCCCTGATTAGGGATAAAAGAAAACCTGTTTGGGTTTAAGATAAGTGTTTAAAATTAAAGGGCCCGGAGGGGCCCTTTTAGTCTCTTGTTGTCTGCCAGCTAGTTGCAGAACTTAGCCTGCTTCAGACAGGAACTTCTCCGGGATATTATCAAGCGCTCGGAGAAATCTGTTGAGGCGACTCCTTTCAGAACAATCGAGGTTGCCAACCGGATTGCCAAGGAAGCGACGGTGAAGCTCCTCATACAAGCCCCTCAGCTCGTCTTTGTTTGTGCCGAGATCCCTCATCGTGACCTCCTTGTTCTCGAGAGCATCCACGATGTTCTCCAGATTTCCGTAATACAGATTCCCTTCCCGCGCCTGTTGCAACACCCTCATCTGACTGTTGGTCAAAGCTCTTTCCCCTTGCTTGCAATTATGAACTTCCTTCCTACCAAAAAAGATAGGCGAGCGAGCATTTAATCACATTAGAAAGTTTGGTCAAGGGTGTTCACTGTGTTGTTGGTGTCAGCTACACGCTCAAAACACCAGTTACCTGCTTCATGTTCCCAGTTATAATTCTGTTCTTTGTACATCATCATTGGACTCATTGTTGAGGATTCAGAAGAGTAAGCGAAGGTAGCACATAATTCGTAATTATTTTTGTCTATTACCTTATACTCATAACCTGCGCGATCAGTCGGAGCCTCTGGAACGTCACTAACACTATATACATCACTGATATTTACTGGCAAAGCTTTGTTCATTCGGTAATGCTCTTCAATTCTCCACTGCATATCTTGCAGAGCTTCAACCTGGCGATCATCTATTCTTCGCTCACGCACTTCGGCTGGTGTTTCGATCAAACTATAGCCGTATACTAAAGTGGCCAGAGTCAAGATAGTCACACCGATACCAAAGTAGATAGAATGACGCACATGATCTATAAAGTATCCGCGTAAATCCAACAAATAATAATAAGCAGCAATACTAACCACAAACAGTAACAGGATTACTTTCAAAATAAAACGAGTGGTTATTTCTCCGTTTAAGAAATAAATTATCAAAGTGATTAAATCACCCAGCAAAACTCCACCGGCTACTAGAAGAGACAGGTAGACTAGCCATTTAGTGAACACATAATACTCGCCACCACTATTTTTACGGCGATCTTGATTACTTAAGCGAGTTAATAGTAAGTAAGTAGGAAACATGACAAACAAAAAGCCCATACTAACCCTAATCGCTCCCCGTGCACTTTCGCTCACGTAGTAAGCTTCAGCAGCATCCGGAAAATTTATATTGATAATATTAAACAATAATACTAATAAAGAAGTGATCGATGCGTAGAGAGTTAATAAAGCTCCCAGCTGAATGGTGAATTGTTTTGGTTTATTCATTACCTATTATTATACGCTCATACAAAAAGAAAAGTAACCAGTTGGGTAGGCTAAACTGGTTACTTTTTTCTGCAATAGTCTATATATGCAAATTTATTCTCTAAAATCTGGTTCAGTTGGTCCGCAAGCTAATTCACTACCAGAAGCAAAACATATGCCCGTCACCGTTTCTTTTCCAGTCAACATCGTACAATTATCGCCAACTACTTTATCCAAACAAGCTTTTCGAGCGAAGACTGGAGCGGAGTTGGTAGGAATTCCCTCTGGAAAATCGTCATCGTCAGTTGGAGCGACGGCTGATTTACTTATTATAAAAAATAACAATAAAGCTCCCAAAAGTAATAAACTCAAAAATATTGCCAAATTTTTCATAAGTTGATTATAACATTAGGTTCTTAAGGTAAAAGTCGATAAGGAGCGAAGCTCCTTATCGACTTTTACCTGTCTCACTATAAGAATTTAACTACGAGTGCATGAACTCAATCACGTCGCCATCTTGGACAATATACTCCTTCCCTTCGGTTCTCACCTTACCTTGTTCTTTGGCTGCTGCCTTTGATCCAGCTGCTACCAAATCATCAAGCGAAACTACCTGAGCCCGAATATATTTATCTCTAAAATCATTATGGATAGCTGCTCCAGCCTCCGGTCCGGTACTGCCTTGTTTAACAGTCCAGGCTCGAGTCTCTTTTTCACCAGTGGTGAAGTAACTCATCAAACCCAACCGATGGTAACAAGCACGAATAAGTGCATCGATTCCACTATCTTGCGTACCGTATTCACGTCTAAACTCAGTTTTTTCTTCTTCATCAAAGTCTTTGAGTTCATGTTCAACGGCAGCATCAACTACCACGTACTCAGAACCAGTTTCTTCAAAGAAGGCCAGTAGTTCCTGCCATCGTTCATCATTATTTTCATCAAAATTAAAGGCGTTATTGTTCTTATTACAAACATAAAGAAAAGGTTTCATCGTCAGTAGGTGTAATTCCTTAACTGCTTTCTTTTCCTCGTCTGTCATTTCTAGACGATTAGCCAACTGACCGCTCTCCAAGTGAGGCAGTAGGCGTTGCATAAGTTCTTTCAAAAACAGAGCATCTTTGTTGCCACTGCGAACCTCACGCTCGATTGAGTCGAGTCTTTTAGCCACTGTCTCAGTATCAGCCATAATCAACTCTAGGTTAATGATCTCAATGTCATTCATAGGGTCAACCACCTCTGACACATGATGTACTTTTTCATCGTCAAAGATACGCACTACTTCAGCGATCATGTCTGTCTCACGAATGTTAGATAGGAATTTGTTCCCTAAGCCTTCTCCAGATGAAGCGCCTTTTACCAAACCAGCAATGTCGACAAATTCGATTATAGCGGGAATAATTTTTTCTGATTTAGATATCTTGGCTAAAGTTTTTAGACGATTATCCGGCACCGTCACCACCCCAACAGAAGGATCAATGGTAGCAAAGGGGTAATTTGCCATTAGAACCTCTTTTCGGGTCAAAGCATTAAAAAGCGTCGACTTACCGACATTTGGAAGACCAACTATTCCGACCGAGAGACTCATAGATAATTATTGAATTATGTCAGTGTTGTAAATTATAAAAATAAACCGCTAATACCGAGCTATGCAGTACAAGCGGTGCTGCCTGGTCGACCCCTTCTCAAGTCTGGGGATACAGTAGAGTCGGTGTCGACCAGGCGTCTCCCTGACAAGGAAACAATTACATACTATACGAAATAGCAGAAATATCAAGATAAAGTTTAACTCTGGAGTTAACTCTTGAATTAACTCCGACACCAAAAGATACTTGAATTGCCATTAAGAAATTTTAACGACCAGACTCCCCTAATTTTTTAACCTGTTGCAACCACTCAGTTTTCTTCTTTTCATCTACTTTTTGAGTTGGACCAAAAGCTGAAATGGCGGCCTTAACACCAGCAAAACCTAGAATACCGTGTTGGATTTCGTTAGTAAAATCACCGTAACGCCACCAGGTACTAAAAGGACTATGACTACCAGTGATTATTATCACACGTGCTGTCTTTCCGCTTAAACGTGGAGAGGGTTTATTGATATCCTTATCAAAACTAAAAGCAAAACCTGGCAACCAAATACGGTCAAATAGACCTTTGAGTAAAGCGGGCATAGCACACCACCAATTAGGATAGATTATCACCAAGTGATCTGCCCAATAGATTCTTTCCTGCACTTCGATAAGATCAGGTTCTAAGGCTTGAATTTCTTTATATCCTTTGTGCAAGACGGGATCAAAGTTCAAGTCATTTATGTTTACTCGAAAAACATCGTGTCCTGCCGCCTCTGCTCCAGCCTGATAGCTATCAGCTAATTTTCCGCTATAAGTATCTGTGTCTGGATTACCTAATAAAATGAATATTTTTTTAGTGGCCATATTGATTTCATTATAAAGGAAGGGTGCGCTTATAGCGCACCCTTCCCTGTTAACAATTATCTTTTGATTTTTGTTATTCGAGACCTAGTCTCTAACTTAACCCTGTATCCTTTCAGAGCCGATTATCTCCTAACTGATCCGTTGGGGTTAAACTTCCCCTGCGTACCCACCTGTTGTTTGATAAGCATCTCTTTCATTTCTGGGCTCATCACTTTCATTATCTCAGCTTGGTACTTTGGCAAAACCTTAGTAGCAGCTGCCATTTGGTTGTTACCATTATTTTTCATCTCCGCTTGTAACTCTTTAGCAATCTTCTCAAAAAGCTTAGGGTCTTTTTGCACCATCTCCATTATCATCTGCTTCTGATCCTCTGGTAAACCTTTCAGTTGTTTTTCTAATAATTTTTTAACTGCAAAATCTTTTACTTTTCCAAACATATGACCAATATTCTACCAAACCTCCACCAATAACCAAAACCTAAATCACTCCACGCAACCTAACTGCCGCCTAACTCCAATCCAACACCCCCACTATTACCTCAACCACATTTTACACAAGGTGGAGGTCGGACCTCCACCTTGTGTTTATGTGTTTATTAAATTAGATTAGATTTGATTTAATTAAGTTTGATTTAGATGCCTCCTCCGCCTCCTCCGCCTCCTCCGCTGGCTTGGTGATAAACTTTCACCTGGATAGCGTCTATTCGTAGTGTATTAGCAGATTGACTAGCAGTTACTTTTAGTGAGAAATTGGCGTTACTAAATTCATCTGCTGTCCAAGTACGACCCCAAGTATCACTTGATCCACCTAGGGTAACCACAGCATCAGTAGTTGTGAGGGTTGGAGTTGATTTTGTCTCCGTCCAACTTGATCCTTGATTCCAAGAAAGAGCGACAGCAATATTCCCAGCCGCGGTCGTACCAGATACTTCTAACTTAACTTCTATACCGACTATTGTGTCTGAGGCCGGCACACCATGAGTATAGTTTTTAAACTCATTAGAGATAGCCGAAGCTGCAGTTGCGTAAGTACCGTCAACCTGATCATAGGCATTTGCAGCATTAGTCCACGCGCCACTATGAGCAGAAGGCCAATTAAAATCTGGTTCATTACCAATAGTGTCACCATTGGTATTCGTATCAACCGAACCACTGCCAGTACCACCACCGGAACCGCCGCCGCCAACATCACCATCTCCAGCTGGGGCATTGCCCCCAACCGAACCGCCGCCGCTATAAAAACTGCGTCCTCCTATGCTGTTGCGTATATGCTGTATTGCAGACACGTTTCCTATCGCTACAATATTCCTCTTTGATATTCCTGATTTATTAAGCGCAAACGTTATATAACCACCGACGGGAATATCGGACGTATCTCCAACAACCAAGTAATTACTCACTCCGGCTATCGTCAAGTCTACCCCGAAGTTAATCTGGCCATTTTTACCTGTAAATACAGGTGTGCTAGTACTTATCAGGGTATCTATACCACTATCAAAGACGGCATTATTATTGACGTCCTTATAGAGAGCTATGTTTGAGAAATTACTGGCAGAAATTTTATTAGCTCCGGAAAGACTGATGTTGATTTCCTTAAGATCAACACTAGCAGTAGAAGAACTTAGCTGGAAAGAGAAAAGCTCGACATCGCTATCAGAGGCAGAGGTAAAGGCATTCGATACCTGACCGCCGGCACTATCGTCGATGTTGATTTCAAATTTTTTACTATAGATAATTATCAACAAACCATCTCCGCCGTCAGCCGCGGGAGTACCACCAGTACCAACTCCTGACACATAACTACCATCAACATTATTACCTGCTAAAGTACCGCTTCCCGAAGAAGTAGATGTAGCGGTAGCAGTAGAAGTGGCGAAACTTGAGCCTCCTCCTCCTCCACCATTTCGAGCGCTTGTAGCTCCAGCTCCACTACCGCCACCATAATAACCTCCTCCACCTGCGCCACTACCATAACTAGTTCCACTATAGAAGATTCCATTTGCTCCGCTTAGATAAGCTCCGACATTACCATTTCCATAGTTACCAATACCAGCTATACCACCGGCTGACTGCGAACCACCTCCAGCAGCACCAGTGGCAGCACCTAATCCGCCTGACCCTCCAACAATACCACCACCGACTCCACCAGATCCACCAACGGAACCATAGCCAACTCCACCACCTCCACCACCGGCAGCCACAAAAAGAGGACTAGATTCACGGAAAATGCCTGAATATCCTCCACCACCTCCGGCACAATAACTCGTACATCCAGGACCGCCAGCTCCTCCACCATTTAATCCACCAACACCACTTCCACCACTAACAAGCCCGGCTTTCCCGGCGCCACCGACTTTCAGAGTTAATGTCTCTCCAGGAGTAACAGCAATCGTTCCTTCCACAAATCCAGCGCCACCTCCAGCACCACCGGAACTGCTATTGGTTGACCCGCCGCCTCCACCTGCCCCCCAGGCCTTAACACTAATCTCAGTTACTCCAGCAGGAACTACCCAGGTGGCTGTTGATGTCGCAGCACTATAGGATTCTGCTCCTTCACCATTAACCGAATAGAAATCTCTGGTATTACTTTGGTTAGTATACTCAGCTTTCACCCAAGCAGGTGAACGTGAGACTGAAGCTAGACGCACTTCGTCATGACTAGTATCACCTGAATAGCCACCATTATTTGCAGCGGCTATAGTGAATATTGAATCGGTTTGATTATAAGATCCGGTAGTAGTAATTGACCCTTCTTTAGTTCCATTATCATAGTAAGTAAGGTTTGTACCATCTAATATTAACGCTGAATGGTTCCACTGGTTACCAACGACTGAAGGTGTTGGAGAAGTAACATCGTAGGTAGTTCCTGCACTATTGGTAAAACGAGCCTCGATATTATTTGTTCCATTTAATTGCAGAATATAAAAATCATCTGCACTATTCCCGTCTCGAAGACCAAAATATGTAGCATGAGAAGAAGAAAGATTAGGACTGTAAGTCCATCCTGTTAATGTTATCTTTGTTCCAATAAGTTTATCTGAAAGCACTCCAGTTTTCATATAATCAGTATCAGCGGTTGTAAAATCAATTCCTTGACCAACCGGACTGGAAACTGCAACCGTAACATTGTTGTCGTCCATAAGGATAGCGTCGTATCCGTTTAGTGTTGAATCCTTGTAGATTTTACTGCTTAGTCCATCTTTTTTTTGTAAGTGCCAAACACCAACGTAGCCGTTAGTCCATACATTATTAGCTCCGTAGGTTGAGTTATCTTTATAATCTATCGTGGTCGTACCATTATAGTAAACACGAAAGGTAGTATCAGTAGTTGAACTAATACTATTAGCTTTGAAGTGGAGTTCGCCGGTCTTGGCGGTAGATGAAGCGGCTACCAATTCTCGTGGCAGCTCTATCGGAGTACCATCGTCGGTAGTGACGCGAATATCGACTCCAGGGTATTTGGCGTCAGTTATACTCCAGAAATCTGCAGACAGATTCGCCAAATCAACATAAACAGGAAAATCTGTTAGATTTGCATCAACTTTACTGGCACTAATAGTAATAGTGTCATAGGTAGTCCAAGCGTTAACATTCCAAGTTTGCGCTACATCTCGGTTCACTCGGTAGAAGCCAGCGGTTTCTTTTTGGTTGGTATATTCAGCTTTAACCCAAGCAGCGGAGCGGGTGGTGGAAGCTATACGTACTTCGTCAAGTCGTCCGTTTAAATCCCACGCAGCGTCTGCGTTGCCATGCTTGCCTAGAAAAGTATCTGTACCTCTATCATAAGCTACAGATTCAGTGAAAGAACTCGTAGCTACGGTCAAATCTGAAATACCTGATTTTCCCACATAAGTAGCCTGTTCATTAGCAACATCATTAAACGTATATACATTATAAGACCATGGACTACCAACTATATTATCTGTACCGACAGTCTCTCTCCAGCCGGATGAATGTCTGAAGGTGCCCGTTACTGCACTGTTAGAAGTTTGATCTACCAACAAAAAGCTATCACCCATACTTGCAAAAGTGACACCTTTTGTATCACGAGTATCTACTTCCGCCCAAGCGCTTAAGGTAATATTTGCAGGTTGACCAAGTAAACCATTAACTTTTATATAATCATTCACTCCGTCGAAATCTTGGGCAGTACCTAATTTACCAGAAACATCAGATGAGCTAGTCATCGACGTTCCTGTTCCATCATTACCGTTACCGGTAGAATCTTTGTACCCACCAGCAGTCGAATTACCATCTTCTCCTAAGTGCCAGACTCCGAGATAACCATTGGTCCAAACATTATTAGCTCCGTAGGTTGAACTGTCTGTGTATTCTGTAGTAGTTGTACCATTATAGTAAATACGGAAGGTGGTATCAGTAGTCGAACTAATGTTATTAGCTTTGAAGTGCAGTTCTCCAGTTTTTGTGGTAGTTGAAATAGACACTAACTCTCGCGGCAACTCTATTGGAGAACCATCGTCGGTAGTGACACGAATATCAACTCCAGGGTAATTACCGTCAGTAGTGTTCCAGAAAGAATCAGAGAGGTCAGAGAGGTCAACATAAATCGGGAAGTCAGAGAGAGTGGAGTCTACCTGGCTAGCGTCGATAGTAATTTTGTCATAGGTGGTCCAAGCACTAGCATTCCAAACTTCTGCTGGATCTTGCGGCGTCGTAATCGGGCTCCCTATCGGAACCATCCCAGTAGAATAGTTACCGTAATCATCTTTTACAAATGCTTTTAAATAGTATACAGCACCTGCATTCAGCCCTGTTACCGTACATGAATCTGCTGTAGAAGTGGCAACAGTCGTATCGATACACCCTACCGTAGCGGAGCCAATAGTATCACCAACGGTATAGGTGGTACCACCTACTGGTACATCCGTAATAGCATTGGTCGAACGGAGGATAAGGATTGAGTTTAAATCGCTCTGTGATGGAGTAATGTATGAGACAACCGGCTGTTTCGATCCAGAAGTGGTAGTTAACGATGGAGTACTGTTATTAAGAAAAACAGAGACGGAGTTAGAGTTGACATTATAGTTGGCC
>CAZSZB010000001.1:0-11762 GCA_964611205.1 uncultured Candidatus Saccharibacteria bacterium | reverse complement strand
TGGAAGCATAATTGGCCACAGCGAGGTCAGCGTGCCCGTCGTTGTTGAAGTCGGCAGATATAACATCAAAAGGGTTAGAGCCTGCAGCATAGTCCGCCTTAGAAGTAAACGATAGTGAGCCCAAAATACCAAAGCTCGGTAGGCTTTGATTATCAATAATAAAAGTATTAGACGTATCACTTCCCATTGCTACATGAGTACCTGTCCAAGATACTATATGTGTTGAAATAGAATATAAAGCTCCCTCATTACCACTAGACAAATCAGCGTGTGATTTTGGTGTGACTCGTATTTTGTAAGCAGTCTGACTTGCACCGACTGTCAAAGTATTAGTAGAAAGCGTAATTACCGAACTAGTACCTGTAGGGTTAGATATTGAACCATAAACCGTGTTCCCATTGTCACTCACGATCTCAATGAGACCCATTGTGGAGGGGTTGGTATGAGCAACTGTAACAGAAGTTATAGTATCACCGGGAGAATCGGCTTGAAAGGTAAAAGAATCAGTGATAGTTGGTGAACCGGGGGCTATTGTAGTAGATGCTGGGTCAGAGCCAGAAGTTATTGTTGTGGATCTAACCGAATAAAAATCACTTGTCTTCTTTTGGTTAGTATATTCAGCTTTAATCCAAGCTGCTGAGCGAGTGGAGGAGGCGATACGAATTTCATCCAGCTCACCCTTGAAGTGTCGATTGGTCGATAATACATCTGCACCAAATATTAAATCATCAAAGGCTGCAGCACTATGTGACACTGAGTTTATGCTTGAGGAATCATTCACATAAATAGATGCAGCTGTATTATTGAGGACAAAGCTAGTATAAAACCACTGATCTGTTGGGTATGTAGGACCTCCTACCCAACTGTATGTATTAGACTCACCAAGCCAATGGTACCCGGCTCTTGTCAAATCTTGACACGATCCCACATTGATACCGCTCGCAGATGTAGAACGATTAAAAATGACGCCGTCACAAACTTGGGCATCACCCGACGCTACCTTTGCCCAAGTTGATATAGTTACATCATTGAAAGTTAGACCTGTGTCCCCAATATTAATGTAATCAGCAGTACCATCAAAATTTTGACCATTTCCCATAACGGCTGATACATCGGACGCACTAGTCATTGAAGTACCAGTTCCGTCATGAGCATTAGCGGTTGAGTCTCGATAGCCTCCACCGTTTGTATTTCCTTCCTCACCCAAGTGCCAGACACCGACATAGTCATTGGTCCAGACATTCTGAGCTCCGTAAGTGGCATCATCTGCATAATCGAGAGTGGTAGTACCATTGTAGTAGATACGGAAAATAGTGTCGGTGGTGGAGCTGATACTGTTGGCTTTGAAGTGGAGCTCTCCGGTCTTTGCGGTTGTGGAGGCAGAGACTATTTCTCTTGGAAGTTCGATTGGCGAACCATCGTCGGTGGTAACACGGATATCAGATCCGCCAGTATTAATAGTGTCCCAGAAACCTGTGGAGAGATTAGCTAAATCAACATAGACCGGGAAATCTGTGAGATTTTCGTCGATATTATCAGCACCAATTGTGATGATGTCGTAGGTTGACCAGTCGGTTGTGTTCCAAACTTTCGGAGCTGGTACTTCGTAAGAAACAACTACCAAACCATCACCGCCATCATCGCCATCGGCCTTATAATTTCCACTACCGCCAGTTCCAATACCCGCTATATAATCAGTATCATTTGTTTGTGGAGTAATGGTTCCAGAACCAGCAATCAATATGTACGGGGAGGCTAAAGTGGTAGAAGCATAACCAGAGCCGCCTCCACCTCCGCCTCCGCCTTCGCTAGGGGCAGCAGCTTCGCCTCCACCTCCACCATAATATCCAGAACCACCACCTCCACCAGCATAATATGAACTACCTCCGTTACCGCCGCCAAAATAAGCACCCCCTAAACCTTCGGTCGCACTTCCTTGTCCAGACACATTATAGCCATTACCTCCGTCACCGCCATAGTAGGCGCCACCGTCTTGCCCATTAGTACCACCGCCACCCCAACCATTGGCGCCTCCGCCAGCTTGTGATCCGCCACCGCCTCCCATACCAACATTAGTAGCATGATCAAGCCCGTCACTACCGTCAACGCCATTAGTGCCTCCGCCGGCTCCTCCAGCGCCGCCGGTTTCAGTGGCGGAGTATCCGGATCCACCACCACCGCCTCCGGCTCCGGCTATTAAGATAGGATCATCAGTCGAAGTAAAAACCCCTGAGTAGTCTCCACCGCCACCACCTTCAGTATTAATATTACCTCCTTTACCAGCATCACCGACTCGTATTTGGAGAGACGATAAGCCAGAGACATCTATAGTACTACTGGCAAAACCTCCGGCTCCTCCAGCGCCTCCAGTACCAGTTGAACCAGAGATGTTGTACCCACCACCGGCTCCGCCTCCGGCACCCCAAGCTTTCACCTCAACAGAAGTAACTCCAGTCGGCACACTAAAGGTTGATGTGCCATTAGTACTAAATACTTCCGATATCGTCACAGTTTCACCAGCTGCTTGCGCTTCCGAAATAGCTGGTTCGTACGAAAGTTTCCCCGCCTGGTCAATAACCGGTTGTGGCAAGAAATTAAAAGTTGCTCCAAATACGAGTACGAATACCAAAAAGCTGCTGGTAGTTCTGAAGATTTTCTGTTGTAGGTTTTGTTTATACATATATAGGTACTTTAAGTGGTTTCTGGGGTCGAGGTTGGTGGTTGGACATCAGCTGGGTCGGGATCTGGTGGTGTATCGGTATTAGTTTCGTCTTCTGTGCTATCTATTGTATCAGTGTCATCCGGTGCGTTACCGCCGGGTTCAGGGACTTCTGTCCCCGAACCCGGCGGAGCTTCTCCGCCAGTTCCATCTGGAGTAGAGCTGGCCGTATCATCTCCACCACCTTCCGGTGTCCCTGTATTATCTCCCGTACCATCGTCGGTAGAAGTGGCTGTCTCACCTTCTTCTTCACCTCCTTCTCCTACTGTCGTTCCTCCACCAGTTTCCGAACCTTGGTCTGATTCATTTCCTGCTCCACTATTACTATTGTTCGACCCTCCTAATAAAGCGCGCAAATCATCGGCAGTCACACAGACATCATCAACACAGAGTTCCTGAGTCTGAACTCTTTCGGAATCAACCAATTTAGTCTTAACACCGGTAATGGTAAGGACACCGTCAACAAAGTTCTGGGCCAGAGTTTTCAAACGACTCCATAATGTCTCACCACTATCTTCTTCGGCTCCTAGTACCAACTCGCTTGAAGTAGCAGTTAGTTCGTTAAGAATATTTATCTGGTCAGCGGCTAAGTGTAGTCCTCGTTCTACAAACATAGTGACGTTACCAACTTTCACCTGCTTATCTTCCACCATTCTAGTAGCAGCTGGCTCATTTCGTAAGGCTGCAAGGGCTGCCTGTTCGGCTGCATAACGTGCCTCGGCCTCACCATCTTCTAATGAACCGTTATTGTTGCTAGCTACATCTGTTGGATCACACTCAAGAGCAGCTACTCCTGCTTCTCCGCCAGCACCAAAGTAACAGTTGTTGGTATTGTTAGCTTTTTCGTTGACGTTATAAGCTTCATAGTTAGGTTCAGCGATATCATCACCAAACTGGTTCACATACCCTTCGGTGTAAGCATATGTTCCATCGAAGGATTCCAATGCATATCCAACCACTTCTCCAGCCTCTGTGGCCTTCATGGCTACTCCCGGTAATGAAGAAAGTGTCAATGGGTCACCAACCGCAACTGGTCCGTTCTCATCAGAAAGCTTAACTGGTACACGTCCAGAAAGAGCTAGCGGATAACCTGTTTGACCTAGTATCAATGACTCATCGTCAGAACCAAGGAGCAAACCAGGCTTGGTAGAAACCACTCCTAGTACTCGTGCTCCTGATTCTTTATGAGCTCGCTTAACAGACAGGAAGTCATCACTAACCACAATCTCTCCTGGCTCAAGAGTCTGACTTGAGAAGTACATTTCCGCTAAGTCGGAGTTACCGGTGTAGGTACTCACAGAAGCAATTCGCCCCAAGACTGAAGCAGAACAAGAACCATCATTATCGACACACAGTCCACCATAGCCAATCTGCAAGCCTGCCATATTGTTGGTGGTACCGTCACCAATGGTGGTAGTTCCGTGGGCTGTGACAGTGAACTTAGAGGTTCCGGCATTTTGGAAATCGACAAACTTAGAAGTCCCAGCTGAGAAACTTCCACCAGAGTTTCCGAAGTTCATCATCAACCCAGTACCGGTAAAGGCAGATGAATCTTGGAAGAGTGATAATAATTCTGAGGATGTGATTGTGCCAGAGTAACCACGAATCGCGTTACCTTGTGTAGTTCCTCCTGTTTCAAAGAATCCTCCAGCCGGTTCATACACTCCACCAGCGTCACCAGAGCTGTACCCGCGCACACCAAAGGTGCGAGCAAAGCCAGCGAGCGCTGTATTTTCTCCTTGCGTATTTCCGCCCTTATTCGCTTGCACTTCAAAGCCACGAACAGTGTTGCCGAAAGTAGTTCCGTCCTCTAGTCGGACAATACCACCAACCACAGTTGAAGTAGCAGTTGAGCCGATAGTTAGATATGCTCGGTCACCATACTGTACTGCCCCGCTGACAGTGTTGGCAAAACCTATATCTTGCTTAATACCAGCGTTCACATCACCTGATAATCCAGTGTTTTCTAAGTGCAGACGTGATTCTGGTGTGGAGGTACCAATCCCCACCTTTCCATCATTTCGTATAGTGAAGATACTACCTGAAGAATTATCAATCTGAAACGCGCTCTTATCGGCATCATTATTTCCTACATAGATATAACTTCCCCAACCATCAGCGTGTGATTGTACAACTTGCGTAGCGTAGGTAGTAGAATTATCAGCGACATGCAACTTACTCGTTGGATTAGTGGCACCAATTCCAACGTTACCACCGTTAAAATAAGACTTTCCCGTAGCATGCAGTTTCAAACCAACATTACTTGTTGTTCCATCATAAAGTGCTAAGTATTGGTCAGTATCGTTACCTTTAATCTCCATAACTTGTTGGAAACCATCACTACTATTGCGACCAAGACGGAAATATGATGTCCAACCTGGACTATAGATATGATAAAAATCTGAAGTGTCATTATGGACATATGTTTCAGTACGACCATTAAGTTTAAGCACCTTATTAGAAACAGTTGATCCTGACCAAGGATCAGTATCATTTCCAGGTGGAGCTATGAAAAGTGTGTCACTAATCGAAACATCACCTCCGACAGTCAGCTGGTAAGTGCCCGCAACAGCACCCATTCCAACTTTCCCATAACTGTCTATATTGATACCTTCATCACCGCCGTCTCCTGAAAGGTAGTTAGAACCAAGAGCGATGTTGGCAGCGGTGCCAGAGAGAGTAAGGTTGCCAGAAGTTGTAATACCAGTAGAGGCAGCAATGGCTCCAAAACCATTGACTTGGAAAAGGTCTCCGTTACCGACAGTAAAGAGTGCCGATGGTGTAGTGTCGCCAACACCCACATTTCCTTTGAGCGCCGTAGTGGTAATACTGTCATTTCCTAAGACCACCGTGTTAGACCCTAGACCATTAGCGTTGTATCCGATGACGATGGAGTTTTCGTCGTTGGCGGTGAGGGCTTTGGTGTCTTGTCCGAGGAAGAGAGAGTCGTCGGTGGTAGAGGCAGCGGAGGTGCCGTCGGTGAGGTAGCGTCCTGCTTGGTAGCCAAGGGCGGTGTTGTTGAAGCCGGTGGTGTTGTAGTAGAGGGAGGCATAACCATTGGCGGTGTTGTATGTACCGGTGGTGTTGGAGTAGAGGGAGTTTACACCATTGGCGGTGTTGGCGGAGCCGGTGGTGTTAAAGTAGAGGGAGTTTACACCATTGGCGGTGTTGGCGGAGCCGGTGGTGTTGTTTTGGAGAGAGAATGAGCCGTTGGCGGTGTTGTAGTAACCGGTGGTGTTGGAGGTAAGAGCAGTATTACCAAGGGCTGTGTTGTAGTAACCGGTGGTGTTGGAGTATAAAGACTGATACCCTACTGCTACGTTAGCATCACCATAATCTGAAAAAGAGTTGTTAGTGTTTTTGGTATTTAAAGCCCCTAGACCAATGGCCGTGTTGAATTCATTATAGAAAGTACCGGTGAAGCCTGCGTGACCGAGGAAGAGGTTGTTGTTGGTGGTGTCTTTCTGTCCGTCTGAGAGGTTGTTTATGCCTAAGGCGGTACCGTTGAAGAGAAGACTGCCGGTTAGGTTGATGTCTCCGGCGACGTCTAGTTTATAAGCAGGAGTTGCTTTTCCAATTCCCACCTCACCAGTATCAAGAATGGCAAAGAGATCGCCATCAGTATTATCATCACTTGAGACCCGGAAGGCATCGATGGTAGTACCGTTGAGGCTTATTTCTAGACGAGCGTCTGGATTAGTGTCGCCAATTCCGAAATTGCCATTAGCAGAATTAAACCGTCCTACCTCCGAACCATTAGTATAGAAGGCCAACATATTAGCACCACTATCTCCTAAGATACGAACACCGCCCCAACGAATATCTTTAGCATTAACCATATTAAGGTTATTAGATAAGCTCACTATTCCACTATTGTCGACGGAAATTCCTTCATCATCGCCATCGCCAGAAAGATAATTGCTACCCAGGCGAATGTTGGCAGCCGAGCCAGACATGTAGAGAGTGGAAGAAAGTGTAGCGGCGGAGGCATTTACCGTCCCCGTAAGTGTTGGTGAAGCTGAGAAGACGACGTTGCCAGTACCGGTTTCGTTGCTTAGTAGACCAGCAAGCTGTGCCGAAGTACTAAGCTCGTTTTCCATCAAGAATGTAGAGGTAGCCTGGTCAACCCAGTTTGCACCGTCGTAAACCAAAATATTTCCAGCTGACACTCCTGTAACATCAGTGTCGGTAAGACCAGCTAAAGTGGCTGATCCTCCCCCGCCTAGTCCGAGAGTAGAGGTGGCTACCCAAGCAAATCCTGAACCGGTACTTTGCAAGACATAGCCGTTACCACCAGCGCTGTTGCTGTTGTCATAAAAAGCTCCAGTAATGACAGCGTCGCCGGCAACCGTTAATTTTCTACTTGGTGTACTAGAAGCAATACCGAAATTACCTGTTGAAGCATCGAAAGTGGCGTAAGGAGAAGATCCGCCAGCTCGCACCAGATTAAAATCTTCACCGACGAAAAAGACATCTTTGCGAGAAGTAGAATCTGAGTTTCTTTTCACAGCAAATCCAGCACTTCGATCAATTAGGTTACAACTAGAACCTGTCACTTCACAGTGCAAGATTATTGTGTAGTCGGCCATGCTGGTGACTGTCGTACTCGCGTCAGCCATGCGGTTGCCGTTTATGTGGAGGGCGGCGGCTGGTTGAAAACCACCAGCGGTGAAGTTGTTGGCAGCTGAATCAAATCCAACAAAGCCAGTGCTTCCGACATAGAGACCTTCATTATCGCCGTCGCCACTTATGTAATTATCTTTTAATATCAAATCCCCTGTTCCGCTGAGGGTTAGTGAGCCAGAGAAATCTCCCGATGCTGCATTGAGTGTACCGGACAAAGTTGGTGAAGCAGAAAAGACAACGTTGCCGGTGCCAGTTTCATTACTTAAGAGTCCAGCCAGCTGGGCGGAAGTACTGAGCTCGTTTTGCATCAAGAATGTCGTTGTCGCTTGGTCAACCCAGTTCGAGCCATTAAAAACTAAAATGTTGCCAGCAGTTACTCCAGTAACGTCAGTGTCGGTGAGACCAGCTAAGCTAGCTGAACCACCACCGGAAATACCTAAGGTAGAAGTAGCTACCCAAGCAAATCCTGATCCTGTTGATTGTAGTACATACCCATTTGACCCGGCACTGTTGCTGTTGTCATAAAGAGGCCCCGTTATGATAGCGTCACCAACGACTGTTAACTTCCGACTTGGTGTGGTAGAGCCGATACCAATATTTCCACTTGAAAGTGAGGAGTCTACACCATCAATGTTTGTACCAAAAATAAGATTGCCAATATTGAGAGTATTTGAGCTCGCAATGGAAGGTGTATCGATGTCATATCCAATCACTATATTTTTAGAACCTGTTGTTATTTCATCACCTGCCCGCCAACCCAGTAATATATTGTTAGATCCTGTAGTCATATTTTCAGCAGCTCGAAAACCAATAAGCACATTATTTTCTGAACCTGTTTCCAGACTATTACCAGCATATGCTCCAATTACCACCAACTCATCAGCTTGATAAGTTGCAGCAGATCCACTTCCTGCATTATGCCCAATTAAAACCGAATCGCTTGAAGTGCCTAGATTTAAAGCGGCATTTTTCCCAAGAATGGAGTTACGCGAACCGGAGACAAGCTGCTGAGCAGCTCGTTGTCCGACTGCTGTGTTACTTTCTCCACCTATATTGCCAATTCCTGCCCATTCTCCAACATAAGTGTTACTACTTCCTGTGGTAACGTTGGCTCCTGCCCATTCACCAATAAAGGTATTATCTCCTCCAGAAGTAAGGTCTGAACCAGCTCCCCATCCTACAATAGTCATACCATTGGCAGTTGTTGCACTAGAGGCTGCATTATATCCAATAACAACACTTCGATTTGATTTAGTTAGATTTTGAGCAGCTCGGCTACCAATTATCACAAGTTCACTTGTGGAAGTTGCTGCAGTTAATGCTCTATCGCCAATAATTGTGTTGTTTGTTCCGTCGCCATTAATTAAAGCTCCCGCTCCATCGCCAATCGCAATTAAATTATTTGTAGTAGACGCATAAAACATACGTGTTCCCCCTATTGCAATTCCATTATTATTTCCAAGAATAAGATTCACACCATCAAAAGTAAAACTTGAACTGTATTCAAAATCTGTACTCCCAGCGTTCATAAAAGGGATCTGATTGTTAATACCAAAAGTAACTAGAGCAGCCCCAATTGCAGTCCGGAAGTCACCGGCATTCAGAGAAGAGACAGTGTTGTCTGCATTGATACGTGGGAAGGTGATAGCTCCTGGGTTGGTGAGGGTGTAGAAGTTAGCACCAACGGTGGTCGCTCCTAAGTTGGTGCGGGCGGTGGCGGCGTCGCTGGCGCCGGTACCACCGTTGGCGATAGAAAGATCCGTACCTGACCAGTTGCTATTATTGACGGAAGTAAGGTAACCAGCAGTAGCATGATTCCCCCAACCATAAGCGGTGTTCCAGTTATTACTATCTCCTCCAGCTGTAGTGAATAGAGTTGAGCTAGCTGTTCCGGCCACTTCTAGTTTGTATGACGGTATCGCAACTCCAATACCAACCATGTCAAGTCCAGCATCGGCAGTGATGAGATTTTGATCAGTATCCCCTTTAACAATGAAATCGAGGTTTCCTCCTTGGTTTGCATTAATACTAACTCCACTCTCAGAGACAGCAATCATGTGTTCAAGAGCTGAAGAACCCTCTAAACCAAAATATCCTATCTTACTTGCAAGAATATTGAGATAACCATTGCTATCAGTGTATATTTCGCCGTGTCTAGAAGTGTTACCGCTATTGTTAAAGACAATACTCCGATCAGACATAAATAAACCAGGGCTAACAACTCCTCCACCTAGTGTAGTTGGAGTTACGGTTCCTATCATCACTTGATTCGCTGATGTGTCAACAAAAAGTGCCGGGGTTGACGACGTACCTACTCTAAAGTCACCCCAGACATCGAGTTTCGAAGCTGGTGAAGTAGTACCAATGCCGAGTTGTCCATTTTCATCAAGACTCATCCATTCAGTTAACGTTCCGCCGTTACGCGTTTCAAAAGAAAGTGACGCATTGGAAGAATTTACTCGACGCATAGCTATGCCTGCCATATGAACACTCGAACCACCAGAAGAGAATAGGAGTCGAGAACCTGAGTTGGTGGTGGTGTTAGTATTAACTACTTCAACAGCATCACTTACACTCGAACTATCAATTGTCACAATAGCACGTCCTGCAGTACTAAAAGAAAGTCCGAGCGCTGCATCCCCATCATTGTTTATATAATTTGAACCAATCGCAACATTACCATCGACACGTAACAGCTCACTGCCAAGCTGAGTGGTAGCTCCCACCCCCACCATGCCATTGTCAGCAATAAAGAGGGAGCTAGTAGCTTCTGCTACGTTGCCCAAGGAACCTCGAAATACGTAACCATTGGTAAGAGTTAGATCTGAAGGTGATACTGAAGTAAGGTACCCTGCACTCGCATGATTCCCCCAACTATAAGCGGCGTTCCAGTTGGTAGTGGAAGCGGTTTTGAGCCCTTCGTAGCCGGAGGCGTAGGTCAAAGTTAAAGTACCAGCCGTGGTCACTGGTGAACCAGAGACAGAGAAGCCAGTTGGAGCTGAGAGTCCGACGGAAGTAACTGAACCACCACCGGAACCAGCACCGATAGCTGTGCGGAAGTCAGCGGCGTTCAGAGCTGAGACAGTGTTGTCGGCATTGATGCGAGGGAAAGTGATGGCGCCGGGGTTGGTGAGGGTGTAGAAGTTGGCACCGACGGTGGTCGCTCCTAAGTTGGTGCGGGCGGTGGCGGCGTCGCTGGCGCCGGTACCACCGTTGGCGATAGGTAGTATACCGGTGACACCGTTAGCTAAGTTAATCTGACTCCAGGCTGGATTATTAGATGCGCCGGTATTAGATAGATAGCGAGTGGCGTTAGTATCTTTTGGTAATTCTGAAATCACACCAGCGGCAGATCCGTAAAGAATATCACCTTGTCCGATAGCACCTCCGGCAAAGTTATTACCATCAAAAGTACCTGTCATAGCGCTTGAGGTAACAGCTACCGTTCCAGAAGTTGGTAAGGTGAGTGATGTTGTATTAGTGGTAGTAAGAGTTAAGTTGTGAGCACCTGTTCGATTGAAACTATTAGCACCGATAAGGAAACCAGATGGAAGAACTGGGATACCTGTAAATGTTGGCGAATTCGTAAACGCCACCACACCAGTACCTGATTCATCAGTGAGGTTGGAAGCTAGATTAGCAGAAGTGAAAGTGTTAACGTCGTCAATCAAGTCGAGTTTGTGACGGGTAATAGTTTGACCAGAGATGGTGAGATAGTCTGGAGTTCCAGCTAAGGTGACATTAGTTGAGTTGTCGGTACCAGCGGCATCAACACCAAGAGATGTGCGAGCGGTGGCGCCACTCTCCCAAGCTAAAGTACCAGCGGCGGTTGAAACCAGGAATTGATCAGCGATAGTATTCGCTCCAAGTGTATTTAAATCTTCTAGCACACCGGTAGTGGTTAGTCCGCCAGTAGTTTGAGCAAGACCACCGGCAGCTGTCACGGTTAAGGTATCACCGGTTAAGGTGACGCCGTTGCCGACGGCTAAGTTAGTGTTGCTAGAAATATCAACAGTACCGACATTAAGAGTGTTGCCAGCCCAACTAAGACCAGTACCAGCCGTGATGCGATTAGAAGGCGTGTTATAGAAAGTATTCCAAGCAGTAGAAGAAGCAGTCTGAAGTCCTTCGTAGCCGGAGGCGTAGGTCAAAGTTAAAGTACCAGCCGTGGTCACTGGTGAACCAGAGACAGAGAAGCCAGTTGGAGCTGAGAGTCCGACGGAAGTAACTGAACCACCACCGGAACCAGCACCGATAGCTGTGCGGAAGTCAGCGGCGTTCAGAGCTGAGACAGTGTTGTCGGCATTGATGCGAGGGAAAGTGATGGCGCCGGGGTTGGTGAGGGTGTAGAAGTTGGCACCGACGGTGGTCGCTCCTAAGTTGGTGCGGGCGGTGGCGGCGTCGCTGGCGCCGGTAC